>JARKPR010000088.1 GCA_029975165.1 Selenomonadales bacterium
TTCCTGGATCAGCGTTCGGAGTTGCTCTTTGCTCAGTAGCCGTCTGCGTTCCTTATCTGCCTTTGCTTCTCCTGCCTTTCTCTTTCATTGTAGCTGTTTCTTTATCCAAAAGGTCAGAAGCACAAATTATTTTACAGACTCGAGTCACGAAACCTATCGTGTCCAGGACTATGCGGGATACGCGCTTTCAAAAAATGAAACGATGTAGGTAAATCACACACTATATATTTCAATACTAGGCAGTGGAAATACCAAACTTTTCGAAAGCAATTTGGGGCAATTTATAAAGAATTCCTTTAAATGCCATGGAAGTACAACCAAATAATCAATGTTTTCCCCAAGAAGATTCTCTTCTGGCACAATTGGTATCCAGGATCCTGGAGTATAGCAATTGTATTTTTCGACATTTACTTCGCCGACGCCTATAATTTCTTTTTCTGTTAAACCACAGTATTGTAAAATAACGTTGCCTTTTGTCGATGCGCCAAGAGCAGCTACTGTCTTGCCTTCGTCACACGCTCTTCTTATGAATTCCAGTAAATCATTCCTAGTCTTTGAAACCCTCAAGGCAAATTCTTGATAAGGTATAAGAGTATTAAGACCGCCGTTGCATTCTTCTTCAAGAATTCTCTGCACTTGAAGACTTGTACTAACCCTACTCTTCGCTTTTTTTACAGTAATAGAAAAACTTCCCCCGTTTATACCGTTAAATTCCACATTTGTAATATCTAATCCGACACTGTCGGTCATCCATTTTATCTGACGCAACGCATAGTACTCTAGATGCTCATGGCAGACTGTGTCGTATGAATTCATCTTCAACATAGTTGGCATATAGCTTTGTTCAAATACCCATACCCCTTCATCATCTAAGATTTCATAAACATCTTCCATAAAACGCATTGGGTCTTCTAAGTCATAAAACATAGAAAATGATGTAACTACTTTTGCTTTTTGATGAGAAAAGTACCTTTTAAATAAATCTGCTGAAAAAAAATCAGGAATTAACTGTATATGTGGGGGATAGTAGTTACTAAACTTAGTACCTGTAGGGTCTATTCCTAGTAGGATTAGACCATCAGACGGATATGCCTGTAGTGTCGTACTGTCATTACTGCCAATATCTAAAACTAAATCTCCTTCCTGAAGAACCACATTATCAAGGATCTTATTTACTTTTTCTCGTAAGTGTTCTACCATGCTAGAGTTAAGGCCTGATCGATACCCGTAATTATCGCCATACATTTCTCTCAATTCATACGAGTGTGCAAGCTGTAACAAGCCACACACATTATCACCACCCGTGCATTTTACCAGCTTTAACGGACCGCATGTTATGTCTTCTTTCCTAGTTTTCGGGAATACGCCTGTAAGCATATGCTCTCCTAAATCAAGTACTTGAACTAGATGACTATTCCCACAAATTCTACACTTAGTAATTTGTTTCAACATGCTAACTTCCTTTCAATTTTTCCTGCTGGTTCAACGTTTCTATTTCTTTGTCAATCATCATTTTAATTAGCTCAGGAAATTCCACTTTTGGGCTCCACCTCAATACTTCCCTGGCTTTTCGGGCATTGCCGACTAGGTGTGTTGTCTCGGCAGGGCGGTATAAGTCACGCTCAATAGAAACATAATCGCGATAGTCTAAATCAAAGTAACTAAATGCATAATCACAAAATTCCCGTACTGAATGCATTTCCCCTGTTGCGATAATATAGTCATCAGGATCAGTGTTCTGGAGCATCAACCACATTGCATTGACATAGTCCCCGGCGAAGCCCCAATCTCTAAACGAATCAAGATTGCCTAGCCGCAGCTTACTAGATAAACCTAGTTTAATCCTGACAACTTCATGAATTATTTTTTTTGATACAAAGCCAGGCCTTCGTCGAGGACTTTCATGATTATATAAAATAGCTGAACAGGCAAAAATACCATATCTTTGCCGAAATATTCTAACCATGTTATGAGCGTAAAGTTTCGCTGCTCCATACGGGCTACGTGGATTAAATTTGGTTTCTTCTGTCTGCGGTGTATCAGTCGTTTCACCAAATATTTCACTACTTGATGCTTGACACATCTTAATAGATAAATCAGTAATGCGAATAGCTTCAAGAATACGGACTACGGTTAACCCGTTTACTTCGCCGATAGCTATCGGATCGTCATACATTCCTACCCCCGATGAATATGCTGCAAGGTTATAAACCTCATTTATGCTAAAATGGCCGAGAAGATCTGCTATACATTCCATTTTATTCATGTCGCATTGCAATAAATGTACTTTATTATTTTTTAATGCAAGATCTGTTCTTTTTAAAGCTTGGTTTAAATTGCTAACTACACCAACA
This sequence comes from Selenomonadales bacterium, assembly GCA_029975165.1. Classification (GTDB taxonomy): domain Bacteria; phylum Bacillota; class Negativicutes; order Sporomusales; family UBA7701; genus Anaeroselena. The sequence continues at coordinate 2,355 of JARKPR010000088.1, forward strand.
ATATTATAGCCTTTATTACTCAATAATTCGGCTAAATATAACCCATCCTGTCCAGTTATACCAGTTATCAATGCATTCATGTTGTTGCTAGCCCATAAATTATTGTCTTATTGCGTTTTGCTGACATCCTATCTTCGCAAAAATGATATCCAAAAATAACTAATTTTAAATCTATTGAGTGCATCATATTTCTCCTTACCTATAGAATTAGTAGATAAAACAATATTAAGAAACTGCAAAGAGTGCTACTATACATTCTTTAGCGTTTAGAGATTATAAACAATTACTCAAATTGTTCGGGCGTATCATATCCATTTTGCCTCATCAAATTATCACGTTTAGCTATTTTAAGATCTTCGAGAACCATTTCTTTGACCAACTCAGAAAAGGATGTTTTAGGTTGCCACCCAAGCGTTTTCTTTGCTTTTGCTGGATCGCCAAGAAGAGTTTCAACTTCAGATGGTCTATAATAACGAGGATCGACAGCCACAATACACTTACCTGATTCGTCATCATAGCCTTTTTCTTCTATGCCCGAACCATGCCATCTTATAGTAATTCCCAATTCCTTGGCGGCTAATGTAACAAAATCGCGTACACTATATTGCACTCCCGTGGCAATAACAAAGTCGTCGGGCTGGTCTTGCTGCAGCATTAGCCATTGCATTTCAACATAATCTTTTGCGTGCCCCCAATCACGTCTAGAGTCAAGATTTCCAAGATAAAGGTTTCGCTGTAGGCCAAGCTTGATGCGTGCCAAGGCTCTTGTTATTTTCCGCGTAACAAAATTCTCACCTCGTATAGGCGATTCATGATTGAAGAGAATACCATTACATGCATAAATCCCGTAAGCCTCACGATAATTTACTGTGATCCAATAGGCATAAAGTTTAGCCACTGCATAAGGACTGCGGGGGTAAAAAGGTGTAGTCTCCTTTTGTGGAACTTCCTGAACTAAGCCAAATAGTTCGGAAGTGCTAGCCTGATAGAACTTAGTTTTTTTGCTCAGCCCAAGTAAGCGAATAGCTTCAAGTATACGCAACGCACCTAACGCATCCGTATTTGCGGTATACTCTGGTTCTTCAAATGAAACTGCTACATGGCTTTGAGCAGCCAAATTATATACTTCATCGGGTTGTGTTTGTTGAATTAATCGATTTATATTAGAAGTATCAGTCAAATCGCCATGATGCAGAAAAAAGCGAACTCCTTCTTCATGAGGATCACTATACAAATGATCAATCCGTGCTGTATTAAAGAGTGAAGCTCTTCGTTTTATTCCGTGCACAATATAGCCTTTTTTTAACAATAGTTCGGTTAAATATGCCCCATCTTGTCCAGTTACACCTGTGATCAACGCTACTTTACTCATTTCTTCATTCTATTCCTTTCATATTTTTCCGGTCCCAAAGGACTTATATAAAAGATTTATAATGACCCGTTAACATTTGTTCTTTTACAAAATATATTTATTAGTTGTTGTCTTATACTACTTTCATCATGTTTCTTTAATAATCTTCCGTATTCTTCCATGTTAAACTTATGGTCATAATTAGATAATTCGGCTAGCAATTCTTCCATATTTTTAAATATTATGCAATTTTGGGGATATAATTCTTTAAAATGGCGGGCCACCGGTATATCGGTACAAATAACGCGCTTTTTTAATTGAAGAGCATTAAATATACTTAAGCTGAAGCTGTTTTGGAAAGATTTTGGATACAATGACAAATATGCTGTTGCTGAAGCAAATAAATCATAGTATTCCTGTTCTGATAAAAGACCGGAAAAAACCTTCATCCCTTCACTTTCATATTCATTCCTATTAGACCGCAATACCAATTTAATTTTATTTTTTTTAAAAAAGCACACTTTCTTATCTAATTCTATAAGTTGTGAAATTATATTTTCATTATTGCCTAATCCTAAGCTAATAAAAATCCCATTTTGGCTTTTTTCATTATTTTTTTTAAAGCACTCTCTCAATGGTGTATTCAAAACATATACTCTGTTATGGTCTACTTTAGTTTTTGCTATTAATCCTTTTTTAATAAAATCAGCCAAAACAATATGTGTGACTTTATTCATGTAACTCTTAAAGGAAAAAAAGTCTGCTCTGCTTTTTAAAAAATCGATATTATTATGATGCATTATATACACCGGACATTTCTTAAACACTGCCATAAATAATGAAAAGCTTATATTTTCATACGTAAGAAGTAATATTTCGTCATACTCCTTCTTTCTAAGCATAAAAATCATGACGAATAAATTAATGAGATTGCATAAGACTTGGAGAATTCTTATTCGTTTTGGAAAAAGCATCCATTTAAGCTTTATCTTTTCCAAGCTTTCGTCAGAGCTAATATCGTTATAGCAATTCTGATATTCTAGTAAAATAATCTCGAAATCCGACTTAATAATTTTTATTAGCGAGGAATTTAATTTTTTGTGTCCGAATGGAAAAAGCTGGTCAATAATTGCTATTTTCATTAGCGTCTCCATTATCTATTTGCAGTTTTTTTAAAATTATTTTTAAAAAATCATCTTTTCTTTTATTCATATCAATATTATCTCTAAATTTTTCAACGTTCTTGCGATAATTGTTATAATTTCTAGTCAGTTCTATAATCCCTTCAATAAAATTATTGTTGGATACTCCTACGCCGTAAGTCCTACAAATCTTTTTTAAAGGAGGATTTTCGGTAGCCAAAATTGGCGTACCCTCAAAAAAGCTTTCATACATTTTACCCGATGCGCAATAAATGTTATTCAATGTATTTTGCAAAAAAGCAACTATACTTGCATCTGCTTTATTTAAAAGAAACTTCCAGTGATTGCGCGGAATGAACCCAATATAGTACACATTATAATAATTATTACGCTTAAGCATCAACGCAAATTTTTCTTGTTCAATTTGCGTTGATGCGCCGGCAATAATAAGGCGAAACCGGGGGCCTAGACTTCCTACCGCACTTGCTAATTCATAAGTCATCCGCGTATGATGAACACCTCCCCCATAGACAATACAAAATGCATCCTCTTTTAAATATGGTGCATATTGTTTTTCACAGGCATCCTCATCAAACGGTTCATCAATTCTATGTATATTATCAAATACAATTGGTGTTTCTCTTAATCTAAAGTACCGTCGCATTATATTGGCTCTCTCAATATTGGCTGCAACTACAATATCACAAAGTTTTAAAAAATTTTTTTCAAAGCCTTTTAAAATAATGTTTGCTACCTGCACTAACAATGGTTCAGATGAATTGGGTTCGATATAGAGTTCACTTGAATCATAAATGATCTTTGCACTTGGGACAATTCTTTTAATCCAAGGCAAGAGTATAGCACAATAATTGTCGTGAAGAATAATAACTTCAGGCTTAACACGGCTTATCGCGATAATGGCGTACCAAAGAAACGAAAAGTAGCTTCTTTTACCAGTATGTATCATATTTATATCGCAGATATTTCTAGGTAAAGAATAAGAAACAAAATATGTATTGCCCATTTCTTTTGCAAATTCTAATATCTCTGCAGTTCTAGCTTCGGTTCTTATATCATGATAAACAATGAACATTACTTTCATTTAGCGCACCCACAATTACATGTTTCAATTTATTAACTCAAGATCCGGCTGCTATTGAATATTATAATCGAAATTCAAATTATTTCGTATTCCTACTCCATTCTCGGTCTAATAATATAAAAATAGCCTACTGCTATTAGCAGCACCATTCTAACTAAATGAGCAACAATCGTACCAATGCAAAAACCCCAAAGGCCATATTGCAACATTAATCCTACACCAAAAACAATATATACGCACAAAAAAACGCTCTGAGTAATCATCTGCCACTTTATTGGGCAAAACCTTAAAATTACCGGTTGAAATAATGAACCAACGGTCGCCAGTATGACCGCTAAATTAGCGACCAAAAAAAAGGCGGACGCATCTTGAAGCATGTTGTAATAGAGGAACTTGATTACGATGGATGATAACGGAATTGAGACAACAAAAGCCACAACACCACAGGCTAAAGCACCGACAATGGTTATAATAAATAAATGGGGGGCATGCTGTTTCTTAGCACCTGAAACAAAACTTAGAGTGACCCCTGCAACTGGTAGGAGCATGGTTCCCATCGTTTTTCCTACTAATGAAGCAACAAAAAAAATTGATACATTTGCTGGACCCAAGATTGGGTTAACCATCAGCCTATCCAAATAGCTCAAAATATTAGTAACCAAATTTGAAAAAAATAGTTGAATAGTTTCTTTTAAAGTTTTCTTGAAAAGATGGGTCTTGGTACGCGGCTCGTTAAATAAGCCTGTCGTAGAGCAGGCATAAGCAAATGCACAAAACTCTCCGACAAGAAAAATAAGCGTCCATTCATTGAAATAAAAGAATAACGGTATCCCTACCAAGTAACCAACACACGTTGCGAAAGAATGCAACATTATTTTAATGTAATCCAGATTAATCCTATATTCAATCGTCATATAGGAGCGCAGCATCGTAAGCAAAGAAAGCAACGGCAGTAGTAACCACTCGGCAGGGGAAACCTGATTTCGAAAGAAGAATATACCAATTAACATGCCTAACGCAGTTAGGACTGCTCCACATTCCATAATAATGCGGAAATCGCCCTCATAACCACTGTTGGCATATTCCTGGTTACGTATCAGACGAATATTATTAATAGATCCGCCAAAAATAGAACCCATAATATTCGATATTGCGATTAAAGTTAGAAACGAACCAAAATCTTCTAAACTTAATTTTCTCGATAACAATGGAAAGACAAGCAGTTGTAGTACGCCAGCCATTACAGTAATTCCACAAAAATCCAGTACAACATTCTTTAATAACTTGTATCTTATAATGTCCCATAAAAAACCCATGTAATATTTCCTTTTATATATAGTATTAGAAACCTGTTAGCCATGTAATCTAGTATTATCTAAGCGTTTATTAGCGTGAAATAAATAAAGAATAAAAATTGTTAGAGCAAATCCCCATGTTAGCAGAGTTGTAAGTAAGGAACCATCATTAAGTATAATCATTGTATAGCCTAGACATCCCACTGTAGTTTTAATCGTTTCTTTATTGGAGATGCCGTCTACTAGTTTCAATAACAGGGCTAAAATAAGAGAATAAATATACATCAATAACGGACCGCCATTAGCATACGCGTCTCCCAAGAACCCTGTTACCTGGTTATCATTGTCGTAACCAAACCAATGTGTAATCCAAAGTGATGATGTTTCAGGCAAATAACTACTATACGGCGTAAAAAGATTAATTATCTTTCCAATTATTGTTTCGGTTAATAACAATTTTGGATGATCCGAGAAGAAAATGAAATAACGGAAAGAGATAAGTGCAGGAATATAAATAAATCTCGTTGGAACAACAGCATACAATTCCACGCGACCAGCCTCATTGGCTAATACGGCCAATAAAAATATACTACTCATTGTTAGCAACAACTTGTGAGTAAATGACTTATTACGTGAAATATAGTAGAAAAGAAGAATGATGGCTATTGATAATACTATAGTCTTCGAGCCCGTATATAAATACATGTAGAATCGTATCAATATTAACGACATCGCTAATAAGTATCGCTTGTAATAGAGACAAAATACTAATGCGCAAGGCAATATTGAAGTAGATATCCATTGTGTCATATACCCCCATGCGATAGGGAAATGACGTTCAGCCCTGACCTCGTAAATCCGCGAAAAATCCAGAGCTCGAAAATCTGCCAACCCGAATGTAACAATAAACACGATAATATAAGTTACTATAATTCCGGTCAAAATATTTTCGATCTTATAACTATTTGCTAATCTTAAATTAAGGCTAATTTTGGGGGAAAATCGTAGTGTGGCCGCCATAAGGAAATAACAAATTGAACAATAAATAGCATACTCTAGGGGCATATCAGCCTGCCAGCAGATTGAAAGAATCGGCGAAAACGTAAATGCGAGCAATATTTGAATTAGATAAGTGGAAGGTACATTATAATTCTTCGGCGTGATTAGCAGCATTCCGAAAAACATAAAATTCGTTAAGATGCAGTTGACGAAATTAACATTTTTCGCTAAACCCAAATGAATAAAACCAGGTATATATATATAAATATATTCGTAGAATGCTTTATAAAAAATAAACGAACCATAGAATACTAACTTGTTACATCCTTTAAGAGACATATCACACAAATGCCGCCTTCCGAATGACATAAACTTTTTTATAAACTCCAATAAATATATCCCTGCTTTTTATATTCATCTGTGGATAGCATGCCCTTGACGTCAATAATAATTCTTTCATTGTGAGGAATACTCTTGAATAAATTATTAACCTTTGAAACGCTCATGTTTTTAAACTCATTGTGAGCTACAGCAAAAATGACACAGTCAGCATCAACAACCTTTTCCACATCTACAATATTTATGCCATATTTCACTCTCGCTTCAACCATATCTGCATATGGATCCACGACAGATGCTTTTATTTCGTATTCTGCCAGCCTCTCAATAATGTCTACTACCTTCGTGTTGCGAATATCTGGGCAATTCTCCTTAAATGTAAGACCTAGAATTACAATCTTTGCCTGCTTCACCTTTTTATTGGCTTGAATCAGTCTTTTTATCGTCGCGTCAGCTACGAACGCCCCCATTGCATCATTAATTTTTCTTCCAGACAATATAATCTGCGAATGGTACCCCAGTCTTTCAGCCTTATAGATGAAATAGTACGGATCGACACCGATACAATGGCCCCCGACCAGCCCAGGATAGAACTTTAGAGCATTCCACTTTGTATTCATCGCTTCAATGACTTCACCAGTGTTAATCCCCATCTTATCAAAAACCATAGCTAACTCGTTCATAAAAGCTATATTGATATCTCTTTGGCTATTCTCAACAACCTTGGCGGCTTCCGCAACCTTTATAGAGCGTGCGCGGTGCACCCCGGCTTCAATAATTAGTTCGTATGTTTTGGCAATTTCCTCAAGCGCATCCTCATCAATTCCCGAAACAATTTTTACAATATTTTCAAGCCTATGAATCTTGTCACCTGGATTAATACGTTCCGGTGAATAGCCAACTTTAAAATCTACGCCACATTTTAAACCCGATTCTCTCTCGAGAATCGGAACGCAGACGTCTTCGGTGACTCCCGGATAAACCGTCGACTCATATACGACAATTGACCCAGGTGTCAAATTTCTCCCGACTATCGTGCTAGCCCCTTCTACCGGGAAAAGGTCTGGGGTTTTATCAGCGTTTATAGGAGTCGGAACAGCAACGATATGGAACTTGGCCTCACGTATCACATTCTCGTCAGCCGTAAATTCAGCAGTAGTAGTTTTCACGGCATCGTTTCCCGCTTCTTTTGTTGGATCAATCCCTTTCTTAAACAAAGCTATCTTTTCTTTATTCAGATCCAAGCCTATTACATCAACCTTTCTTGAAAAGGCAATCGCAAGCGGCAGACCAACATATCCTAGACCAATCACCGAAAGCTTTACTTCTTTTTTTCGTAATTTTTCGTATAAGTTCATATGGCTATCCTCTGTTCCATTTCAATACTCTTTTTAGCAATCTTACTATAAGAGAACATTTCAATCCCTCTGTCTTGCGCAATTTTCTCCATATGCGCGAATACTTTTTCATTATCAACTATTTCAGATATGACTCTTTTTATTTCCGTTACAGAGTTCTCATATAAGAACTTACAATTGCCTCCTAAATCAATATGGTTAAATCCGTCAATATATCTAAATATACATGGCTTTCCCAAGCCCACGGCTTGTTCCCAGAAGACCGAATGCAATCCCGGGAAAACTACCAACTGTGCGGCATTAAAATACTTATACGCCTCTTTCGCTTCAATCCAGCCTATATATTGAATAGAATCGCATAATAAGGAAAAAAACCTTTCTTCATATTCCGGTATAACGGAACCAAAGACAATCAGCTTGATTTTCTTATTATTAATACTTTTTATCGCCTCCATAAGAAGGAGAGTCTGCGGTTTATTCTTGTCAATTTTTCCGCCAGTAACAATAAGAAAATCATCTTTTCCTATTTTGTACTGATCACGAATCCCTGCAACAACCCCCTTGTCCTTGGCCTCTGCAATTTTTTCATCATCTGCTCCCATTACAAGGAGTTTTACCTTTTCTTTGGGCAACTTATAAAAGTCAACCAAGAAATCGACTCTTGCCGGGAGCACTCCCCAGAAGATTTTAGTTACAGGCTCAATAGCCTGCGCACAATATTGCCATACAAACCTATGCAATATGTTTTTCGAAAGCCAATTCCTAGCGCTGTTCTCAAAGTCGGCGTGATTGTCCACGAATACGCGAACATTAGGATTCTCTTTTGCATATCTCGCCACATGCCTTATATCCATAAACTGGCATCCATGGACAAAAATAATTCCCGGACGCTCATTTTGTAGCGTTTTATATAGTCCGTTATAAATTCTCAATTTTCGCGAAAGCTTCAATTTATTAGATATTAAAAGACTAAGCCGAATAATCTTTACGCCATTAGTCCCAAGATACTCCCCGGTTCGAAAAAATTGATAATCTTCTGTTTTATCCTTAACAAAAGGGGTCGTTACAACCGTTACATCATGGCCCAATTTCTTATGATAATATGGCAAGCAGTTTTCCTGGTAACTCCAATCATCATTATAAGAACTGCACAAACATACATGGACAATCTTCATGTTTTAATTCACCTTCGTTGCTTATTAACACGTATATTTCTGATTAAAATATAAAACAACTTTAAATGGATAAAAAGGATAATCGTTAATACCTTTATTCTTAAATCGGGAAACCTTATTAATTCCTTCAGGTGATGTCTATAATTCAACTTTTTCGCTAAACTCTTGAACTCCTCAAACTCCAGCATCCTTGTACCACTATTCAACGTCCCGATGATCCACCGCGGTAAAACCATAGAAGCACCGTGATAATTAGATTTTATCAAATTCTTATGCATCTTCCTAAAAATGTTATAACCGGTTAAAATCTTATTAACAGATGATCCCGTCATAGTCGAATTGTTTCTAATTAAATAATTATATAAAACTGCTTTTACATGAGATATCCTACCTATTGCCATAATTACTTGCCAGATAAAATGGACATCCTCTGAAAAAGCAGTGTCCTCATTATAAAATAAATTATTTTCCGCAACAGCCGACCGCCTAATAAGAATACACGGAGAAATTATAATTATCTTTCTTAGCAAAAAATCGTAGAATAGTTTATCTTGCTTATAAACATCTACGAATATCTCTTTATAAGCAGGGAAATATAACAACTCTTTGTCAGTGGTATGTCGCCAATTACAAAATGCGACATCTGTCATGTTGCTAATACATGCGGAGTACAATTTGTTAAGAAAGGTTCTTTCAATACAATCATCAGGATCTATGCAGATCAGAAATTCCCCTGACGCATTTTTCATTCCGGCATTCCTTGCGCTCGATACACCAGAATTTCTTTGCTTTATTACAGACCACGGCTTATCATACTGTCTTAATACACTCTTAGCCTTTTCTATGGAATTATCCTTTGTTCCGTCGTCAACAAGAATAATTTCATAATCTGTAAAGTCCTGTTCACAAACAGATCGCACGGAGTTCTCAATATAATTTTCAACCTGATATACCGGCAAAATTACACTGATTGCGTACCCCAAAACTTTAACCTCCCCAAACGCTGCCAATTATCATTATCAACATTAATACGCGGTAAGAAGTGCATATTTTTGAATGCTAATTGGCTTAGATGAGAGTTAAAAGTTGAAAAAGCTAACTTATATCCTTCTCTTGCGTAGTTAACATCGCGCTTTGAAACAGCATAAGCTGATCCATAAGGATACGCAAAATAACTGACTTCCCGATTAATAATCCTCTCAATATCTGCTTTGCAGTCGACAATTTCCGCCTTACTCGTTGCACTTGATGCCTTCCGAAGCAAAAGGTGACTTTTTGTGTGAGCTCCAACAGTGCATAAACCTCCCTCGACTAATTCAACTAATTGCCGTTGGGACAGGTACCCTGGTTTGCTGATAAATTCTGATACTACAAAGACGGCAAAAGGAAATTTATGCTCTTTTAGAAAAGGATAGACATTACGATGCAAATCATCAGTTCCGTCATCAAATGTGATAAAAACCTTCTTTTCATTTAGCTCGTCAAGATTCTCGATATCCTCCAATTTCGCAAATTCATACCCTCTACTATTGAAATCTAATATCAATCTTTTGAAATTAATCAAAGTGATTAAAGCATCCTTGTAACTACCGGCTTTCATAATATCGTCGACTCTGTGAAACATCAATATAGACCCACATGACCTCTGACGTCTTAGTTTCAACTCCTCAATCTTTTGGATTAAAGAAAACAGCTTCACTACTTTTTCCCCCAGACATCAATGTTGACAATTCTGCTGTAGCTTTGGATTATCTTAACAACCTTGACCGAAACGTTGGTATCGGCGTAATCTTCGGCCATTACCCGCTCCTCGCCTCTCTCGTGCATCGTGATAGCGAGCTCGACAGCCTGCTCCACAGCCTCGCGCTTTATACCGCCGATAACAACCGTCCCCTTGTCAAGCACTTCCGGTCTTTCGGTCGAAGTCCTTATCAGCACCCCTGGGAAATTAAGTATAGCACTTTCCTCGGAGAGCGTACCGCTATCGGAGATGGCGCAGAACGCGTTCATCTGCAGGTGGTTATAGTCGATAAACCCGAATGGCTTCATGCTCTGCACCAAAGGGTGGAAGACGAAGCCGCGTTCGTCGATGAACTTCTTGCTGCGCGGATGCATAGAATAGATTATGGGAAGTTGGTACTTATCGGCGATAGAGTTGACCGCCGTCATCAACGACATAAAGTTGTCCTCGAAATCGATATTCTCTTCACGGTGGGCTGAGAGCAGGATATATCTGTTCGCTTTAATACCCAGCCGCGTTAATACATCGCTAGCTTTTATCTTATCCATATGATCACGCAACACTTCTCGCATTGGTGATCCGGTAACAAAAATATGCTCCTTTCTAATACCTTCTGATAACAAATAGCGTCTGCTATGCTCGGTATACGGCAGGTTAATGTCCGAAATATGGTCAACAATCTTGCGATTAATCTCCTCCGGCACATTCTGATCGAAGCAGCGGTTGCCGGCCTCCATGTGGAAGATGGGAATCTTGAGACGTTTAGCTGATATCGCCGAAAGTGCCGAATTCGTATCACCTAAGATTAATAATGCATCCGGCTGTTCTTTTCGCAATATCTCGTAAGATTTGGCGATGATATTACCAATGGTTTCGCCGAGTGAAGAGCCAACGCTATCGAAATAGTGATCAGGGGCTCTAAGCCCCAAATCATCAAAGAATATTTGATTCAGCGTATAGTCCCAGTTTTGCCCGGTATGTACCAGAACATGGTTGAAATAGCGGTCAAACGCTTTAATGCAAGCGGAAAGTCTGATTATCTCGGGACGGGTTCCCAATATCGTTATTACCTTAAGTTTAGTCATCGACTACACCTCTATGTAGAACGTATCTGGTTTATCTGGATTAAAGGGTTCGTTCGCCCACATTACCGTCACCATATCAGTCTCTCCACAATTGGTTATACTATGTGTACAGCCTGGAGGTATATCGACAACTTCCAGCATGTCGCCGCTGACATGGTATTCCGCTACATCGTTACTGTCAAGCTTTCTTACCCTTATTACCCCTCTGCCACTAACCACCAGGAACTTTTCACTTTTCGTATGATGCCAGTGATTGCCTTTAGTAACCCCGGGCTTTGATATATTGATCGAGACCTGGCCCCTGTCACCGGTTTTGAAAAACTCCGTAAACGAGCCCCGGTTGTCCACATTCATAGTCAGGGGATACTTTAACTGGTTTGCAGGCAAATAACTTAAATACGTGCTATACAGCTTTTTGACAAATGCGTCGGACAGGTCAGGTATGCCTCGCAGTTTCCGGCTTTCTTTAAATGAATATATCAAATCAGCTATTTTACCCAGCTTGATGCTATAGAAAGTATTGACATAACAAAAACAGTCTTTTCGATGCTCCTTACCCTCAAGCGCATTTATGAATTCGTGTACAACATCATCTATATATACCAGATTCATTTCCACATTAGAATCGTTTATCTGTATCGGCAGCCTATTCGCAATATTATTGCAAAATGTGGCCACGACGCTATTGTAGTTGGGTTTGCACCATTTGCCAAATACGTTAGGCAAACGGTAAACCATCGCTTTTGCCCCTGACTCTTGCCCATAGGCAAAAAGAAGTTTCTCCGCAGCTTTTTTACTTCTACCGTAAGGATTATCTAACTCAGCCTGTACGGAGGATGTCATCAGTATAGGCGTTTTATTATTATAGCTCTTCAGGCTTTTAATTAGCGCCAAAGTTAGGTCATAATTACCTTCCATGAATTCGGCTTCTTCTTTAGGTCTATTAACCCCGGCAAGATGAAAAACAAAATCACTCTGCCGCACATAATCCTCGAGCAACCAAGGATCAGCAACTGTGTCGTAGCGCAGTATGTCAATATACCCGCGATTTTTTAATTCTTCAATTAGATTTCTAGCGATGAATCCATTGGAGCCTGTTACTAATATCTTCATGACGTTACCCTTAGACTGTGTCGGCGACGGCTTCGCGCGGGGCTAAGCTCTAATTGTTCTTTAATGAAATCCAATGATATTAGCTTCGCCTTAATCTGATCAACAGTAAGCTGATATGCGTTATGGGAAGTGTATTCACCTGTTACAGACAACTGCATGCTGCCATCAATAAAATATTTATCATAATTTAAATCTCTCGCGTCGGCTGGCACTCTAAAAAAATCCCCCATATCTACAGCGCGAATGCATTCTTCCCGTGTCAGAAGTGTTTCGTAAAGTTTTTCTCCATGACGTGTCCCGATGATTTTAATGTCATTGTCTACATTAAAGAGATCCTTTAGCGCTACCGCTAGATCACCAATGGTGCAGGCCGGTGCTTTCTGCACCATTATATCCCCGGGTTGTGCTTGACAGAAGGCAAAAACGACAAGTTCAACAGCTTCGTCCAAACTCATGAGGAACCTTGTCATATTGGGGTCAGTAACGGTTAACAATTGACCATTTTTTATCTGCTCCACGAATAGAGGGATTACAGAGCCGCGTGACGCCATAACATTACCGTATCTGGTCCCGCAAATAAGGGTTTGATCTGCAGTTACAGTTCGCGATCTTGCAACAAGGACTTTTTCCATCATCGCTTTGGATATACCCATAGCATTTATCGGATAGGCTGCCTTATCGGTAGACAGGCAGATTACTTTCTTAACGCCTGCTTCAATCGCGGCGGTTAAAACGTTGTCTGTTCCAAGAATGTTCGTCTTTACCGCTTCCAAAGGAAAAAACTCGCAGGTTGGAACCTGCTTTAGCGCGGCTGCATGGAATACATAATCAACACCATACGTCGCATTTTTTATGCTGGCTAAATCTTTAACATCCCCTATAAAAAACTTTATCTTACTATTCCGATAGGCTTTCCGCATATCGTCTTGTTTTTTCTCGTCACGAGACAGAATGCGAATTTCACCGATATCGGTATTTAGAAAGCGCTTTAGCACCGCATTGCCGAACGAACCTGTTCCTCCTGTTATAAGCAGGCATTTGTCCTTAAACAAAATTAATCACCTTTCTACCCATGACAAAATCTTATGATTTCAATATCTAAAAGATTTAAGCCGCGTATATCTCCAGGATACCATTCTCGCGTAACTTGCCTTTAAGGTTGATAAACTCTCCTTCAAGCAGGCACAAACACCTGATCTTCCTTCCGCCAATCAATTTTTCCGTCTTATCGATCAGTTGATTGAGGAAGTCCTTATTTATATCGCCAACTATGACCAAATCAATAATGCCGCTGTCGATCCCCAGAGCGTAATCGCCGGTAATGAACGCCAATTTCATATTACCTAGTCGGTTAATGATGCCTTCGATCAATTTATCAATGCCCAGCGTCTTTTTAACTATATTATGTAGATCAGGGAACAGCGGATGCGCGATATTGGCCTGATAATATTTTGTACGCCCCTTGGCGGTACTTTCAATTAGTCGGGCATTGGCGAGTCGGTTTAATTCAACCCTGATGCCATTTGTCGACTCTCCAAGTTCATTAGCTAACTCACGCAGATAAGTCTTACGATCCGGATTCAAGAAAAAGCGTAACAAAATTTGTATTCTAGTTTTAGATGTAACAATTGATTCTAACACAAAATTTATCTCCTTTTCGGAATAAGCGGCGAAGTACGAGTAATATTCTTGCTCATACTTCGTCAATATATAATAAAATCCTTTCTAATTTCGCTTCTATTTATCCGTTTCCAATAAATATGCACGAAACCGTGCGGAATAATATTTTTGCATCCATACACCCTGAGAGGTTATTCAAATAATAGTAATCAAGTTCAACCTTGGTTTGTACAGGTATCTCATCACGACCATTTACTTGTGCCCATCCTGTTAGACCCGGCCTGATCTTAGAAATACCTAGTTCGTTTCGCATCTGTCTTAGGTCATGCTGGTTATAAAGAGCTGGGCGAGGCCCTACGACAGACATGTCACCCTTTATAATATTTAAAAGTTGTGGCAGTTCGTCTAAGCTATACCTTCTAAGATAGTACCCTACTTTAGTAATATAGCGGCCGCTGTTGACCAGTCTATCGGTTGCAACTTCGGGTGTACCAACTACCATCGTCCGGAATTTATACATCATAAATTCTTTGTCGTCCACCCCTACTCGCCGTTGGCAAAAAAGTACCGGTCCGTTAGAAGTGAATTCAACCAATATGGCGATAATGGCTAATAAGGGACTTAAAATAATTAAAGCAATAGTAGCACTGAATATATCAAATAGCCTTTTCACCGACCGTCACGTCCTAACACATTTTAGAATTTTGGATAATATTATTGGGTTAGGTAGTTGATGTCCTTCTTCGAGTCACTGTCATTTTTGTCCTCTAAACGAAAAGATCTTTTTTTCCCGCCAATTTGCGGCTATATCCTTCAGAATTATAGGTGGGAAGTAGGGAGGCAAATGTATTTATTACTTCTTGGGAGTATTGAGCTTTTTTAAATTCGTGCAAGCTTCTATGAAAAAGCTGACTATCAACTGCTCTCATGTTTGCTATGTATATTTTCTCGTTCTTGGTTGCGGCTATTCCCTCCTCGGCGGTAAGAATTTCCTCGAACAATTTCTCCCCGGGACGCATGCCGGTAAATTTGATCTGTATTTCTTTTTCCGGGTCCAGACCGGAAAGATAGATTAGGTCACGAGCCAAATCGACGATCTTAACCGGTTCTCCCATGTCCAGCACGAAAACTTCTCCTCCTGCGGTCAGCGCCCCAGCTTGCAGTACAAGCTGGCTGGCCTCGGGAATGGTCATGAAGTAGCGCTTCATTTCCGGGTGGGTGATCGTTATTGGGCCGCCTTTGGCGATCTGTTTTTTGAATAACGGGACGACGCTACCGCGACTGCCGAGGACATTGCCGAAGCGGACGGCGGCGTATTTGGTATTGCTGACGGTGTTGATATCCTGGATTACTAGTTCGGCAATCCTTTTGGTCGCTCCCATTACACTAGTCGGGTTGACGGCTTTATCGGTCGAGATCATGATGAAGATTTCCGTGCCGATTCGGTCGGCCGCTTCCGCCAGTATTTGCGTTCCAAAGATGTTGTTCTTGACGGCTTCTATCGGTTGTTGTTCCATGAGGGGTACATGTTTGTGCGCGGCGGCGTGAAAAACGACCTGTGGCTTGAATTCGTGAAAAATCGTCTCGATTCTTTGCTTGTCTCTGATGTCAGCGATAACGGGCGTCATCTGCAGTTGAGGATAGGCGTCCTTTAAATTCATCTCGATGTCATAGATGCTATTTTCGCCCCTCCCGAGCAGTATCAGTTCCCGGGGCGATATTTTAGCTATCTGGCGACAAAGTTCGGAGCCGATCGATCCTCCTGCCCCGGTGACAAGCACGCGTTTGTTTCTGAGGTACTGGGTTATTTCTTCCATATCGAGTTGGACAGGATCGCGCCGCAACAGGTCTTCCAGGGAGATTTCCCGCACTTGTTGCAGTGTGACCTTGCCGTCGATCAGTTCGTCTAGGCTGGGGAGGATTTTGACTTTGCAGCCTGTTGCCTTGCATTCGCGGATGATTTCGCGCAGTATGATGCCGCTGACCGACGGCATGGCGATGATGATTTCATCGGCCCGCTGTTTTTTCACCGTGGCCGCTAATTCTTGTCGCGTGCCCAGCACCTTTGTCCCGAACAGCCGCTGGTTGTTTTTGTATTCCGAGTCGTCAATGAAACCGACGATTTTTTTCGTCGCGTATTGGCCTTGGATTATTTCTCTGGCGATCATCGCCCCGGCGTCGCCGGCGCCGACGATTAGGACGTTTGCTGACGGGGTGTTCAGTCTTTGCTGGCGGAAATAGTGAACGATCCGCACAAAAAAGCGCGTCAAACCGATGAACAGGATGGTAAAGAACCAGCTCAGCAGGTGGACGCTCCGCGGCACGCCGTCGGCCAAGAAAAATGTATAGGCGAAGATGATGGCGGAGCTTGCCGACACTGCCCCGATTATGGCGATGGCTTCGTTGATGCTCGCGTACCGCCATAGCCGGTTGTATAATCCGAATAGGTAAAATGTGCCAAGGCGGATTGCCACGATCGGCAGGATGATGGCGAGAACAGTGTCATAATACGGGCTCTCGGTAACGCCTTCCAGCCTTATGTACAGCGCCAGCAAGGGAGTGACCCCGACCACGAGAGTGTCGGCTATGACCAGGGTAAGTATCTTGTGCATTTGACGCATAATCGCACTTCCGCGTATAGAATAATAATAACGTTATTTTATTCGACGAAAAAATCCGGCACCCTGCCGGCTTTGTCATTTGCTGCGTTCCATTTAATGGGCTATTTAGCAATGTCACGCATCGTTTTCCAGTTTGTATCCTTTGTAGCACAAGCCGCATACGAACCAGTACGTGTACATGATCGAGGAAATTATGAACGTATAGTCGAACAGTCCGTGAAACAGGAATGCTGTTGTGCTGAGCAACGCAATGGCGCCGAATCGCCGCGAACGGTCGTCTTTCCGTTGACGCCAGGCTGTAACCAATATCGTGGCGAATAGACCGCAGAATCCCACCAAGCCCACGATACCGTTTTCCGCCAATATTTGCAGGATGTTGTTGTGGATGTGATGACCGTAGCGGGGAAGTTTGCTAATTTCGTCCGGTGTTAAATGTCTGAGCCGGTTGGCAGGCATACAGCCTAACCCGACGCCGAAGACCGGGTGCTCTTTAAACACTTCCCAGCCGTGTCGCCAGGCCGCGAATCGGTCCATGGTGGAGACGTTGGATTCTGACATGTCGGTTATCAGTGCGAAGCGCTTGTTGATCACCGGGTTGCTGAAGATGAGCGCTCCCGCGCTCACCACGATGATAAGCAGGGTAACGATGACTTTTTTATTCTTGAGGCCGAAAAGGCCGACGAATAGGCCGAAGCTGAGCAGTACGCCCAGCCAAACCGAGCGCGTGCCATTATACAGCATGGCCAGGCTGGCCGCTGCCAGGGCCAGGAGGTATGGGGCTTTGCGGCGCAGGCTTGTCTGGGGAGAGAAACCGTGGACAAGCATGATCGGGACGAGCACGCCCAGTATGCCCGCAAAGTCCATGATACCTACGAAGCTTTTTGCCCTGAGTATGCCGGTCAAGCCCTGCCAGATGGCTATCGACGAGCCGAGCAGCAATGAAAGGGCCAACATCCAGATGACTTTGTCGATGTCGTTTCTCGTTTTGAGAAATACATAGGCAAATAAGAGCGGTGATATTTTGAGGGCGGTCCACAGCAGTACTTCGCCGCTTCTAAGCGGGTCGGCGCCAAGCAGGCCGGAAACGACCAGGGTTATGAAAAAGATTATCAGTGCTTTGCCGAGATTCTTTTCCGGGACAAGAGGAAACGGCTGGCGGATGTAGCGTATGATGACCATTACCATAAGAAGTGCTACCGTTATGTTGATACCGGCCCGTGATATCCCTACGGCGGCGGCGAAGGCGAACAGCAGGTATTTGATGCATGAATCCCAGGCCGCAATGGTGAACATTTTTACTCCCCCCAAAATAGACCCTCCCGCCCGGAGAGTCTTCAGCGGTTTATATGCGTTTAGGGTCCGAATACATGTGGCCCCGGCAGGTAGAAAACGTGTGTGCCTTTGGCGGGATGTCTTTAGGGAGATCATTACGCGTCCGGCTGCCAAACCCTCGGCCCATCATGACCGCGTTCGTAGGACTTCCCTTCGATGACAGCTAGGACTTTTTCCTGGAAAAGCTCCGGGGTGATGACTTTCATGCAGGTATGATGGTCGCAGGTGTGCTCGCCGCAGGGATGGCATTCTACCGGGCTTTGGATGACGATGCTGCGCTCGTCGTAGGGGTAGAATCCCGGGACAGGAGACGAGCCGTAGGGCGCGACCACCGGCGTGCCTACGGCTATCGCCACGTGCATGGGGCCGGAATCGTTGGTAGCCAGCACCTTGCACTTTTTGAGCATGGTCGCCAGCTCCATCAGCGTTACTTTGCCGGTGAACACCGCCAGCCACGGGTTGTCCTTTTCAGCCATCAGGTCAAGCGTCTCCTCGACTAGCCCGACATCCATCGGCCCGCCGAAGAAGGCGATGCCATAGCCCTGCGCCAGTAGCTGGTCGGCCATGGCTGCGTAGTACTCTTTGGGCCAGCGCTTGGTGGGCCAGCTGGCGCCGGTGTTGAAACCGACGACCGTAAGATTTTCGTCGGGGAAGGCCTGGTGCCAGCGCTCCAGCGCCTTTTCCTCTACCGCTGGGTCGAGCCACATCTCAATACCCCGGTCGTCCAGCTCGGTTAAGCCTAAGCCTTGCCGCAGAACGTCGAAATGCGAGTGGACTTGATGTTTCACCGCCTTGAGATTGGGCATGACTTGGTCGAAGAGAAGGTGCGGCCCCCAGGTGGCGTAGCCGATAATCCGCCCCGCGCCGCTCAGGGCGGCGATGAACGACGCCCGCTCGTTGCGGTGGAGGTTGATGACCAAGTCGTATCTTTCGGCCCGGATTTCGCCGATGAATTTTAGGTAATTCCACAGACGGTCGTGATATCCCTTTTTGTCGATCGCCCAAAGATGATCGATGTTTTTGTTGAGTCGTACCAGGTCGCTCAGCTTGGCGTCGGCGATAAGGTCGACGTGGCTCAGAGGGAAGGCGCAGCGCAGCGCCCTCAGGACGGGCGTCACGAGCAGCAGGTCGCCGACGTGCATCAGGTTTATCACAAGAATTTTTTTATATTGACTCATCCGATCACCTCATTCCACCTGCGCCGGCAGCCGGGCGACGAAGTCGTCCAGCCGCTCGCTGCCGTCGAATAAAAACCCGAGGATTCCCGCTGCCGCCGCCGCTGCCAGGTCGGATTCCCTGTCGCCGACGAGGAAGGATCGCGCCTGGTCGATGTCCCACTCGGCGAACGCGGCGAGGATGAGGCCGGGCAAGGGTTTGCGGCATTGGCAGGCGATGCTGTATTGTGGGGCCGTGCCTTCGCTGTAGTGGGGACAGTAGTAGAATTTGTCGATCCGGGCGCCGTGCTTGGCGAGTTCGCCGTTCATCCAGGCGTGCAGGCGGACGACATCGTCTTCGCTGTAGTAGCCGCGGGCAACGCCGCTCTGGTTGGTGACGACGAACACGCGGTAGCCTCGATCGTTGAGGTTCTTTACCGCTTCGATGGCCCCTGGCATCCACTCGCAGTCTTCCGGCCGGTAGAGGTACCCTTTGTCGCGGTTGAGCACGCCGTCGCGGTCGAAGAAGGCGGCCGGCGGCGGCGATGGGTTACGAGAGGTAGCCGTCATGGTCTTGGAGGTGCCTGTAGTAGTCGGCTACGGCGGCCGTGAGATCGGTGAACGGGCGCGTGTAGCCGGCGGCTTTTAGCTGCGCGAGGTCGGCTTCGGTGAAGTTTTGGTATTTGCCTTTGAGGGCGTCCGGGAAGTCGATGTATTCGATCCGCCCGCTGCCTAAGGCTTTGATGGCGGCGGTGGCGACGGCGTTGAAGGTGTTGGCCCGGCCGGTGCCGCAGTTGAAGATGCCGCTTTGGGCGGGGTTGTCCCAGAAGAAGAGGTTGACGTCGACGACGTCTTTGACGTAGACGAAGTCCCGCCGCTGCTCGCCGTTGCCGTAGCCATCGGTGCCTTTGAACAGCCGGACGACGCCGCTGTCCTTCAACTGGTGGAAAAAGTGGTAGGCTACCGAGGCCATGCGGCCTTTGTGGTTCTCCTGCGGCCCGAAGACATTGAAGTAGCGCAGGCCGACGATCTGGGCCGCCGCGGTCGGCAGGATGCGGCGAACGTAGCGGTCGAACTGCAGCTTGGAGAAGGCGTAGACGTTGAGCGCCCATTCGCAGGCCGGGTTTTCGCTGAAGCCGCCGGCACCGCTGCCGTACACCGACGCCGAGGAGGCATAAATGAAAGGGAGCCGCCGCCGCTGGCAGAAGTGGAGCAGTTCTTTGCTGTAGGCGTAGTTGGTGTCCAGCATGTATTTGCCGTTGTGCTCCATGGTGTCGGAGCAGGCGCCGTCGTGGAAGACGGCCTCGATGAGCTCGCCGTCGTATTTGCCGGCGATCAGCGCCGCCATAAAGTCGTCCTTGTCGAGGTAGTCTTTGATGTCGAGCGCCAGCAGGTTTTTGAACTTGTCGCCCTTGCTGAGGTCGTCGACGACAAGGATGTCGCCCCGCCCCCGGCCGTTGAGGCCTCTTACGAGGTTGCTGCCGATGAAGCCGGCGCCGCCCGTTACGATGATCACGCTTGCTGCCCCCTTTGGCTGTCGTTCGCTTCGCGGTCGACGGCCGCTATCAGTTCGTCCCGCTTTACGGCGTAGGTGCCCAGTTTGCCGACGACGATGCCGGCAGCCAGATTGGCGAGGCGGGCGGCGTCGGTCAGCCCGACGCCGGCGGCGAGGGCCGCCGCCAGTACCGCGGCCACCGTGTCGCCGGCGCCGGAGACGTCGAATACTTCCTGGGCGGTGGTGGATATGTGCACATCTTTGTCATCGCCGAGGATGCTGAGACCTTTTTCCGAGCGGGTGACGACGATGGTGGCGATGTTGTACCGCTTCCTGACTTTATCGGCCAGGGCCTTGACCGTCTTATCGTTGTTGACGGCCTCCGCCCGGGCCGCTTCGCCCAGTTCTTTGAGGTTGGGCGTGATGTATGGCGCGCCGGCGTATTTCCGCCAGTCGGAGCCTTTGGGGTCGATGACGAGCGGCACGCCGGCGGCGGCGCATTCCTTGACCGTATGCTGGCAGAGCCGCGGGGTGCAGAGGCCTTTGGCGTAGTCGGACAGGACGACGGCCCGGACCTGGCCGGACCTGACGGCCTGGCTGATATAGTTTTTCAGGCCGGTCCCGGCCTTGCCGCCGAGCGGTCGGCTGTCTTCGAAATCGAGCCGCAGCATCTGCTGGTGGCCGCCCAGCACTCTGAGCTTGGTGGTGGTGGGCCGCCCGTCGGCGAACAGGCCGCCGCCGTCGATACCGGCGTCGGCCAGCAGCTTATCCAGCCGCTGCCGGCCTTCGTCCTCGCCGACAATGCCGGCAAGCAGGACCCGGCAGCCGAGACTGGCGAGGTTATTGGCCACGTTGCCGGCGCCGCCGAGGGTGGCGTGCTCGTGGGTGACGCGGGTGACCGGCACGGGCGCCTCGGGCGAGATGCGCTTGACTTCGCCGAAGTAGTAGCGGTCGAGCATGACGTCGCCGATGACGAGGACGGCGATGTCGCCGATGCGTTTTTGCAGCAGTTCCCGTATCTTGCCACTATCGTTAAACACTGCCTCTACTCCTCGTCGACAAGCTGACAGACTATGTGGCCGATCAGGATATGGGCTTCCTGGATGCGGGCCGTGACGTCGGCGGGCACCTTGATGCACAGGTCGCAGACAGCGGCCATCTTACCGCCGCTGCGGCCGGTGAGTCCGACGGCGACCGCGCCGCAGGCTTTGGCCGCCTGCAGGGCTTTGAGGACGTTGGGGCTGTTGCCGGAGGTCGAAAAGCCGACGACGACGTCGCCCGCCCTGGCCAGCGCCTCGACCTGGCGGGCGAACACGGCGTCGAAGCCGTAGTCGTTGCCGACAGCCGTGAGGATGGAGGTGTCGGTGGTGAGGGCGACGGCAGGCAGGCCGCGGCGCTCCTTCTGGAAGCGGCCGACGAATTCGGCGGCCAGGTGCTGGCTGTCGGCGGCGCTGCCGCCGTTGCCCATGAAGAAGACGCAGTTGCCGTTCTTCACCGCCCGGGCGAAGATGGCGCCCAGCTTCACGATGTCATCGAGCGCGCCGCTGCGCGTGGCGTCGATCGCCTGCTCATGCTCAGCGAAGACCTCTAGGGCTATGGTTTTCATCGCTTTTTCATCCATTTAGCATCCCACCGTTCACGGCTTTTGCGGAACAAGACAGTCCAGAAAGCACCGCTCCGTCTGATCGAGGGTCTTTTCAATGGTAAATTGTTCGCGGACAATTTCGCGGCCGGTCGCCCCCAGCCTATGTCCCAGCTCCCGGTCGGCGATCAGCCTTTCCAGAGCCGCCGCCAGCTTTTCCGGCTGGCCGGGCGGCACCAAAAAGCCGTTGACGTCGTCGCGGACGATCTCGGCCTGCGCGCCTGTGGGGGTGGCGATGACCGGCTTGCCGCAGGCTAACGCCTCGCATAGCACGAGGCCGAAGGTTTCCGGGGTGATGGAGGGCAGCACCAGGCAATCGAAGGCGGACATAACGTTGGCGATGTCGGCGGTGAAGCCCTGGTGGATGATGTCGCCGCCTCCCCCCTGCCGCTTGGCCTCTTCCAGAAGGTCGGCCAAGTAGGTGGGGGTGTTGACGTTATTGTCCCCCACCAGGACAACTTTAAAGGCTATTTGCCGGCGCCTGAGCTCCGCCGCCGTGGCGACCAGGTCGTCCAGCCCTTTTTCGACCGTGATTCGGCCG
Organism: Selenomonadales bacterium; assembly: GCA_029975165.1. Classification (GTDB taxonomy): domain Bacteria; phylum Bacillota; class Negativicutes; order Sporomusales; family UBA7701; genus Anaeroselena. The sequence continues at coordinate 25,460 of JARKPR010000088.1, forward strand.
ACATAGCCGATGAGGAATTCGTCGTCGCCGACGCCCCATAGCTGCCGGTACTTGGCTGCTGCCCCGCCGGCGAGCCGCTCCAGCCTGATGCCCGGGTAGATCACTTTGACCTTGTTCAGGTCGAACCGCGGCGACCGCGATAGCAGGATCGCCCGGACGTACTGCGAGACGCAGATGATGGCCGCCAGGCGGTTGTAGAACCAGGTGTGTACGGGGTCGGTCTTGGCCGCCAGCGGGACGTGCCTGGTGGTGACCACCTTGCCCCGCCCGGCGGCCAGGGCGGCGAAGACCGCCGTCCAGGCGTCGCGGCTGGTGTGGGTGTGGATGATGTCGATGTTTTTTTTCTTTATCAGGGCGGCCAGGCCGTGGATGGTTTTGGGGTCGGCCGCGCCGGCGATCGGGAATTGGAAGACCTCGCCAACCTGGCAATAGCGCTCGATGACGAAGTCGACCGGCCTGGTGGCGAAGATGACCCGGTGGCCGCGCTCTTTCAGGCCGCGGGCCAGGTCGAGGGCGTGCTGTTCGATGCCGCCCCAGGCCTCGCGGGCGGAGATGAGTTCGATTATGGCTAACGGCGGCAGTTTGTTGTCCATCGTCGCTTGTTATTCCTTTGCCAGCTTTACCAGGTCTTCGGCCATTTTTCCGGGGCCGAAGTCGGCGTTGATGCGCGCGAGCTCCCGCCGGTATATGGGGTATTTTTCTTCATAGGTTGTGACGAATTTTTTCAGGGCGGCCTGCAGGGCGGCGTTGTCGCCGGCGGCGAACTGGACGCCGATTTCGTAGCGGGCGAAGATGCCGGGGTGCATGTTGTCGGCGGCGACCACCGGCTTGCGGTAGCCGATGGCCGTGTACAGCATGGCCGACGGCTGGTGCCGGAACCGCTCGGCGGCGTACGGCAGGATAAGGGCGTCCACCCCCAGGATGGCCTCCTGCCACTCGCGGCCGACAAGCCCTTTGTGCAGGAAAGAGATTTGCTTGTTGGCGCGGTATTTGGCGATGATCCGTTCGAAGTCGGCGGTGTCGGCCGGCTCGACGGTCGCGCCCTGTACGAAAAGCTCGACGTCGGCTGAGAAGCCGGCGGCGACGAACATGTCGAGAAAGGCGTCGAGGTTTTTTTCCCGCCGGTATTGTCCGAAGAAGCCGAGCTTCAGCTTGCCACCGCCCGGACGGTTTTGCCAGTCGGGAACGTCGCGGGGGATGTATACGGGCGGTTTGATGCAGAAGACGTTGTTCGGACGGCGGCCGAAGACGTTGTCTTCGGGGGTGAGGACGGCAATTTTGACCGCCGGATAGCCGGCCAATTTCTCGACATTGGCGAAAAAGTCGGCCTCATCGCGCGGCATGACGCCGTGGACGATGAGGATGACCGGCACAGGCGACCGCTTGAGGGAGGTCAGGGCCAGCGACCGCAGGAAGCGGTAACTGGCCGTGGGCACGATGAGAATATCGAAGGCCTTTTGTCCCACGAGCGTGTGCAGGGCGTTGTACCAGCGCAGCCTGTTTACTTCCCGCTTGGCAGCATACCAGACTTTGACAAGTTTTCCGACCCCGGCATAGGTCACGCCCTCGCCGGGAAGATAGTGCACCGGCACGCCGTACTGGTACTGAAACTTGTGGTTGCGGGGCACATAAAACGCTACTTCGTGACCGCGGGCCTGCAATTCTTCCACCAAGATGCGGTCGAATTCGATCTCGTGGCCTCCGGGGGTCTGGATGGATTCGAATAAAGCGATTTTCATCTGTCTTTACCTTGCTCTTTCTGCAAATAGTAAAGTTTGACATATTTCGTCATCGTATAAAAGAAATGAAAAGCCGATAGTATGAAGCCGATCCGGCCGTCACGCCAGCCTGACTGCAGTATGTATACCCGGAAGAAAGCCCACCAGGGGCGGAAGATGATGTTGATCATGGCGGCTCGCCGACCGCGCTCGTTCATTTTCCGGGCCATCAGGGTCGTGTAGCTGTTGAATTTTATAAAATAGCGATCCCAATCGGTGTAGGTATGGTGCAGCATGACGTTTTTCAGTTTGCGCTTGGGCACTGTGACGGTCGCCTGTTCGTGGACCATGCCCGCCCAGGATATGGCGGTACGCGGGTAGAGGCGGAGGGAGTAGTCGGGCCGAAAGCCGCCGTGGAGGATACGCTGGCCGAAAGCGAAGTTGTGACGTAGTATCTCGTACGCCGCCTGCTCGCCCTTGTCCACCACCTGGCGGATTTCCGCCGCCAGCGCGGGGGTTATCCGCTCGTCGGCATCGAGGTACATGACCCAGTCGGCGTCGGTCTGCGACAGGGCGAAGTTGCGCTGCGGCCCGAAGCCGTCGAATTTTCTCGTCGCAACCCTGGCGCCGAGCCGTTGGGCGATTGCCGCCGTGTCGTCGCTGCTGCCGCTGTCGATGACGACGACCTCGTCGGCGAAAGCGGCGCTCTCGATGCAGGCGGCGATATTTTCCGCTTCGTTATATGTGAGGATAAGTACGGCCAGTTTCGGCATTGCCTGTCTCTCCCAGCATCGCTTGTACCGCCGCCAGCACGCGGCCGGCGTCAAGCGTATTCATGCATTTATGGTCGGCGCAGGCCGTCCGTCCCCAGCAGGGGGAGCAATCGGCCGGCTCTTGAAGTACTATGTCGCGCGGCCCGCGCGGGCCCCAGATCCGCGGGTCGGTCGGCCCGAAGAGGGCGACGACCGGCGTTCCTACCGCCTGGGCAATATGTAATGGCGCGGTGTCGACCGTGACGACCAAGTCGGCCTCTTTGACGAGCGCGGCCAGTTCGCCGAGGGTCAGTGTGCCGGGGAGTTCCTGCGCGGCTCCGCCGGCCGCTAGGTTTATCGCCGCCAGCAGGGGGCCTTCGGCCTTACCGCCGATCAGGCAGCAGTCAACCTGGGGGGCGAGCTGCCGTACGAGGGCGGCGTAGCCTGCGACCGTCCAGCTCTTCTGCGGGTAGCTGCCGGCCGGGCAGATGAGGACGAGCTTTTTGCCCATGCTGCGGCGGACTTTGCCGGCCAGGGCGGCGGCGTCCCGCGGGTCGACGGCGAGCGCCAGGCTAGTGTCGGCGGTGGTTATGCCGAGCGGTTTGAGGACATCAAGGTAGTTTTCGGCTTCGTGGCGGATATTCTGCCGCCGCGCGCTGGCGGCATGGGTGAGGAACCAGCCGGCGTGCTGGGCGTCGTAGCCTGCCCGGACGGGGATGCCGGCGGCCCAGGCCAGCATGGCTCCGCGGGGGGCGAAGTTGGTGGTGACGGCGATGTCGTAGCGGCGGGTGCGCACCTGGCCGATGAGCGCGAACAGGGCGCCGACTTTTTTATGCTGCCCGCGTTTGTCGTATTCGATTACGTCGTTTATGTACGGATTTCCACGGGCGAGCGGCGCGGTCAGGGGGATGGTCATCATGTCGATCGCGGCCGCGGGGTAAGCCTGGCGGAGGGCCCGGGCGACCGGCGTGGACAGCAGCACGTCGCCGATGAAGGCCAGGTTGATGATCAGGATGCTTTTGATGCTTTGCGGGTCAACGCTCATCGGTTACTCCTCGCACCGCTTCGTGGACGGCCTCTACGCTGATGCCTGCCAGGCAGTCCCGGCCCTTAGGGCAGGCCCGCCGCCAGCAGCCGGCGCATTCCTGCGCCGCGACCAGGGCCTTGTGCCCCCGGCCGTACGGCCCGTTGCGGATGGTGTCGGTGGGGCCGTGGAGAGCGACGACCGGCGTGGCCAGTGCCGCGGCCAGGTGCATGGGGCCGGTGTCGCCGCCGACGAGGGCGCGGGCGTTTTTGATGATGTGGGTGAGTTGTTTGAGCGATGTCTTGCCGGTCAGGTCGACCGGCGGAACGGCGGCGGCGGCGGTTATGGCCGCGGCCAAGGCTGCGTCGCCCGGGCCGCCGCTGAGCACGGGGCTGAAGCCGTCGTGCCGCAGCCGGTCGGCGAGGGCGGCGAAGGAGGCGGGCGGCCAGCGCTTATTGGGCCAGTTGGCGCCCGGTGACAATATGACATAGGGATGGGCGAGGTCGATGCCGGCCTGCTCGGCGGCCATTGTAGCCGCTGCCGCTTCTTCGGCGGTGATGTGGATGGGGAAGACGGCCTCCTTGACGTCGCAGCCCACCGCCCGCACGACGTCGAGGTAGCGCTCGACGACGTGTCCGGCCCGGTTGGGGCCGCAGACCTTCTTGCTCAATAGGTCGCTTAGTTCGCGGGTGTTGCAGTAGACGTAGCGTTCGGGTGCTCCGCTGAGAAAGGCGATGGCGCCGCTTTTGAACAGGGCCTGCAGGTCGAGGGCGAGGTCGAAGCGGTGCGACCTGAGCAACCTGACGAAGGCGGGAGCGTAGTCGCGGAAGCCAGCGAGCTTTTTCAGCCGCGGTTTGTCGAAGACGATGACCTCGTCGATGCAGGGATTGTTGGTTAAGAGGTCGTAGGCGGGCTTCTCCACCACCCAGGTGATGCGGGCGGCGGGGAAACATTGCTTCAATGCGTAAGCCACCGGCAGGGCGTGGACCACGTCGCCGATGGCGCTGAGCTTGACGATGAGGATATTGGCGTAGGGCCGGTCAGCCTTCGGTGGCACGGGAAGCGGTCTCCTTGATTTTGCCGATTATTGTGCTCGACGAGCGGCCTGGCACCTCGGGCACGAGCACGGTTCTGCCGCCGTAGCCGGCGACGATGGCCGCCTCCGGCAGGTCCGCGATACGGTAGTCGCCGCCCTTGACGTAGACGTCGGGCTCGAGTTCGGCCACCAGGCCCTCGGCCGTGCGGTCGTCGAAGATGACGACATGGTCGACGGCCGCCAACGCGGCCAGGACTTCGGCCCGATCGTCCTGCGGGTTTATCGGCCGGTCGGCGCCTTTGAACCCCTTCACGGACCAATCGCTGTTGAGGCCGACGATCAGCCGGTCGCCCAAAGCGCGGGCGGCGGCCAGGTAACGCACGTGGCCGGCGTGGAGGATGTCGAAGCAGCCGTTGGTGAATACGACGATCTTGCCGGCTGCCTTCAAGGCGGCGGCGATTTCTTTCGCTTCGTTCCTAGTGACGATTTTCATGGTATACCCTCACCGCTTCGCGTAGTTCCGCTGTCGTTGTCGTGGCCGTGCCCGGTTTCTTGACGACGACGCCGGCGGCGAAGTTAGCCAGCCGGGCCGCCTCGACATAGGTGGCGCCCGCAGCCAGGGCGAGTGCAGCCGTGACCACGGCGGTGTCGCCCGCGCCGGTGACGTCGAAGACTTCGCTGATGTTCGAGACCGGGATGTGGGTGACTTTGCCGCCGGCTTCGAAGAGGCTCATGCCGTCGGGGCCGCGAGTGAGCAGGATGGCTTCGGCGGCCATCGCGTCCAGCATCTTGCGCCCCGCTTGGTTGAGATCGTTGCCTGCCAGCGCTTTATAGCCCAGTGCGGCCGCGACCTCGGCCTCGTTCTGCTTGACGACCGTGGCTCCGGCAAATGCCAGGATGTTGTAGCGCGAGTCGACGATGCAGGGGATTCTCTGGCGGCGGCAGGCGGCGATGACCAGTTCGCGCACCGCCGGCGACAGGGTGATGTTGCCGTAGTCGCTCATAACGACTGCGGCCATGGCGCCGATGTGGGCGCCGATATATGCCCGGAGGCGCTCTTCGACTACCGGGAGCAGACCGGCATTGGACTCGCGGTCGATGCGCACCACCTGCTGCCTGACTGTGGCCAGGCCGCCGGCCATTACTCTGGTTTTGGTGATCGTCGGCCGCGTGCCGTCGACTATCAATCCTGCGGTGCGGACCCGCTTGCCGCCCAGGATGGCGGCGAGTTCCCGTCCCGCGGCGTCGTCGCCGACCACGCCCACGGCGAAAACGTCGCCGCCAAGGGTGGCGGCGTTGTGGACGGCGTTGGCCGCTCCCCCGGGAACGACGGTTTCGCCGCTGTGCTCGAGCACCAGCACCGGCGCCTCCCGGGAGATGCGCGATATTTTTCCTTCAAGGTAGATATCGGCCACCATGTCGCCGATAACCATGACTTTGTGTCCTGATAGCTTGTCGACAATCTTGCGAAGCGAAACTTCCACCGTGATTCTCCTTTGGGGCCTAGAACTTCTTCGTGGCGAACAAGATTCTCAGCTTGTCCCGCTTGAAACGGTAGGTGACGTCGACCTGCCAGCAATGCAGGTTGTGGGACCAGGTGAGATCGGCGTCGTACAGGCGGCTGTAGCCGATGTCATACGCCCAGCTGAGCGTAACCCTATTGAGGGGGTCGATCTTGTAGCTGAAGCCGAGGTCGCCTTCCCGCGCCATCTCGGGCCGGTTGTAGGCGAAGAGGGTGGACATGTTCCGCCGGTAATGGTACCCCAGATAGGTACTCAAATTCGGCGACCATTCGCTGACCAGTGTGGCGTCGTAAGTGTAGGTGTTATTCGTGGATTCGTCATAACTCTGCCAAACGTTGGTCACTCCCGTGCCGAGCACCAGGTTGGACTTAGAGCCCAATTTGATCGGGAAACCGGTGAAATATATGCCGTAGGTCCTCTGCCAGCTCGATTTGGTGAAATCGTCCCAGCGGCCGTAAGAGGCGCCGATGGTATAATTGATCGGCAGCTTGAAGAGTTGCCGGCTGTCGAAAGCCAGGTTGAACTCCGGCTCCCGCTTAACCCAGTAATCGTTACCGTCGATGCTGTAGCCGTAGAGGACCCCTAGGCTATAGCCGTTGCCCCGGTAATTCACGCCGTAGAGGTTTCTCATTCCCCGCCTGCTGTAATAAGCTAGGTCGGTATAGGCGGCGAATTTGTCATCGAAAGGATATTCAAGGTGCTGCCTGAAGAAGGTGCCGTCGTTGGTGCTTTGCCCCACTTCCGGAAACTCGCTTGCCATTGCGTCCTTTTTCAGGGACTTCTGGTATTTGGGCATGGTGTAGATTACGGTGTTCTTGATCCAGAATTTGGCGTTGTAAGCGATCATCCTGTCGTCCGGCCAGATCTCCACCTTGGTGGCGCTGACGTGATAGTCGGGCACTTTGGCCGGGCAGGCGGTGATCGTGCCGTTCTCGATGATGTACTCGCCCGGCAGGAGCTGGATCTTCTCGCCGGTGACGAAGTCTTTGTCGATTTTGCCCTTGGCGGCGGCGATGGTTCCGGTCTTGGTGCCGTAATTGTAGTTGACCTGGGAGCCGGTGAGGTTGGTGTTGAACTCCTGATATTTGGCCTTGTCGTCGATCCAGATTTCGTTCTGTTTGGCGTTGCCGCGGATGAGGTCGCCCGTCAGCCTTGTCTTGTCTTGGGTGACGACGACCGTGCCCTTGGCGAACATCGTGCCGGTCAAGTCGCTGAAATATATCTCGTCTGCTTCGATGACAACGGGGGCATCGGTTTGCTTCGGTTTCGGGGCGGCGTCTCTGTCCTTCCCGGCGGCAGCCGCCACGGGCGAAAACGCGACCAACGCCGCGAGGAAAACGCCGATTAGCAGTTTTTTCATTTCTGCCATGTTTTTCTCCTATATTCCAAAAGTTGTCTATATTATCTCCAATCTTATAAATTATTCTACAGCGGTCCTTCATCTCCTGCCCCCCGGAAGCAGGCAATACTAGGCAGGAAAGAAAAAGGCTGCTTGCTGGATTTGCCCCAGTCAAGTAGACAATTTAAAAAGCGAAACATTTATACGGCCATCTATTCCCGATAGTGGACAGCGAAAGGGACCGAGCCCTTTTTCAAACCGTATTGCAGAAGAAACGTATGCATCAATTTACTCACCATAGATTGTCTGAAGCTTACTACAACAAGTGTACAACATCTCTGCCTTGAGATCGAGAGGACCGATCCGATAGGGGCGTTGAGAAAGTTCCGTTCTGCGAAGGAGTGCCTACCATGCCCATTGTTTCAATCGCTTGTTGTGCGAGCCAGAAATTTACTGGAATCCTTGATTTAAGTGATTCAGCGTCCGGTACCCTCTTTTATATATATTCCAATAATATACATGACTGAATTTTAAGTCCACTTCACGGAGTGACGAGGAATGCAATGATTTCATTATTGTATTGGTCCTTGATGGGTAGATAACAAGAGAAAGCGCTAGCCCTCGCACAGATAAGCAATGAATATGACCCATTCCTGATTAAGGGACTACAGCCTTGAAATTTCGCGCAATCGCTTCGTATGAACTGCCAACGCATCCCCCTGAAACCACCTCTTCTACGAATAGTTTACCTGATACCCAAGCTCTTTCATAGCAAGTTGCCACGCTCATATAGTAAATTGTCTTCATGGCTTATAAATCAACTCATCACACTCTTTGGCAGAGATTAGTCCTTTACATAGCATCATCTACACTCCTTTTTAAAATATTTCATTATTTATTGTGAAATTATGGCGTTTTATTAGCTCGATGAAGCAGATGAGCCTTCCTATAACGGTAGACTAATAATAGAGTATGTTTTAATTTTAACAAGGAGGAGCTTACAATGCGCAAAAAAGATTATGGCAATTCACAGGTATTATCACCGTTGATTGACAAGGTTGAAGATGTAATCATTGCTATGGGAGAAACCGGCGAAGGTGAGGTTAATCGAATTAAGTCATTAATAAAAATGAGAGGCCATGAAACGAAAAACTTTTATAATACTATCCACATAATGGAGGAGGATGGATTAATCAAAAAGGTATCGAGCGACTTCCGTTATAAGCTTGGTGGGCCGTGTAGCATTTTTGTCTTAACAAAACTTGGTCGCGAAATTTATCGTCATGTAGCGCTTAAACGGAATGGTGTTGAACGAGTTCCCCAGGAATCTTTGTATTTCAGGACTAAAAATCCCGAACGTGCTGCACTAGTTAGATACATAAAAGAATCATTGGAGGCAAAAGGATTTGAAGACGTATACGAAGCTACCCAAGGCAAATTTGATCTAATCGTAAAAAAGAGCGAAAAAACTACTGCCGTAAAAATTGAGTATAGGAAGACTTTCGAGGCGGTTCGAAATGATGTGCGCAAACTACTGGATACCCAAGAACGGCTAATTTACATATGTAAAAATTCTGCGATCGCTGGTTTAGTTACTTATAACGTTAACGCTATACTGCATGAAAAATATGGCGCAGAATACACTGTTGGCAAATATTATAAGCAAACAGGAAGAGCAATAGTTGTAATGACTTTAAAAGCAATGCAGACGCGCAACCAAAAGTCGATAAGTACTCTCTTTTAATGGTAGTGCAGAAAAAATTGTGTAAACCTCCATTGTCAGGTAAGATAAAAATGGCAATGGAGGTTTTGTTATGGCAGGGAAAGAAAAAAGCAAGCTACGGCAAATGATCGAGGAATATGGAATCAAGGACATGAATGATGTCCACGAATTTGTGAAAATGCTGACCGCCGAAACGATACAGGCAGCGCTTGACGCGGAGCTTGACAGCGAGCTTGGCTATTCGAAATACGACTACAGAAACAAGCAGACGGACAACAGCCGAAACGGGTATTCCCAGAAGACCGTGCAAAGCAGCGTCGGAGAAATGGAGATCAAGGTTCCGCGCGACCGTCAGGGCGAATATGCGCCGCAACTTGTCAAAAAGCACCAGAGCGACGTTTCCTCCATAGAGGATAAAATCATCTTTTTATACTCTCAGGGCATCTCTACCCGCGACATCCAAAAAACAATGCAGGAGATGTACGGCATCGACGTGGACGACAGCCGTGTTTCCAAGATAACGGATAAAATTCTGCCGCTTATCAAGGAATGGCAGGAACGGCCGCTTCAGAGCGTCTACGCCATGATGATTCTGGACGCCGTGCATTACAACGTCCGGGACAACGGGATCGTCAGCAAAAAGGCAGCTTACGTTGCTATCGGCACCGACCTGGACGGCAAAAAGGATGTACTGGGCATCTGGCTTGGCGCGAGCGAATCCTCAAAATACTGGCTTTCCGTACTGAACGGCTTGAAGAGCCGCGGCGTGCAGGATATACTGATCGCGTCTGTCGACGGACTGTCCGGATTTGTCGAGGCCATAAACGTGGCCTATCCCAAAACGGAAGTTCAGCGCTGCATCATCCATCAGATTCGCTCCTCTACGCGGTATGTCTCCTACAAGGACGTCAAACAGTTCACGGCGGATTTGAAGCCGGTGTACAAGGCTTCGACCGAGGAGACCGCCCTTTCGGCCCTGGACGAATTTGAGGCCAAATGGGCTGGGAAATACCCGCTGGCCGTAAAGTCCTGGCGGGTTAACTGGAACGAGCTTTCCACGATGTTCAAATACTCGCCGGAAATTCGCAAGCTTATTTACACAACGAACGCCATCGAAAATTTTAACCGGCAGCTCCGAAAGGTTACCAAGACAAAGAGCGCCTTCGTTTCCGATGACGCTCTCATGAAAATCCTGTACTTGACTACTATGAATATCGTGGATAAGTGGACAATGCCTATTAAAGATTGGGGTTCTATCCTGGATAATCTCATGATTTTCTTCGACGACAGAGTAAAGATTACTCTGTAATTCGCTCTCGAACTTATCTTGACATTGGGGCTTTACACAAAATTTTACGCGCTACCCTTTTAATTGGATCGATAAAAAATGTTCAGCTAGCCTTCATATCTAACACGGTGGCAATATAAGAGTCGATGGTTGCCACCGGGCGCTTGCCCATGTTTCGATAGCCTAAATACGGCCTTGCGGTGTTGTAGTGAACCAACCAGACATCCATATCTTCCCGCATAACCTCAACCGACTCATAGAACTTCTCCCGGAACACGCCCCGGAAAAACTCATCCAGCGCTGTCCGGTTGAACCGTTCGACGAACCCGTTGGTTTGGGGATTGCACACTTTTGTCCGCCTGTGCTCGATGTCGTTGAGGATGAGGTAAAGCTCGTACGGGTGGGTATCGCGGTCGCAAAACTCGCGGCCGTTGTCCGTTAATACAGCACCCACGGCCAGTTTCTTTTCTTGGTAGAACGGTAATGCTTCGTTATGGAGTACAGCCACGGCGCATTCGGGAGCCTTACTGGTGTGTAGAAAGCCGAAAGCGTAAGAGCCGTAGGTATTTACTACCGCATGCATATATACTCTGCCGACGCCTTTGAGCGTGCCCACGTAGAAAGTATCTTGAGCCAAAAGCTCGCCAGGGCGGCAGACTCGACGTGGCGCTCCCGAAAACAAGGATTAGCTTTCTCAATTTGACGAACCTGCTCCGGTGTCAACTCTAAGCCTTCGTTCAGATTCTTTTCTTCTAGCCGCAGCAGCCGTTGGTATTTGGAGCCGAAACTATGCCTGATCAGTATCTTTTGAATGACGGGGGGAACTGACAGATATCCCTTCAAGCTTGAGTAGGGCTGAAAGTTTTACACAGCCGTACCCGGGGTGTTTAAGGCTTCTGGCGATAATTTTTTCTTCGACTTCCGGCGGGGTTGTCTGCGGGTGGGTGTGATGGATCGGCGGTAGGTCTTTTAGCCCCTCAACGCCATGCGTTTGAAAGCGCCGCTTCCATGCGTAGAAGCTGGTTCGGTCCATTCCGCTCCGGCGGCAGGCTTCCGACACATTGCCAAGCATCTCGGCTAGTTGCAACACCGATATCCTTTGCCTGGCTACCTTAAGCATAGGGTCCTTGGTTGTGGTTTTCTCTTTTTCCATTCTTTTCATCTCCTGTCTGGTATCATTATTGCCAGACAGGAAAACTAGTTATACAGATAAAATTTAAAATGCAAGAATTATTAAATAATACCAGTACTTGCAAAAAATACGAGAACACGGTATTATATAAATATAAATATAAATGTTTATTAAACCAAGTACATAAAAAGCTGTGATACAACGGGATATTGGGGGGCTATATATTTCGAAAAACATTCACGATTATCATATAAACTGGGCCGTTTGTCGATGCGGAAATGTCAGGGTATTTAGGCTTTTCAGAAATTGATATTGGGGGTATATTAAAGAAAAGTTAAAAGAATAAAAATATACGAAATAGCGAATTTTCTTACGCGGGAAGTAGCAGAAAACGAGATAAAGTGATTCTCCCTAATTCACATTTGAAATAGCCCAGTAGTTTAATGTTCATGAAGGAGATGGAATGTTTAGATAGAAAATTTGAAGGAGATGATTGTTATTATGCTCAAAAAACTATTTGAAAAATTGGGATTATTGTATCCCGAACCTGATCCTACGATTGCTATATTGATCGATGCCGAAAATATTAGCCCACGAATTGCCGAATTTGCTTTGGAACAAGCGAACCAGATGGGGTTAGTGAGAATTGTACGCGCATACGGGGACTGGACTGATATAAACCCGCCGGGCTACATCAAATTAGCTGACAAATTTGGCGTTCAGAGATGCCAGGTTGATAAGAGGCGATCAAAAAAGAATTCGGTTGATATTGCCCTAACGGCAGATGCCGCTTTTCTTGCAGGCCGAGGGTTAGTCGATACATTTATAATTGTCACCGGTGACCAAGATTATCTCCCACTTATTCATTCCCTTAAAGCAGCAGGATGTTTGGTAATAGGTGTTGGGGGAGAGCAGGCAGCGCTTGATTTACGGCCGGCATGTAACCGTTTTCTTGTAGCAAAGTTTCCTGTTGTAGCCTAAATGACCAAGTATAAGTTGATATGGGAGGCTGGAAATTACCAGCCTCTTTAAATTTGCCACGCAAAAAACCATAATATATAATGTAAACATAAATATAAACAGTGAGGGTTATATTATTATGGCTAAAAAAATTAAGTTTGTAGATTCACACGTGTTAAAAAGTTTTTATATCCGGACGGAATTATGGAAGGATTTCGACACGCTAGCCAATGAACAAGGGCATGGGGCAAAGACAGAACTCATAAACAAGGCGATTGAACTTTTATTGGAAAAGTATAAAAATGACGCTGCTAAGACAGAAAGTTCGTTTTAAATCAGTTAATATTTACTTTCTCTAAATGGTTTCAAAAATTTTACTGCTCGTCAGGTAACATTTTGAAAGCTGGCCAAAACATCTTCACAATTTTTTTAAAACTTACTAAATTATGGGTATCTCGCAGCCGACTCTTCTTAAGTGGTGCGGCGCTATCAAGAACACGACTTGGAGTAGTGTCAATAATTTTTCGCACATTCGAATAGGCGCCCGGTGAGCGGCCAAGGAGTAAAGTTAGCCAATATCCATCAAAACATCTTTTTCTTTCTCAAACAGCCGTTGCATATTATAAGATATCTTTTCTCGCCCCAGGCCGTTGTAGTGACATACCGCAGCCTGGCACAAACCAGCATGAGAGCGGAGTTGCCGTCGGGGAATGCTCCAACCACCCGGGTGCGCCGCCGAATTTCGCGCATGATCCGCTCAATGCCGTTATTCGTTCGTATCCGCAGCCAATGTTCTTGCGGAAAGTTCATATAACACAGGGTCTCCGCTATGCCGGCCTCCACCTTCTTAGCAGCTTCGCCGAGCCTAAGCTCTCTTAGGCGGGCGCAGACTTGTTGAGCCTTGTCCATGGCACTTTCATGGTTTTCTTGAGCGTGAATTGCCTTGAGCATTGCGGCCACTACTTTCATTTTGCTCTGGGTACAGTGGAAAACATATTGCGGTAGAAGTGGACTATGCATCCTTGATAGTGCGCTCCAGGATAGACCTGGTTGATGGCATCGACGAGACCGAGGCATTTATCGCCGACAAACAGGCGAGTGCCTTTAAGCCCACGGTCTTTAAGACTGCAAAGGAATTCTTTCCAGCTTTCCGAGTCTTCTTTCATTCCCTCAGCAGCACCGATAATTTCTCTATAGCCATCGTTGTTTACCGCTATGGCAACAAGGACGGATACGTTTTCGAAATCACCGCCCCAGTTTCGTTTGAGATAGATACCGTCCAGATAGACATAGGGATATTCGGTCTTGAGCGGGCGGTTGCGCCAGTTCTCAATATGGACATATACTTTTTTGTTAACTCGCTGATCGTTCCCGGAGATACCTTGGTTCCCCACAAGGCTTCAGTTACATCTTCCACCCGGCGTACCGATACACCGGCCAGATACATCTTGATGAGAGCTTCCTCAACAGATGCTTCCCGGCGCTTGTAGCGTTCGATGATCGACGTTTCAAAGGTCAGTTTGCGGAGTTTGGGAACGTTGAGGCTGACTTCACCGGCTTTGGTCATGAGTTTCGGGTGTAGTGGCCGGCACGGGTGTCCATGCGCTCGCTACTTCTTTCGTAGCGGCAGACATTGGTGATCTTGTTCGCTTCGGCATCCAGCAGCTTGTTCAGGGTATCTTCCACCGTTTCGCGTACTAGCTCACCTAATTGGTTCTTCAATTCAGGTTCGTTCAAGTGCTCATAAGGGCTTCTCCTTGTGTGATGGGGGTTGGTTTCTAGTCAATTCCTATCCTAGCACACTCAGAGGGTGCCCTTATTCATTTGTGCGAAATTTATTGTACGTTATCTAGCTTCGCGGGGCTTAAGAGTCAAAGTCGGCGGCCACCACCGGCCAGTCATAAAGGATTAGAGTTACACCGGCTGGATCTTGAGCTGTGCATAACTCGAAGGCTAGGCGCTCACCGCATTGCCAGTGAACGAAGGCGACTTATGATTTTTCATTAAGCTTGGCTACAGTTCAGAAGATGATGGTCCAACAGCAGTGCTCCGTCTTACCCCGGAGAAATCGACAAAGAAAAGGACGGCACCGCTACAACCAGCCAATCCTGGAAACCGGGTCCAGTTCGATGTAATGAAGGTAGGGCCGCGTCTATATCAGCATAAAGTGATCGATGATTGCACAAGATACCGGATTCTGGCATTGTACCCACGGCGTACGGCCACCAACTCAGTGGGCTTTCTCAAAAAGGTGCAAGACGAGATTCCGTTTCCCATATAGCAAATTCAGACCGATCGGGGCGTAGAGTTCTTTGCTTATGCCTTCCCGGAAAAGCTTATGGAATACCATATCAGGTTCCCGGCCTATCCTCCCCGGCCCGCTGCATTTGAACGGCAAGGTAGAACGGAGCCAACGCACGGACTTGGATGAGTTCTGACGCAACAGTGGACCTAAGTGACCCAGAATTACCGGCAAGGCTAGAAGCTGGCAAGATTATAACAACTGCTCCCGTCCCCATGGTCCACTGGGAAATCGAACATCAGGCAGGTTCGCTCGATAAGGCCACAATTAGTCCGTTATCTGAGGAAGTCTTTGATACCTACGATGAGTCACGCGAAACTTATCGTGTTCAGGACTATGCATAAGATATGCGCTTTCAAAAATTGAAACGATGTAGGTAAATCACACAGCTAAATAGTCATAATGCCCTTGTTTTTACGCCACCTGCATTTTTCCCATTCCGCAGAGCTTCGAGACTTAGCCAATATAATACGAAATATGCAATCCATTCTACCCGGACTAGGTGTTTTGTTTTTATTGTCGGTATGTGGTAATATAATATTAAATATATTCGCCTACGGCGAAAGAGTGATGAGTATGGAACGAGACGATAAGTTTTTATGCTGTTGTCTTGTTTTTTTGTTGAAAAAAACGAGACAAGTATGTCTCCGGTTTCACTGATGTATTGAAACAAGATGTGGTATTTTTTCGATTTTAGGGGGTCTTGCAATGAAAAGTAAAAAAGATGACCAAATTCCTGCATGGAAACATTTTGCGGTCAACCCGGCTAGGGTCCATGCTCGCACTACTGATCTGTGGGCGTGGGTAGACCGGCTCGACGGAAAACGTGGATCGATATGAATAAATCCGGTTATGTCGGCTATATTTCCTTTGAGAGACCGAGTTATTATTCTTCTACAATTGCTAAAATTTTCGGCCTAACCGCCGCCATTTATTTACAAGAACTGGCTTTCTTGCTAAATCCGGACCACAACAAAAATAAACACGATGGTAAATACTGGGTGTATAACACATACGAGCAATGGGCCAATCGCCTAGGTCGGTCACCGAAGACTATACAGAGGACGGTCGCCGGTCTTGTGAAACGCAGAATTATAATTGTTGCCAAAAATCCGCGATTGGCTTGGGATCGGAAAAATTGGTACACAATCAATTACTATGAACTTGACCAGCAGATTGCAGCCTTTCAAGAGTCCCAGGGGGACGCTAAGCCCAGGAATATTTCATCTGACTTTTTTAACCATATGGAACAGGTCAATCAGCCCCAATGCAATAGGTCAAAAAGTCCAGACCCGTCTAGACATTTTGACCCATGCAATAACAACAATATAGCCAATAAACATACTACCACAACTACTTCGGCTTGCACCGCGCAGCAGGGTGGGATTAGTGTCGGTAGTAGGGGAGGCACCGTGGAGAACGAGATCAACGCCGTGCTCCAGTTCTCTGCTGAGGATAGTGTTGATTGCTCGCTCATTGCGTCTGCAACACTCGGTCAGGTTGGCAATGCTGAGGTCAATGTTGAGGCAGTCATAGATATGGTCTGTAGGTGTGGTTTGACGCAGACCGCAGCTACAAATCTGGTTAGAGAATTCGGGGTCGACCCGTGTCGCCAAGCTGCGTTAGATATGGATAAAAATTTAAAAAACGGAATAAAAATAGAGCATTCGACTCACAACTATTTTCGGGCAATTGCGAGAACAAAACTGCTGGAGAGTCAGTCTGAGATGTCCGACGACGTTCGTACCACTCGGCGTGAGAGAATTGCCGTCAGGACACGAAAAAAAAGCCTGGAAACTTTGCGATGGGAATCCCTTAGTACTGACAGTGGGGAGGCGGCCCAAGCCCTGGCACACTTAAGGCGAATCGCGGACGGAGACGAGGTTGGTTGGAGTGACGACGATCGTGCAGTGGCGGCCGCTGCACTTGACTGCCCTACATTGCAAGAGCGGCAGGCCATCACTCGGCGGTACTTGGGGCCTCTAAAGCAAAAATTATTAAATCGTCCTTAGCATTCGCCCTCTTTGTAGAGCTACTTGGTGTTTTATTTTGGCGCTCACATCAGCGCTACCTGCTGAAGATTTAACGCGCTTTGCTGAGTCAGTCATCAGCACTGCCTTTCCATAATATAATGATGACGGTCATTCTTACCGCTTAGTCAGTCTCTAGCGCCCCTCGTTCGTATTATAGTGGTGAATCGCTATGGCCTCCGTAGTCCCGGCCACGGCGCTAATCTGCGTGGTATCTCAACGGACAATGAAACTGATTGCAGTTGCCAGGTAGCCAACACTCTAGTTCATGCGGGCCAAATCAACCAGATGGAGAGATGCCCTAGTTGTAGGGGCAATGATATTTTATGTGTGATTCATAGACATCGTTTCAACACCTGAGGTGGTATAATTTAGACATGAACAGGGAAATGCTGAACGTTGGAAGTAGATTCAGCTCTATTTGAAAACTCATTGAAAACTAAAACGCGGGAATTATATGCTTACGTTGCGATATCTCACGGCCGACTCTTCGTAAATGGTGTCGTCGCTATCAAGAACACGGCTTGGGGGCCTAAGAGTCAAGCCGGCGGCCACATCGATCAGTACGTAAAGTGCTCGAATTGCAAAATGGCTGGATTCTAGAGCTGCACAAGACCAGAAGGCTGGTTAATCACTGTATTGTTAATGAACTGAGGCGGCTATATGATTTTTCATTGAGCCTAGTTACAATTCAGAATTCTACCCCGCAGAAATCGGCAAAGAAAAGGCAACGCCGCTACAAACCGCCTATTCCCGGAGACCGGATCCACCCCCAGACGCTGGTCGGCTCCGCCGGGTGTATCGCAGCGACGGCCAGGCTAGGTCTGGAATAGGGCGCGGCAAAGGGATAGTGCAAGCGCTCGGCCACGTACTTAAGACGTACGCTTGCAAACGCGCGGAGCAAGGTCTTAGCACTCCTGCGCTTAACACTAAGACTGCCCCTTGCGTGTGCAACGCATTGTGACTATTATAAACGGCCGACTATTGGGTTTTTATCCCGTATACTTCCGCATCCGCCTTCGTCTGGATATAAAGCTCCGTTCCGGCCGGGATGGTGATGTCCTGCCCTTGCACGAAGGCGCCGCCGACAACGCCGATCGGCCCGAGGATGACGAGGCCGGCGACCGTTGCCCCGGCAGCCTTGGCCATCGATTTGGTCTCTTCCTTGGCCTTTTCGCCCAGCAGTGTTTCGATGCTTGTTCCGTCTATGGCGGCGATGTTGTCGAACGAGATTTCCAGCTTGGCGTCGCGGCCGAAATTCCTTGCCGGCTCGACTTTGGTCACTTTGCCCGCACCGGTCGCCCCTTTGCCGATAACCAGCAGCCCGCCGGCGTACACGTCTTCGGCCGCCTGGAAGGCTACCGCGTCACCTGTCCTGCTGTTCTTGGTATCGAGCTGGGTCATGATCTTTATCTTCACCAGGCTGTCCTTGGGGACGCTGGCGCCGGTGACTTCGAGCTGGCCGCCGGGGAAGGCCAGCTTGACCAGCTTGGTCAGCCGCCCGTCGAACGAGCCTTGGGAGGGGCTGCCGAACATCACCTTTTCCAGATTCTCAAGCCGCGTTTTAGCCGGCTGTGCGGTCGTGTCGCGGGTCAACATCCATTCCACGGCGCTAAGTTTGATGGTGAAAGACGCCGCCGCCGCCGAGTTTTCCCTTATGTAACCGTACACGCGGTCCAGCTTGGTGACCAGGGCATCCTTGCTCTCCTGGCCGTACATGTCATTTTCTATTTTGCTTACCCGCTCGACGAGCGATCCGGTCTGTTCGGTCCCGTAGAGAATCTTTTCCACCGCCGCCGTCTTGTCCAGCATGGTCAGCTCGGCGCCGCCCTGGGCGCCGACCAGGCCGGTGGCGGCGAAGATCGCGATCATGGTACAAATCAATATCTTGCGCATCGGTCTGCCTCCTTGTCGTTGCTGGTACTATATTTCGTGGCGAAAAAGGAAATATCCTGCCGCACTACGGCAGGATATTGATTTTCTATATCCGCACGTCGATCATCGCCGACACGCCCACCCCCTGCACCCGCGAGAAGTTCACCGGGTTTTTGCTGTTGATGGGGATGAGGGCCTTGACCCGGAATGAGCTGTTGAAGTCGGCTTCGACCTGGAGGGCGGCCTGGGTCGCGTCGACAAGGTGCTGCGGCCCGGTAATCTGGGCGGCGCCGACGTAGCCGCCGCTGCCCAAGGTGATTATGGGCACGACCTTGGTGGCATAGTCGCTGTTGGCGTTGTGCTTGGCGGTCAAGGTGTTGATGAAGTTATTGAGCGGGCCGGCAAACCTGTCCACAAGGACGGCTATGCCGCCCACCTTGAGAATGTCGCCGAGGCCGACGGCTTGGGTGGCGGGAATGGCGGCGGCGGACAGCAGGCAGAAGGCCAACAAGCCTATAATAATACGTTTTTTCATTTTTGTCACACACCTCCCTTGTTTTGTTATATATTATTCGCCGCCCTTGACCGGGTCTCCTGCCCGAAAAAGGAAAACACCCGGGAAAATCCCGGGTGTTTTCGCCGCCTGTTTGCTTAGAACAGAACGTTGGTGACTACGCGGAAGTGCTTGAAGTCGTTTATACCGCTGCCGTCGTCAGGGCTGATATCGGCGTATTCAAGGGTGGCGTTGAAGTTCTTACTGAACGCGTAGTTGTACGCGAAGAACATGCCTTTCTAGTCAACAGCGTTGACAAGCTTCCCGCCCGGGGTGGTCTGGAGGCCGGCGAAGTCGTTCCAGTCGGCGTTGGCTTTTACGTTGATGTACTGGGCGTAGAAGTTCTGGGCGCCGGCTTTGTTGAGGACGAAGTCGCCGAAGGTCAGTTTGGCGGCCCAGGCGTTCGTGCCGGCGTCGCTATCGATCTTCTCGGCGCCGTTGTGGAGGTATTCGGCCTGCAGGGTCCACTTGGTGTCGAAGGTGTACTTGGTGTCAACCAGGGTCCACTTGAAGGCCGACTCGTCGTATACCGGGTTCTTGAAGTCGTAGTAGCCGAGGCTCCAGCCGAACTTGCCGAGCTTGCTGCTGATGGCCAGCGACTGCACGTCGAGGTCGCTCAGACGGGTGGAGTAAGCGGCGTTTTTGTCGATCGCGGCGCCTTTGAATTCCTGCCAGGTGTCGTTGCCCAGCTTGGCCTTGTCGGGCTCGCGGGTGACGAAGCGCATCGCGAACGAGGTATTGTCGTCGACCTTGGCAACGCCGTCGCAGGCGGTACTGAGCCTTGACGTTGCTGGGAGCGTTCTCGAAATCCTAAGAGGTGTAGCGGATGGCCAGTACGCCGTTGAACTTAAGGTTCGGCTGGTTGGCTTCGAGTTTCGCCACGCGGACGCCGAGGTGGTTGAGCTCGGCGGCGAATTCGACGGCCAGTTTGTCGATGAGGGCCTTGGTCTCAGCGTCGGCCTTGCCGGACCTGGCCATCGCCTTGGCAACGACCTGAGCCATTTCGTAACGGGTCATGGCGCGGTCGCCGCAGAAGGTGACGTCGCCATAGCCGTCAACTATGCCGGCCTGGGCGAGCTTGGCGACCGCCGCATAGGCCCAGTGCTTCGCGGGAACGCAACGAACGGGTTGGCCGGAGCGGCCAGGCCGTGCCGGCGATGCCGAGCACGAAAACGAGCGCCAGAAGGGTAACGAAAGTCTTTTTCTCTTGTTTTCCTTCTTAGGTTTTTTCGTATTGACGGGCCCTAAGGAAGGAAACTTGAGTTTCCGTGTTACCTCAATATTTCCTTTTCAGAGAGCCCATATCCAAACGCCTACTCCGAAAGCCGCTCCCGGGAACCTAAGGTGCACCTCCTTCTCCCCCGTCGGCTCTCTTCGGCGCGCGGACCCCCGTATGCACCCATAGTATTTGTAACATTTTACTTATGCACTAAATTCTATTCTTTCAATATTTTGCCTTTTATACATTTAATTTTATGTATATTAATTTTTACCTGAAAGTGGCAAAAAATTTCTTCTCTATGGGGAAAAAAGAAAACACCCGGGATAATCCCGGGTGTTTTCGCTGGCTGTTCGTTTAGAACAGGACGTTGGTGACGACGCGGATGTGTTTTTTCTCGTTGGCTTTGTCAGCGGCATCGGTCGGATCCACTTGGGCGTAAATCAACGAGGCGTTAAAGCTCTTGCTGAACGCGTAGTTGTACTGGAGCAGGTACATTTTCCAGTCAACGCATTGCGACTCCTTCCCGCCAATGGAGGTATCCAGGCCGGAGAAGCCAAACCAAGTCGCATTGCCCTTGGCGTTGACGTACTGGAACTGGAGGTTCTGGGCGGCGGTCTTGTTGAGGACGAAGTCGCCGAAGGTCAGCTTTGCGGCGTAGGCGTTCGTGCCCAGGTTGCCCCAGATCTTCTCAGCGCCGTTGTGCAGGTACAGAGCCTGCAGGGTCCACTTGGTGTCGAAGGTGTACTTGGTGTCGAACAGGGTCCACTTGAAGGCGGCGGTGTCGACTACGGGGTTGTTCATGTTGGTGTAGCTGACAGCCCAGGCGAACTTGCCGAGCTTGCTGTCGATGGCGGCGGACGTAACGTCGAGGTCGCTCAGGCGGGTGCTGCCGGCGACGTTGCTGTCGATGGCGGCGCCTTTGTAGAAGCGGCCATACTGGACGGTGAAGCCGAGGTCGCCGAACTTGGTGTTCAGCTTGACGCCGTCAAAGCTGAAGGCGCCGGAGTCCATAATCATATTCTGCTGGTCGACATACATCGACTGGCGGCCAAGGGTCATGTTGAGGTCGCCGAGCTTGGTGGTCAGGTTGATGCGGTCAATGTTGTTCTGGTTGCCGTAGGTGCCTTTAGCGCCACTCTGGCCGCTTTCACCGAAAGTCTGCCAGGTGTCGTTGCCCAGGTGAGCTTTGTCCGGCTCGCGGTTCACGAAACGGAAGTTGAAAGAGGTCTTATCGTCGACCTTCGCGGTGCCGTCCAGGCGCAGGCGGTACTGGGCGGAAACGCTGCTGGGGCCGGAGGTGAAGTCGTCGGCGGTGTAACGAATCCAGGCAGCGCCTTTGAACTGGATGTTCGGCTGGTTGGCTTCGAGTTTCGCTACGCGGACGCCGAGGTTGTTGAGTTCGGCGGCGAATTCGACGGCCAGTTTGTCGATGAGGGCCTTCTGCTCAGCGTCGGCCTTATCGGACTTGGCCATCGCCTTGGCAACGACCTGGGCCATTTCGTAGCGGGTCATGGAGCGGTCGCCGCGGAAGCTGCCGTCGCCATAGCCGTCAACTATGCCGGCTTTAGCAAGCTGAGCCACTGCGCCGTAAGCCCAGTGTTTCGCGGGAACGTCGACGAACGGGTTGGCCGGAGCGGCCAGGGCCGTGCCGGCGATGCCGAGCACGAAAACGAGCGCCAGAAGAGTAACGAGAGTTTTTTTCACTTGTTTTCCTCCTTAGGTTTTTTTGTGATGACGAGCCCCCAAGGAAGGAAATGGTTGAGTGTCCATGTTTCCTCAATATTTCCTTTTCAGAGAGCTCATATCCCACGCCTACTCCGAAAACCGCTCCCGGGAACCTAAGGTGCACCTCCTTTCTTCCCCGTCGGCTCTCTTCGGCGAGAGGACCGTTGTATGGGAGGTTGACCTCTAGTATAAGCCAGCCTCTGCCTAGCTATGCATGATATTCTATATCAAGGAAGATATTCCTGCACGGTTGACGGAAAAAGGCGAGAAAAATTTTCGCTTTTATCTGTCAGCAGCCAGGAAATAGCGTTCGGCGATGATGACGGCGACATAATCGTCGACCGGTGTCGGCGGCACGCGCAACGTGACCGGCACGAGCCGGGCCAGGCCGCGCGGCGGATGATCGCGCCAATAGCGGGTCCGGGCCTCGTCGGTGGAGCGATGCTCGTCGACCAGCCGGACGGCAAGCTCCCGCCCACCCGGCCGGAGCGCGGCCAGTGCCGCCTGAGCGGCCTTGCGCCCGGTCCGGTCGCCGAGGACAACCGTGCCGGCGGCATGCCGCGCAGCCAGTTCGGCGACGGCCGCCGCCATCTTATCGGCCGCGACCACGCTTTTGTACAGGACGCCGGCCTGCCGGCCGACCACCGCGACGCCGCATTTGTCGCGGCCGGGATCGACGGCGATGACAATTTCGTCCATGGTACAACCTCCTTAGCCTGTATGTTATTTCTC
This sequence comes from Selenomonadales bacterium, assembly GCA_029975165.1. GTDB lineage: Bacteria > Bacillota > Negativicutes > Sporomusales > UBA7701 > Anaeroselena. The sequence goes on from JARKPR010000088.1 coordinate 48,394, forward strand.
GTTCAGCAAGTTTATTCCTGCTTCGGCGCGAGATGCATATTATGGGATTTATCAATGGCCGAGAATACGAAAAAGATCCCGCCGGGATTATCCCGGCGGGATCTGGACTAGTCAGGAGCGATTCGCTTAGAATTTGACGTTGACGGTGGCGCGGACGTTCTGGCCGGCGTCTTCGATGTCCTGGTAGAGCACGTTGAGGTTGGTGTTCTTGGCCAGGTCGGCGTTGAACTCGTATTCCATGCCCTTGGCGCGGCCGGTTTCGTTGGCCACGGTGCGGAAGTCCTTCAGGGCGGAGATGTTGGTGGACTTGAGGTTGAGGGCCGATTCGTACGGTACGGCGTTGCGCTCAACATCCTTGTAGGCTACGCTCAGGCCGGTCTTGCCGATGCCGGCTTTGATCTGGTAGGCGTCGGCGTTCAGGCTGTCGTTCTTGGCGTATTCGCCCGACAGCTTGAGGCCGGGGATGAGGTTGAAGCTGGTGCTGGCAGCGTAGTAGTTGTTGTCGTCGCTGTTCAGGTAGGACATGGTGAGGGGCGCGAAGCCGAGGGTGTACTGGGCGCCGTAGGCGTCGCCGGTGATGTCGGCGTTGTTCACGCGGTCGATGGCTTCCTTGCCGCCGAAGGCCATGAAGCCGCCGTCGCGGATGGTAACGCCGTTGAGGATGGCTACCGAGCCGGCGCCGGCCAGCATGCCCTGGCCGAGGTCATAGTCCTGACGGCCGAGTTTGGTGTCCAGGCCGAGGATCTTGGTGCTGACATAAGCGTTGTCGATCGAGGCGCTGGCGTTGCCGCCTTCGATCAGCGGGTTGCCGCTGCTGATGCGGGCATAGAGGCTGGTGGTGTCGTTGATTTTGGCGGTCGCGCCGAGGCGGACGCGGTATTCGGCCACGTCTTTGTCGTTGGCGGTGGCGTCGTTGTCGGCGTTGTAGTAACGGACGCGGGCGTCGCCGGAGAATTTGACCATGTTGTCCATCTGATCCTGCAGGCCTTCGACTTTGACGCCGAGGTTGTTGAGCTCGACGGCGTATTCTTGGGCCAGCTTGTCGACGATGGCTTTCTGGTCGGAGTTGAGGTTCTTGTTCATGGCTTTGGCCACGATCTGGGCCATTTCGTAACGGGTGATGGTCTTGTCGCCGCGGAAGGTGCCGTCGCCGTAACCGTCGACCACGCCGGCCTGCGCGAGTTTGTTCACGGCATCATATGCCCAGTGTTTGGCAGGCACGTCGGAGAACGGGTTGGCGAAGGCGGGAGCAGCGACGGCTACGGTGAGAGCGGTAGCGATAGCCACTTTGAGAAGTCTCTTTTTCACGTCGGAATCCTCCTTGTGTAGGTATTTTGCGCGGGTGGCGAACCACCGGCCGGCCCGGCGGACACGCAAGGAGGGCTGCCATGAGTGACCGTGTTTCCTCATAACCCTTCTCCCGCGATTATCCGTGAGCTTGGCACTGCCGCGTTCGGCAGCTTTAGTTTACATAATTCGATGTTTCCTTTCGTTATCCTGCTTGGTAAGTGGTTGTAATTGTTGGTATAACAGCCTTTCCAAGCACTGACCACTCAGTCACATCTCGCCAAAAAAAATTATGAAGTTAACATAATTTATTTAGCTCTTTATATGTTCGCCGGAAAAGAAAAGAATCCTGCCTGGCAGACAGGATTCCGAGCATGCATATTATGTTAATTCTGTATTCCCCGTACCTTTATTTCGATCTGCAGCGGGCCGGCGGTGTAGATGTCGCCTTTGGCCACCGCCGTAAGCTCTACCTGGCCGCCGCCGAACCGCTTGACTTTGTTGACGGTGTCGAAGAGCTGCGAGCCGCTAATGACCCCCACTGTGCCCTGCAACGGGTCGGGGAGGATGCCTTTCACGACCGCCTGGGCGTTCACCCGCTGCAGGAAGAGGAGGACGGCGTCCTCGGCCTGCTTGGCGTCGTCGCCCAGTTCCAGGGTTTGCGACAGGACGGTCTCGTCGCTTGTGTAGACTAGTTTGTTGGGAAAGAGCTCGATGCGCCCGATGACCGGCTCACCTAAAATGGTGTTGCCGGCGGCGAGGATGCGGACGATGACCTCATCCGGGGTGGCGGCGATTATCGCCGCCGCCTGGTCGAAATCGGCCCTGGGGATCCACAGTACTTCGATGTTCTTGCCGGCGGCCCCCAGCCTTGCCAGGATCCGCTGGTTGGTGCCGTTGATGATGCCGCCCAGGATCTGCTCGGCCTCGTTCTTGGGCCGGCCGCCTTTGGTGACGGCGGTTGCCAGCGATTCGCCGGCCCGGAAGATGACCACGCCTTCGCGGACGGTCTGGATGCCCTGGCTGAGGTTGGCGGTCAGTTCGTTGAGGCGGTCGACGTCGGCCTGCAGTTGGGTTTTGGCGTCGTTGAGCGATGCCACCCTGGCGTCAAGTTCGTTTTTGGTGGTCTGCAGGGCGTCGATTTCTTTCCGGGCTTTGCCGAGGTCGCCTTTGGCCGCCGTCAGGGCGACTGCCGTGCGGTCACGCTCGGCGTTTACCGCGGCCAGTTGTTCGTTGACGCTGGCCAGTTTGGCCATCGTTTCGGTGATTTTGACCGTCAGGGTCGAATATTCCTTGTTCTTGGCCTCCAGGGCGGAGCGGCTGGCGTCGAGTTCGACGTTTTTAGCGGCCACCTCCTGGGAGAGGCCTGTCAGTTCGGCCTTGAGCGCTTCCATGCCGAACAGAGCGGTGCGCACGTCGCGGGAGGAGATGCTGAGCGTTCCCAGTGTTACGCCGGCAATGATGATGCCGGTGACGATGGTGAACAGGATGGATGTGTGTTTGGGCCGCAGGCCGAAGACGGTGAGCTTGCGCTTGCCGACCCGGCTGCCGAGCCAGTCGCCGATGTAGGCGATTATGCCGCCCATGACGGCGATGACGGCGATGAGGGCGAGACCGAACATGAGCTGATACCTCCTCCCTAGCGGATTGCGCCAATTATCGCGACGCTTTGTGGACCAGGTACAGGCCGGCGAAGATGCCGAGGATATTGGGAATCCACGCGCCCAGTACGGCGGGAATCGCCCCGCCTTGGCCGAGGGCGGTGGTGATCGTCATGACGGTGTAGTAAATGAAGATAATAATTATGCTTATCCCCAGGCCGATGGAGGAGCTGGAACGGTGGGGCTGCAGCCCCAGCGGGGTGCCGATGAGCGAGAAGACGAAGCTGGCCATGGGGATCGCCAGGCGCTGGTGGAGTTCGACTTCAAATACGCTGGTTTTGACGTATTCCCGCTTGAGGGTGTCGATGTGGATCTTGAGTTCTTTGATGGACATTTCTTCGGCTTTTTTCTGCTCGCGGGAGATCGCCCCGGGGTTTTTCTCGATCGGCATGATCTGTTGGTTGAAGTGCATCGAGCGTTCGAGGGTTCCTTCGGGGGTGAGGTCGTGGATGATGCCGTTGTACATGATCCACTGGTTGTTGGTCCATACCGCTTTTTCGGCGTTCTCGACCCTTACCAGGCGGTCGTCTTCGAAGTCCTGGACGGTGACGGCGTACATGGTGCTCTGTTCTTCTTCGAATTTGCGGGCGTAGGTGAGGCGCTCGATGCTGCTGCCTTTGACGTCCTTGATGACGATGTGCTCCTGGGAGCGGGGCCGGCTATTTTTTTCGATTTCGTAGCGCACGATGTTGTTGTATGCCGAGTTGGCCGCCGGCACGACCATTTCGCTGAACGCCACCGAGAAGAGGCTGACGAAGAAGGCGACTACGAACACCGGCGTGGCCAGGCGGTAGAAGCTCAGGCCGCCCGATTTCATGGCCGTGATTTCGCTCGACCCCGACAGCCGGCCGAAGGACAGCAGCGAGGCCAGCAGCATCGACATGGGGAAGGTGAGGACGATGATGCTGGGCAGGCTGTAGATGAACAGCCTGATGACCGGGCTGAAGCCGGCGCCGTATTTGGTTATATATTGGGCGATCCTGAAGAGGGTGCTGGTGCCGATGAAGACGCTGGCGAAGGCGCAGATGCCGAAGATGAACGGGCCCAGCAGCTCCTTCAGGATGTATTTGTCGAGTATGCGCATGTGACGCTCCTAGCGGCCGCCGGAAAAAGGGTTGGCGACGGCCGAAAATAATGCAAAGGTTATAAGGTGAATTTCTCGCCCAAGTAGAACTTCCTGGCGGTCTCGCTGCCGGCGATGGTGGGGCTGTCGCCGCAGATGAGGATCTGTCCCTCGTTGAGGATATAGGCGTAATCGACGATGCTGAGCGTCTCGCGGACGTTGTGGTCGGTGATGAGCACGCCGATGCCGCGGTCGCGCAGGAAGCCGATGATTTCCTTGATGTCTTCGACGGCGATGGGATCTACGCCGGCGAACGGCTCGTCCAGCAGAATGAAAGCCGGGTCGCTGGCCAGGGCCCTGGCGATCTCTACCCGCCGCCGCTCGCCGCCGGAAAGCTGCGAGCCGAGGCGGTCGCGGACATGGGCGACCCCCAGCTCTGTGACCAGTTGTTCCATTTTTTCCTGGCGCTGGGCGGCCGAGAGGTCGTCTTTTAGTTCGAGGATGGCCAGCAGGTTTTCTTCGACGGTGAGTTTGCGGAATACGGACGGTTCCTGGGGCAGGTAGCCGAGCCCGAACATCGAGCGGCGGTACATGGGCAGGCCGGTCACGTCTTGGCCGTTGATGACGATCCGTCCGTCGTTGGGCCGCTCCAGGCCGACGATCATGTAGAAGGTCGTCGTCTTGCCGGCGCCGTTGGGGCCGAGCAGGCCAACCACCCGACCCTGGTCCACCCGCAGGCTGACGCCGTCGACGACGTTGCGCCCCTTGTACGTTTTGACCAGGTCTTTGGTTTCGATATATTTTGCGTATGACTGTTGCATGCTAATTGTATCCCCGGCTACTGCGGCTTGACGACGAGCTTCGGCCGGCCCTGGGCGTCCATGGCTTTGTCGTCTAGGTAGATGGTGAGCGTTTTGCCGGTCAGGACATTGCCGTCCTGTACGGCCCGGGCGTTGCCGCTCATTACCACTTTGCCCTGTTCTGTCTTGGAGCCGGTATACACGGCCTGGTCGGCGGTGGCGTCGAGGCTGCGCTTGTCGCTGACGATGTGGACGTCGCCTACGGCGACCGCACGGTCTTCGCTATGGAAGGCTTCGACTTTGCCGGCGGTCATCCAGCCGTCGGGCATGGTCATGCGGGCGGCGCTCGGCACGAGCGTGTACTGGCGGTCTACCCAGTGCTCGATCTTCGGACCGGCGAGGGTGTTTTCCCCTTTGGTGAGCAAGGCGTCGCCGGTGGCGATGAGGTGGTTGTCGTTGAAGGAGCGCACTTCGGCGGCGGTCAGGGTGGTGTCTTCCCGCACGACTTTCACGCCGCCGGTGACTACCGCTTCTTTGCTCTTGGTGTTGTACTGGGCGCTGGCGCCGGTGAGGACCGCCTTGTCGCGGACGAGTTTGACGGCGCCCTCGGCGGTCATGACGCCGGCTTTGGCGTCGTATTCGATGTTGTCGGCGGTAAGCTCGACCGGTTTGTCGGCCGGGGCGGAAACGGCTGTCGCGGCGGCTATCAGCGCCATTGCCAGAGCGATCAGCGCGATGCTTATGGTTTTACGGTTCATTGAGGGATCCCTCCTTTTAGCACACGGGCGTTGCCCGATACTTTCACTTTTTCGAGTAGTTCGTCGCCTTCGATCCGTTCGCCGGTAACGACGGTGTCTTCCCGCGTCAAGGTGATGCCGCCGCTGCCGTAGAAGCGGCGCTCCTTGCCGGCCCAGCGGCCTTTGGCGGCGGTGAAGACCGCGCCGTCGCTGGCTGTGGCCGTGAAGTCGCCGGTCAGGTTGATGTCCTTCGTGTTGGTGTCAAACTCGGCCTGCCGGCCGACGAGGTCGATCTTGCTGCCGTCCTTGCGGTAGAGGGTCCCTTTGAAGTTGAAGAGTTGAGCCTTGTTGGCACCCGGGTTTACCTGCACCGTCTCGGCGGTGATTTCCCACAGCTTCTTGCCGTTCTCCTGCTCGACGATCGAGCTGCCGGCGAAGGTGACGTCGTTCGCCGGGTCGGCTTGCGCTTGCTGGGCCGGCGGCTGCGGCGGCGGCGTCTCCGCTTTGTTGAAGTAGTAGAGGCCGCCGGCCACGATCAGCAGCGTGAAGGCTATCACCCGGTATGTGGTTTTACTCAGTTTCAAGCCTGTTCACCTGCCCATTTCGTATTCCAGCGCTTTTGGAACCACAGCCACTCGTCGGGATAGCACCTGATAGTGTCTTCGATGACCCTGGTGGCCTCAACGGTGAAGTTGTAGTCGTCGGTCGCCTCGTCGCCGCTGGCGGCGATGCCGAGCGGCGGCTTGACGATGATGCGGTGGCCGCCTTCGGGACGGCGGACGATGAACGCCGGGACGACGGGCACGGCCAGCCGCCGGGCGAAGACCGCCATGCCGACGGGGGTGGAGGCCATTTTGCCGAAGAATTCGACGAATACGCCGCTTTTGCCGGCGTCCTGGTCGGAGAAGAAGCCCATCACCCGGCCGTTTTTGAGGGCCTTGGCCGCGGCCACCAGTTCGGTGGTGCCGCGGGTGAAGATTTCGATGCCGGCGTGTTGGCGGAATTCGTTGAGGATGCGGGTGTGCTGGTCGTTGGGCTGATTTTTCACGATGCTGGCCACCGGAAAGCCGTGCATCGACAGCCCCGCCCCCAGCCACTCCCAGTTGCCCAGATGGGCGGACAGCACGGCCACGCCTTTGCCGAGGGCAAGGGCTTCGTCGAGATAGTGGCGGTTTTCAATGGCGATGTATTCGCATACCTTGGCCTGATCGAGGGCCGGCAGATACATCACTTCCAGAAAGGTCTGGCCGAGTTTTACGAACAGGCTGCGGATGATCCGTTCGGCCTCGGGCCTGGTAAGGCCCATGCCGGCCGTTATCTGCGCCAGGGCCCGTTCGCGCTGGCGGGCGGCGAGGGCGTAGTACAGGCGCCCCAGGTGCCGGCCCAGCGCCAGCAGCCAAGGGTATGGCAGCAGGCAGATCAGACGGCTGGCTGTCTTCAGAAAATAATAATGCCAGGCGTTAGACACTTCTTCCTCCTGGTGCGGCAGGGCAGCCTGACGATAGGGACGCACAGGCTGGCCGAAAGATTACAGGCCGGGCTATTGGCGGGCCGCGGCGCCGGGACCGCGGAAGCTGTCCACGACCGCCGCCCATTTGCCCTGGGCCTTGAGGATGAGCTCGATGACTTCCCGCACCGCCCCGTCGCCGCCGGCGCGGGCGGTGACGTAATGGGCGGCCGCCTTGACCTCGGGGGCGGCGTTGGCGACGGCGAAGGCCAGGCCGACCCTGGCCATTACGGCCAGGTCGTTGAGATCGTCGCCCGTATAGGCCGCCTCGTCGGCGGTGAGGTTATGCTTGTCCAGCAGCTCGGTGAGGTGGGCTACTTTGTCCTTGGCGCCCTGGCAGATGTCGGTTATCGCCAGTTCGCTGCCCCGCCGGCGGACCATTTCGCTCTCCCGGCCGGTGATGACGGCCGTCTTGAGGCCGGCCCGGTGGGCGGTGCTGATGCCGAGCCCGTCGTGGGCATGGAAGACTTTCAAGGCCTCGCCGTCGGGGCCGAATAGCAGCTGACCGCTGGTCAGCACGCCGTCGACGTCGAAAATGAGCAATTTCACCCGGCGCGCTCGGACCTCAGTATCCATTATACCACTCCTTGACGCAATAAGTCAGTAAGGTGAATCATACCAATTGCCCGCCGCTGGCCGTCGACCACCGGCATGACTGTGATGGGGCGCGGTTTGTTCTTCTCCATCACGTGCAGCGCCTGGGCGGCAAGCTTGTCGGCGGTTATCGTCCGCGGGGTGCGGGTCATGACTTCCTCGACCCGTTTATTGAGAAAATCGAAGCCTTTTTCCAGGCTGCGGCGGATGTCGCCGTCGGTGATTATCCCCTGCAGGCGGCCGTCGCCGTCGACGATGGCGGTGGCGCCGAGGCCTTTGGCGGTGATGACGAACAGCGCCTCTTTGACGGTGTGGCCGACCGGCGTGACGGGGTTGTCCTCGCCGCTGTGCATGACTTGCCCGACGGTGAGGAGCAGGCGCCTGCCCAGCGAGCCGCCGGGATGGAAGAGGGCGAAGTCTTCGGGCGTGAAGTGGCGGGCGGTGAGGAGCGCGACCGCCAGGGCGTCGCCCATGGCCAGGGCGGCGGTGGTGCTGGCGGTGGGGGCCAGCCCCAGCGGGCAGGCCTCCCGCTCCACCCCCACGTCGAGGAAGACGTCGGCGTTGTTGACCAGGGTCGAGCTTTCCCGGCCGCTCATGGCCAAAACCTTGGCGCCGATGCGGCGGATGATCGGCAGGATGCTGAGTACTTCGTCCGTCTCGCCGCTGTTGGACAGGGCGAGGATGACATCCTCGGACGTTACCATGCCCAAGTCGCCGTGGATGGCTTCGGCGGGGTGAAGAAAAAAGGCCGGCGTGCCGGTGCTGGCCAGCGTGGCGGCGATTTTCCTACCGACCAGGCCGGATTTGCCCATACCGGTGACGATGACCCGGCCGTCGCAGGCGAGGATGAGGTCTACCGCGGCGGTGAACTGGCCGTCGATGCGGGGGATGAGGGCCTGGATGGCCGCAGCTTCAACGGCGAGCACTTCTTGCGCTTGTTTGATGATCATTGGCCTATCCCTCCCTTGTTATTTGTGCTTGCGGACGATGGCGTCGATGGCCAGCAGGTCCTCGAGCAACGGCGCCAACTGGTCGATGTACAGCATGTTGGGGCCGTCGGACAAGGCCTCGGCCGGGTTGTCGTGCACTTCCATGAACAGGGCGTCGACGCCGGCGGCCACCGCCGCCCGCGCCAGGTAGGCCACGTACTCCCGCTGGCCGCCGGAGGTGGTGCCGGCGCCGCCGGGCAGCTGAACGCTGTGGGTGGCGTCGAAGACGACCGGGTAGCCCAAAGAACGCATGATCGGCAGCGCGCGCATGTCGACGACGAGGTTGTTGTAGCCGAAGGTCGCGCCCCGTTCGGTGAGGAGGATGTTGTCGTTGCCCGCTTCGCGGATCTTCTGGACGACGTTTTTCATGTCGTGGGGAGCCAGGAACTGGCCTTTTTTTACGTTGACGGCCTTGCCGGTAGCCGCCGCGGCGTGGACGAGGTCGGTCTGGCGGCACAGGAAGGCCGGTATCTGCAATATGTCGAGGACGGCGGCCGCCGGCTCGACCTGGGCGGTGTCGTGGATGTCGCTGAGCACCGGCACTTTCAGGTCGGCCTTGATATCGGCCAGCACGGCGAGCCCTTCCTTAAGCCCGGGGCCGCGGAAGGAGTTGTAGGCCGAGCGGTTGGCTTTGTCGTAAGAGGCTTTGTAAATGTAGGGGATGCCGAGGCGGGCGGCGATGGCTTTGATCTCGCGCCCGATCATGAGGGCGCGGGCGGGGTTTTCGATGACGCACGGTCCGGCAATAAGGGCGAGGGGCTGTCGGCCGCCGATGGCGATGTTGCCGATGGTGACGGTTTTCATGTGGCTGCGCCTCCTTGTGCGGTTAGGATCGCGTTTACCCGTTCCAGGTCTTCCGGTGTGTCGACGCCCACTGAGGCGAATTCGCTTTTGATGACTTTTATCCGGTAGCCGTGCTCGAGCGCCCTGAGCTGTTCGAGCGATTCGGCCTTCTCCAGCGGCGTGGGCGGCAGGGCGGCGAATTTGCGCAGGAAGTCGCGGCGGTAGGCGTAGATACCGATGTGCTTGAGGTATGTCAGGCCGGCGACGTTTTGGTTGCGCGGGTGGGGGATGAGCGAGCGGGAGAAGTAGAGGGCGTACCCGGCCAGGTCGGTGACGACCTTGACCGCGCTCGGCATATGATATTCCTCGTCGGCCAGGGGCGCGGCCAGGGTGGCCATCATCAGGGCGGGGTCGTGGTAAAACTCCTCGGCCAACTGGTCGATGACCGCCGGGTCTATGAGCGGCTCGTCCCCCTGGACGTTGATGATGACGTCGACGCCTTCGAGGCGCGCGGCCACTTCGGCCAGGCGGTCGGTACCGGTGGGGTGGTCGGGCGAGGTCATCACGACTTCGCCGCCGAAGGCGCGGACGGCGCCGAATACTTGCTCGTGGTCGGTGGCGACGATTACGCCGTCGGGCCGCTTGGCCTGGCGGGCCCGTTCGTAGACGTGCTGGATCATCGGTTTGCCGGCGATCATGGCCAGCGGTTTTCCCGGCAGGCGGGTCGATGAGTAGCGGGCCGGGATGACGCAGATGACCTTCATTGCTTTCCTCCCCGCACGGCCACGGTTTTTATCAGGTCCATCAGTTCCTGGTAGCCGTCGACGAATTGTACTTCGATCCCTATCACGTACACCGGCAGCGGCCGGTCGGAGTGGATGAATTCGGACGGAATCTTGACCGCATCCTTCTCGGTGGTGACGAGGGCATAGGCGTTGCTGTCCACGGCCCGCTGCATGACGCGCTGCATCTCGGCCATGGTGTAGTCGTGATGGTCGGGGTACCGCACCGCCTCGACGACGTCGGCGCCGAAGGCGCCGATGCTCTGTTCGAAGGACGTCGGGTTGCCGAGGGCGGAAAACGGCAGCACCTTTTTGCCGCGGATGGTTTCGAGGGCCACCGTTTCCGGGCGGACGCCCTTGTACCAGTCCTCGATCTCGATAAAGCAGCGCGGGCTGTGGACGCTTTCCACGACCAGCGCCTGGTCGTTGTAGCGGCTGAGCGTCTCGCGGATGATGTCGCGGGCGTTGTCGGTGGCCTGGTCGACCCTGGTGAGGAGGAAGGCGTCGGCGCGGCTGAGGTGAGTGAGCGGTTCGCGCAGCGTGCCGCGCGGCAGGAGGAAGTTGTTGCCGAAGACGTTGGTGCCGTCGATGAGGACGATGTCGAGGTCGCGGGCCAGCTGCCAGTGCTGGTAGCCGTCGTCGAGGATGATGAAGTCGGCCTTGAGGCTGGCCACGGCGTAGTCGCCGGTGACATTGCGGTTTTTGCCGATGACGACCGCCACGCCGGGCAGGTTTTTCGCCAGCAGGTACGCCTCGTCGCCGGCCTCGTTGACCGACATGTAGATGCGGCGCCCGTCGGAGACGAGGCCGACGTTGCCCCGCCAGTTGGCCCGGTAGCCGCGGTTGAGGATGACGACCCTGTACCCCATGTCGCGGATGATGGCCGCCAGCCGTTGGGCGGTGGGGGTCTTGCCGGTGCCGCCGACGGTGATGTTGCCGAGGCTGATGACCCGGCAGTCCAGCTTATGCTGCTTTAGCAGCCCCGTCCGGTACAGGCCGAGCTTGACGTCGACGCCCAGGCCGTAGACGAACGACATGAAGCGCAGCACCGCCAGCAGCAGGGCGGCGATCGGGCCCTTCTTCCGGCCGTGCACGAGCTGATAGAGATAGACTTGCACAGGTTCGTGTCGGATCATGCCGTATCCCCTCACGATTGCTGGCTAAGAAGCGCCAGCACTTCCTTGATATGCTCCACGCTGCGGACGGAGGCACCCTGATTGGCGCGAATGATCGCCAGGGCCCGCGCGCCCATTTCCTCCCGGGCGGCAGCATCGCCCAGCAGACCGGTGAGTTTGTCGCCGAGGTCGGCGCTGTCGTAGACGGTGTCGCAGGCGCCCTGCCCGCTGTACAGGGCGTAGCTGTCCTTGAAGTTGAACATGTGGGGGCCGACGAGGATGGCCTTGCCGTGGGCCGCCGGTTCGAGGATGTTGTGCCCGCCGCGCGTCACCAGGCTGCCGCCGACGTAAACGACATCGCCGATGCTGTAGATTTTGCCGAGTTCGCCGATGGTGTCAAGGACGATGACGTCGTGGTCGTCGGCCTTTTCGTTCAGTTCGGTGCGCCGGACGGCCCGCAGGTTGTATTTGCCCGCCAAGCTGGCGACTTCGGAGCCGCGCAGGTTGTCCCGCGGCGCCAGCACGAGCCGTGTGCGGGGGAAGTTTTCCCTTACTTTATTAAAGGCGGCGAAGACAAACTCCTCCTCGCCTTTGTGGGTGCTGCCGGCGACGATGACTTGATCGCCGGCCGGCAGTTGCAGCGAGCGGGCGATCTCTTCCCGCTCCGCGGCGGTGACTTCGGTATGGGTCTGATCGTATTTGGTGTTGCCGGTGACGAAGACCCGGCGCGGCTTGGCGCCGAGGCGGATGATGTACTGGGCGTCGATGGTGGACTGCATGCAGAAGCGGCGGACGGTGTCGAGCATCCGGTCGAGGATGGTGAACAGGTAGCGGTAGTTGCCGACGCTTTTATCGCTTATCCGCCCATTGACCATCATGACCGCGATCTTGAGGTCGCGGCAGGCCAGCAGGAAGTTGGGCCACAGTTCGGTTTCCACCAGTACGAACAGGGTGGGGTTGACGCGGGTTATAACCCGCCGGCTAAGCCATGGCAGGTCGAGGGGGAAATAGATGATGCTGTCGGCCTCGGGGATGATCCTCTTGGCCATTTCGTAGCCGTTGGCCGTTACGACGGAGACGAGGACCGGCTTTGCCGGCAGCTGGCGGCGCAGTTCTTTGACGATCGGGCTGGTGGCGACGATCTCGCCCACTGAGGCGGCGTGGAGCCACAGGCAGTTTTTGCCGGCCACCGGGACAAGCGCCGCGGCCGGCAGGAAGCCGAAGCTCTGTTTGAGCCGTTCACCGAAGCCCTGTTCGCGGATCAGGCGATAGGCAAAAACAGGTATGGCCACGATGACGAGGATAATCGTGAGGATGTCGTAGAGGAACTTCATGGTTTATACCTCGTTGGCCGGGACCTCGGCCCGGGACTCGAACTGGACCTGGTAGAGCTTGCTGTACAGGCCGCCGGCCCTTACCAGCTGGGCGTGCGGCCCGCTTTCCACGATTCGGCCGCGCTCCATGACGAGGATGACGTCGGCTCGCTGCACGGTGGACAGGCGGTGGGCGATGACGAACGAGGTCCTGCCGACCATGAGCTTGTCCAGGGCTTCCTGGACGAGGGCCTCGCTTTCGGTGTCGAGGGCCGAGGTCGCTTCGTCGAGGATGAGCACCCGCGGGTTTTTCAGGATGGCGCGGGCGATGGCGATGCGCTGGCGCTGGCCGCCGGAGATTTTCGTGCCCCGCTCGCCGATCTGTGTTTCGTAGCCGAGGGGCATTTCGCGGATGAAGTTGTCGGCGTTGGCGGCGCGGGCGGCGGCGATGACCGCCTCCTGAGGGGCGTCGAGGTCGCCGTAGAGGATATTCTCGTACACCGTGCCGTTGAAGAGCATGGTTTCCTGCGGCACGATGCCGATCTGCTGGCGCAGGGAGGCGAGGGTGACGGTCTTGATGTCGGTGCCGTCGATGGCGATATAGCCGGCCGTGGGGTCGTAGAACCGCGGGATGAGGTTGGCGATGGTCGTCTTGCCGGCGCCGCTCGGGCCGACGATGGCGACCATCTGGCCGGGCTCGGCGGTCAGCGATATGTCGATAAGGGCAGGTTCGCCCGGCTTGTATTCGAAGGTGACGTTGCGGAAGGCTACCTCGCCCTTGATGGGCGGCAAGGCGGCGGCTCCCGGCATGTCCTGGATGTCGGGCTCGGTGTCCAGCACGTCGAAGACACGCTGGGCGGCGGCCATCGCCCGCTGGATGGCGCCGTAGACGCGGCTGAGGCGCTTGATGGGGTTGGAGAGGTTGACGACGTAGATGAGGAAGGCGATGAGGGCGCCGGAGGTCAGGTTGCCGACAATGACCTCGCGGCCGCCGTACCAGATGATGACGGTTACGCCGATGGCGGCGAGGAATTCGATCAGGGGGGTGAGGGTGGCCATGAGCTGCGAGGTTTTCATCTGGGCCCGGAAGTTGTTGTAGTTCTCCCGGCCGAAGCGCTCGATCTCGTAGTCTTCGCGGACGAAGGATTTGATGACCCGCACGGCCAGGACGGTCTCCTGCAAGACGGAGGTGATGTCGGCGGCCCGCTCCTGCATTACGCGGCCCGCATGGCGGAGCTTGCGGCCGAAGATGTTGATGGCCTGGAAAACAAGCGGCAGGGTGACGAAGGTCAGCAGGGCGAGCTTCCAGTGGAGGACGAACATGGCGACGATCGAGCCGATGAGGATGACGGATTCGGTGAACATTTCGACGACGCTTTCCACGAGGGCGGTCTGGAGGGCGGCGACGTCGTTGGTGATGTAGCTCATGATGGCGCCGGTGCGGCGGGTTTCGAAGTAGGTGAGCGACAGGCGCTGCAGGTGGCGGTAGAGGGCCTCGCGGATGTCGATGATGACCCGCTGGCCGATGAAGGCCATGAGGTAGGTCTGCCCGTAGAAAAAGATGCCGCGCAGCAGGAATATTATGATTATGCCGCCGGCAATCCAGTTGAGCATGACCATGTCCTTGGCGGTCAGGACGTCGTCGATGACGTCTTTGATTATCCAGGGCACGTAGAGGTTGCCGGCCGCGGCGAGGGCGGTGCAGGCCAGGGCTACGCCCACTTTGAACAGGTAGGGTCTGACGTATTTGAGCAACCGCAGGTATAGGTTCATGCCTCTCCTCCGTGGCCGTGCGCGGCCACCTCGAGTATGACTTCGGCCGCCCGGCTGACGGCGCCGCTTTCCCCAAGCCTTGCCTTCACGGCGGCCAGGTCCGCGGCCATCCGGGCGCGCACCGCCGAGTCGGTGAGGATGGCCAACGTTTCGCGGGCGATGTTGGCGGCGCTGGCGTCGTCCTGCACGAGCTCGGGGACGATGCGCCGGCCGGCGACGATGTTGGGCAGGCCGATATCGGGGATTTTGACGAGGATCTTCCCCAGCAGGTAGGTCAGGGGCGCCATCTTATAGACGATGACCGTCGGCAGCCCCAAGATGGTGGCTTCGAGGGTGGCGGTGCCGGAAGCGGCGACCGCCACCGTGCCGAGGTTCATCAGGTCGTAGGTGTTGCCGGCGGTGAGCCGGACCTCTATTTTGTAGCCTTTAAGTATATTTTGCAATATTTCCTGGGAAATTGTCGAGGCTACCGGTAAGAAAAACTGGCAATCCGGCGCATTTTCGGCGACTTTTTCCATGGCCGCCAGCATGACGGGCAACAGCCGGTCGATTTCCTGCCGCCGGCTGCCCGGCATGAGCAGGACGACCGGGCCGTCCTCGCGGACGCCGAACAGGCGGCGGGCTTCGTCCCTGGGCAGCGAGGGCCTGACGATGTCGAGCAGGGGGTGGCCGACGAAGGCGACGTCGGCGCCGGCCTGGCTGTAAACGTCGGCTTCGAAGGGGAAGATGGCGGCCACCTTGGTTACCGTCTCCGCAACTTCCTTCGCCCGGCCGCGGCCCCAGGCCCACGCCGAGGGGCTGATGTAGGAGACGACCGGTATGCCGAGGCCTTTGGCTACTTTGGCCAGCCGGGTGTTGAAGCCCGGGTAGTCGATGACGACCAGGACGTCGGGGCGCTCGCGCGCCATCCAGCCGGCAAGGAAATCCCGCAGCCGGAAAAGTTTCGGCAGGCTCTTGACGATCTCCACGATGCCCATGACGCCGAGGTCGGCAATGTCGTAGATGATGTTTACGCCGGCGGCGCGCATCATTTCGCCGCCCATGCCGGCGATGGCCACGTCCGGCATTTTGTCCCTGAGCGCGGCTGCCAGGCTGGCCCCGTTCAGGTCGCCCGACGCTTCGCCGGCGGAAATGAGGATTTTGTACATGGCAATTCCCCTCGGCAACTAATTCTAGTTTATCCCAAATGGCCGCTAATGTCCAAGACTACCCGTTAAAACACGAGCCACAGGACGATAGAGACCTGGAGTTAGTTTCCCTCTACTCGCAGTATCTCTATGCCTCTGTGGCAAAAATCAACGGGCGACGATGGCGATGTCGTTTTCGTCGGCCAGGGCAACGACCTTACTGCGGTCGACCAGCAGTGTCCGGCCCGCTTCGATGACGAGGGCGGCGGCGCCGCCTTCGATCATGGCGCGGACCGTGTCAATACCCACGGTCGGAACGTCGAACCTTAGGTCCTGATCGGGTTTGGCCACTTTGGCGACGACCGCCCCGCCCCGGCCGAGCTGCCCGCCGCGGCGGATGCAGGCGTCGGTGCCTTCGATGGCTTCGACCGCCAGCACGGCTCTGTTTTTAACCACCACCGTCTGACCGATGTCGAGAGCGCCGATCTCCTTGGCCATGCGCAGGCCGAAGTCCATGTCGGCTTCCTCGGCGGCGGTCGGCGGCCGGCGGGTGAGCACCCCCGGCGCCGACATGAGGGCGCGGATGAAGGCGGTCTGGTCGAGGACGCCGATGCCTTCGCCGGCCAGCTCGCGGACGAAGGCCAGCATGATGGTGTCGTCGCTGCGGTCGACGAGGCCGGCTAGGAGTCTGCGCATCCTGTCGTCCAGCGGCGTCGCGCTGCTGAACATCAGTTCTTTGGTGACCTTGCCGATCATGGTGACTTCCTCCACCCCCTCTTCTTTGAGGGTGGCGATGATGCGGCCCAGCTCGCCGGCGCCGATGGCGTGGTATCTGTTGGCCGCCTTGGCCAGCTCGGGCTCGACGTCCGGCAGCAGGCCGACGGCAATCACGGTAAAGCCCATGCCGCTGGCGGCACGGGCAAATTCTACCGGCAGTCTGCCAATGCCGGCCAGTAATCCGATTGTCTTCATTAATCAGGCTCCTTGCGGTGCTTTTATTCCGTCTCGTCCCGGCGGCCGCGGCAGACGCCGCGCTCGGCGTTGCGCAGGAAGCGGAGGAAGTGTTCGACTTCCTCGCAGGAGTCGAGCTCTTGCTCCATGACGGCAATCGCCTGGGGCAGGGAGAGGTTGGAACGGTACAGGATTTTGTAGGCTTTCTTGAGGTTGCGGCGGGCCAGCTCGCTGATGCCGGCGCGGGCGATGCCCACGCTGTTGAGGCCGCAGACTTTGGCCGGATGGCCGTCGACGATGACGAACGGCGGCACGTCCTGGACTACCTTGGAAGCACCGCCGATAAAGGCGTTGCGGCCAATCTTGACGAACTGGTGCACTCCGGACAGGCCACTGATGATCGCCCGGTCTTCCACGACGACATGGCCGGCCAGCGTGGCGCAGTTGGACATGATGACGTGGTTGCCGAGGATGCAGTTGTGGGCGACGTGGGTATAGGCCTGGAGCAGGCAGTGCGACCCGATGCGGGTTTCCTCGCCTTCGCCGGTGGCCCGGTTGACGGTGGCGAATTCACGGACCTGGGTGCTGTCGCCTATGAAAACATAGCTCTTCTCGCCGCGGAATTTGAGATCCTGCGGGTCGGCGCCGATGGAAGCGCTGGGATATATAATGCAGCTCTTGCCGATACTCGTCCAGCCGTCGATGACGACATGGGCGCCGATCTTGGTCCCGTCGCCGATGATGACGTTCTCGCCGATGACGGCGTAGGGACCGATCTCCACGTCTTTGCCGATGCGAGCGCCTGGATGGATGACAGCTGTTTCGTGGATCTTGCGGATCGGAATTATGACGGTTTCCGGCTTCATCAGCTTATCACTCCTAACTGTTGTCGCACCGCACATGCCAATCGTTATTGATTATATCCCGACTGTTAATTATAGTCCGACTAATCAGTCGAAAGATGGCAAGTCTTATTGGCGCGTATTTTGGCATCCAAAACCGCTACAGGAGGTTAAGACGATTTTACATACAAAGTATGCCAGTTTTGTCTTTATTGCTCTTAATTCTGCGTGAGGGCGAAGAGAAATTCCCCTTCGGCGACCAGTTCGCCGTCGACGAACGCCTCGGCCCAAACCTTGCCCATGGTGCCGCGGACCTTGGAGATTTCGGCCACCATCCGCACCTGGTCGCCCGGCACCACCGGCCGGCGGAACTTGGCCCGGTCGATGCCGGCGAAGACCGGGAGCTTGCCGGCGAACTCCTCGCTGTACAGCATCGCCACGCCGCCCACCTGGGCCATGGCTTCGAGGAGCAGCACGCCGGGCATGATCGGCTTGCCGGGAAAATGTCCCTGGAAGAAATATTCGTTGGCGGTTACGTTCTTTATGCCTACCGCCCTCTTCATCGGCTCGATTTCGACGATGCGGTCGACAAGCAAAAACGGGTAGCGATGCGGGATGATCGCCTGGATCTGGGTCACGGTCAGCATGGTAGCAGTCCTCCTCGTCACTTTTGCCCACTTGCGGCAATTTGTTTCGCCAGGGCGGTGTTCAGCGTATGGCTGGATTTTACCGCGATCACGTGGCCGCGGACCCGCCCGGCGAGCGCCAGATCGCCGAGAACGTCAAGTATTTTGTGTCTGACCAGCTCGTCGGGGAAGCGTAGCGGCGTGAGAATTTTATCGCCGTCGTAGACCACCGCGTTCTCCAGGCTGCCGCCGAGAGCCAGGCCCTGGGCCTGCAGGGCTTCGACCTCGTGCATGAAGCCGATGGTCCTGGCGGGCGCGATTTCGCGGACGAACGTGGCGGCGGTGATTTCGTAGTCGCCGTACTGGATGCCGATGAGGGGATGGGGGTTGACGGACGTGAAACTGATCCGCAGTCCGTCGTACGGCAGGATAGCAATGAATTTATCCGGGAGGCGGACTATCTGCGCCGCCGTCACGTCGATCACGCGGCAGGGGGCCGCGAGGGGGATGATGCCGGCCTCCTGGATCAGCTCCACGAACGGCAGGGCGCTGCCGTCGGCTACCGGCGGCTCGACGGAGGTGATTTCCACCAGGCAGTTGTCGACCTCTAGCGCGAAGAAGACGGCCAGGAGATGTTCCACGGTAAAAACCTTGGCGGCCCCGTCTTCCAGCGTCGTCGCCCTGAGGGTGGCGGTGACGTTGGCGGCGGCCGCCTTGACCCGCGGCGCCCCCGGAAGGTCGGTCCTGGCGAAGACGATGCCGGTGTCCGCCGGGGCGGGCATGAGGGTGATTGTTACGTCTTTGCCCGAATGGAGGCCCGTGCCCGTGAACCTGACGGTTTTTGCGATGGTGGTCTGTTGAGACATTGGAACCTCCCGATAAACAGCTATCATTAATTCTACAAAAGATTGTTATTTCCTGCAAGTGGCAAAAGCAGGAGTTTTAGGCAACCCGCCGGCCGGCGAGCGTCAGGGCGCTGGTGTTCATCTGGTACTCGATCAGTTCCTTGTAGCGCTGGCCGACTTCCGAGGCGGGGGTGACGAAGACCTTGTCCGGGACCCCTTCCTCGACGACCCGGCCTTTGTCCATGAGCACGAGCCGGTCGGCGACATGGAGGGCGAAGGGCAGTTCGTGGGTAACGACCACCATGGTGCTGGCCCGGTATTTGGCCAGCTCTTCCATTACGACGAGAACTTCTCTGACCAGGATGGGGTCGAGCGAGGCGGTCGGTTCGTCCCAGAGCATGAGCTCGGGCTCGAAGGCCAGCGCGCGGGCGATGCCCACCCGCTGCTGCTGGCCGCCCGACAACTCGCCGGGCTTTTGGCCGCGGCAGCTCTCGAGGCCGACTTTGGTCAGCGCGGCCAGGGCTTTGTCCCGGGCCGCTTCTTTCGGCATCCCGTCCATGACCAGGCCGAGCATGACGTTTTCTTCGGCCGTGAGACGGCCGATGAGGTTGAACTGCTGGAATACAAAGCCGATGCGCTTGCGCACGGCCCGTATTTCTTCCGAGGACATGGCGGTGAGGTCGCGGCCGGCGAAGATGACTTCGCCGCCGTCGGGCTCGACCAGCCGGTTGATGGTGCGGATGGTGGTGGATTTGCCGCACCCGGAGGGACCCATGAGCACCACCGTTTCGCCCTGCTTTACTTCAAGGCTGACGTCGGCGACGGCCACCACCTTGCCGAACCGTTTGTGGAGATTATTTATGGTGAGCATAGTATCACCTCATTAGCGGAATTTTACCTTGCGGTTGTTCAATTTCTGCAGAAGGCCCGGCCGCGCCGCGGGGATGACGATCTCCCGCATCACTTCGTCGAGCGACAGGCCGAGGGCTTCGCCGGCCATAATCTCGTCGCCGGCCACCGGGCTGATCTTGTCGGCGTAGCTCGCCACCAGGAGGCCGAGCAGGGCGCCCACTACCGGGACGCCGATCCACGGCAGGTAGGGGATGCCGCCGCCGGCGAAGATGAACATGGCGGTGAGCATCACGGCGCCGCACGCCATGCCGTACAGCCGCTCGGCGGCGCTGATGGCGGCGAATCTCGCCGCTATCGCCCGCCAGCCGGCCGGTTTGGTCCGGTTGGCCAGACGGCGGCGGCGGATGACGGCCATGATGGCGGTGTGGTCGAAGACCAGGAAGAGGCTGGCGGCCACCATGGCGGTGATGCCGGCGAGGATGGCCTTGACCTCGTGGAGGACCTGGTAGAGCTGACCGCGGGCGTCGGGCTCGATGATGCCCATGTCGGTGGCGTAGAGGGCGGCGTTGCTGTGGCCGGCCTCGCGGTGGACGATAGGCGCCACGGCGTCGGTGCTGATGTTGCTGGTGGTGAGGATCTGGATGCGTTCGCCGGGGATTACCTGGCCGGCGATGAATTTGTCGATGATCGCCAGGGTGTGGCTGATGTCCTCGTCTTTGAGATTGGGCGCGCTGGCCGCCATATATTGAAGCTGGGCGGCGACGAGCGGCGCGTTTATCTGCTGCACCTTGTCGAGGCGACCGTTCATGTCGCTCAGGCTGGCTTTGGCGCCCGCGGCGTCGAAGGCCTTCAGGGTGGCGAGGGTGCTCTGGCTGCCGCTGACGACGCTGTCGATGGCCGTTTTCGCCTGGCGGGCGTTGACAGCCACATTGTCGAGGGCGCCGAGGGTGCTGCTCAGGCCGACGAGGCTGCTCTGGGTGCCGGCGAGGCTGTCGATGCTGCTGCCGTCGCCGCCCGCCAGCTTCAGCACCTTGAGAGTGCCGATGAGACCGCCCAGGCCTTTGGCCGAGGTGTCGAGCTGGGCGCGGAGCGCGCTTGTGTCGATGGTGGCCAGGCCGCTGGTCGCCGCCTGGATGGTGGTGCCGGCCGCCTGCACGCCGTCGAGGGTCTTTTCGACGGCGGCGATGCCGCTGTCGTAGCTCTCCAGGGCGTTCATGGCGATGGTGCTCATGCCGCGGGCGTCCTGGGCGAAGCCAGGGATTTCGGCGACCAGTTTGGAGGTTTCGTCAAGGGCGCCCGCCAGTTGCTGGCGCGGGTTGCTGTAGCTGACGGTGGCCACCGGCTCGGCGACGAGGTTTTTGTCCAGGCGGTAGCCCTGCGGGTTGGCGAGCGCGCTGGCGTCGCCCTGGGCGATGGTGCCCTCGGCCGTGCCGTCGCTCTTGATGGCGGTTATCTGCACGAGGACGTTGTTTTTGTCCGGAGGGCTGCCGGCCGCGGGGGCTGCCGGCGCCGTCCCCTGGAAGACGAGGGTGTCGCCTTTGGCGAGCTGGGCGCCGCCGGTCGGCGTGATCGTCACCTGGGACGCGTAGGCGGTGAGGAACCGCCTCATTTCCATCATCGTGCTGACGGCGTAGGTCATGTCGTCGTTTTTGCCGTCGACCGAGACATTCTGCGCATACTGGAGCCTGAGGTCTTGCTGCAGGGCGCCGGCGATCGCCTCACCCAGGCGGATGGGGTTGGCCGGCTCGCTGCCCACCGGGAAGCTAATTTCGATGACCTGGTACTGCTTGAGCAGGGCGTTGATCTGTTTCTCCACGGGGGCGCTTTTCTCCAGAGACTGCAATACCACGCCGATAGACGACCCGTCGCGGAATGCGAAGCGGACGCCGTCCATCTGCATGATTTTGTCCATCAGCATATTTTTGGCTCCCTCCGGCACGCCGCGGATGGTGAGGCGCGGGTCGGTCATGACGCCCACGCCGGCGCCGCCGGGGATGCTGCCGAACGTCTTGCCCAGGTCTTCGTAGACCTGTTTGGTCTGGTACTGGGCCGGCAGGGTGACGAAGAAGCTGGTCTTGCCCGTCAGGGTCGGCCCTTCTTTCATCGTGGACCCGGGAAATACGTCGTTGATGATTTTTTGTATCTGCTGGGCGGAATCGATTTTCATTTCCTCCCGCACGTTGATGATCAGGTCGAATTCTCCATAGTCGCCGACGAAGCTGGCGAGCGTTTTGGAGAAGTAAGCGTTGGCCCCCATAGAAACGGCGCTGGCCAGCATCGACCCCACCAGAATGCTCACCACGAGCAGGATGATGATGTCGCGCTGAAAGGAATCACGGAGCATATTCTTGGCGAAAGTCATGCATAACCACCTCTTTTCCGGCCTCTATTATAGCATGTATATCATTTTTGTGTCCATAAATATATATTATTATTGCATATATGTATATACTGGAAGCAGCAAAAAGTATGCCCGTTCTGCAGAACGGGCTTTGCTTACGGTTGTGGCCTTCTAATCGGCGATTTTATCGTCCTGGTGCGCTTTTTCCGCCGGGGGACGGGTCTTCCAGCGGTTGTGGAGCCAGAACCATTCGTGGGGATGGGCGCGGACATGGTCTTCGAGGATGGCGTTGAGCTTCTGGGTGGTGACGAGGAAGTCGTGGTTGCGGTCGGCGGTCTTGGCGACCAGGAGCGGGGGATGGATGATGATGGTATGGGTGCCGTCGCCGTTGGCGGTGATGAACAGCGGCACGATGGCCGAGCCCTTGAGGCGCCCGAGCGCTGCCGGCCCCTGGGGCGTGGCGGCGGGGCGGCCGAAGAAGTCGGCGAACACGCCCTGCTCTTTGGCGTCCTGGTCCATTATCAGGCCCACGGCCTTGTTTTCGCCCAGGAAGTGCACCATGTCGCGGACGCCGCTTTTGTAGGTGATGTGCATGCCGGTGGAGGTGCGGATCTCGTTGATGAGTTTGTCCATAGCCTCGTTGGTCTGCTTCTGGGCCACGCCGACGATCGGGTACCCGTAGAGGGCGAGCGCCGGCCCGATGAGCTCCCAGTTGCCGCTGTGGGCGGCGGCGATGATGACTCCCCGGCCGTAGGCGAAGGCCTGGTCGAAGTTCTCCCGGCCTTTGAGGATGACGAAGCGGTCGATGTTGTCCGCGTTCAGCGCGGGGATGGCGAGCACTTCCATGAGCATGCGGCCGAAGCGGACGGCGCTTTGTTTGACGATTGCCAGGGCGGCGGGCCTGTCGAGCCCGAGGCTGGCCACGACGTTGGCTACGGCCATCTCGCGGCGCCGCCGCGGTACGAACGGCCACAGGGCTTCGCCGATGATGTCGCCGAGTTTGTAGCGCACGCCTTTTGGCAACAGGCATACCAGCCGGCCGAACAGTTTGACGAGGAAGTAGGTCATGGGCAGCATCCTCCGTCAGGGAAAGAGGCCGCCGGAAGATCGCCCCCGGCATCTGCCCGGCGTTTCTTGCGGCAGCCTCTTGTGGTGGCAGTGATGTTCTTCTTATCTCGAGTAGGTGATGCCGAAGTAGGTGGCATGGTCGCGCCAGCCGGCGTCGACCTTGAGCCCGGGGACGACCGAGATCCGGGCGCCGTAGTTCATGTTGCGGCCGTCGAATTCGGCGATCAGGGTGGTGGCGGGGAAGGTGTCGTTGCCGCTGACCACGCTTATCGGGCTGATGGTTTTTTCCAGCGAGGCGAACATGCCGTCGAACCGGCCGCTGCCGACGCCGGCGTGGATACGGAAGCCGAACGGCAGCGCCTTGGAGGCTACGGCGTAGTATGACCGCTCGCGCTCGGCGGCGATGTCTTCGACGCCTATCGCCACGCCCGGGGTCAGGATCGATTCGGAAACCAGGCTCCATTTCGCGTTGACGTAGGTTTTGTTGGCGCTGGCGCCGTCGTAGCGGAACCCGGCTACCCCCAGTTCTAGCTTGGGCAGGACGGTGACGTTGAATACGCCGGCGGCGCCGCCGTCGAGGTGGTAGTAACCGAAGGCGAACCGGCCTTCTTGCAGGACGTCGGCCGACGGGTTGTTGATCTGGCCGGTGGACCCGTGCACCGACGGGGCGGCGAGGACGGGCGCGGCCGAAACGATAAGGGCGCAGAGAACGCCGAATACTATTTTTCTCATATGTCCTCCTAGGGTTGGTCAAGTGGCGGGAAGAACATCGAGTGTTTAATATTCTGCGTACGCTCTGCCAATCCTGCCGTTTTGCCGTAGGTAATATTTGCGCGGGTTATCGCCGGGGCCTGTCAACGGCCTGCCTATTTTTTCTCCTCCAACTCGGCGAGGCGGGTCTCCAGCTGCTTGATCTTTTTTACCAGGTCGGGCAGTTTGTGCAGCGCGGCTTCGGCCCGCAGCCATTCTTTGTGCGGCCTGGCCGGGAAGCCGGCATAGAAAGAGTTGGCCGGAACGTCGCCGGTGGCCCCGGCTTTGCCGGCGAAGATGCAGTTGTCGCCGATGGTGATATGCCCGACCGCCCCGCTCTGGCCGGCGAAGATGACGTTGTTGCCGATCTTGGTGCTGCCGGCGATGCCGGTAAAGGCCACAAGGAAACAATTTTCACCGATCGTGACGTTATGGGCCAGGTGGACGAGGTTGTCGATCTTCGTGCCGCGCCTGACGACCGTGGAGCCGGTGGTGGCCCGGTCGATGGTCGTATTGGCGCCGATTTCGACGTAGTCTTCGATGATGACGTTGCCTACCTGCGGCACTTTGTGGTGGCGGCCGCCGATGGTGACGAAGCCGAAGCCGTCGCTGCCGATGACCGCCCCGCTGTGGACGATCGTCCTCGCGCCGAGGCGGCAGCCGGCATAGACGGTGACGCCGGGGTAGAGGACGCTGTCGCTGCCGATCGTCGCCGCTTCGCCGACGTAGGTGTGCGGGAAGAGGACGGTGTTGTCGCCGATAACGGCGTTGTCGGCGATGACGGCGCAGGCCATGACGGCGACGTTGGCGCCCAGCCGCACGTCTTTGCCGACGACTGCGGCCGGATGCACGCCCCGCGCCACGACGGTGGGCGGGGTAAAATGTTCGAGGACTTTAGTAAAGGCTATCCGGGGGTTTGCCACCCGGATAGCCGGTTTGGGATAGGAGGCGATGTCTTCCGGTACTATCACCGCAGCGGCCTTGGAGGCGGCAGCCTTATCGAGGTGCGGCGGCACGGCGAACGTGATGTCCCTCGGCCCGGCGTCTTCGATGTTGGTGACGCCGGCAATCTCGGGGTCGCTGTCGCCGAGCACCGCCCCGCCCACCAGCGCGGCGATTTCGCTCAATCTGTCGGCCAACGGAAACACTCCCCAGCGGTTCTATTGCATGCGTTTGATGACGTCGTCGGTAATGTCCGTCCCGCCCTGGGCGACGCTGGTTTTGTACAGGACGACGCCGAGTTTCTTTTCCTTGGCTACTGCTTCGACGGACTGTTTGATGCTGGCGTCTACCTGGCTTTCGAGATCCTGCTTGATCTTGAGGAAATCGTTGTAAGCGGTTTCCTGCTTCTTCTGGAATTCCTCGGCGCTGAGGCTGGCCTTGTCTTTATCGAGTTGGTCGCTAAGTTCTTTGGCTTTGCCGTTCAGCTGATCCTGGAGCGTTTTGACTTTGGGGCTGTCGCTCATGACTTTGTTGACGTCGAGGATGCCTACCGCGCCCGCTCCGGACGAGCACCCGCCGATAAGCAGGGCGACCAGGAGTACTGCGGCTACGGTTAAAATCATTGTCTTGCTGTGTCGCATTAGAATCCCTCCGTTATCGATACTTGCCCGGGTTTATTATGCGCCAGGCGTTTACTTATTAAACTCGGCGATCACCGCGTCGGTTATGTCGACGGCAGCGACGTTAACCTTGACGCCGGCAAGCACGGCTCCCAGGCCTTGCTTTTCCGCCACTTTGGCCGTTTTGTCGCGGATGTCGGCGACGATGGCTTCTTGCAGGGCGGCGATTTGGCGGTCGGCGGCGGCCATTTTCTCCGCCGTGTCGCTGCCGGCTTGTCCAGGGGCGGCGGGACGTCCGGCCGCCGCCTGCTGGCCGGCGATTTGGCCGGCCATTTCGCTTTGCAGGCTGCCGGCGTAGGCGGCGAGTTCTTTCTCGCCGTCGCTCTGCTTGGCTTTCATCGTTGCGTCCGCCTTGCCGAGGAGTTCCTGGCGGCGGGCGTCGATTTTCGCGGCCCGCTCCTGCTGCAGCTTGTCGATCTGCTCTTGCAGGTCGGTCGCTTCCTCTTTGCTGAGTTGGACGGTCTTGAGCTTGAGCTGGAGGCTGAAAATCTGGGGCTGGTAATCCTTGTCCGCCTCGGCGGCGTACGCGTCGAGTTCGGAGGCCATGTCGCGTCGCACCTGGTCGGCGGCCGCGTCCAGCCGCGTGCCGATCTCGGCTTTTTTGGCCGCCATGCGGGCGTCGAATTCCTTGGCGGCGGCCTGTTCCATGCCGGCGGCCGTGGCAGCCCCCTGGGCCCTTGCTGCTTCGAGGCTGGCGGCAAGGGCGGCATAGTCCTTCTGCAGGCGGCCGACTTCAGCATATTTCGGGTGGGCTTTTATCGTTTTTTCCATGTCGATGGCGCCGAGTTGGGGCGGCGCGTCGGGCGGGGCGGTTTTAGCCTGCTGCGAACCACAGCCGGCTACGACCAGAGAGGCGAAGGCGAAGGCTACTAATGCGATTCTGGCGCAATTCCTCAGCACGAAACCACCTCCCGGTTACGAATAAAGAACCGAGCGCAGCATAACCGGCTCGGAAATAAACGACTATTGGTTATTTGCCGCCTAGTTTCTTTTTCACGTCGTCCGTGATGTCTTGGCCGCCGTAAACCACTGTGTTTACCGGCATTACTACCGCCAGGCCTTTGATTTCGGCAACCTCCTTGATGGTCGCCATGACCTTGTCTTCGATCGGTTTCAGGAGTTCCCCCTGCCTGACCTGCAGCCGCTGCTGGAGTTGCAGGAAATAGTCTTGCTTTTCCTTGTCGTTCATCGTTGCGGTTTTGTCGTTGAAGTCTTTCTGGGCTTGCTCCTGTTCGGCCTGCATCGTTGCGGCGAATTTGGCGAAGTCGGGATGCGATCTTACGAGGTCCTCGTAATTTACCTTGCCAACGTTGCTAGCGGGTGCAGCCTGAGATGTACCGGTCTGCGACACTGCTATGCCAACGACACTGAGCAAAAATACTAACGCAATGGCGACAGAAACGACTTTGATTTGCTTCTTATCGATTTTGAGCACTGCTTTCCCTCTCTTTCCGCCCCAGGGCAGAATTTATACTCCTTCATTATATCAGGGACATGGTCGGCATTCAAGGACAATTATTCTACAGATTGCCCACCAATCGCAGCCAGCGGTTGTCGGTGGTAATTATATATTCGACGCTGAGAAACTCGTGCAGTTTGTAGCGCAAGCCGACTTCGTTGAACCGCAGTGCCGGCGTTCGCTCAAGGCGCAGCGACCAGCGGTTGTCCAGGTCTTGCTTGAGCCAAACGATGCTCTGCTCGCTGTTGAGGTTGTATTTGGCGCCGGCCACGGTTTGCGCCCCCAGGCGGTGTCCCCAGCCAGGCACGAATTCCCATGTGACCGAAGACGGGATAAACGTGACTTCGAGGAATAATTCGTCCGTCCGGCCGACGTACTGGCCGACATGCAATCTGGCCGAGGTGTCGTTCTGCCTGCGCCCCATGTCCATGTAGCCTTCGAGGGTCACGTTGTATTTCGTGGTGTCGGCGCTGATTTCCAGTTCGGTATTCGTGCCCGGCTTGAGGGACGAGGCGAGGGTGAGGCCGTAGCGTTTCGTCGCCGCCTGATTGGCGGCCACTTTCGTCAGCATGTCCTTGAAATAGTCGCCGTGCCGTTCGACGAAGGCTACCGGCAGGCCCCTCATGGGCGCGGCCGCTTCTTCCACCGCCGGCCGCGCTGCGAGCAGCAGGAAGTTGGGGATGGTCCGCGAACGCACCGTGACCTGCACGTCCTTGACAAGCGGACCGGTAGGCGCCAGCAGCAATTTCACGATCGTCACCGGTCCGGGGATTATCTCGATGTTGGCCCGGTATTCCGGGAGCTGGACGGCAAGGATTTCCCGGATGACGGTTTTGGTGACGCTGCCCGCCCAGTCGACCGCGTCCACCGGCATGCCTACGAGCACTTGGGCGGCTTTGTTTTCGATGTCGCCCATGTCGCTGCGGAACAAGCCGCTGAGCGGCGGCGCTATCCCGCCGAGATCGGTTTCCAGGGCTACGCTGCGCACAACGTCGCCGAGCGGCGAAATTTTCACGGCGATGCTTGTCGTCGGACCGGGGGTGATGTCGACCTCCTGCACCCAATAGCCGACAAGTACGCGGTCGAACACTTCCTTGATCAATTTCTCGAAGGATGCCTTGCCGCTCTCGATGTCGGTCACTTTCCGCCCGGTCAGCACGTGGTCGCCCACGGTGGCGACGCTTTGCTCCATCCGCTTGATGACGCGGCTGGGCGGCGGAGCGTCGACGGCCTGCACGCTGACCGTGACCGCGTCGACGGTCACGGTTTCGGCCGCCGCCGGACAGGTCCAGCCTGCCAAGATCAGCATTGTCGCTAACGTTATCACGCAAACGCTCCGCACCTGTTCGCCCGCCACCTTCCTGATAAAGGTTGTCCATTGCCTATCGATAACAAAACATTGAGATTTACGGTTAAAACAAGAGCCAGGCCTAGACCTGGCTCTTGCTGCCGTTAGAATTGGCCGCCGAAGCTGAAGTGCGTCCTGCCGCCCTCGTCGCCCCTGGCGTAATCGAGCCTGATGGGACCAAGCGGGGTGTTGACGCGGATGCCGACGCCGACGGCTGCTTTGAGGTCGTCGAGCTTGTAGCTGCCGTCCCAAGCGTTGCCGAGGTCGCCGAAGACTACGCCTTCGATCTTTTTGGCCACCGGGAAGCGATATTCGGCGGTCGCGGCGAACATCTTGCTGCCTTTGAACTGCGCATCGTCGTAGCCGCGGAGGGTTTCGGGGCCGCCAACCCAGAACTTGCCGCTGTCGGGTATCTTGCCGTCTGCGAAGCCGGCCATCAGGCGGACCGCGATCACTTGCTCGCGGCCGACCTTGAAGTACTGGCGGTCCTGAGCGGTGTATTTGTTGAAGTTAAAGTCGCCGCCGAACGCTTTACCGGCGAACTCCGCCGACAGCGAGAACATCGACCCCTCGGTGGGGCTGAAGACGTTGTCGCGGGAGTCGAAGACCCGCGACAGGGTCACGCTGCGCGTCAGGCCGAAGTTGTCCGTAAGCCACTGATTATTGTAGTCGGAGCGATAGCCAGTACCACCCGGGTCCGCCTTGTAGTCGACCGGGCCTGATACGTACCTGACGTATTCGTCGCGCCGGTTCTTGAGGGTGATATAGTTTTGCACATATTCGCCCTGCGGTCGGCCGAGGGTGATTTCGAAACCGGTGCGTTTGCGGTCGTAGGTCGAGCGGAGGGTCCTGTCGTTGCCGTCAAGACCGTAATCGTTGTACTGATTGGTCAGGTTGTAGATGGTGAAGCCCGCCGAGGTCTGCTTGCTGTCCAGCCAGGGACGGGTGTAGGAGAATTCGTAGTTCGTGCCGTAATCCGCGTTGCCGCCGAACTCCCAGTGGATCTTGGCCTGGTCGCCGGTGCCGCGGAAGTTCCTGTCGCCGAGCTCGATGATCCCCACCAGGCCGTCGGCCTGACTGTAGCCGGCCCCGACCGAGAACGTGCCGGTCTTCTGTTCGACGACGTTGGTTTCGAGGACGACCGAGTTCGGCTCCTTGCCGGGGTTGAGCTTCATGTTGACGTCTTCGAAGTAGCCGAGGTTGTACACCTTCTGCATACTCCGGCGGGCGTCCTTGACGTTGAAGGGTTCGCCGGGTTTGACCTTCATCTCGCGGGTGATGACGTAGGTTTTGGTCTTTTCGTTGCCTTTGACCGATATCCCTTCCAGCATCCCCTCGTTGACGGTGATGGTCAGCACCCCGCCGGGGCTCATGGAGACGTCGCTTACCTTGGCCAATACGTAGCCTTGGTCGTGGTAGTAGTTTTCGACAGCGCGGGCGTTGTCGCTCAGCGCTTTGCTGTTGAGCACCTTGCCCTTGGTTACCGTTAGCAGGCTTTTGATCTTATCGGTGGATACTTTGCTGTTGCCCTTGACGACAACGTCTGTCAGGGCCGGGTTTTCCAATACCGAGTAGACCACTTTGACGCCTTCGGGAACTTCGGTGAAATTGGATACTACGTCGAAAAAGCTCCCTAGGTCGTAAATCGCCCGCATATCTTGCTGAACCTTGTCGGCACTGAGCGTGTCGCCGGGTTTAAGCTTTATCACCGCCATTATGTCGCTCGTAGGCACGCTGGTGTTGCCGGAGACGCTGACGGCGGTGACCCTTTTCCCGGTAAGGTCGGCAGCATGGGTGGGAGCGACGGAGCCCAGCACGATTCCTAGCGCGATGACAGCTGAGAGTAAAAGGTGCCCGAAGTACCTCCTCGCTTTCATGCATTACCTCCTTTATTTATTTTTTATTGGCCGCGCAACGACTTTCCGGCAGCCCGGATGACATCTTTCATCTCGTCCTGCGACAGCAGGCTCTCCTTTTCCGCCGGTTGCTGACGCCCGTTGTTTTCCGGACGCCTGGCCGCAGGCATGGTGGTTTCCCGAGGAGGATTGCTGGCCGGACCGGCTATCGCTGGCCGCTGATCCTCGACCCGGACCGGCGCGGCAGAATCGTTGGCCTTCAGGACCCCCGGTGTGCTCTTGGCTCCCGGCGTGGTCTTGGCCTCCTGCGCGGCAAGTGGAATGGGCACAGCGACGTGGCGTTCGCTAAACCCCCAGTATGCCCCGAAACCGGCGGCAATGATGGCGGCGGCGAGTACGAAGGACGTCGCTTGGCGCAAAAGCGGCATTCTGTAGCGCTCTTGCCGGGAGAGGCTCGTCTCCCGCGCGTGCTGAAGCTCGGCCTGTGCTAACAGGAGGTCGAGTTCGCCGCGAAGTTTGCTGTTCTTGTCGAAAGACTCCTCGGCCCGCGTTAGCCACACTTTGGCGGAACGCAGGTGACGAAACATATTCCCTTTGAAATCCGCCATTTCCACCACCCCTATTATAGCTACAATATATAGTCATGGGAATAGGCCAGATTCTGGTCGCTCCTGCAAGGGCAAAATACAGCGTTTTATAGGTATATTGCAGTATTATCTCCCGTATTCTCCCTCTTTCTGCCCCTTTTCGCTACAATGAATTTTTCATGTCTTGCATGAGCCGCGACAGCAGGCCGCGGATCCTGCGGATGCCCTGTTTGTGGAGCCGATAGACGTGTGACAGGCTCATATCGAGGGATTCGGCCAGTTGCCTGGGCTCACGCTCGTCGAGGTACATGCCCGACAGTATCATCTGCTCGTTGGCCGGCAGGCGTTCGAGGGCGCCGCGGACCTGAGCCACGAGGAAATTCCGCTCGGCCTGGATCGCGACCGCCGGCGCGTCGTCCACCAGCGCGTCCCCCAGGGTCAGGCTGCCGGCGTCGTCCAGGGGGCTATCGATATACAGCCAGTCGGTTTTGCCTTCGCGGGCGACGAAATTGGCCATCCGGCCGCGGATGCGGTGAAAGGCGTACAGGCTGAACGCCACGCCGCGGTTGTGGTCGAAGCTTTCCACCGCTTCGATGAGGCCGACGGTGCCTTCCTGGATTATATCCATGGCCGCGGTATCGTCTACCCGCCAGCGGAGCGCCACTTTAAACACCAACGGCTGGTAATGCTCGATGAGCTGCCGGCGGCTGTCGAGGTCGCCATCTTCCTTGTAGGCTTCCCACAGCCGTTTTTCTTCGGCGATGTCCAGCAGACGAATTTTCCTGAGCTCCGCCAGATACTGGCTCAACACGGTAATCATCCCCGCTTAGAAATTAAACCTGGCTTCGACGCCGACCCGCTTGCGGTTGAGTTCGTCCACAGCTCCCGTGACGCTTAACCGCCGGGTGATGTCGTAACGCATGTAGGCGCTTGTCTCTTTGTGGTCGAGGCCCATCGTATAGCTGATGAACAGCCGGTCGGAGACGTATTTGCCGATTTCGATGTTGTAGACCTCGCGGTCGAGGGCCGACGCCCGGCCCGAAGTCGTGGACCTGCCCGGTACTACGTTGTTGGTGCTTTGCGAGGTCCCGTCGGCGGCGAGGGTGCTGCGCACAAGGCGGAATTCGTCGAGACCGAAGGCGTTGCGGAAGGCGCTTTCGGCTTCAGCCACGAAGGCGATCTGCAGGCCGGCGTCAAGGAGATTCAAGAGTTCGTCCCGGCCGAGGCCGGTATCGGCGCCGCCGCCCTCCGTGCCTTGCCTGTCGAAGTAACGGCTGCGCAGCGTGAGGAGCGAGAGGATCTGTTGCTGGCTCATCGCCGGTTCGGAGCTCAGGCGGAAGTCCATCGCGTCGAGCGGCCCGCTCACCGCCAGTTTGACGGTGGTGTATTCCAGCCTGGTGTTGGCGGTCATCCTGACGACCGGCATAAGGGACCCGAACTGGGTAAAGTCCGCTCGGCCGGAATCTACCGTGAATTTGGTGCGCAGGTAGTTTACTGAGCCCCGGTCGACGGCGAAATGCCCCGAGGCCTCGGGGGCCAGGGTGGTCCCGGTGAATCTCGCTTTGCCTTCCACCAGCAGGTCGTAGAGATAGGGGTTGAACAGCCGCACCCTGCTGGCGGCGACGACTTCCAGGTCGAGGCCGATGTCGAGGCCCGAGGATGCGAACTCGGGCACGAGCGGTACGTTGATCGTCGTGTTGTCGAATACGAGCCTGCCGGCAAGAACCGGCTTGCCGCCGCTGGCGTCGAGGGTAAGCGTGCCTTCCAGCGGCCCCTTGAAGTATTTATGGTTGACGCCCAGCTTGTTCAGCACGAGCAGCAGGCGGTAGTCCGCCAGGGAAAGCCCCTTCATCGCCGCCGTGCCTGTCAGGCGGTAGGAGCCGTCGCCCATGCTGCCGTCGAAGGTTATTATATTAATTTTATCACCTTCGAACTTAATATCAACCCCAACTTTTTGCAGCGGGTCGGCCAGTTGTTTGAGCTTGACGGTGCCGTCCTTTATGGCGATGCCGCCGTAAAGGAGCGGCTGGGCCAAGGTGCCCCCTACGGTCAGCTCGCCGTGGGTTGGCCCGGAAGCCCAGGCCACTTCCTTGGTGAGCAGCGGCAGGATGCTCAGGTCGGCCTGCTCCAGGCGCACCTTGAGATCCATCTGGTCGGCGATCGTCCCCCGCTGCCGCCCTTCCGGGTTGAGGGCGGCCAGGGGGATGGTCCCGTATGCACTGGCCCGGTACGGGCCTTTGCTGATCAGCAGTTGGTTGACGTTTATGCTTCCCTTGTCGAGGACGAACAGCCCGTACAGGGAGTCGAAGGTGGCGTTGGCCACGCCGCCGCCGCCGATTTCCAGCGAAACGGCGGCATAGGGGCTGTATGAGGTGCCCGCGATCTGGGCGGTGAAGGTGATTTTGCCGCGGGTTTCGACCGTGGCGTCGGTCCAGGCCGTCAACAGTCCGGCATCCAGGCCCCGGCCGCTTATTTCCACGTCGAGCGGCCCGCCGATGGTGGCGGTGCCTAGGGCCGCCAGCACCCCGTCGCCCTGTTTGGCGAAAAAGCGGTTGATCGTCACCACTTTCCCGTTCAGGGCGATGTCGGCCTCGATGTTGTCCAGGGAATAGTTTTTGATCTTGCCTTTGGTCAGCGTGCCGGTCAGCCGGATGTCGGGTTTGGCCACCGTGCCGCCCAGGCTGACATGGCCGTCGAGACGGCCGTCGATGTCCTTGGCCGGGACGCCCAAGATGGCGAGCAAGCCGGCAACGCTGCCCCGCTGCGCTTCGAGGTCACCGTAGAGCGACCCGCTTTCAAAAACGATGCCGCCGGTAAAGGTGAATTTGCCCTCGCCCTGCGAAAATCCGAAATTGGGCACGCTCAGCTGGTCGGCGTCCACATTCACCCGGCCCGCGACATCGGTTATCTCCTGGCCGTTCAGCTTCAGGCCGGCGGCGGCGATCTCGCCGTCGAACACCAGGGCCTCCGGGGTGCCTGTAAGGCGGCCGGTGAAGTTGGTCCGGCCGGCCACCGCATAGGGGAACCTCACCTGGATGGCGGCCAGGTCGATATCCTTGGCGGACACTTCGAGATTAAGCTGGCTGGTGGCCGAGATGGTGCCGCCGAACTTGACCTCGGCGTTCAGCGAATTGACCACGAAGTCGCGCAGCTCGGTCACGCCGCCCTGGCGGCGGTAATATCCTTCGGCCCGCGCGATGAGCTGGTCGCGGAAACTGCCCTCGCTGAGCCTGACGTGGCCTTCGGCGGCGAACGCCGCCAGCGGCCCGGTTATCGTCACGTCGTTGTCAATGTTGCCTGTGAGCCTCTCGCCCGGCAGGATCAGTTTTACGATGTTTTCCGCCCGCGCCTGGCGGGTGGCGACGGTGAGGTTGAGTTCCTGCGCCCCGGTCAGGCCGACGGTGCCGTTGACCGTGTGCCTGGCGGCCCCGTCCGCCGCCTCGACCCCCGTGAGGGTGAGGGCGTCGCGCGTCACGGCCACGCTGCCTTTGGCGATGGCGAACGGCTGCTGGAGCACCCTGCCGTTGTAAGCGGTGAAGCGGGCCGTCGCCCTGGGGGCGTCGGTCGTCCCGTCAAGCGCGCCCTCCGTGTCGACCGTGCCGGCCAGATCCACGCCGCCGGCCGGGCCCGCCAGCGCCGCCAGGGGAACCCCCTGGCCGAAAAAGTTCAGCGCCAGCCGGCCGTTATCGGCCGTTCCCCGGGCCGACAGCGTCCCGCCGCCGGGAAAACCGACCGTTATATAGTCGGCCGTCAGTCGGCCGCCGGCTTTGAAGAAGCCGGCGGCCAGGCTGGCGAAAGGCACGCCCTCGATTTGGCCGCCGCTTGCCTGGACCGTGCCGGCGACCTTCATCGCGGCCACGTCGTCCGTGCCCTCGACGCGCAGGTCGATGTCGGCGCGCCCGGCCATGCTGACCCCGAGGTAAGGCAGGGCCGCCAGGTCGAGGCTGCGGCCGTTCAGTGCGAAATTGAACGCTTTCTTGGCGGGCAGGACGGTGCCGGAGCCGTTTATCCGGCCGCCGAACACATCGGCTTTTACGCTTACCACCGGCTGCGACGGCGTGCCGCCGACAGTGGCGGTGAACGACAGCGGCCCGCCCACCGGAATGGTTCCGTCGAGGGCCGCCGGGTCGAACTTCGCGGCGCTGACCGTAAGGCCCAGCACCGGCCCGGCAGCGCCCAGGGTTACCTTACCCCGCAGCTCGATGTCCTGTCCGTAAATCTTTGCGGCTATGGGGAAAAGGAATATCTGCTTGTCGCTGAAGGAAACGCTGCCGCTGATGTCCTGCATCGCGACGCCGGCGGCGTCGATGCTCACACCGGCGAATTCGGCTTCGCCGGCATAAACAAGCTGGTCTTTATCCCGCCGCAGGATGATCTGGCCCCGGGCCAACCGGCCGCCGACCGCCCTGACGCCGCTATCGGCCGGCAGCAGCGCTCCTAGC
The DNA here is from genome assembly GCA_029975165.1 of Selenomonadales bacterium. GTDB lineage: Bacteria > Bacillota > Negativicutes > Sporomusales > UBA7701 > Anaeroselena. Next base: position 83,514 of record JARKPR010000088.1, read on the forward strand.
CCGTCGAGGCCGAGGTTGCTCGCCTCGGCGGCCACCATGCCTTCGCCTTTACTGTTCATGCGCCCGGTGGCCTCCAGCGACGCTCCTTCATATGTAGCGGCAAGCTTGAAAGCTATGTCGGGTTTGTCGGCAAAATCGAACCCGGCGTCGATGGCGGCCAGCTGCCACTGCCCCTGCGGAGCGCTGACCGCCAGCGTGCCCTGGTTGACGGTTATCCTGCCGCCGAACTGCGAGTCGCCTGAGCGGGTTTTCGCCAGCAGGTCGTCAATGTTCCAGGTGCCGTCCGCCTGCCTGATGAGGCTGATCCGGGGCGTATCGAGGGAAAGCTCCCGGACCGCCTCGACCGCGGTCTTGCCCCCTAACAGGGCCAGCGGATTGTATACCACCGTGACCTTCGGGGCGGCGGCAATCAGCCCGCCGCGGTTGTCGCTGATGACGACGTCGGACAGCGCGACCTTGTTGAACGACGCGATCTCGATGCTGCCGACCGCGACGCCGCCGCCCAGGGCCTTGGTCAATTCCGACTCTAGTTTATCGTTCATCCCCGCCATGACGGTCTGGCTTTTGCTGTATAGAAATGCGCCGGCGACAATGGCAATCAAAAAAGCCACTACAGCCAGTACCATGGCTTTTTGCCGCATATAAGCCTCCCGCATCTTAGTCTGGTTCATGATTAATTTCGACGCGGGCGAAGCCCTTCCTTTAAAAAGGCGCTGGGAATAAATTTCAATGGATACTTTATCTATTATTACCGGAAATTTGTCCCATATGCGCCGAGGATAAATTCACTGCCGGGCGGCCGCGGAAAAGCCGGGGCATTTGCCCCGGCTTTGTATTAATCCTATTTCACCTCTATGCCCATGGCCTTGTCGAGCTTGGACTTGCTGGTGTTGTAGTCGTAGAGCGCCTGGGTGTAGTTGGTCTTGGCCTGGGCGAGCGCCAGCTGGGCGTCGATGACGTCGAGGTTGGTGCCCACGCCGGCATTGTAGCGGACCTGGGCGATGGCGAAGTCCTCTTCGGCCTTGGCTACCGCCACCTTGCTGGTTTCGATGCGCTTTTCCGCTTCCTTTATGCCGAGATAAGCCTGACGGACTTCGAGGGCCGCGCTGTCTTTGGTCTGGCGGGCCGTTTCATCGGCCTTGACCACCCCGGCTTCCGCTTCCTTGACCTTGGAGAGGGTGAGTTGGGTGTCGAACAGGGTCATCGAGGCGGTGAGGGCGACTTGCCAGTTGCTGTTCGTCGAGCCGGGGAAGCGGTCGTCGTTCCAGTTATTGGACCCGCTCAGGGACAGGGTGGGCAAAAAACCGGCGCGGTAGACCTTGACCCCTTCCTTGGCGCTCTGTACGCCGGCGTCGGCCTGGATGACGTCCGGCCTGTTCTGCAGGGCGTACTTGATGCCGTCGTCGAGGGTGGTGCCAACCTGTATGTATTGCAGGTCTTCCTTCAGCCTGATGTCGGTGTCATGCGTCAGGCCCATAATGTTGTTCAGGTTGGCCACCGCGATGTCGAAGTTGTTCTGGGCCTTGATAAGGTTTTGCTGGGCGTCGGCCAGCGCCACTTCGGAACGCAGCACGTCGGATCTGGCCACCGTGCCGACGTCGTACTGGGCCTGTACATTCCGCAGGTGGGAGGCGAGGTTGTCGACCGACTCCTGGGCGATCTGCAGCAGGTTGCGCGTCTGCAGGACGTTGAAATAGCCCGTGGTCGCGTCCAGCTTCAACTGCTGCTTGGTCTTGGCAAGGCCGAGGTCGGCGACCTGCAGGGCGAGCCGTGACTGGCTGACGAGGCCTTCGACCCGGCCGCCGGTGTATAGCGGCAGCGACAGGTTGACGGTGTTGTTGAAGTCGTTGCGCGGGTCGTCGGAATGGGCCAATTCGTACCGCCTTTCGCTGTGGCTGTAGCCGATGGTGGGGCCGTAACCGGCCAGGGCTTCCCTGACCGCCCAGGCGGATTTTTCCCGCTCGGCGACGGCGATCTTGACCGTGGGGTTATTCTTCAGCGCCAGAGCGACACTGTCGTCGAGCGTGAGCTCCAGGGGCGCGGCCAGGGCGACGCTGTTCAGCAGCATAAAGCCGCACGCCGCCGCCAGGGCGAAGCGTTTCTTTGTTCTCGATCCTTGCGACATCACAATTCCTCCTGACTATATGCAGCGGCTGTTCCGCCGTAGCTTCCTTATTTTGGATTGTTGACTGACTAGTCAATTCCAATTTTTATTATAGTGTTTAAAACAGGGCTGTGTCAACACTATTCTAGAACGAATGCCGCACACCCACGTAGGTATTCTCGTTCGGCTTCCTGTTCAGGCTGTCGGTCTGGCCGACGATGAAGGTGTTGGGCGCGATTTCGTACTGGGTACGGAGCTTGACGCGCACGTCGTTGGGATCGTAGACGTCGAGCGACAGGCTGAGCTTGTCGCCCAGCTTCGTGTCGGCGCCGATGCCTGCCTTGCTCTCGATGACGCCGGCCCGGGCGGCGAACCGGTCGTCGCCTTTGCCGAACTGGAAATTGGTTTTTTGGTCTTCGCCGATACCGCTCACGCCGACGACGGCAAAATCGCGCGGCGAGGTGCTGATGCGGATGTCGGCGTTGCTTCTGTATTTGCCGGTATGGCCGTTATACAGGACCTCGAAGCTCGTATCGGCTTTTATGCTGTCCATTTTGGTGAGCATCTTGTTGGCCTTTTCGCTCACCGAGCGGGTGTTACGGAGCGTTTCTTTGATATTTTGGGCCGTTTCCGGGTCGGTGACGATGTCTTGCACCGAAGCGGCGATCTTCTCGACCCGTACGCTGGTATTCTTGAGGTTCTGGATGGTTTCCTTGAGGTCGCTGGCCGTCCGGCCGTTATCGTCGACGGTCGCCACCATCTTGTCGACCCGCCCCGCCATGTCGCGGAGGCTGTCGGACATGGCCCGCAGGTTGCCGACCATGGCGTTGACGTCCTGCTCGTTGTTGGCGGCCATGCGGGCCATGCTGGCGCTGAATTCGTTGAGCCGCTCGGTGAGGTCGCGGGCGTTGAAGGCGGTGGCCCTGACGGCGGTCTTGAATTTTTCGTCGCCGAGGACTTCGTTGAGGTTGTTGACCAGTTTCTGGACGTCGGCCAGCACTTTGTCGGCCGAGTTGACGAACTGGTCGAAGCCGCGCGGGTCCTCGCCGGCGACGGTGGCGCCGGGCGGCAGGTGGCCCTGGTTGTCCCGCGGCGGAGTTATATTGATGAATTTTTCCCCGAGCAGCCCGTCCGTGCCGATCGAGAATCTGGACCCTTGGGGAATTTTGATGCCCGGGTTGATGAGCAGCCGCACCTCGACACCCTTGTCGCCGGTCCGCACCGCGTCCACCCGTCCGACGTCCACGCCGGCGTAGCGCACGATGTTGCCTTCCTTGAGGCCGCTGACTTCGCTGAAAACCACCTGGAGAGGATACCCCTTTTCGCCGAAGGAGATGCCGCCGAGATAAACGACCATATACCCGAGCAGCAGCAGCCCGATGAGCGCTACCGCCCCTACTTTGGCCTCGGTGCTAAGATTCACTTTGTCTCGACCTCCTTTTGGCGAGATGGCCGGGATTGGCCCAGCCATGGATGAATTGCTGGACGATGGGGTTGGTCGACTTCTTGATCTCGCTTACCGTTCCCACCTCGATTATCCGTCCGCCGTGGATCATGGCGATCCGGTCGGCGATGTTGAACGCGCTTTGCATGTGATGGGTAACCACCACCGAGGTGACGTTGAGGATGCGGCGGGTGCTGCAGATCAGCCGGTCGATGGTCGTCGCCATTATCGGGTCGAGGCCGGCCGTCGGTTCGTCGTACAGCAGGATCTGCGGGTTTATGGCGATGGCCCTGGCGAGACTGACCCGCTTCTTCATACCGCCGGAAAGTTCGCTGGGCATGACGCCCTCCTGGCCGGCGAGGCCGACCATCCTCAAGCGCCGCCGGACCGTGCGGGCGATTTCCTCCTCGGACAGCGCGCTGTGCTGGCGGAGGCCGAAGGCCACGTTTTCCCCCACCGTCATCGAGTCGAACAGGGCCGAGTATTGGAATACCATCCCCATCTTGCGGCGGATGACGTTGAGGTCTTCCTCGCCAAGCCGGGAGATCTCCTGACCGTTGATCCAGATTTCCCCGGCCGAGGGGCGCAGCAGGCCGATCATCAGCCGCAGGATGGTGCTCTTGCCCGAGCCGCTGGGGCCGATGATTACCATTATTTCGCCTTCGGCGATGTCCAGATCGATATTTTCCAGCACCGGTTTGTTGCGGAACGCCATGCTGACGTCGGCGAACTTGATCATGGGTCCACCCCTAGCGGTACAGAATCAGCGACAGGAAGTAGTTGCTGATGAAAATCAGGATCATCGACGTTACGACCGAGCCGGTGGTCGCCTTGCCGACGCCTTCGGCCCCCTCGGCGGTCGTCAGCCCTTTATAGCAGCCGACGATGGCGATGATGGCCCCGAAGAACATGCTCTTTATCAGCCCGCCGGTAACGTCGTTCACCACCGCGAACACTTTGATCGACTGCAGGAAGGTGAAGGAGTTGATGCCGGCGTACAGCGTGGCTACCAGATAGCCGCCGACCGTGCCGATCATATCGGCGAAGATCACCAGGAGCGGCAGCATGAACACGCAGGCGATCAGCCGGGGTACGACGAGATAGGCGACCGGATTGGTGGCCATGACCCGCAGGGCGTCGATCTGTTCGGTGACTTTCATCGAGCCGATCTCCGCCGTGATGGCCGCGCCCACCCGGCCGGCGGCGACAACGCCCGTCAGCACCGGGGAGAGCTCGCGGCCGACCGCGATGGACACCACGCCGCCGACCGACGCCTGGGCGCCGTATTTGATGAATTCGTGGGCGATCTGCATGGTCATGACCATGCCGGTGAACAACATGGTGAGGGCGACGATCGGCAGGGAATCGACGCCGAGATGGGCCATCTGCCGCAGGACATGGCCGGCGGGCGGCAAGCGCCGCAGGCTGGCGAAGGTCTGGCCGACAAGCAGCACGACCTGGCCGGTGTGTTCGAGGCTATCTATTACCTGGCGGCCGAGCCTTTCCAGCAAAGGTATGAGCATGGATACAACCTCGCATCGCGGCCGGCTCGATTCAAAGCCGGCGGAGTTTCTCCGGCGCCCGATCGCTACATTGTACGTGCGGTGCAGGGAAATGATGCCATCTGCGGCTGCGGCCGGCGGGCCGCCGGCATTAACGGGGGCGTAGGCTTTTAAGAGATATTCCATGCCTATCGCTTTTTTCCCTGCCTGGCCCTCCGCCGGCAGAAATGGTATTTGCCGGAATTGGCCCGGGCGCCGGCGGTAAACGGCAAAGCCCCCGGACCAGTGTGTCGGGGGCCTGTCGCCGTTGGATCAGTCTTTTGTTATGTTGATGAGTATCTGGGTGTCGCTGTCGATGATGTAGTCGGTGCTGACGGTGCTCTTGCTTTCCGGCTTTTTGGCGCCGGCTGTCGGCGCTGACCGCGGCGAGTGCTTGGCGGCGGCCGCATCGACTTCGTATACGGGCTCGAGCTTGGCGGCCGGGGCTTTCGTCGCCCCCGCCCCGCCCAGGAATTCGCCGGCGTCGGCGCTGAGCACTTCGACGACGATGTCGTTGTTGCGGTCCCGCTCGGCCAAGTCTTTGATCATGTCGGCGAACGACTTGGTCTTGAGCTTGCCGATCATCTGGAGAAGCTCGTCGTCGCCCTTCTGGCGCTTGCTGAGGAGCTCGATCAACGGCACCATGCCGCCGCCGCGGACCTCGAGCGTCATCGGGCCGGCCGGCTGGTCCTTGGGGACGGTAAAGGGCACCGTGCGGGTGATCGTCTCGCCCCTGAAGGGCTTGAGGCCGACCGTGATCTCGATCTTATCCCCCGGTTTGGCGGCCGCGACATTCGCCCGCGCCTCCATGATGGTGGCGGTACGCCGCTCGGGGGTGACGGTCGCGTCGACCTGGATGTCGAAGATGTCCACCGGCTGGAACTGATTGGAGGCCAGCAGAGCCATGAGCTCGTACAGCTCGCTGATCGTCTGCTCGCCGATGTTGGCCGGGCTGTAGAACATGTTTTCCCGCTTGAAGACTTCGCCGGGCATGTTGCGGGCGGAAATCTCGAAGGTGATCTTGGAGGTGCCGGCACCGACTCTGTCGGCGGTCTTTTCGATGACGCTGAGCACCGAGGCGGCCGCCAGCACGGGGAAGAGCTGCTCGTCCTGCACGACCTGGATGACGGCGTCCTGGGAGTTCCCCAGGGTGCTGTCGGTGATGTTGATCCTGAGCGGAACGATGCTCGGGAAACGGCCGAGCTCGCCGGCAACGCCGGCGCCCCGGTCTTGGTCGATTATGCCCAGGGCCGGACCCACGGCCCCGACTTTGAACGAGTTTTCCAAGCCGTTTACGGTCGTGAATACATAGGCGTTAGTCAGGAAGTAGCTTGTCCCGCCTTTTTTGAGGAACGGGTGGCCGAACGCCAGCACCTTGTTGCCTTCCACATAGGTAACCGTGCCCATCGCTCCCAGGCTGACGTCGCCGCGGACGAGCTGCACGCCCACCGCGCTGCCGGGCTCCAGCGGGGCGAAGGCGGCGTCGGCCGGCGTGTCGCCGACCGCGTAGGGGGTCAGCTTGAAGGAGCGGAGCTTGTCGGCCAGGAAGGCGAGCGACCGTTCGCCGAACCCGGCGGCCATCAGGGGGGTCGCGGTCTCTTCGGGGGGCTTGGCGGGGACGTTGTCGGCGCCTTTTTCACCCGGCTGCCCGTCCGGCCGCTGATCGGTTTTTTCCGGCAGCGGCTCTTCGGGGGTCTTGTCCTTTCCGGGGTCGGGGGCGTTCAGCTCCCATATTTTGAGCATGTCGGCGATGGGGGTGACCATGCCGACCTTGTGGTCGGTGAACGACCACCCGTAGGCGATGGCGCCGACGAGTTTGCCGTCGATGTAAACCGGGCTGCCGCTCATGCCCTGGGCGATGCCACCGGTGCGGTCGATAAGGTCGCCGAAGGTTCTCACCAGGATCAGGTCGCCGGACGGCCCCTTGTTTTTCATTATCCCCAGCACTTCTACGCCGAACTCTTCGATCTGCGTTCCGGACACTACCGTTTTGGCAATGCCCTGCATGCCGGCGCGGATGTCGGCTAGCGGCATGATCTCCGGGGCCGCCGCGGCCGTCGCCGCCGGAAGCGTCAGGAGCAAAGCGAAGAGCGCCACCCGACATAACCTGAGTACGAACGACATTCAATCAATCCTTTCCTATTTGCGGGCAGGTTCGATCCTGACTGACACGTCGCCGGTGCGGATCATGTCGCCGGGTTTGACCAGCACTTCCCGGACTTTGCCGTCGACGTTGGCCCGCACGGCAATCGCCGGGCCGGCCAGGCCTTCCACTTTGACGAGGACGTCGCCTTCGCGGACGCTGGCGCCGGGAGCGACGAGACCCTCGGCCAATACGCGGCCGGAAAGGACCCCTTTCTGGTCGACGAGTTGTCCGGACGCCATGGCCCAGGCCACGGCCGCCAGCACTATCACCGCGGTGAGAACGACTACGCTTTTGGGTCGGAACATTCTCCCCACCTCCTCTTTCTAGTCTAATTATACAGTATCGGCCCTAATTCGCAAAGCTGGCGGGTACTATTACCAATGCGTTGCCCACCTTGCGCTCGCGCCCGTCGGAGGGGCTGTTGACGATTTTGTCGAAGACGACCATCTCGCTTGAACCGCCGCCGTCGAGGTTCATGGCATCCACCGCGCCCAGCTCCTGCATGAAGATGGCCATCTCCAGGAGGGTGAGCCCGCCGCTGGCCACCTGGCGCCCGTCGACGACCGCCAGGAGGATCTGCCCGTCCCGGGTTACGCCGAGGGCGGTGCGGGGCGCGCGGCCGCCGGCCACGTCGTTGCCGAATTCTTCCGTTTTCGTCGTCAAGTAGATGCTGCCATCCTTGATGAGCGTCGGGCCGGCCCCCAGGGCGTGGACGGCGCCGTCCCACACCGGGCCGAGCGTCTGGCCGATGGTGACGATATCGCCCACCTTCAGGCCGGCGAGCGCTTTGGCGGCCGCCCCGTGCGCCGAAAGGACGACGGTGCCGGCGCCGATGGCGGTGTTGCCCTTACTGGCCGCCATCACCACCCCGTCGGAGCGGATCACGTACTCGACGCCGTACGCGTTGGTGCCGGTCGCCGGTCCGTAGTAGCCGGTGTAGAGGATGAGTTCGTTGTCGCCCCGGCTGCGGTTGACGCCGCTCAGCGCCACCCGGCCGGCCGTCATTTCCACGTAGCCCTGCCAGCTGACCTGGTCGAAGATCAGCCGGCCGTCGGGGAGGACCCCGACCGCTGTCCGCGGGATGGCGGGCGTGCTGATGATTTCGCCGTCAATCTTGAGCAGACCGATGATTTCGCCGTTCGGGCTGAAGTACGAGCCGTTGACGGCCGCCACCGCCCGGGCCGACGTGCTCATCGACGCCAGCGTCTCCAGGCCTTGCACGACCCCGTTGGACAGCACCGGCCGCAAGGCGAAGCCCGCCTTGGGGTCGACGAGCAGGATGTGGGCCTTTTCCGGCCCGGAGGCCTGGGTGCGCATCCAGAAGGTATATTTTATCCCCGGCTTGACCTGCTGCTCACTCTTCTGGTCGCCCGTCTTGAGCAGGTCGACCACGAGGCGGTTGGGCTTGGTCAGCTTGAAGACTTTGTGGGCCACCGGCGCCTTGAGGGTGACGATGGCCTGAAGCTGGCCGGCGCCTTTATCCTCGAGCTGGACGGAGGCCACGAAGGGGTCGTTGAAGGTATATTGCCGCGGGACGGCCTTGTCGAGCGATGCCGGCAGGGCGACAAGGAGCCGCAGCCGGTTCTCATCCAGGGTCACGGTGAAGTCCGGGACGTCGTCCATATCGAAAACCAGGCGTACCTTTTCCGGCGTCAGGCTGAAGCGCACCTTCTGGACGGTCGCGGCCGGCGCCGCCTGGGCGCAGGCCAGGGCGGCGGCGACGAGCAGCGCCAGCAGAAGGCAGATGCCGCGGCGAAGCTTGATCAATTACGGTCCCTCCCCGATAGACTGAAAAAGCCAAGCACTAGCGGGGTGCCTGGCTTTTGTTGTTGCTCGCGGCGCCTGCGGGGCTGAGCTGGCGGTAAAGCATATCGGCCAGGCCTGCGCCTCCGGCTTGCGCCATATTCTTGGTCATCTCGCTGTCGAGCAGCGAACGGACGATCTCTTCCTGGGAGCCGCCGCCGGTCAGGCCGCCCTTCGGCACCGTCTTGCGCATTTCGGTCAGCAGCATATTGAGGAACAGGGCTTCCATTTCGACGCAGGCCGCCTTGAGTTTGGCGTCCTGCTTTTCGTCCCGGGCGGGGGCCTTTTGCGGGCCGCTCGCCGCCGGAACGGCCGGCGGGCTGTTTAGTTTCATGCCTTCACCGCCTATATGAGCTGCAGCTCGGCGTGGAGCGCGCCGGCCGCCTTGATGGCCTGGAGGATGGAGATGACGTCGCGGGGCGTGGCGCCGACCGCGTTAAGGGCGGCGACCAGGTCGCTGACATTGGCCGTTTTGGGGAGGACGATGAGCGGCGCCTGCTGTTCCTTGGCGTCCACCGTCCTGTTCTGGGTGACGACGGTGGAACCCCCGGAAAACGGCGGCTGCTGCGATACTTCGGTCGTCTGGGCGATGCGCACCGTCAGACCGCCCTGGGCTACGGCCACGGTGTCGATGGAGACGTTGCCGCCCATGACTACCGTGCCGGTGCGCTCGTTGACGACCACCTTGGCGATGTTGTCCGGCGTTACCGGCAGTTCTTCGACGGCGGCGACGAAGCCGACCAGGTCGCCGCTGTACTCAAGCGGCACCGCGACGACTACCGCGTTGGCGTCGCTGGCCCTGGAGATCGGCCCGAAACGGCGGTCGACCGCTTCGGATACGCGGCTGGCGGTGGTGAAGTCCGGCCGGTTGAGGACGAGGACGATGCTGCCGCCGGCTTCGAGCTGGGTGGGTACGTCGCGTTCCACGATGGCGCCGTTGGGGATGGTGCCGACGGTGGGGAAGTTTTTCGCCTGGCTGGCGCCCCCGCCGCCGACGGCGAAACCGCCGACCGACAGCGGCCCCTGGCCTGCGGCATAGACCGCGCCGTTGGCCGCCTTGAGCGGCGTCTGCAGCAGGGTGCCGCCCTGCAGGCTCTTGGCGTCGCCCATCGAGGACACGGTTATGTCGATGGTATCGCCCGGCTTCATGAACGGCGGCAACTGCGCCGTCACCATGACCGCGGCCACGTTCTTGGGCTTCATCTGGGCCGCGGAGACGGTGATACCGAAATTTTTCAGCATGTTGACGATCGACTGGATGGTAAAGGTGCTTTTGTCGGAATCGCCTGTGCCGGCGAGGCCGACCACGAGCCCGTAGCCGACGAGCTGGTTGCTCCGCACTCCCTGGAGCTTGGCGACATCCTTGATGCGCGGGCCGTAGGCCAGGGCCGGGGCGGCGCTGGCGGCCAGCAGGATCAAGGCTAGGCTGAAGGCGACGAATCTGCGCATCACACAAATCCCTTTCCGGCTAGAGCAGGAAGTTAAAGAGCTGGGTGAGGATGCCCTGCCGCTGCTTGCTGGCGATCGGGCCTTTGCCCTCGATGTTGAGCTGGGCGTTGGCGACGGCGGACGACAACACGATGTTGTCGGTGCTGACGTCCTCGGGACGGACCTCGCCGGTAATGGTTATCTTCTGCTCTTCCTTGTTCTGTTTGATAACCTGGGTTCCCGAAACGACCAGATTGCCGTTCGGCTTGATGGCCGTAACCTGGACGGTTATCCTGCCGGTCACCGCGTTGGTGTTGGTGATTTTGCCCTCGTTTTTGAAGCTGTCGCTGGAGCTGGCGCTGGCGTTGTCGATGAAGGTTAAAAGGCCGGTGCCGGCGTTCAGCGTCGTGTTGGCGGATTTGGAGTTGGCGGCGTTGCCCGAGCGGACGGCGCTCGACGCTTCGCTGATGACAATCGTCAGGCTGTCGCCGACGGCGCGGGCCTTGCGGTCGCCGAACAGGCCGGCCTGGTCGCTCCACAGCGACGCGGCCTCCGCCGGCGCTGGCAGCGCGACGGACAGTCCCAGAATAAGGGCCAGCGACAGCAAGGTTGCTTTTATGCAAAGATTCGACATGGTGTTCACCTTTACCTTCCGCCGTAAATTATTACCTGGACGGTGTTGGCGTCGACGACGCGGGCGCTGACGATCCGTTTGGTGGCGGCATTCTGCACCCGGATGAGCTCGCCTTCGCGGCCCGCTTGCATCGCCTGCCCGCCGGCGGCGACGACCAGGTCGCCGGCCTTGACCAGGATGGTGACCGCGGCGCCCCGCTTCATGACCACCGGCTTGTCGACCGCCGCTTCGGTCAGCGGCGTGCCGGCGGGCACCGGACGGCGGGCGGCGAGGCCGATCACCTTGGATATGTCGGTTATGTAGCCGGCCATCTTGCCGATGTCGCGGCGTTCAGAGCGGACATTTTCGGCCGTAATCTCTTCGTGGGCCGCGATGTTGCGGGCCGCGACGACGACCTGCTGATAGCCTCTGACGTTGAACCTCACGCTGACGGTGGTGAACGGCCGCCCGTCGGTGCTGATGGCGACGACGACGGCGGTGGGGGCGTTGAGGCGGACGCCGCCCGGAATCTCGGCCTGGATGTCGAGCCGGCCGAGCGGGGCCATGACGTCGGGCGCCGTGCCGACCGGGACGATGCTGATTTCGCTGTCCGCGTCGCCGCCGACCAGGCTCTGCACGGCCGCGGTGGCCGCGGCCAGCAGCCGTTCGCCGCTGATTGTCTGGGCGGCGGTGGTGACGGTGATTGCCGGCGGCACCTGCCAGGTTATATCGCTGTAATCGCCGCCGGCGCCCGCCAGGCGGACGCCCAGGGTATCGCCCGTAAGGACCAGGCGGTGGCCGGGCGACGGCGCGGCGCCGAGCTTGAGGGCGGACAGCGCCTTGACCCGTTCCCGGTCGTCGCCGGTGATGGTCGCCAGCTCTCCCAGGGTGATATGCGGGCCGCTGACCGTGGCTTCGGCGTTGACCGCTACCGTGACCCCGGCCGCCCATGCCGGGACGGCCAGCAGCAGCACGGCCGCGAGCGTCACCAGTATCCTCGCCATGTTCCTCACCTAGCTTCTGAGATTGGCGGCGATGCTCAGCATCTGGTCGGAGGTCGTGATTGCCTTGGAGTTCATTTCGTAGGCCCGTTCGGCCACGATCATGTTGACCATTTCCTCGACCACCTGGACGTTGGACATCTCCAGGTATTTCTGCACCAGCGTGCCGGTGCCTTCCTCGCCGGGGTTGGACACGACCGGCGCGCCGGAGGCGGCCGTCTCTTTGGCGAGGTTGCGGCCCATGCTTTCCAGGCCGGCCGGGTTGACGAAGCGGGCGAGCTGGAGCTGGCCGAGATCCTGGGTGCCGGTGGGGATGGAGGCCGTCACGCGGCCGTCGGCGGCGACCGTGATGCCGGTGGCGTTGGCCGGGATGGTGATCTGCGGTTCGAGCGGGTAGCCGTCGGAGGTGACGACCCGGCCGGCGCTGTCCTTTTTGAAGGCGCCGTCGCGGGTGTACGCAATCGTGCCGTCGGCCATGGTGATCTGGAAGAATCCGTCGCCCTCGATGGCGATGTCGAGGTCGTTGCCGGTGCTCTGGTAGTTGCCCGGGGTGTAAATTTTCTGCGTGGCCACATGGCGGACGCCGTGGCCCACCTGGATGCCGGTGGGCAGCTGGGTGTCGGCGCCGGTCGCCGCCCCCGGCTGGCGGACGATCTGGTACATAAGGTCCTGGAAGTCGGCCCGGCTCTTTTTGTAGCCGGTGGTATTGACGTTCGCCAGGTTGTTGGAAATAACGTCAATATTGGCCTGCTGGGCTACCATACCCGTGCCGGCCGTCCATAGAGCGCGCATCATATTGAGTTTACCTCCCGGTTTTCCGATTTAAGACCGCCTCAGTCGGTCGGCGGCCCCCGGGGCCTCTTAAAAAGTCCAGCCCCAAAACCTTAAACTCTGCCTACCTCGTTCACTGCCTTGTCCAGCATGGCGTCCTGGGCATGCACCGCTTTGCCGGCAATCTCGTAGGCCCGCATGCCGGTGATGAGGTTGACCATCTCGGCGACTACGTTGACGTTGGCGAGTTCGAGAAAGCCGACATGCACCTGGCTGGTCTCGTCAGGTTCCTCCTGCTGCCCCGGAGCGGCGGCGAACAAGTTGGCGCCTTCTTTGACGAGCTTGCTTTCGTCGGCAAAGGATACGATCCGCAGCGTGTCGGTTTCCGTATCGTCCATCAGGATTCTGCGGTCCTCGACGAAATCAATCCTGTTCTCAGGGTTGCCCAGCTGGATGGCCCCGCCCAGCCCCAGCACCCGGTAGCCGTCCTGGGTCACCAGTTCGCCCTGGGCGCTGCGGGTGAAGCTGCCGTTGCGGGTGTAGCGGACACCGGCCGGCGTCTCGACCGCGAAATAGCCTTTGCCTTCGATGGCCAGGTCGTATTTGTTGTCGGTCGGCCGCATCGACCCCTGGGTGTGAATGGTGGCGATCTCATCGATCGCCGCGCCGACGCCGAGGCTGCCTATCGCCGGGCGCTGCGACCCGTCGTTGATCCGCTGGATCAGCATGGAGCGAAAATCCTTGCCGACGGCGATGTCTTTCTTGTAGCCGGCCGTGCTCGCGTTCGCCAGGTTGTTGGCGGTGACGTCGGTCCTGGTCGCCTCGGCCATCATCCCCGACCCGGCGGTATAAATCCCCCGTATCATCCATTCACCTCCTATCCTATTTATCGTTGATCCGGCCGAATTCTTAAGCCCAACGGCGGCGAAAACGCCGGAAAAGACACAAAAAAACCGTCCGCGGTCTTGGCCGCGGACAGTCATGCGTATGCTTGTCAGGCTATGCCGCCTTTCTTGATCGTCGTCAGCGAATCCTGCAGCGATTCGAGCGATTCGAGCGCCTTGCCGGTGCCGAGGGCCACGCACGACAGCGGGTCGTCGGCCAGGTAGGTGGGGATGCCGGTTTCCTGGCATATAAGCCTGTCCAGGCCGTGGAGCAGCGAACCGCCGCCGGTCATGACGATGCCGCGGTCGACGATGTCGGCCGCCAGCTCGGGCGGAGTCTTCTCCAGCACGGTTTTGACGCATTCGATGATGAGGGATATCGGTTCGGCGAGGGCCTCGCGCGTTTCCGCCGAGCCGATGCGCATCGTCTTCGGCAGGCCGGACACCAGGTCGCGGCCGCGGATCTCCATCGATTCGTTGCGGGCGGACGGGAAGGCGGTGCCGACGTTGACCTTGATTTCCTCGGCGGTCCGCTCGCCGATCATGATATTGTATTCCTTCTTGATGTAGCGCACCAGCGCGTCGTCGAACTTGTCGCCGCCGACCCTTAGCGACTCGCTGACGACGATGCCGCCGAGGCTGAGGACGGCCACATCGGTAGTGCCGCCGCCGATATCGACGACCATCGAGCCGCAGGGCTCGGATATGACAAGGCCGGCGCCGAGGGCGGCCGCCAGCGGTTCCTCGATGAGATATGTCTTGCGGGCCCCGGCCTGCATGGCCGCTTCCAGCACCGCCCGTTTTTCCACCGTCGTTACGCCTGACGGCACGCATACCATTATGCGCGGTTTGAAGAACATGCTGCGGCCGGCTACCTTTTCGATGAAGTGGCGGAGCATGCTTTCAGTGGTGTCATAGTCGGCGATCACACCCTCGCGCAGAGGGCGGATGGCCACGATATTGCCCGGGGTCCTGCCCAGCATCCGGCGGGCCTCTTCGCCGATGGCGATTACGCGGTTGCTGTCGCGGTCTATGGCTACCACCGATGGCTCGCGCAACACGATCCCCTTGCCCTTGATATATACCAAAACGGTGGCTGTACCCAAGTCAACCCCAATATCCATTGACATTCCGAACATTACGAAACTCCTTCCCTTGCCTGCTGCTTAGCCTGTCCACACCATGTCGAAAAAAAAAGAGAAAAATGGAAGAACATTTCATGCGGGGGTAAGTATTACTAATAATTCTATCTTATGGGACATATTCCTTTTATTTCTCGCCATTTTCTTTGCTATCTTTGTACTTCTTCCGCGTAGCTTCGCCGCCGCGGATATGGCGTTCGGCCTTGTTGATCTCCAGTATATGCCTCACCTTGTTGGCCAGGCGTTTGTTGATGGTGGGCAGACGTTCGATCATATCTTTATGGAACGATCTACCAAAAGCGAACGGTAAACTAAAAGGGTCACCGCATCGTTTTTCAGGCGGTCAACCCCTATGACCTCTCTATATTATAAGAGGCATTACTTCGTCCATTTTCTGGCGCAAAAACACGCCCTTAGCCCGGCATTCGGCTAAGGGCGCGGCTTGTTTCCTCCGAAATCGCGACGGCAGGCTGAATATCCAGATCGGAAAACAATCGCAGATAGACTTGGATTTTTCCTTCCACGGTAACGACAATCTTGTCGATCACCTTCCTGAGCATGGCGTTATCGATAATGTCTGCCGCCAGCATCGTCTGGATGCTGCCGCAATATCGCCTGACCAATTCATCAATTCTCCCCAGGAAAGAAGTGTTGCCACCGCTGGCGCCAAGCTCATTTTCGCACTTGGCGATTGCGGCGTTCAATTCCGCCGTCCGCTCCTTCAGCTCGCCGATGGTAATCGCATCCACCTCATACATTTCGAGTTGTTTGCTTTTTGCTTTCTTGAGCCTGGCCAGTTCGGCCAGGAGAACGTCCTCCGACAGCCCATGATCTTCCGGTTTATACTGTTTTTTGAACTCGGCGATAGTCTGCTTCAGCAGCTTGTCCTGCGAAGATGTAAGCCCGCCCAGGTATGTTCTAATAGCCGCCAGCAGTTCGGCCTCGTCAACAATGGTATGATTGTCGCAAAAGCCCACCCCGTTGGCGTTGCGGCCGGAGCAGCACCAGCGGATATATTCCTTGACCACGTATTTCCGGTATGTCCGGCGGAAGCTGTAGCCGCAGTCGCCGCATTTGATCAGCGTGCTGAGACAGTATTTATTGGACTGGCGCGTTTGGGTCAGCCTAAAGTTCTCCGTCCGTTCCGCCAATAGCACCTGGGCCTTTGCAAAAACCTCCCTGTCGATGATCGCCAACTCCGGCTTGTCCACAATATATTGCTTGTCTATAGGGTTTTTTACCCTTTCTCCGCTCAAAAAGTCCTTGACCGATTCCTTGCCGTTGATTACCCGCCCAACGTAGAGGGGATTGGTCAAAATCGTGGAAATCGCCTGTTGCGACCAGCGGCATTTGCGCTTTGTAACCAGGCCTTCCTTGTTCAGCATTTGGGCGATCTTGTTCGCTCCATGCCGATGATTGACATAATAGGCAAAAATCTGTTTCACTACCTTGGCCTCGGGCGCGTTGATCTCCAGGTTAAAATAATCCCCCGGCTTTTTATCATACCCAAAGACAATATTCGGCACCCGCCCTTTCGCGGCATTGCGCCGTTTCCCGAACTTCACCCGCTTGGAGAGGTTGGCGGATTCTTCCTGAGCGACCGCCGCCAGTATCGTTAAGGTCAGTTCGCCGTCATTGGTGGACATGTTGGCCGTCACAAAACGGCAGTCTATATTTAAAGACTTCAGCTTGCGAATGCTCTGGAGGAAGTCAACGACGTTCCTGGCAAACCTGGACACATCTTTGACATACAAGCAGTTAAACTTGCCCCGCTGCGCGTCGGCCATCATGCGGTTGAACTCCTTGCGATTCTTCAGCTTTGTGCCGCTGATGCCCTCGTCGGCGTACAGCTTGACAAGTTCAAGGCCGGTTTTCGCGGCGTATTCTTCAAAGAAATCCTTCTGCGCCTGCAAGCTCATCAACTGGTCTTCCTTTTCCGTCGACACCCTGCAGTACGCGGCAACCCGCCGCTTCCCGTCATTGCCGGCCATCGTTGGCTCCCTCCTTTCCTCAGATTCGCAGATTATGAACACCCGGTTTTTAAGCCGGGTGCTCCACATCGCCGTCCTTATCTTCCATATGGCCGTCCGGCCGGCTTCCGGCAATTTTGTTTATTACCGCCGCGGCCAGGATTTTGGGCAGATACTTGTCCACCTCCTGCTCCGAATTGGGGTTGATAAACGTGATTTTTAAGTTCATCATAAACTCCTCCTCTCCGCCCTCTCCTTTACAGCCTATTGCGCCCCGCCAATTTTTATTACACCTATCGGGTGCTTGCATTCATTTCAATATTTTTTGGCTGCTACGATCAATCAAATAATTTTTGCACAAAATCAAAAGGGGAACAATTACCGATCATGAACTATACATCTATCGAGTATAAGAGGCGACAATCATTCGTTTGCGAAGTGAAAGGGGGGTGTAAAATGGATTTGATGCCAGAGAATGAAAAACCAGCCGATCATACGCCGATCGGCCTTAACGTGGCTGCGCCCGTTGTTGCCGCTATTGCCAGGGACTTTAGCCAAGCGATGGAGGAGGGACTAGTTAAAAAATCGGGGCCGCTCAAAATGCTGCCTTCTTTTTTGACAAGGCCATCGGGGCGAGAAAAAGGGTTGTTTATTTCTTTGGATTTCGGCGGGACCAACATAAGGGTGCAAGTGGTGAAACTAGAGGGAAACGGGCAGTGGCAGATCCTCAAGATGCAGTCTCTTCCCCTCCGCGATCCTCGGGGGCAATACGACCTGACTCTTTCTACCACCAGCGCCGAAGAGCTGTTTGCCTTTTTGGCCGACCAAATTGCCGCGCTGGCGGATAAAGAAACAAGGTATTCTTTAGGACATACGTTTTCTTTTCCCTGTAACCAGATTGCCATCAACCGGGCCGAGCTAATTCAATGGACCAAGGAAATCAGGACCGCCGGCGTCGAAGGCCAGGAGGTAGGATTGCTCCTCGCGGAGGCGCTGGCGCGAAAGGGCCTTCAGAACGTTCGCCCCGTCGCGATCATCAATGATACGGTAGGGACGCTGCTGACGGCGGCTTATCTTGATCCTTGCGCCGACATCGGCACCATTTGCGGGACCGGGCATAATACCTGTTACTGGGAACCTTCCTTGAATCAGATTGTTAACATGGAGTCCGGCAATTTTGACCGGCTGCCTGTTACCATCTATGACCTGGAGCTGGACAAGGAAAGTGAAAAACCCGGAAAACAGCGACTGGAAAAGATGGTCGCCGGGCACTATTTGGGAGAACTGGCGCGGCTTATTGCCGTGAAGCAGTTCGGGACTTTCCTGCCGCCCTATTCGTTAGACGCAAAAGGGCTGGCCCAACTCATTGCCGGGGAGGATTCCAGCCTCTTAGGGCTACAAGGGCAAGAGACCGCCCGTGTCAAAGAAATCGGCCTGGAACTCATCACGCGGTCGGCCCGCCTGGTAGCTGCCACTTTCCTGGGTGTCTTGGCAAGGATAGACCCTGGCCTGGAAAGCCGTCATACTATTGCTGTCGACGGTTCCTTATATGAAAAGATGCCCGGCTATGCTGCCGCCATTAATAAGACCCTGGCGGAAGCCCTCGGCGAAAAGGCACCCTTGGTTACAACCAAGCTGTCCAAGGACGGCTCCGGAGTCGGAGCCGCCATAGCAGCCGCCTTGGCTGAAGAGCGCTTTCTCTGAGCCGGACTAAAAAGGCCTTTGGCATAGGATTTATGCCAAAGGCCTTTTTGACAAAGGTTTTTCTTATCCACGCGCTACTTTCGCAATGTTATTTTCGTATTGCCGTCGAACAGATGAATTCGGGATATGTCGATAGCCAACCTGATCGACTCGGAGATTCCCGGGCGGCAATCCGGATTGGCACGGATGATTGCCTTCTGATTGCCGATAGTCAAATGGATATAGGTTTCGGAGCCCATAGGCTCGACCACCTCAACCAAAGCCCTGACACTACCCCGTTCCGACCCGCAAACCGCCACGTTTTCCGGACGAATTCCGAGGATAACCTCTTGGCCGAGGTAAGGGGCCAGGACGAAGGGTGCGTCTTCCGGAAGGGTCAGTTCCAACCCCTGGGCCGCCAAAATAATGCTTTCTTCCCGTTGCAGCAATTGGCAATGCAAAAAATTCATCGGCGGGGTACCGATAAATCCGGCGACAAACTGATTTGCCGGAAAGTCGTATAAAGTCTGGGGGGCGGCAACCTGCTGGATAACCCCGTCCTTGATGACGACAATGCGATCCGCCATTGTCATGGCCTCAATCTGGTCATGCGTGACGTAAATTGTCGTCACATTAAGGCGGGAATGGAGTTTGGCAATCTCGGCCCGCGTCTGGACGCGCAGTTTGGCGTCAAGATTGGATAGCGGCTCATCCATGAGAAACACTTCCGGCTCGCGGACAATGGCCCGGCCTAAAGCAACCCGTTGACGCTGGCCGCCGGAAAGCTCCTTGGGCTTTCGGTGCAGCAATTCGCCGATACTGAGAATTTCGGCGGCTTCCTTCACTTTGGCGTCGATCTTGTCTTTCGGCATGCCGCGCAGCGACAGGCCAAAAGCCATGTTCTCATAAACGTTCATGTGCGGATATAGCGCGTAATTCTGGAACACCATGGCGATGTTGCGATCGCGGGGCGGCTTGCCGTTTACCAGATCGCCGGCAATCCATATGTTGCCGGCTGTTTGCGTTTCCAAGCCGGCAATCATGCGCAGGACGGTCGATTTACCGCAACCCGAGGGGCCCACGACGACGATGAATTCATTGTCGTCGATTTCAATGTTGAAGTCATTTACGGCCGTTACCTGCCCAAATTTTTTGGTTACATTCTCCAATACCACTTTTCCCATTGCATTACCCCGCTTTTCGTATGGTTATCCTTTGACGGCCCCCATCGTAAGACCTTTGATCACATAGCGCTGGAATATCATCGTCAGGATGATGGCGGGGGCGATAATCACGACGGCCGCGGCCATCACGCTGCCCCAGCTGACTTCCGCGTATGAAACGAAGCCGTAAATAGCGAGGGGCAGAGTTTTGGTTTGCTCCACGCTCAACACCAGCGAGAACATGAAGTTGTTCCATGAAAACAGAAAGGCCAGCGTCGAAGCCGTCATAATGCCGGGGCCCGACAAAGGCAGCACCACCCGGAAAAAGGCCCCCTGCAGGGTGCAGCCGTCCACCTGCGCCGCTTCTTCGAGCTCTTTGGGCAAGCCGTCGAAATAGTTGACCATAATCCAGACAATGAGCGGCATCCCCACCAGCATGTGGCTGGCGATGAGAGAGGTGAATGTATCGACCAACCTCAGCTTCGAAAATAGGATGAACCACGGGATAAGGTACGAAATGCCAGGCATCAAACGGGCCAGCAGAATGAAGATGCCGAGAATGTTTTGTTTATACCGCGATATGGTATAGGCCGCCGGCAAACCGATAATCAGCGATAGAACCGTCGACCCGACGGCGATAATCGAGCTGTTGAGAAGAAATTTGCCGAAATTTTGTTCGATAAAGACTCGTTTATAGTTTGCCAGAGTCGGCGCGAAAATCCATTCCGGCGGCATAGCCACTATCTGGGCCTGCGTCTTGAACGAGGCCATCAATATCCAAATCAGGGGAAGCACAAAAGGCAGGATAAACATCAATACCATAAGGTACCAGAATATTTTCGCTTTCAAGCCCTGTTTTTCGTCCATCATATTTCCCACGTCTTTCTGACCCAGAGTGTCAGGAGGCTGGACCCGAGGACTATGGCCAGCAGGGCGACCAGGGCCGAGGAAGCCGCACCGAAGTTGAAATAGCCGAAACCGAGACTGTAGGCGTATATGTTGAGCGTTTCGGATGCGAAGCCCGGGCCGCCTGCCGTCATAGTGTATATGATGTCAAAAGTCTTGAACGCGTCAATGCTTCGCAGCACCACCGCGACGAGAATTGTCGGGTACAAAAGCGGCAGAGTGATATATCGTAAGGTTTGGAAAGCCGATGCGCCATCGACCTTTGCCGCCTCGAACGGTTCGACCGGCAGCGAGGCCAATCCGGCAAGGACAATCAGCGCAATCATCGGCGTCCATTCCCAGATGTCGACGATAGCCAGGGCTGGCACCACCATGTCCCGGGAGGCAAGCCAACTGCTGGCCTGAAGCCCCAAAGAGCGCAGCGTGTAGTTCGCCAGGCCAATGGTCGGTTCGTAGAACAAGGTCCAGGCCAGGCCGATCGCCACCGGCGTTGCCACCATCGGCAACAGCAGAATGGTTTTGGCGATCCCTTTTCCCCAGAACTCCCGGTTCAAGATTAGCGCGATTATCACGCCCAGAACGGTTTCAACGCCAACAGCGAGAATGGTAAAATAAAACGTCATCTTGACGGCATTGAAAAAACGGGGATTATTTAACAGGTCATAGTAATTTTTCAAGCCGATGAAGTGCACGTTCCCGCCGCTCGCGACGGACCAGTCCGTAAAACTGACCCAGAAGGTGTACAGCACTGGAAACGCCATCATAAGAAGAATAAAAAGGGCCGCCGGCAACGGGAAAATCCAGACGATGTTGCGTTCGATAAACCGATTCAAGCCCGAACCTCCCTTCCGAAAAAATACGGGGTGGGACGCCCCGATGAGGGGACGTCCCATATCCCGAACAGACTTCTTACGACGGCAGACTGTTATTTTCCGCCTTCATTGTTCTTGGCGAGCATTTCATTTACCTTGATCGTCGCGTCTTTGAGCATCGGCGCCAAGTCGGCCGTGCCGCCGGTTTCAATCGATTTAACGATTACATCCCCGATAACATCCCTAGCCTCTACGACAGCCGTCATCAAAGGACGGTCATACGACAGGCTGATCTGTCCGGTCTTGGCAACCACTTCGGCAAAGCCGGCCGGCCAGTTTTTGGTGGCCTCCTTGTCGGCCCAGGACGAATTGCGGGCAACGGTCTGTTGCTTCGCGATCGCCTTGTTCATAATATCTTTGGAAGTCAGCCACTTGGCGAATTCCCAGGCAGCATCCTTGTTTTTGGACTGAGCGGCGACAGCCAACGCCCAGGGCACCACGTCATAAGGCTTGGCGCCGGCCGGCCCTGCCGGGAAGGTCGTAAACGCCACCTTATCGTACACTGCGGACTTTTCTTTGTCCATCAGCGGGCCGACCAAGGTGCTGGCATCGATCCATATGGCCACCTTACCGCTCTGGAACAGGGCCTGCGCCTGCGGCCAGCTCATGTTGGTGACGCCCATCGGACCATAATTCTTGAGGATGCGTCCATAATACTGGAAGGCTTTCAACGACTCCGGGGTATCAAGTACGCAGCGGCCGTTCTTTAAGAAATCGGCGCCAAAGCTGAACAGGAAGCCCGAGAACTGGGTTACTGAGGGATTGCGCTGGCCGCGGACCACGACGCCGGCGATTCCATTGGCCGGATCATGGAGCTTTTTCGCGGCCTCTTCAAGTTCTTCCAGCGTGGTCGGTGCTTTTAGGCCGGCTTTTTCAAACAGGTCTTTGCGGTAATAGACGATTTCGCCTTCCGTCACGACCGGCACCGCATAAACCGTTCCCTCAAGAGTTACGGCATCGATTGCGGATTTTTTGAAATCTTTCCAGTCCCACTCGGCAGGGGTTTTCTTGGCATCGGCCAAATAGGGGCTCAAGTTTTCATACCATTTGTTTTTGCTGAACAAGCGGCCTTCCTGCAAAGGCCTGGTCATGAACACGTCGATGGTCGATGCGTTGGAGGTGAATTCTGTCGTGAGCTTCGGCGTAAGTTGCTGTTCCTCGTAGCTCTCCATGTTGACCTTGATGCCGGTCTGTTTCTCGAATTCGGGGATCAGGGGCTTGATGACATCGGTCCAGTTATGGTTGGCGGCGACGAAACGGATTGTCTTCCCTGCGAAGGGTTTGGCTGGATCGGCCGCGGGTTTGGCAGGTTCCCCGCCTCCACAGCCCGCGATAAGAACCAGGGTCATGACAACGGCCAGTAGCAGACAGACTTTCCTCACTTTTTTCCCCCTCCTTTGATATGTTTGGGAATCTTTCGATTCCTTGGACCGCGATTTCTTTATTCGCCCGGATGGATTACGGCTTTTACCGCTACCTTCGCGTCCACCAACCGGAAAGCCTCTTCCCATTGCGACAACGGAAACCGGTGCGTGATCATGGGGTCCATGCGGATATCGCCGGTTTCGATCTGATGCAGCACCGCTTCCCAGGTCGACCAGGTATGGCTGAACGACCCCTGCAGATTGGCCGCTTTGGCGATGATCGGGTCTAACGACAAGTCGAGCGGCTTTGGCCCCCAGCCGATTTTGGTGATCTGGCCGTTGCGGCGCACGATCTCCATGGCCAGCTTGAAGGCCGCATTGTTGCCTGCCGCGTCTACGACCAGCGGGACGCCGAGCCCCGCGGTGAGCTTCATGATCCTGTCCGCAGCATCTTCTTTCGGGACATTGATTGTTATATGGGCGCCCAGATCGCGGCCTGTCTGCATGCGGGCTTGGTCGGCGTCGGTGCCGACGAGGATGATCGGGGAGGCGCCGCCGATTCTGGCCATCTGCACTGCAAACAGCCCGATGGGGCCCGGGCCGATAATCACGACCGGCTCGCCGGCGCGCAGGCGGCTTTTCACATTCACCGCATTGTAAGCGACGCACGCCGGCTCGGTCAGGGAAGCAAAGTCGAACGAAACGCTGTCGGGAATCCTGTGTAAGATGCGCTGCGGCACGGCCACATGCTTCGTGAATGCCCCGCTGACACCCGACCCGTATCCCTTGCGGGACGGGCACAGGTTATACTCGCCGGAACGGCAGTGGTGGCATTTGCCGCAGATATAGGCCGCCGTTTCGCTGACAACCCTTTCGCCCACGCGGAAATCTTTGACGTTGGCCCCGGTTGCGGCGATTACGCCGCAGAATTCATGGCCCAAAATGACCGGAACATTAACCGGGAAAGTCACCTGATGGTGCCACATCTCGATATCGCTACCGCAGACGCCGACCGCCCGGACCTCCAACAGGACGTCGTCCGCCCCGATGGCCGGTTCGGGCACTTCCCTGATCTCGACCGCACCTGGAATCACATCGTATTTCACCAGCGCTTTCATCATTATCCCTTCACCTCCTTTACCACCCGGCGGAGAATCTCGCCCAGCTGCTCCAGCGATGCGGCGCCACGGAAGTTTTTGTCGTCGATGACCAGCGGGGCCCCCACCACGACAAGCGGCGCTCCCAGTTTCGGCGCCTCCATAGCCTGCTCCAGGGAAAGCCCGCCCACGGCCTGAACGGGGATGCTTACCGCCTTGGCGACCGCCTCGATGTCCGTCATCGGCGTTTTCCAGGTTTCCTCGTGCCGCTCGTCAAAGCCGGTATGCAATACGATATAATCGACCCCTAACGCCTCCATGCGTTTGGCCTCCGCCACTTTGTCCGCAACCAGCATAATATCGGCCATCACTTTGATGCCGAACTCTTTTCCGGCTTTGACGGCCCCCTTGACGGTCCCGTCATGGGCGACCGACATCACCACGACATGCGTAGCCCCGGCCTTGGCCATCATCGCTGTCTCCGGATAGCCGCCGTCCATGCATTTGATATCGGCCACGATGCCTTTGTCGGGATAGCGCTC
Organism: Selenomonadales bacterium; assembly: GCA_029975165.1. Classification (GTDB taxonomy): domain Bacteria; phylum Bacillota; class Negativicutes; order Sporomusales; family UBA7701; genus Anaeroselena. The sequence continues at coordinate 107,988 of JARKPR010000088.1, forward strand.
GCGCAGGGCTCTTACCGCATGGAGGCCTTCGCCGAGAATCAGCGGCGTGCCCACCTCCAGATAATCGACGCCGGCGGCGACGGCCACTGCGGCGACTTCCAGCGCCTCGGGCAAGGTCTCGAGATCAAGCGAAATCTGCACCAATGGTTTCATATTCATGCACCCCAATATTGATCAAATTTGGCCCGTAAAAAGCGGACCGACTCTTTCAGTTCGTCCATGCCGTTCATCCCGTCCTCGATCGAGACCCAGCCGTCAAAGCCAACGTCGTGCAGCGTGCGGAAGATAGTGTCGTAATCGTTCATCCCGCGGCCGATTACGCCATGGGCCAACAAGTCGCTATAACCTTTGCTGCCGTCCCGCTTTTTGATATCGTCCAGGGTGGCGCCGGGTAGCAAGTAGCGGTCGCTGGCATGCATGCTGACGACCTTGTCCTTCACCGCATCCAGCAGCTCCAGGGGATCTTCGCCGGCCAGAATGGCGTTGGACGGATCGTAATTGACGCCGAACCAGGGAGAATCGATCTGATCGACGATCTCCAGGAAGATGTCATGGGGCTGGGCAAACTCCGGATAAATCCAAAAATTGTCCTTATAGTGGTTCTCCATGACCAGGGTTATTTTGCGGGCGGCCGCATCGTGCAGGACCTCCTGGAAGCACTCCAAAACATGGGCCACGCCTTCTTCGCGACTGACTTGCTTATGCGCCTGTCCCGACAGGATACGGCAGGTTTCCCCGCCGAAAAAGGCCACCACATCGAGGATTTTCCGGTACTTTTCAATCTCCTGCCGGCGCACGGCCGCCTCGGGATGGGTAAAATCGGGCGAAACACAGAACATGGGAGCGGAAAGGCCCTTTTCCGCCATAGCGGCTTTGACCGACAACAGATAAGACCGCCGGTAATTGAGAAAAAATCCCGGGTACATCTCCAGCCCGTCCACGCCCAATCCCGACGCAAGGTCGATCCATTCAAAAATCGTCATGGTCCGGGTTTCACACAGTTCGTCCATGTAACACTTGGGAAATGCGGCAAGTTTCGGCAAAACTGCGCCTCCTTTTGGCTATTATCTATCAAATGATTTTTCGGGCTGCTTTTATCCCTTCAGTCATCGTGCCGGAAATATTCGGGGAAATCCTCCAGCATTTTGCGCAAATCTATCCGCACTTTGTTCAGATGTCCGTCCAACGCCTTCACCCCGGACTGGACGTCATGGCTGCGGATCGAATTCACTATGGCCCGGTGTTCCTCCAGCAGTTGCGGCAGTTCATAACCGTGCGAGATGCCCAGAATCCGGACCCGGTTGTAATGGGTGTTCATCTGCTCGATCATTTCCCATGTCTTCTCTTTTTGGCAGCCGGCAAAAATTATGCCGTGCATGTTGCTGTCATGTTCGTAAAACTCATTGAATTTATTTTCGATAATGCACAATTCCTGTAGCAGCAGTGCCTTCTCTAACCGAAACAGCCCCTCCTGGGGAAAGTCCAGGCAAGCAAGCTCGATTACTCGCCGTTCCAGCGTCTCCCGGATGAATTTTGATTCCTCCACAAGTTGCAGATCGATAAGAGAAACATAAATTCCCCGCTGCGGAAATACATTGATGAGTTTTTCGTGGACCAGCCGAATGATGGCTTCCCGGATTGGAGTCCGGCTGATGTTCAACTTTTCGGCGATCTCGGCTTCCTGAATCCTGCTGCCCGGCGCATAACTTAAGTTCATGATATTAGCGCGGAGAATCTTGTAAATGTATTCGCGGGTAGACTCCTGCAACTGTCGTTCCATGAATAACCTCATCATCCTAATAAAATATTTAGTCAAGTTCTTCTGATGATATTCTAATTTCTAACGGCTGCGCCGGAGTAAATGATGTGCTCACTTGCTTTTCTATCCAAACAGGCGGAAGTTACCCTCCGCGTCAAAGGGCATCTCGATCGGTTCACTGAGAATTTCCATGCTCGGACTGGCTTTGGCTTCCGCCAACAGGCTTTCGGAAATATATATATCACCCATATGCATAGTGTCCTGAATAACGATCATCCGCGTCCGGGAGATGTCCTGGCTGTTGCAGGTCTTGACCGCAGCCCTGACGGCATCCTCGTCGGTGTCGAACATCGGCGGAATGCTGGCACCCCTAAACACCGTGGACGTAATGACGTTGGCGTAGGTCGACTGGTAGTCGATCTTGTTGAACAACCTTCGGGTAATTATGTCGGCCGCACCCATTCCGCTGGCATTGCCGTGGGTTGCCGCGGTCAGATCGAGCACCGCCAGTTTGGCGATGTCCGGCCCGCCTGAAGCATAGGGCGTGGGGTAACGACCGGTAATATTGGGGTCCATTCCGTCCCCCGAACAGTCTTTGCCGATCTGCTGCACAACCAGGACATCGATTTTGTCGATGAGCAACCGCGGCATCCTAGCCTTGGCCTCCACGAGCATTTCGCTGTCGGTCCTAATTAGGTCCTCGGCCGGTACGGCGACAATTTTGGCGATCTTATCATAGGCGTTTTCCACTGTACCGACCCCGAACAGAATCTTGGTCCGGGCGATTTTGACCTTCGCCATCTCAACGACGAAGGAGTCCATATACCTGAAGCCGTACGCATGGCAGGAATCGGCCCCTTTTTGCTTGCCGAGACCGATAGCGATCATCTTGGTCATACCGCTCTCGCATGGGCCGCGATAACATGTATGGGGCTTCACGCGGTTGATGACGATAATACCGTCGGCCGCAAAGGCGTTCTTGTCGATCAATGCCGCAAGGCCGTTATCAAGCTTGCCGACTTCGACCACTTCCATCGACGATACGATTGGGCAGCCGACCGATTCTTCCGTTAAGCCCAGATAAGCCAGTATCATTTTTTGGCCCTCGGCGGTAGCCCCCCCGTGGCTCCCCATGGCCGGCACTATGAACGGCTCACCGCCGCGTTTCTTGACCTCTTCCGCTACCACCCGTGCAAGAGTGAGAATTTCAGCCACCCCACGGCTGCCGACGGCGATCGCGATTTTCGTTCCCGGCTTTATCCGTTCACCCACACCCGGCTTGGCCAGCTCGGTCCTCAGAACTTGCGGTACATCGGCGACTTCCAGCGCGTCAAACTTCTGATGAATTTTAATCAACCGGGGAAGCGGGGCATCTTTCACTAAATCATGCAGTAAATTCACGGCCAACTCATCCCCTATGTTATGATCTGATCCGCATCCTGTCTCGACCCTGCCTGTAAATGACATAAAGATATTCTTATAAGGCTTTACTCATTTTGCCGGCCAAATTACCCGGGAAGCAAAAGATATATATTAATATATTAATATTATGTATTGTATTTCCACATTTGGCAAGCATATGTTTGACTCATTATAAATAAGGCAGGCAATAAACACTGAGGCAAGGGAATCACCGTACTCGGGCGATTCCCTTGCCTTATTCTACTTTTTTCCGACTTAGGGAAAAAGGAATTGCGGAAGGGATATTCTGGATGAATATGGAATAGTCGTTGTATATCATTTATGGGAGGGATGAACGTGACGAACCGGATTATTCATGCGTCCAAAATGGCCTGGGTTCTCGATCCGAAGGCACCGATGGCCGGCAGCGTCGCTGACGGCGGAATGATCGTGGCGCGGGTATCGCCCGGCTGCTGGGGAGCCATGATTACTCCCGATTATGCAAGCGGCCATGAGGTTACCCACCCGATCGCCGTGGAAGGCGCCGAAATAGGCGATGCCGTGTGTATCAAGATCAGGAAAATCAATATCTTGTCGCTGGCCACCACCTCGGGAACGGATCTCTTCAATGAGGGAAACTTCATAGGCGACCCTTTTGTCGCCAAACGCTGCCCCGGCTGCGGCCAAATCAATCCGACTACTTATCTGGAAGGTATCGGCGAAGATGCGATAAAGTGTGCGGAATGCCACACATCGGTCAAACCCTTCCATCTTGATAACGGTTATACCATGCTTTTCAATGAAGAGCGCTCCCTTGGCATTACCGTCCCGCCGCAGGAGGCTTTGGAGATTGCGCGTCAGGCCCAGGAATTCAGTGCTATTCCTTCGTCATCATGCCAGTACTCATCGAACCTTCTGGCAAAAGGCGACCTGGCCGGCGTGCTGGCGCGGGTCCGTCCGATGGTCGGCAATATCGGCTCTTGTCCATCGGTTGCCTTACCCTCATCTCATAACGCCGGCGATTTCGGCAGCTTTCTGATCAATGCCCCCCATGAATGGTCGCTGAGTGAAGCTCAGTTAGCGGAACGCACCGATGGCCATATGGATATCAATGAGGTACGTGAAGGAGCGTCAGTCATTGTTCCTGTCAAAGTGCCCCAGGCCGGCATTTACGTCGGGGATGTCCATGCCATGATGGGCGATGGCGAAGTGGCGGGCCATACGACAGATGTTTCCGCTGAAGTCATTTTAGAAGTCAAGGTGATAAAAGGGCTTGCTTTGGACGGCCCCGTCGTCCTGCCCCTGGCCGAAGATTTGCCTTATCTGGCCCGCCCCTATACCGAGGCTGAAATCCTCAAGGCCCGCCAGATGGCCGCAATCTATGAATTGCCTCTGGAAACTGAAGTGTATCCTCTTCAGGTCGTTGGCACCGGCCGCGACCTGAATGCCGCCACCGCCAACGGGCTGGAGCGCATGGCCGCTTTGACAGGCTACTCTGTCGCTGAAGTCAAGAATCGGGCGACAATAACCGGCGATATCCAAATAGGCCGCCTACCCGGTGTAGTGCAAGTTACTCTGCTAATACCGTCCGGGATTCTGCAAGAACTGAATTTGTTGGAAATATACCAGAAGCAATATTCCCGGTAGCAGTCGCCCCCAAACGGGCACTTTTCACTGGGGATTATATATTTCCGAGGACCACTAAAGTCCTGCCGGTTTCAAAACCTGGCAGGACTTTTCCTATGCTGGCTCCCATTCACGGCAGGTCGCTCCAGGCTCTCTATGATCAACTCTTGCCGTCCGCTCACCGTTCACTTTTGGTATATCTTTATGTACGGTGCTTTTGCTTACCCCGAAAACGGTTGCCGTCTGCCTGACTGTGTGCTTGCTTTCGAGAATGTGGTTACTGATGTCCAGCACCCGCTTGCGGATATAGTCCTTCATATCCCAATTTCCCCCTCGCCCTCCGTTTGCTACCATGTATATGCGGACAAAAACAAAAAATGCGTGACATGTCACGCATTTTCGCCTGCAGGGAGAGGCGGGGCCGGGGGATGTTATTCGCTTTTCGCCAGGACTTCCTGCGGGTCAATGTACTTGTCGCCGTCTTTCACGGCCAGGTGGAGGTGGGGATACGGCTCGGCCGGCGCCTCGCCTGCCGTGCCGATTACGGTGCCCGCCGCCACCTGCTGGTTCTTGTCCACCTTGGCGGCGGCCAGCGAGCCATAGTAGACGGTATGGCCGCCTCCGGCCACCACCACCGTCAGCCCGTACCGCGGGTCTCCATACACGTCGGCGACGCGGCCGCTCCACATCGCCTTCACCGCGCTGCCGGCCGGCACGGCGATGTCGACACCGGGGTGGTAGCGCCAGTCGCCGTAAAGCGGATGCAATTGCCAGCCGAAGGCTTGCTTTACCGCTCCCGCCGCCGGCCTGAGCGGACCGGCGGGACGCGGCGCCACGGCCGCCTCCCGGGTCGCGCCCTGCTTGTCCGCGGTTTCTGGTGCCGGGAGGACCTGTGCCGGCGCCTCGGAACGGGCGGCCGGCTCGGCCGGCGCCTCCTGGCGGACGAGGAGCGCGGGCGGCACTGGCACGGCCGGCTGCCTGACCCCGCTGACGACGACGAGCATGAGGACGGCGGCCGTTATCACCAGGCCGGCGGCCACATACACCGGCCGCGGCTCCGTCCAGGTCCGCCGCGCCCGCAGCCGCCGCAGCTCCGCAAATATGTTGTCAGGCCATAATTTACTGGGCATAAGATCACCTCTTATGCCCAGTATTCCCAAAATGGAGGCCGCTGATAACTCAGCGGCCCCAGACTATGTCCCGTGGATGCTGGCGATCTGTACGCCGGTATAGTAGTAAGTGAGGATGGCGCGGAAGTCCCTGCCCTCCTTGGCGAGGCCGTTGGCCCCGTACTGGCAGAGGCCCGCGCCGTGGCCGTAGCCGGTGGTCTTGAAGACCAGCTTGCCGCCTTGCGTCTCGACGGTGAAGTTGGTCGAGCGCAGCTCCAGCTTCTGGCGCAGGTCGAAGCCGGTGAACGTCTTGCTGCCTACCTTGGCTTTGTCGACCCGACCCGACTCGGTCCTCGCCAGTACCTGAGCCACCGCGCCGCCGCCCTGGGCGGCCGCCACGACCCCCGCCTCCGTGCCGAGGCGCTGTTCGAGCTCGGCGAAGGTGTATTCCTTGCTGTCGCTGTAGCGGGGCGACTTTTTGTCCCAGTTGCAGACGACGCTTTGCAGGTAGGGGAAATCGTAACCCCAGACCTCCTTGGCGCTGGCGGTGCGTTCGCCGCTTGTCGAGTGGAAGACGGCGTTGATGGCCTCGCCGTTGTAAGTGACGATCAGCCCCCGCGTGCCGTCCACCGCCTGGGTGATCTTGGCCCAGTAACGGTCGAAGTTGAATGGGCCCCACCGCTCACGGAGCTGCAGGGTGCTGAGCCACGCCTGGTTCTGGCGGGGGTCGGTGCTGACGTCCGCCCCGGGCCGGTCGGGCAGCCCGGGGCCGCCGAAATGGACCATCTGCTTGACCGCGTATGTCCGGCCGGCGACCGCCTGGGCTTTGAGGGCCTCGAGGTCGAATTCGGCCGGCATCTCGGCCGCGACCATGCCTTTTACGTAATCCTCCAGATTCATGGCCACGATCCGGTCCTGGTCGTGGAGGTAAACCCGGATCTGGACGTCCTCGCCGCGGAAAACGCCGCCCGCCTTCTTGCCCTCCGGGCCGCCCAGGCCGTACAGCACCGCCACGGGAACGACGATAACGGCGACGAGGACCAGCAGGATCGTAAGCGCCAACATCTTTTTCACGCCCGCCCCTCCAGCACTTATGTGACACTAACATAATATGTGAGGGGTGGCCAAGATATGCCGGAAGGGGCGACCCGTTGCAGGCCGCCCCTCCGTATAAAATTCTCATTATCCTACCCGGACGATGTCCGCGCCCAGGTTTGACAGTTTGCCGACGATGTCCTCGTAACCGCGATCAATATGATGAATGCAGCTTATCTCGGTTTTGCCTTCGGCGATCAGGCCCGCCAGCACCAGCGCCGCGCCGGCCCTGAGATCGGTGGCCTTCACCGGGCAGCCGGTGAGGTTGGCCACCCCTTCCACGATTGCGCTGCGGCCCTCGATCTTGACGCTGGCGCCCATGCGCTTGAGCTCGTCCACATGCATGAAGCGGTTTTCGAATACCGTTTCGGTAATGACGCTTGTCCCGCCGGCCACCGTCATGAGGGCCATGAACTGGGCCTGCATGTCGGTGGGAAAGCCGGGATAGGGGAGCGTTTTGATATCGACCGCCTTTATTGCCCCCGCGCCGCGGACCATCACCCCGTCGATCTTCTCCTCGATGGCGACGCCCGCTTCCTTGAGCTTGGCGGTGACCGGCTTGAGGTGCTCGACCAGGGCGTTCTCCAGCCAGACGTCGCCGCCGGTGATCGCCGCCGCCACCATGTAGGTGCCGGCCTCGATGCGGTCGGGGATGACGGCGTGGGTGGTGCCTTTGAGCTCCCTGACCCCCTCGATGCGGATGACGTTCGTCCCCGCGCCGCGAATCCTCGCCCCCATGGCGTTCAGATAGTTGGCGAGGTCGACGATCTCCGGCTCTTCGGCCGGGTTTTCCAGGACGGTCTGCCCTTCGGCCAGGCAGGCGGCCATCATGATGTTCTCGGTGGCGCCGACGCTGGGGAAGTCGAGGTAGATCCGCGCCCCTTTGAGCCGCTGGCGCGCCCTCGCCTCGATATAGCCGTGGCCGAGGACGATTTCCGCCCCCAGGGCCTCGAAGCCTTTCAGGTGAAGATCGATCGGCCGCGTGCCGATGGCGCACCCGCCCGGCAGGGAGATGCGCGCCTGCCCGGCCCTGGCGAGCAGCGGCCCCATGACGAGGAAGGACGCCCGCATTTTGCGGACGAACTCGTACGGGGCTTCGCAGCTGGAAAGCTCGCCGCTGTTAACGATCAGCGTGCCGGCTTCTTCGGCCGCGACGCTGACCCCCAACTGGCGGAGCACCTCGCTGATGGTGCCCACGTCCTCGAGGGCGGGGATCTCCTCCAACCGGCTGGTCGTGGTCCCGAGGAGCGAGGCCGCGATGATCGGCAGCACGGCGTTCTTGGCGCCGCTGACCTTGATGCTGCCGGACAATTTCTTCCCGCCGGTGACTATCAGTCTTTCCACAAATTTTCCTCCCGCCGCCTGCTGCTAATATTCGCCGGCAATCACCGGCGAGGCGATGACTACGTATGTGCGGTTATCAAGGGGGCTGTAACGGATGGCCAGGTCGATGTTGATCCGCTTGTCCCCGACGGTAAGGCTTTCGGGCAGGGCGGGGGAATAACCCGTCATGCCGGCGTAATTGGGCTGGATGACGACTTCGCCGTCGGCCGCGCCGAGGACTTGGCCGGCTCTATGGAGCGTCTCCGGCCATCTATCCTTTTCTAGTTTACCATCAAGCCACCCTACCAGGCAAGTGCTTATCCGCGCCCGGCCGCCGCCCGCGGCGGCGGCGGCCGCCACCCGGCCGCGCAGCCGGTCGGTGTCGGTCGCCGCGGTCAACGCCTCGGCGTTGACCATCAGGTACGCGGCGGCGTTCTCCCGGTTCCAGGCCGGGTAAATCACCTGGGCGGTGACGACGCAGTGCCGGCCGTCGCCGGCCTGCTCCGCCTTGACGAGGCGGTGGCGCTCGCTGCGGGTATGGCGGAGGTCGTACTGGCCGGGCCCGTAGCCCAGTTTAGCCATCGCCGCCACGGCCAGCTCCTTCAGTCCGTCGTCGCTGATGTCGGCGTCGAGGAGCTTCGTCCAGGCGTTGAAGGTGACGCTTTCGGTCGTAGCCCCGGCGGCGGTCATGGCCGCATTCAGCACCTCGACCCGCGCCGCCCGGACGCCGTTGTCCGCCCGGCCCCAGATCAGCAGCGACAAAAAAAGGAGGCCGGCCATCAACGCATAGCAAGAACTTCTGCGCATACTACTCCCCATCCTTCTCTACGCTTATTCTTGCCAGAATTTAGGGTGGTTATACAGGCAATTTCTGACGCTGAGAAGGAGGATGGCGCATAAAAAGGCCGGGGATACCCCCGGCCTTGCTGAATCATATATCCCTGATATTGCCGCTCCCGGCCACCCGCAGGCGGATGATCGCCCGGCGCAGGGCAGCTTCGGCCCGCGTCATGTCGATGTCAGGGGCGGCGCTCTTGATGCGGCCTTCGGCCCTGGTCCTGGCGGCTTCGGCCCGCTTGACGTCGATCTCCTCCGGCAGTTCGGCGCAGGAGGCGAGAATGGTCACCTTTTCGGGGCGCACCTCGATAAAGCCGCCGCACACGGAAATCTGGCGCTCGCCGTCGTCATTGAGGATGCGCAGCGGCCAGATATCCATGCCGGCCACCAGCGGGGCGTGGCCGGGCAGGATGCCGAGGTCGCCGTCGGTGGCGCGGGCGATCACCATGTTGACGTTCTCGGAATAGACGATGCGTTCAGGGGTGACGATGTCCAGCCGGATCTTGTTGGCCACTGGCTATTCCCCCTTGATCTGGCGCGCCTTTTCCACCGCCTCGTCGATCGTGCCGACCATGTAGAAAGCCTGCTCCGGCAGGTCGTCGTACTTGCCGGCGAGGACCTCTTTGAAGCCGCGGATGGTCTCCTTGAGGGGCACGTATTTGCCCGGCGTGCCGGTGAACGCTTCAGCCACGAAGAAGGGCTGGCTGAGGAAGCGCTGGATTTTGCGGGCCCGGGCGACGGTGAGCTTGTCGTCGTCGGAGAGCTCTTCCATGCCGAGGATGGCGATGATGTCCTGCAGCTCCTTGTAGCGCTGCAGCACTTCCTGCACGCCGCGGGCCACTTCGTAGTGCTCCTGGCCGAGGACGTGCGGGTCGAGGATCCGGGAGGTGGAGTCGAGCGGGTCGACGGCCGGGTAGATGCCCAGCTCGGCGATCTGCCGCGAGAGAACGGTGGTGGCGTCCAGGTGGGCGAAGGTCGCCGCCGGCGCCGGGTCGGTCAGGTCGTCGGCCGGCACGTAGACTGCCTGCACCGAGGTGATCGAGCCCTTCTTGGTCGAGGTGATGCGCTCCTGCAGGGCGCCGACGTCGGTGCCCAGGGTGGGCTGATAGCCGACGGCCGACGGCATGCGGCCGAGGAGGGCGGAAACCTCCGAGCCGGCCTGGATGAAGCGGAAGATGTTGTCGATGAACAGCAGTACGTCCTGGCCGCCCATGTCGCGGAAGTACTCGGCCACGGTAAGGCCGGTGAGGCCGACGCGCATGCGCGCTCCCGGCGGCTCGTTCATCTGGCCGTAGACGAGGGCCGTCTTGTCGATAACGCCGGATTCCTTCATCTCCGTCCACAGGTCGTTGCCTTCGCGGGTGCGCTCGCCGACGCCGGAGAAGACCGAAAAGCCGCCGTGCTCGGTGGCGATGTTGCGGATGAGCTCCATGATGATGACCGTCTTGCCGACGCCCGCGCCGCCGAACAGGCCGATCTTGCCGCCTTTGGCGTAAGGGGCGATGAGGTCGACGACCTTGATGCCCGTCTCCAGGATGGCGGTCGAGGTTTCCTGGTCCTCGAAGGACGGCGCCGGGCGGTGGATGGGCCAGTAGTCCTCGGCCTCGACCGGGCGCTCGTCGTTGTCGACCGTTTCCCCCAGGACGTTGAAGACCCGGCCGAGCGTGCCCTTGCCGACGGGAACCTTGATCGGCGCGCCGGTGTCGTCGGCCTTCATGCCGCGGGTCAGGCCGTCGGTGGACGACATGGCCACGCAGCGGACGACGTTGTCGCCGAGATGCTGCATAACCTCCACCGTCAGCTTGACGCGGACGTCGCCGACCTGCTCGTCTATCTTTACGGCGTTATAAATCGGAGGCAGCTGCTCCGGGGGGAATTCGACGTCAACGACAGGCCCGATGACTTGAATTACTCTTCCAGTGTTCATGCTTTCCCTCCTGCTCGTCGCCGCGACCGGCCCGCGGTCTCAAAAACCTGCGGCCGTCCGCGGCAGCGGCGTTTTACCTATTTGAGGGCCTCGGCGCCGCCCACGATCTCGGAGATTTCGCGGGTTATGTTCGCCTGGCGGATCTTGTTGTAGTTGAGCACCAGCTTGGAGATGAGCTCTTCGGCGTTGTCGGTGGCCGAACCCATGGCCGTCATCCTCGCGCCGAGCTCGCTGGCCGCCGACTGGAGAAGGGCGCCGTAGACGATCGTCTCCAGGTACTTCGGCAGCAGCAGTCCGAGGACTTCCTCGGCCGACGGCTCGAAGATGTATTCGCGCGGCTGCTCTTCCCCGGCCGCTTCCGTGGTGTCCACCGGCAGCAGCTTGATGGTGGTGGGCCGGTGGTTGACCGGCGAGAAGAAGCGGGTGTAGACGAGGTAAACGGCGTCGTAGTCGCCGCGGGCGTAGGCGGAGGCCACTTCGTTGGCGATGGCGACGGCGCTGTCGTAGGCCGGTTTTTCCGAAAAGCCGGTGTACTGCTGGTCGATCTTGTAGCCCCGCCGCCGGAAGTAGTCGCGGACCTTGCGGCCGACGGTCAGCAGGCTGACGTCGCCGCGGCCGCTCACCTGTGGCAGCACCTCGCGCAGGAGGTTGGAGGTGTAGGCCCCGGCCAGGCCCTTGTCGGCGCCGAGGATGAGGTAGGCCGTGCGGCTGACTTCCCGCACCGCCAGCAGCGGGTGCCCGGAGTCCCTGGCCCCTGCCGCCACGCCCGCCAGGATCTCGCGGATCTTGTCGGTGTAGGGGCGGCTGGAGTTGGCCCGCTCCTGGGCCCGGCGCAGCCTGGCCGCGGCCACCATCTTCATGGCCTTGGTGATCTGCTGGATATTCTTTACGCTTTTAATGCGGCGGCGTATGTCCCGCGTGCTGGGCATCGGTCATCACCCCGCCTGCGCGCCGGCCTTGTCGTAGGCCGCGAAAGTGTCGTTGAACTCTTTCAGGGCTTCCTTCAGCGCGGCTTCGGTTTCTTTGTCGATGACCTTCTTTTCGCGGATGGTCTTGCCGATCTCGGCGTAGTTGGCTTTCATGAACTTGACGAAATCCTTCTCGTAGTGGACGACCTGGTCGACGGGGATGTTGTCGAGGTAGCCGTTGACGCCGGCGTAGATGGTCAGGACCTGCTCTTCGACCGGTACCGGCTCGTACTGCGGCTGCTTGAGGATCTCGGTCATGCGCTGGCCGCGGTCGAGGAGCGCCTTGGTGGCCTTGTCCAGGTCGGAGCCGAACTGGGCGAACGCCGCCATCTCGCGGTACTGGGCGAGGTCGAGGCGCAGACGGCCGGCGACCTGCTTCATGGCCTTGATCTGGGCGTTGCCGCCGACGCGGGATACCGAGATGCCAGCGTTGATGGCCGGGCGGACGCCGGAGTAGAACAGCTCGCTCTCGAGGAAGATCTGCCCGTCGGTGATCGAGATGACGTTGGTGGGGATGTAGGCGGAAACGTCGCCGGCCAGCGTTTCGATGACCGGCAGCGCGGTGATCGAGCCGCCGCCCAGTTCGTCGGACAGCTTGGCCGCCCGCTCCAGCAGGCGGGAGTGTAGGTAGAAGACGTCGCCGGGATAGGCTTCGCGGCCGGGCGGCCGGCGGAGCAGCAGCGACATGGCGCGGTAGGCGGTGGCGTGCTTGGACAGGTCGTCGTATACGCACAGCACGGCGCCGCCCTTGTACATGAAGTACTCGCCCATGGTTACGCCGGCATACGGCGCCAGGTACTGCAGCGGGGCGCTGTCGGACGCGGTGGCGGCGACGACGATGGTGTATTCCATCGCCCCGGCCTCTTCGAGCGTGCGCACGACGCGGGCGACGGTGGACGCTTTCTGGCCGATGGCGACGTAGATGCAGGTGACGCCATGGCCTTTCTGGTTGATGATCGTGTCGATGGCGATCGCCGTCTTGCCGGTGCCGCGGTCGCCGATGATGAGCTCGCGCTGGCCGCGGCCGATGGGGATCATGGCGTCGATGGCCTTGATGCCCGTTTGCAGCGGCTCCTTGACCGACTGGCGGTCGGCGATGCCGGGGGCGCGGTATTCGACCGGCCGGAATTCCTGCGTGTCGATCGGCCCCTTGCCGTCGACCGGCTGGCCGATGGCGTTGACGACGCGGCCGATCATGGCGTCGCCGACGGGCACCTGCATGATGCGGCCGGTGCGGCGCACGGTGTCGCCTTCCTTGATCAGCAGCTCGCCGCCGAGGAGCACGGCGCCGACATTGTCTTCCTCGAGGTTGAGCACCATGCCGAAGACGTTGCCGGGGAATTCGAGCAGCTCGCCGGCCATGGCCTTCTCCAGGCCGTGGATGCGGGCGATGCCGTCGCCGACTTCGATGACTGTGCCGACATCGTCGACATTGAGGTCGACCTGGTAGTTTTCTATCTGCTGCTTGATGATAGCGGTGATTTCTTCGGGCCTAAGTTTCATACTCAGTAAGTCACCCCAATCTTACGCACTTCCGTCTTGAGCAGCGCCGCGCGGAGCGCTTCGAGCTGGCGGGCCACGCTGCCGTCGATCAGTTTGTCGCCGATCTTGACGACGACGCCGCCGACGATGCGGTCGTCGACCTTGGTATTGAGCACAACGGTCTTGCCGGTCACGGCGCTCAGCTTGGCGGCCAAAGCAGTCTTGTCGTCCTCGGCGAGCGGCATGGCCGTCGTCACCTCGGCCTCGGCGATGTTGCGGGCCTTGTTGGCCCGCACCCTGTATTCCCTGACGATCGCCGGCAGGGCCGCCTCGCGGCGCTTATCGACGAGCAGGAGGAGAAACTTGAGGACGAAGTCGGTCACCTGCGGGCCGAATACCCGGGTTACCGTATCCTTCTTGGCCGCGAGCGGCACCTGCGGGTGATAGAGAAGCGTGGCCAGTTCGCCGTGGGCGGCGAGCGTTTCTTCCACGCCGGCCAGGTCCTTTTCCACGCCGTCCAGCGCCTGCCGCTCGGCCGCCAGTTCGTACAAGGCCTCGGCGTACCTCATGGCTAGTTGGCTGGCGATCATTGGATGCCACCTATTTTCTGCGCGTCGAGCTTATTGATGAAGTCGCTGACAAGCTTGGCGTTGGCTTTGGCGTCCAGGTTCTGGCCGATGACCTTGCCGGCGGCGGCGATGGACAGGGCGACGACCTCGTTGCGGATGTCGGCCACGGCCCGCTCGCGCTCGCGGGCGATCTCTTCCTGGGCTTCCTTCAACAGGCGGGCATGCTCGGCCCGGGCTTCCTTCACGATATCGTCCTTGGCCTGTTCGGCCAGCTTGGTGGCTTTCTCCACGATCGCCTGGGCCTGTGTCCTGGCCTGGGCCAGCTGCTCCTGATACTCGCGCTTGAGCTCCTCGGCCGCCGACCGTTCGCGGTCGGCCACCTCCAGGTTGCCGGCGATGCGGGCCTGGCGGTCGCTCATCGCCTGCATAACCCGTCCGAAGACGAACTTCTTCAGGATATATAGGAGGATGAGGAAATTTATAATCTGCGCAAAAAGCGTCGGATTCAACTCAACCAAATCAATGCCCTCCTCTGCAAGGCTTAAGGGAGGCGACGGGAAGAATCCCGTCGCCTGCTTGACAAATTACTTGATGAACGGGTTGGCGAAAACCAGCACCAGCGCGATAACGGCGGCGATGATGGGGATGGACTCGATCAGGCCGACGGAGATGAACATGTTGACGAGAATGGTGCCCTTGGCTTCAGGCTGCCGGGCCATCCCTTCGACCGCTTTGGCGGTTACCTGTCCGTCGCCCATGGCGGCGCCGAAGGCGGCCAGCCCGATGGCGAGCGCGGCGGCGATGACTGAGGCGGCAACGATAATGGCATGTTCGGTCACAGTGGTAATCCTCCTTTATAATTGGGTTAAATTGAATTTTCCCGGATCAGTGGTGCTCGTCCTTGAGCGAGTTGCTCAGGTAGGATGTCGACAGCATCGTGAAGATGAACGCCTGAATGATGCCGACGATCACGCTGAACGTCAGCCAAATGACGCCGACTGCCGGCTCAAACCAGATGGGCAGCAGCGCGGCGATGAGGATGATAAGAATTTCCCCGGCGATGATGTTGCCGAAAAGACGGAACGACAGCGTTATCGGCCGGGCGATTTCCTCGACGATGTTGATCGGCAGAAACAGCGGATGGGGCTTGAAAAAATGCCCGAAATGGCCGACAAACCCCTTGTTGGCCAGCCCGAGGACATGGACGAAGCCAATGATCATCAGCGCCAGCCCGAGGGTCGTGTTGAGGTCGTTGGTCGGCGATGTGAACCCGGGCACCAGGCCCAGCCAGTTCGAGACGAGCAGGAACATGAACAGCGTGATCAATAGCGGCGCAACCTTGCGGCTGTTGGGGCCGATGGTCGAATCCACCTGACCGCCGATCGTCTCGACGGCCATTTCGAAGAGGTTCTGCCAGCCGCGGGGCACCGTCTCGATCCGGCGGACGGCCAGCACGGTGATGACGATGACGATGGCCATCGCCAGCCAGGTCATATAGATCGTGTCCATGTTGAACGTGTAGCCGAGGAATTTGGCGGTCGTGTGTTCACCGATTGCGTGTCCCCCGTGTCCCATTATATATATCACCCCTTTCTGCGGAAGTCACTTGGTGACGGACCGTCTGACGACCAGGTACAATCCGTCGAGCAGGATAGCTATCTGAAAGGACAGCAGGCCAATCACGGCAAAAATAAAGTCAATAGCCGGCACCTTGAGCGCGACGGCCAGCATCACGACAATGAAGGCGAGCCTGACGAACCAGCCTGTCCGCATGTACGCGACCGCTTCCCGCGGCGGCATGGCGACTGCCCGCCGCACGCGGTAACAGATGAGCAGGAAGTATGTAGCGCTGGTAACGGCGCCGACGATAAGCCCGGAAACCTTTTCGCCGTGGCCGGCCGCCAGCAGCCCTGCGGCAAGCACAGCCACCAATACGGCCATATGCAGCAGGAGACGCTTCACGCCGGCGGCGAATTCCTGTTCGGCGCCGGCCGGCCCGCCGCTATTCATCCCCGGCAACTCGCTTGTAGGCCGACCAAAGCCCGGAAACGAGACCGAGCAAGGTGCCTATAACGGTCGCCCACGGGCTGGTGTCGAGCCAGTTGTCGATAAACCGTCCGCCGAATAGGCCGACAGCCGCCGCCACCGCCATGCTGATGCCGACGTTGCCCACCGTCCCGAGCGCCGCGAGCAGCTGGCGCTTGTCATCCTGTTTCACCAGCCCACCCCCGTCCGTCCATGCAGATATTATCCCCGGCTTAACCGTAGCGGATGCGAACGGATGATATAAACAATATTTATGGCGCTCCCTTTGTGATAATGCTAACAATATAAGCAATATTTATACTTTTTCGCACGAAATCCTGCCAATCCAGCCAAATTAAAGATGGATTTTTGCCACCGAGACAATAGGCGGAAATTTCTGTGATTTTCTGGCCGTTTCTTTCATTTACCCTGGCATATTTCTGACGATCGCCCGACCGCCGCCGGAGCCTCACCCGGAGGTGTAGGGCTCCGGCTTGGCGGCCGCCAGGCCGTGTTTCCAGAGGAGGAAGTCGACGATGCGCCGGGCGGCCCGGCCGTCGCCGTACGGGTTGCAGGCGCTGGCCATCCGCCGGTACTCGGCCTGGTCGACCAGCAGGCGGCGCGTCTCGTCGTAAACCCGCCGCCGGTCGGTGCCGACGAGCTTGACCGTCCCGGCGGCGAGCGCCTCGGGGCGTTCGGTGGTGTCGCGCAGCACGAGGACGGGCTTGCCGAGCGAAGGGGCCTCCTCCTGGATGCCGCCGGAGTCGGTGAGCACCAGGTGGGAGCGGGCGATGAGGTTGGCGAACGGCTGATAGTCGAGCGGGTCGATGAGGTGGACCCGCGCCAGTCCGCCCAGCTCGGCGTTCACCACCTCGCGCACGCGGGGGTTCCTATGTACGGGGAAGACGACCTCGACGTCGGCGAACTCGCCGACGATGTCCCTGAGCGCCTGGTAAACGTGGCGGAGCGGTTCGCCGAGGTTTTCGCGGCGGTGGGTCGTGACGAGGATAACCCGCCGGGAGCGGTAGTCGATGTCGGCCAGCGGCGGGACGGCGAATTCGTACCGGTCGTCGACCGTCGCCAGCAGGGCGTCGATGACGGTGTTGCCGGTGACGAAGACGGCGGCGGGGTCGACCGCTTCGGCCAGCAGGTTGTCGCGGGCGGTGGCCGTAGGGGCGAAGTGCAGGTCGGTCAGCGACCCGGTCAGCTTGCGGTTCATCTCCTCCGGGAAGGGGGAGAATTTGTTCCCCGTTCGCAGGCCGGCCTCGACGTGGCCGACGGCGATCCGGTGGTAGAAGGCGGCCAGCGAGCCGGCGAACGTCGTGGTCGTGTCGCCGTGGACGAGGACGATGTCGGGGCGCTCCGCGGCCAGCACGGTATTGAGGCCCTGCAGGGAACGGCAGGTGATGTCGAACAGTGTCTGCCCCTGGGCCATGATATCCAGGTCGTGGCCGGGGACGATGCCGAAGAGCTGCAGCACCTGGTCGAGCATCTCGCGGTGCTGGGCGGTGACGGCGACGACCGGGGTTATCAGCCCCGGATGGCGGGAGAGCTCTAGCACCACCGGCGCCATCTTGATGGCCTCCGGGCGGGTGCCGAACACGGTCATGATCTTTAGCGGCGCAGCCATAATACCTCCTGTTAAATAGTGAGAAGGCAGGCCCTGCGGCCTGCCCGATATTATCTTAATTGCTTCGCAGCGAACCGGTGTCCTTGAGGACGCCCACTTTTTTGGCTCCGAAAAAGGCCAGCGCCAACAGGAACAGGATAATCAACGCCCCGTATCCCTTGTTCACTTCCGTCAGCGCAATGGCGCTCAGCCCCAGGCAGCCGCTGATCACGTACATGAGCAGCACGGCCTGTTTCTGGGTGAGGCCCATCTCCAGCAGCCGGTGATGCAAGTGCCCTTTGTCGGGCTTGAAGATCGGCCGGCCGTTGGTGTAGCGGCGGATGATCGCGAAGGCGGTGTCCATGATCGGCAGCCCGAGGGCCACGATCGGCACGACCAGCGCGATGGTGGCAGCGCTTTTCACCGTGCCGAGGATGGACACGGCCGCCAGCATGTACCCGAGGAACATGCTGCCGGTATCGCCCATGAAGATTTTCGCCGGGTTGAAGTTGTGCTGCAGAAAGCCGAGGGCGCTGCCGGCGAGGGCGGCGGTCAGGATAGCCACCGTCCAGAAGTTCTGCTGCAGGGCCACCAGCAGGATGGTGACGGAGGCGATCGTCGAAACGCCGGCCGCCAGGCCGTCCAGGCCGTCGATGAGGTTGAGGGTGTTGGTGAGGCCCACGACCCACAGCACGGTGAGGGGAATGGACCAGTAGTGCAGGTAGATCATGTCGCCGAACGGGTTGGTGATCCACTCGATGCGCACGTTGAACAGCACCAGGACCATCGCGGCGATGATCTGGCCGCCGAGCTTGGTCTTGGCCGACAGTTGCTTCATGTCGTCGATGATGCCGACAATCAGGATGAAGGTGCCGCCGACGAGCAGGCCGGCGATTTCATGGCTGATATGCATGCTGGCCAGCACAGCCAGGACGAAGGCCAAATAAATTGCCAGACCGCCCATACGGGGGATCGGTCTGGTATGGACCTTGCGGGCGTCGGGAGCGTCGAGCGCCCCGGCTCTTATGGCGAAGTCCTTGACATGAGGCGTGATGAAATAAGCCACAATCAAGGCGACGGTAAAAGCGAAAACATAGATTTGCATGCTTCATCACCTCATTTTCCGGGGAAAAAATTTATTAATTAGTACTTGCACGCAAACATCATTAGCTATTTTATCTCAGTATGAAAAACTTGTCAAACACCATATAAGGGGAAAACGCCTGGTATCTTTAGTATTTTCCACGCCACACAGGATATGCATGGAATACAACAATATGTCAAGCCCGTTCGGCCTGTAAGGCCCAATAGCCCTCGCGGCCGGGCCCGGCGAGCGCCTTTCCGCATGTGGCCCCAAGTCCCCGGCCCGGTAGCGGATATACTTTCGGGCGATATAAAGCATTCGCCCCCGTGGGCCGATTTTCCTCTTTATGTTGACCAATTTATGTTGACAAAGCACTGGCGAATTCTTGCCGGGCGTAAAAAAGAAAGCGGCCGGCGCTAGCCGCACCGGCCCTGTAGTGCTTTTTATACGGGCCGCTCAGAAGGCCCCAGATGCAAGGCGCACCGGAAGAGCGCGGTACCGTTTCCTCCGCGACCAAGTATGTATACCTGGTTTGCAGAGGCACGGTGTAACAGCATCGCAAGCGTACTGCGGGGTGTACGCAAGCAAGCGCTCTGAGGAGCAACGCCGCAGATGGGGCCTTATGGGCGGCCCCCCAGTAACCGAGATAAGCTTATTGGCCGTATTGCTCCTTGATCATCGGCTTTATCCCGCCGCTGGCCAGTATTTCCATCACATACGGCGACAGCGGCTGGGCCGTGGCGCCCTTGCCGGTCGTGTCGTTCGTGACGTCGCCGGTGGTAAGGTCGATCTTGACGGTGTCGCCCTGCTTGACCATGTCGGCGATGCCGGGGCAGACCACGAGGGGTATCCCGAGGTTGATGGCGTTGCGGTAGAAGATGCGGCCGAACGAGTCGGCGAGGATGGCCCCCACCCCGACGGTCTTCAAGGTGACGGCGGCGTGCTCGCGGCTGGAGCCGCAGCCGAAGTTGGCAGCGGCGACGATGATGTCGCCCGGCTTGACTTCCTTGACGAACGAGGGGTCGGCGCCCTGCATGGCATGCTCGGCCACCTTGTCGGGG
Organism: Selenomonadales bacterium; assembly: GCA_029975165.1. Taxonomy (GTDB): domain Bacteria; phylum Bacillota; class Negativicutes; order Sporomusales; family UBA7701; genus Anaeroselena. Next base: position 127,863 of record JARKPR010000088.1, read on the forward strand.
TCGGTGAGGTCGAGGTACTGGCCGGGATAAATCTGGTCGGTGCTGATGTTGGTCCCGAAGACGAAGGCTTTACCGCGGATGACGTTTTGCATGTTCTCTCCCCCCTACTCCAGGTAGTCTGCCGGATTGACGATTTTGCCCTTCAGGGCGGCGGCGGCGACGGAGGCCGGCGAGGCGACGAAAATCTCCGCCTTGTTGTGGCCCATCCGTCCGGGGAAGTTGCGGCTCGACGCCGTGATGCACGTTTCGCCGTTGGCCAGCATCCCCTGGTGGGTGCCGAGGCAGGCGGCGCAGCCGGGCGTCACGAACGTCGCCCCTGCTTCGACAAGCGTCTGGATGTAGCCTTTGGCCATCGCTTCGAGGAATACGCCTTTCGAGGCCGGCACGACGATGAAGCGGGTGCGGGGGTTGATATGCTTGCCCTTGAGGATGCGGGCCGCCACGGCGATGTCTTCCACCCGGCCGCCGGTACAGGTGCCGAGGAAAGCCTGGTTGACGGGCTTGCCGGCGTATTCGGTGACGTCGAAGACGTTGTCGACGCTGTGGGGGGCGGCGACTTGCGGCTTGAGGCCGGAGACGTCGAAGGTATGCTCGGCGGCGTACTTGTAGCCGGGGTCGGTGGTGAAGATTTCGTAGTCCTGTTTGACCTTGTCCTTGAGGAAGGCGAGGGTGATCTCGTCCGGCTGGATATAGGCGGTCTTGGCACCCATCTCGGTGGTCATGTTGCACAGCGCCATGCGCTCGGAAATGTTGAGCTCCTTGAGCACCGGGCCGGTGAATTCCACGCCGCGGTATACGCCGTAGTCGGCGCCGAGCATGCCGATGACCTTGAGGATGACGTCCTTGGCGAACACGCCCTTGGGCAGCTTGCCCTCGAGGTTGATGCGGATTATTTCCGGCACCCGGAACCACAGCTGGCCGGTCATCATGATGATCGCGCAGTCGGTGGCCCCCACGCCGGTGCCGAAGGCGCCGAACGCGCCGTGGGTGGTGGTGTGGGAGTCGGTGACGACCAGCACCATGCCGGGGCGAACGAGCCCTTTATCCGCCAGTATCTGGTGGCATACCCCCTGGTCGACGTCCATCAGCAAGTCGATGCCCTGGTCCCAGCAGAATTCGCGGAATTGCTTCTGGTTGTCGGCCTGCATGATCGTCGAGGCGGGGGCATAGTGGTCCAGAAACATGACGATCTTGCTCGGGTCGTACACCTTTTTGCCGCCCATCTCGAAGAAGGAGCGGACGGTCTGCAGGTACAGATCGTTGATGCCGGCCAGGTCAACCTTGCAGTTGACGATTTCGCCGGTCGTCACGGTTGTCTTGCCGGCCGCCTTGGCGAGGATCTTCTCTATCGCATGCATTGCTCTCTCTCCCCCGTTATTTGTTGATCGGCACGGTGATGCTGCCCTGCGGCATGAGGATGACCCGCGGATTGGGCCCTAGCTTGGCCGTAGCCATGCGGATGGCCTCGTCGATGCTTGCGGCCGGGGTGAAGAGGAGGGTCTTGGCCAGTTCGGGCTTCAGGCAGGAGACGAGGATGAATTCCGCCCTCTTCATCAGCCTGGTGACGGCGTACGCTTTGTGGGCGCCGATTTCGAAGTTGGCTCTGAGGGCCTGCTCCACCTCGTCCGGCGTCCGGTACTTGCACATCGTTTCTTCGTACATCGCCGAGCCGCTGCCTTCGATGCACTCGCCGAGGATGATGACGACCCCGCCCTGGCGCACCGCCCCCCAGGCGTTGTCCATCGTCTTTTGCAGCTGGTAGACGTTGATGTCCTTGGGGTAGCCGCCGCAGGTAGCGATGACGAGGTCGGCCGGCTCGGGCACCGCCGTGCCGTACACGCTGTCCACGAACGCGCATGCTTCGAGGTGGGCTTTGACGTAGTCGCCGGCGAAGACGCCGAGGAATTCGAATTTCTCGTTGAGGACGACGTTGAGCAGGAAGTCGGGCCGGCACATCTCCGCCCCTTCCACCTGGTCGTGATAGACGGGGTTGCCCTCCAGCCGGCCGATGACGGCGTTCTCGTCGAACATCATGCTGTGGTTCTTGCGGATGGTCTCGTGCTTGGCCACGCCGGGCAGCATCGCCTTGCGGCCGCCGCCAAAGCCGGAAAAGAAGTGGTGGACGACGCTGCCGGTGCAGACGATGCGGTCGGCGTCGACGACGCGTTTGTTGAACGCCACCGGCGTGCCGCGGGCGGTGGTGCCCATTTCGACGAACTCGTCCTTTTTGGCGTTGCTGTTGTACATTTTCACCCGCTTGGCGACGTCGGCGCCCACGGCCTCGGCCATCTCGGCCTCGGTCATGTCGCGGTGGGTGCCGAGGGCGAAGACGATGAACATGTCTTTGTCAGGCACGCCGACGGCGTTGAGCTCGTCGAGGAGGATGGGCATGAAGACGTGGCTGTTGGCCACCCTGGTCGGGTCGTTGACGATGAAGCACACCGTTTCGCCGGGTTTGACGATTTCCCTGAGCGGCGCCGAGGCGATCGGCTTGCGGATGGCCTCGCGGATGACGGCCGCCGGGTCGGGAAGCACCGGAGCGGTCTTGATCTTCAGCTCGCCGATGACGAGTGAAGGATCGAGGGGGAATTTGACGTACTCTTTACCGTACTTCATGCTGTATTCCTTGGTTGCCACTTTATCACTCCCTTTATTTTTTGGCGGTCGCCGCTTACCAGAGGCCGGCAACCTTCCACCAGATACTGCCGAGGCCGACGAAGATGATGAGGTTGATGACCGACATGATAAAGCCGATTTTCCACCAGTCTCCCTGGGTGATGTAGCCTGCGCCGAAGAAGATGGGCGCCGGGCCGGTCGCGTAGTGGGTCAGGCCGCCGAACAGGGCGGAGATGACGCCGAGGCTCATGGCCGCGAGGAAGGGCGGCGCGCCGGCGGCGACGGACACGGCCAGGAAGGCGGCGTACATGGCGGTGACGTGGGCCGAGAGGCTGGCGAAGGCGTAGTGGGAGTACATGTAGACGAGCAGCAGGACGATGAGGGCCGCCTCCCAGGAGAAGCCGGCCAGCGAGGCGCCGATGAGCTTGGCGAACCAGCCGATGAAGCCGACTTTGTCGAGGGCCCCGGCAAGGCTGATCAGGCCGCCCATCCAGATGAGGGTGTCCCAGGCGCCTTTTTCCTCAAGCACGTCTTTCCATTCGAGCGCCTGGCCGAGCAGCATGATGCCGACGCAGACAATGGCGGCGACGGTGGCGTCGATTTTCGTGTAGGACGAGGTGCTCCAGAGCAGCAGGGCGAGGATGAAGGTGCCGGCGACCACTTTTTCGCCCCAGGAGGTCGGACCCATCTTTTCAATTTCCTCATGGGCGATGACTTTGGCTTGCGGGGTCTTGGTGATTTCCGGCGGGTAAAGCTTGTAGATGATCCAGGGGGCGATGGCCAGGGCGAGCAGGCCGGGCAGGACGCCGGCGAGGGCCCACGTGCCCCAGCTGATCTGCACCTTGGAGGTCTGCAGGGCGAGCGCGGCGACGAGCGAGTTGGGGGCGACCGAGGTCAGGAACATCGCCGAGGTGATGGTGTTGGCCTGGAAGGTGCTCTTCATGAGGTAAGCGCCGATCTTGCGGGAGGTGTCGCCCGGCTCGGAGCCGAAGGCCGACGACAGGCTGCGGACGATGGGGTAGAGGATGCCGCCGCCGCGGGCGGTGTTCGAGGGCGTGGCTGGCGAGATGATGAAGTCGCTGAGGGCCAGGGCGTAGGCCAGCTTGAGCGAGCTGTCGCCGATGGCGGCCATGATCTTGTAGGCGATGCGGCGGCCGAGGCCTGTTTTTACGAAGCCTTTGGCAAAAATGAAGGCCGATACGATCAACCACATGGTGGTGTTGCCGAAGCCGGCGAGGATTTCGGCCGGCTTGAGCACGCCGAGCAGGCCGGCGAGGCCGAGGCCGATGAAGGCGATGGCGCCGATCGGCAGGGGCTGGAGAATGAAGCCGAGGATGGTGGCGACGAAGATGGCGAAAAGATGCCACGCGGGCAGCTTGAGGCCGGCGGGAACGGGCAGGAACCAGATAACGACGCCTACTGCGACGGCAATTAATCCATTGCGTAAATTTTTGTTCATCATATTCCCTCCTCTTTAATCTTATTATTGGCCCCCCCTGTTGATTAATGCAAATGCCGTGCCAAAAACAGCGGCGCGGATTCAGGCGGCTTTGGGCCGGACAATGTTGCACGATTCGCAACATTGTCTTAAAATTGTTTTAGAACGTTGCAGTATGTTTCAGGAGGTATGCCGTGAAAATCGCTTTCCTGGCCCCGAACGAAGACATGCAACGCATCGCCACCGCTGCGCTGTCCGCCGCCCACGCCGACATCGAGATCAAACCCGGCCTGTTGAGCGAGGGCGTGGCCATCGCCCGCCAGCTCGTCGCCGCCGGCACGGAGATCATCATCACCCGCGGCGGCACCGCCTCGGCCATCCGCGATGCCGGCCTCGACGTGAGCGTCGTCGAGGTGCCGATAACCGGCTTCGACCTCATCCGGGCCGTCGAGAAGGCCCGGACCCACGGCCCCAAAGTAGCCGTCGTCGCCTTCCCCGCCATGGTCATGGGCATCGACTGCCTCGGGCCCATCCTCGGCATCGAGTTGCACCACTACATCATCCACAGCGAGTTTGCCGCCGAAGCCAATATTCTGCGCGCTTTCGCCGACGGCGCCGGCGCCGTCATCGGCGGCGTAATCACCGCCAAGCTAGCCGCCCGCCACGGACTGCCGGCCATCCTGATCGGCAGCGGCGCCGAAGGCATCCTCCAGGCCGCCGAAGAAGCCAAGCGCCTCGCCCACGCCCGCCAGCTGGAAAAGGTCAAGGCCGGCCTCTTCAAGACGGTCATCGACTACGCCTACGAAGGCGTCATTTCGGTCGACCACGAAGGCCGCGTCACCGTCTTCAACCCTGTCGCCCAGCGCATGACAGGTATCAGCGAGACCCAGGCCGTCGGCCGCCCGATCGCCGAGATATGGCCGGAGCTCGAACTCGCCGCCGTCCTCAAAACCGGCCGCGGCGATCTCGGCCAGCTGCTGCGGGTCAAAGGCAAGCGCATCCTCTGCAACAAGGTCCCGATCATGATCAGCAGGCAGGCGGTCGGGGCGGTCGCCAACTTCCAGGACGTGAGCAAGATCCAGCAAATGGAGGAGCGCATCCGCCGCGAGATATACGCTTCCGGCCATGTCGCCGCCTTCACCTTCGACGACGTCCTCGGCCATACGCCCGCCATCACCGCTACCGTGCGCATCGCCAAGGAGTTCGCCGCCGCCCAGTCCGCCGTCCTCATCCTCGGCGAAACCGGCACAGGCAAAGAGGTGTTCGCCCAGAGCATCCACAATTGCAGCCGGCGGGCGGCCGGGCCGTTCGTCGCCGTCAACTGCGCCGCCATCCCCAGCCAGATCCTGGAGAGCGAGCTGTTCGGCTACGTCGGCGGCGCCTTCACCGGGGCGAACCGGGAAGGGCGGCCGGGCCTGTTCGAGGTCGCCCACCGCGGCACCATCTTCCTCGACGAGATCGCCGAGATCGATTACGCCACCCAGGGCAAGCTGCTGCGCGTCCTGCAGGAGAAGAAAGTGATGCGGCTGGGCAGCGACAAGGTCATCCCCGTCGATGTCCGCGTCGTCGCCGCCACCAACCGCACTCTCAAGCGCATGGTCGCCGAAAACAAATTCCGCGCCGACCTCTTTTACCGCCTCAACGTCCTCCGCCTCCGCATCCCAACGTTGCGCGAGCGGTCGGCCGACATCCCCGTCTACGCCCGCCACTTCCTGGCCCGCTACGCCGCGGCCGCCGGCCGCCAGCTCACCTTCGGCGACGACGCTCTCGGCCTTCTGTCCCGCTACCCGTGGCCGGGAAATATCCGCGAACTGGAAAACACCGTCGAGCGCATCGCCGTCGCCTGCCGCGCCGGCAGGGTCGAAGCCGCCACCGTCGCCGGTCTGCTCGCTGACGAACCGGAGAGCGGCCTACGGCCTTTCCTGCTGGAGAGCGAAAGCGAGGACATAAAGAAGGCCCTCGCCGCCGCCCGGGGAAAATACGGCGAAGCCGCGAAACTGCTGGGGATGAGCCGGTCGACTTTATGGCGGAAGCTTAAGCGGCTTGGACTGAAGTAAATCTTTCCACCTCTGGACTGATTAGTCAATTTTGGGTATAATATAACCAGTCCAGGCAAGAGGTGGTAATCTTGTATAAAAAAGTAGCCGTGTTGCTGACCGGATTGATGCTCTTCTCCGCCCTCGCCGCCGCGAACACCCCGCGGGAAATCACCGCCGACGCCAAGAAATTCGCCGGCACGGTCGGCGTCTACGCCAAGAATCTGCGGACCGGCAAAACGTTTGCCTACAACCAGGACGCCGTCTTCCCGGCCGCCTCGACCGCCAAGCTGGTCGTCTCCGCGGCCCTCTACAAGTACCTTTACCCCGCCGCCGGCCCCGCCAAAAAGGCGCTTTACGACCAGAGCGTCGACGACATGATCATCGTCAGCGGCAACGACTCGTACAGCGACATGCTCGCCGAAATCGACGCCGTCCGTCCCGACGCCCTGCAGAGGGTGGAGAAGGACCTGCGCCTGCGCAAAACCCTCGTCCACAGCAAGGAAGCCTATAAGCGCTACAACTACCACAGCGTCACCACCCCTTACGAAATGGCCAAGGTGATGGAAGAAATCTACCGCGGCCGCTACCTCGGCAAACAGAAGTCGGACGAACTCAAGGGCAGGCTGGCCAACACCATCTTCCGCGACGAGATTCCCCGCTACATGGAAACGCCGGTGATGCACAAGGTCGGCGCGCTCGACAACCTGCTGTGCGACGTCGGCATCGTCGACGACGGCCGGGACCAGATCCTCATCAGCGTCTACACCCTGACCGAGCAGCCGGAGGCATATGCGAGCGATTATATCGCCAAGACGGCCGCGAAGGCGTATAATGCTCTCAGGCGAAAATAGGGGAAAGAGTTGCAAACACCAAAGGCGCTTCCCGCGGGAAACGCTTTGCTTGTAGAAAAGGTCAGACTGGTGAGAAAGGTCCAGATGCAAGGCGCACCGGAAGAGCGCGCCGCGCTGCGTACTGCGGGATGTACGCAAGCAAGCGCTCTGAGGAGCAACGCCGCAGATGGGCCTTTATCGCCAGTCTGGGCGCTTCCCGCGGGAAGCGCCTTTTTTTACCGCCGATTGTCCACTAAGGCGATCACGATTTCTTATCAATAAGTGCCGGTTTTTTGCTAAGCGTCGCCCCTACCAATACGCAAAACCGGTTATAAGGCATTCGTATCTGTTCTCGGACCCAGGGTTCGATATAGGCGGCGACAAGCCATCCCAGGCCAACAACTGCGGCCATCGGCAATACCGGCATTAGAATATTGTGCACCGACGGCATTTGTTGCCCTGTTTTACTTATCATTGCCACCATCATATTCTCATGGACGAGGTACAAAGGATAGCTGATAAAGCCGAAAAACAGCAGCGCCGGATAGGCTAACAGCGCCTGGACGCGAGCATTTGTGACCGCCAGCGTGAATAAGGCGGCAACGGCAACATTAGAAAGCGTCGTCAACTGCCGGTCGTAAGGCAAGGGAGTCCAGCCGGCTTCCGCCAATGCCGCGGACAATGCAATCATCATGGCGATTATAAGCGTTGTCTTTCTCTGCTCACGGAAGTATTTGTAATAAAGGGCCCCGGCTGCGAACCACCCAAAGTAGCGGGCGCCGGATTAACTGACAACTCCCTTTAGCAGCCGTATGTCGGCGGCAGGGGCAATCATCCCGAAAGCCAAGACGACCGTTGCCAATAAAAAAAGCCCGATTAAAGCTGCAACGGCTTTCCGCCAGCCGGCGGCAAAATACATTATCCCGAAAATAACGTAAAACTTAACTTCCACAAATAATGACCAAAATGTTGACTCCAGGCTTTTCACATCAACGCCGAGCAGTTTCGCCCACACGCCCGGACCAAGAAAGGTTATCCCCGGAATAAGTCCTTCAAGAATCCCGGTCCGAGAAACCTGTCGGGAAACAGCGGAACAGTCAGATAAATTATCAGCGAGCACATCAGCATCGCGGGGAACAGGCGCAACCACCTGCGGCAAATAAACTCCTGAAAATTACGGCACTTCTCCAGGGTCATAAAAATTACAAAGCCCGAAATCATGAAGAACAGCTGCACTCCTACCCACCCGTAGGAAATCACTCCGGCGAACGTATCTCCATACGGATACCGGCCAAACTGATACGGATTTCCATACGCATGAAAAAAGACGACTAGTATGATAGCTACGCCCCTCAAGCCGTCTAAAAACGAAATTCTCCGTTTGTCAGCAATGCTATGCATTACCCGATTACCTCCAACGATGAACGCCACCCCCGAAAGCCCGGCCCTCGCTGTATGGCATACAATCGGGAGAGCGCGCTCACGCTGCGTTATGCAGATAATTTTACCACGATTATATCTATTTTACAATTTATTACACAAAGCGCGGGCCCTGTCGAAAACCGTCGTAACCGAACGCACAGAAAAGGGCGCTTCCTGCCTGCAGGAAGCGCCCTTTCGGAAGACTATTTTCCGTCGAAGCATACGCATTCGATATCCGTGCCGGTCAAGAGCTCGGTCGCCAGCTCGTCCGGGTAGGGGGCGAGGTAAACGATGCGCTTGATGCCGGCGTTGATGATCATTTTCGTGCAGACGGAGCACGGCTGGTGGGTGCAGTAGAGGGTCGCCCCCGCGATGGCCACGCCGTGGAGGGCGGCCTGGACGATGGCGTTCTGCTCGGCATGGGTGCCGCGGCACAGCTCGTGCCGCTCGCCGGACGGTATGGCCTTCTCCATGCGCAGGCACCCCGCCTGGCCGCAGTGGGGCAGGCCCTGCGGCGCGCCGTTGTAGCCGCTCGTCAGCAGGCGCTTGCCCTTGACGATCACCGCTCCCACCTGGCGACGCAGGCAGGTCGAGCGGGTGGCCACCACCTTGGTTATATCCATGAAATACTGGTCCCATGTCGGCCGTTCCATCGAGGTACCCCCTGTCCAAATCCTTAAGCCTTATCTTCCACGCCTGGCGGAAAAATCCTCTCCCGCACCGCCGTCAGCACGCCGGCGGCCTTGTCGCGGAACACCCACGCCGCCCGGCCGTCGAGCGAGGTGGCCTCCTGGTTGATGATCGCCAGCCGCGCCCCGCCCGCCAGGGCGAACTCGGGGCAGAGGTTGGCCGGCCCCACGGCCAGCGACGAGCCGACGACCACGAAGAGATCGGCCGCCTTGCTGGCGTTGACCGCCTCGTCCCAGGCCGCCGGGGGCAGCGCTTCGCCGAACAGCACGACATCCGGCCTGAGGCTGCCGCCGCAGGCGGGACAAGCGCATTCCCGGCCGGGGAGGTACCGTCCGGCCTGGTAAGCTTCCTCCCAGCCCGGCGCCGCGGGCAGCAGGCGCCGGCTGTCGTAGGCGGCGCCGCACCGCAGGCAGCTTACCGTCCGCAGCGTGCCGTGCAGCTCGGTCGCCTCGCTGCCGGCCCGCTGATGGAGGCCGTCGACATTCTGGGTTATCAGCCGCCTGACGAGGCCGGCGTCCGCCAGCGCGGCCAGCGCTTCGTGCCCGGCATTGGGCGCCGCCGCCCACAGGCGGGCGATCCGCCACTGGTAGAAAAAATAGAATTCAGCCGGGATGCGCTGCAGGGCGTCCAGCGTGGCCAGGCTCTCCGGCCGCCGTTTCCACAGGCCCCGGGCCGAGCGGAAGTCGGGCAGCCCCGATTCGGTGCTCATCCCCGCGCCGGTGAAGACCACCGGACATCCGGCGTTTTGCCAGGCGGCCGCAAAATCGTCGACCAGTTCTATCCGCTCCCTCATTTTGTCCCCTCCGCCCATAACCGATACTGTAAATATTATGCCGCCCGGCCGCCGACCCCTGCCCGGCGCCGAAAAAAACAAAGCGCCGGGCATCGGCCCGGCGCAAGTCGCCGCTATTTCAGTCGGTCGGCCCTGACCTTCACGACCACCTTCCGCACCGGGGAAGGGTCGCCGGCCGCACAGCCGGGGCGGTGGACATCCCAGGGGAAAAAGACGGCGTACATGCCGGCCGCGAGCGTGAAATCGGTTTCGTCGGGCACGGCCTGATAGAAAATGACATCCTTTTCCGCCAGCCTGTCTTCCACGACCGCCAGGCCGGGCGCCAAGTCGCCGTAGCCGACGGTCTCCGTACCGCTGATCACGTACTGGATGTCGACGTATTTGACGTGGGCTTCGGGTTTCTTGCTCTCTTTCCGGTCGGTGGTATACTCGGACAGCGACGCGTAGCTGTCGCTGCCGGCGATTTCGTACTTGCCCGGCGCCATGGCCGTGAAATCGGTCTTCGCCAGATATTCCAGCCCCGTCTGCAGGGCCGGGGCGAACAAGCCCCTTTCCTGCTGCAGATTCTTGATATGCCCGAGAATCATGCGCTCCCCTCCCAAATCGTTTTCCTGCCTAAATTATACATCAACCAAGACGGTGGATAAACACGCCTGCCCACACTTTCCCATCATATGGAATAATTATCCTATGCCGCATAAGGGCAAAAAAATCTCCCCGTGGGGGTCCGTCTGACTTCATGGATGAGCAAAAAAATCTCCCCGCGGGGGGTTGCGCCGCCGGGCAATTTGAGCTATAATGTCTTTCTGTAAAGTCCAATTGTATTTGCTTAGAGGATGGTGCCAATCATGAAACAACTCTCCGCTCTCACCGCCGGCCTGGTCGGCCAGCCGATGCTCGAAATCCTCGACATCGCGAACGCTCTCGCCGCCACCGGCCGCACGATCTACCGCTTCGAAGTGGGCGACTCGGATTTCGACGCTTACCCCCATGTCGTCGCGGCGACCAAACGGGCCCTCGACGAGGGGAACACGAAGTATGTCGCCGCCAACGGCATCGAGCCCCTCCGCCAGGCCATCCGCGACTACACCTTCGGGAAGGTAGGCTTCAAGCCCGACCTCAACCAGCTCGTCATCATGCCGGCCAACAGCATTATCGACTTCGTCATCCGCTGCGTCGCCGACCCCGGCGACGAGGTCATAACCGCCGACCCCTTTTTCCCCACCTACCAGGCGGTTACGAGCTACACGGGCGTCAAACAGGTGACCGTGCCGATGCGCGAAGGCTTCCGCATCGACGCCGGCGACCTGGAGGCGCGCATCACCCCCAAGACCCGCCTCATCGTCATCAATACCCCCTGCAACCCCACCGGCGTCGTGATGAGCGAGCAGGAGGTCCGCGACGTGGCCGCCGTGGCCGCCAAGCACGACATCTACCTGCTGAGCGACGAGATCTACGCCGAGAATATCTACGACGGCCGCCACTTCTCGCCGAGCTTCGCCGACCAGTGCCGCGAGCGCACCATCATCCTCAGCGGCTTTTCCAAGGGCCACTCCATGTCCGGCTGGCGGCTGGGCTATGCGATCGGCCCGGCGGAGCTCATCGGCAAAATGGGGCTGATGTTCAACACCATCTACACCTGCCTGCCGCCGTTCATCCAGCACGCCGGCATCGCCGCCCTCGCCACCGACCGCAGCCTCATGGCAGAGCGCATGGCCCATTACCGCCGGCTGCGCGACCTGATGGTCAGCCAGCTCAACGAGATCCCCGGCGTCCACTGCGCTCCCCCGTCGGGCGCCATCTACGCCTTCCCCGACATCTCCGGCACCGGCATGACGAGCGTGGAATTCGCCCGCTTCGTCCTCGAGCAGGCCGGCGTCGCCCTCTCCCCCGGCTCGTTCTTCGGCTCCCGCGGCGAAGGCTATGTCCGCCTCTGTTACGCCCGCAGCGAGGAAACGATCGCCGCCGCCTGCGCGGGGATGAAAAGAGCGCTGGGCGGGAACAAACGGGAAGTGAAATTCGCATAAGCGGCGCAAATACTGAGGCCCGGGCAGCTGCCCGGGCCTCTTTTGGTATTTCTATTTCGTGCCAAAGATGCGGTCGCCGGCGTCGCCGAGGCCGGGGACGATGTAGCCGTGGTCGTTGAGGCGCTCGTCGACCGAGGCGGTGTAGATCTCGACGTCGGGATGGCGGGCGTTCACGTGCAGCACGCCCTCCGGCGCGGCTACGAGGCACATGAGCTTGATGCTCCGGCCGCCCCTGGCCTTGATCATGTCGATGGCCGCCGCCGCCGAGCCGCCGGTGGCCAGCATCGGGTCGATGATGACGATCTCCCGCTCGGCCACGTCGGTGGGCAGCTTGCAGTAGTACTCCACCGGCTTGAGGGTCATCGGGTCGCGGTATACGCCGATATGGCCGACCTTGGCCGCGGGGATGAGGCGGATTACGCCGCTCACCATGCCGAGCCCGGCGCGCAGGATGGGCACGACGCCCAGCTTCTTGCCGCACAGCACCTTGCAGCGGCACTGGGCCACCGGCGTTTCGATGACCGTCTCCTCCAGCGGCAAGTTGCGGGTGATTTCATAGGCCATCAGCATGGCGATTTCTTCGAGGAGTTCGCGGAACTCCTTCGTCCCGGTCCGGATGTCGCGGATAAGCGACAGCTTGTGCTGAATGAGGGGATGGTCGATGATTCTTACCTGCATTAGCCACACTCTCCCGTCGTTGTATTTACCCCGGTCGGCGCTAGCTAGCCCAGGTCGGCGTACAGGGGATACTTCTTCGTCAGCTTGGCGACCATGCCGGTCGCTTTCGTTTTGGCGAGGGCGTCTTCGGGATTGTTCAGCACCGTGGCGAGAATCTCGCCGATGACGAGCATGGCGTCCTCCTGCATGCCGCGGGAGGTGACCGCCGGCGTGCCGATACGGATGCCGCTGGTGACGAACGGGCTCTCGGGGTCGAAGGGGATGGCGTTCTTGTTGACCGTCACCCCGATGTCGTCGAGCAGTTTTTCCGCCACCTTGCCGGTGAGATTCTTGTTCCTGAGGTCGAGCAGCAGCAGGTGGTTGTCCGTTCCGCCCGACACAAGGTTGAAGCCGTCGTTCATCAGTTTTTCCGCCAGAACGGCGGCGTTTTTGATTATCTGGGCCTGATAGGCCTGGAATTCTTCGCCCATCGCCTCTTTCAAGGCCACCGCCTTGGCGGCGATGACATGCATCAGCGGTCCCCCCTGGGTGCCGGGGAAGATCGCCTTGTCGATCGCCTTGGCGTGCTCGGCCTTGCAGAGGATCATGCCGCCCCGCGGGCCGCGCAGCGTCTTGTGGGTGGTCGTGGTGACGACGTCGGCGTGGGGCACGGGGGAAGGATGCAGGCCGGCGGCCACAAGGCCGGCGATGTGGGCCATGTCGACCATGAGCAGCGCCCCAGACTCGCGGGCGATAGCCGCCATCCGTTCGAAATCGATGATCCGCGGATAGGCGCTGGCGCCGGCGACCAGGATCTTCGGCCGGTGCTCCATGGCCAGCCGCCGCAGCTCGTCGTAATTGATGCGGTGGCTGACGGCGTCGACCCCGTAGGGGACCACCTTGAAATACTTGCCGGAAATATTGACCGGGCTGCCGTGGGTAAGATGGCCGCCGTGGGCGAGGTTCATCCCCAGGATGGTATCGCCGGGCTGCAGGAAGGCGAAATAAACCGCCATGTTGGCCTGGGCGCCGGAGTGCGGCTGGACGTTGGCGTGCTCTGCCGCGAATAATGTCTTGGCCCGCTCGATGGCCAGGTTCTCGGCAATGTCGACGCACTCGCAGCCGCCGTAGTAACGGTGTCCCGGGTAGCCTTCGGCGTATTTGTTGGTCAGCACCGAGCCCTGCGCCTGCAGCACCGCCTTGGAAACGAAATTCTCCGAGGCGATGAGCTCGATCTTGCTTTGCTGGCGCTTGCATTCCAGGTCGATGGCCCGCGCCACCTCCGGGTCAATTCTGGCAAGGATGTTCATCAAGTCCCTCCTAAATTTATTATTAGTGCGATGTCAATGTGGACTGCTTCACGTACAGGGGGGGAGCTCGTATACCGCCCGCGCGCCGCCGATCAGCCTGGGGCGGGTGCGGGCCGCTGTCACCGGCGCCTGGCCGACGAACTTCGTCGCCAGCCGGACCGGGACCGCCACCCTTTTCACGTGCATGCCGATCAGCGTCGCCCCGATGTCGAGCGCGGCATGGGCCTGGATGGTCTCGACAACGGCCGGGGCGGCGAATGCGCGCATCGCCCGGGCCGCCAGCGCTCCGCCGGCCTTGGGCACAGGCACGACGCCGACTTCTTCGAGGCCATAGCTCTCCGCCGCCGGCCGCTCGACGACGAGCGCCCGGTTGAGGTGCTCGCAGCACTGGACGGCCAGGTGCACCCCCTGGGCCCGGCAGCTCGCCAGCAGCGCGTCCAAAATGGCGGCCGCCACCTCCGTCGAGCCGAACGAGCCGATCTTCGCGCCCCGCACCTCGCTCGTGCTGCAGCCGACCACCATGATCTGTCCCGGCTTCAGGCCGGCCACGGCCAGCAGCTCGTCGGCCGCCGCCGCCGCCTGCCGCCCGATTTCGGCAAGGTCAGCATCCATTATTCGCTACGCCTCCCAAAAACGATTAACGTTGCGATTGTGGATAAAGAGCAACGCCGCAGATGGGCCCTTAGCCGCAATCGCCTCCGTTATATCTCCAGCTCGGAGATCTTGCATACCCGCCGGGCATGCCTGCCGCCGGCGAACTCCGTCGCCAGCCACTTCTCCACGATGGCCCGCGCCAGGCCGCAGCCGATGACCCGTTCGCCCATCGTCAGCACGTTGGCATCGTTGTGCTCCCGCGACATCTGGGCGGAAAAAGTATCGTGGCAGAGGGCCGCGCGGACGCCTTTGACCTTGTTGGCAGCGATGCATACGCCGATGCCTGTCCCACATATAATAATGCCCCGGTCACATTTCGCGCTGGCCACCGCCTCGGCCACCGCGCGGGAAATGTCGGGGTAATCGACGGAATCGGTGGAATGGGTGCCGAAATCGCGGAACTCGATCCCCTGCTCCGTCAAAAACTGCTTGATATCTTCCTTCATCCGGAAACCGCCGTGGTCGCTGCCTATGCCTACAAGCACGTTATCGCCTCCCTAGCATTTCGGGAAGTTTTTTCGACATCTAAGCGCTATTTCCTGCTAAATGGTTAATTTTTTGCCAAACCTTGTCC
Source organism: Selenomonadales bacterium (assembly GCA_029975165.1). Taxonomy (GTDB): domain Bacteria; phylum Bacillota; class Negativicutes; order Sporomusales; family UBA7701; genus Anaeroselena. Next base: position 142,913 of record JARKPR010000088.1, read on the forward strand.
ACGAGGCGTTCCATTTCGGCCGCGCAGGCCTCATAAAGTTCCGCGCTGCCGCCGAAGGGGTCGGCGACATCCCCTGCTTCGCCGGCATACTCGGCCAGGGTATGCACCTTGCCGGCCGCTTCCGGGACCATGCCGGCCACCGCCCGTTTGTGGGCCGCCGTCATGGTCAGAATGACGTCGGCCGCCTTGGCGAACTCCGGCAGCAGCTGGCGCGAACGGTGAGCGGCAATGTCGAGGCCGCGCGTGGCCATCGCCGTCCGCGCGTGGGCCGACGGCGGCGACGCTCCGTAGGCCGCCAGCCCGGCCGACAGCACCTTGACCTTGTCCTCGAGGCCGCCGGCCTTGACCCTGGCCGCCAGCATCGCCTCGGCCATCGGGCTGCGGCAGGTATTGCCGGTACAAATAAGCAAAACGCGCACCATTGACGCATCCATCCTCCCCATAGTATGTCCGCGTATGGCATTATTTTACCATAGATGCGGCGGCGGATGAACGCAGGATTGACAAAAGCGGCAGGAAAGGCCGGCCGGGGAGCCAATTAATGAATGACACTATTTTCCGGAGGTTGCCATGAACATCTTCGCCATCCCCGCCCCCTTGCCGGCCGAGGAGCTGGCCGAGCCGCTCCACGCCGGCGGCGGCGTTCTCATCGAGCGGATCATATCTCGCGGCCAGGCCTCGCCCCCCGGCTTCTGGTACGACCAGGACCGGGACGAATGGGTCGTCCTCCTGCAGGGCAGGGCGGAAATCTCCTGGCCCGATGGCCGGCTGGCCAGGCTCGCGGCCGGTGAATGGCTTTTTCTGCCCGCTCACGAAAAACACCGCGTCGATTTTACCTCCGCCGACCCGCCCTGCCTGTGGCTGGCCGTGCACGGCAACCTGAAGTAGCCTAGTTTGTAGACAACCTGGCGGCATGGATTTTTCTGCAAGGTATACCGGCCCGGCTTTTACAGACAATAAAGCGGAAGATGCTCCGCACCAGACGTCGGCCGGAAGCTTCGCCCGTGTGGCCGACGTCAGGGCATAATGGGAGGTGATGTCATGGGAGGCAGGACTTTCGACCAGTTCATCAGCCGTCAGCGAGCCAGGGCCCAGGATCGGCACGAACCCAAGAACCAGTCGCCCGCCCTGCGGGAAAGCGAGCAGGAGAAACTCCCCGGCCGCCAGCCCCTTCCCGCAAAAAAGTAACAAAACACGAACCCGGCCTGCTCGACAACGGGGCCGGGTTCCGTTTGTTCCTTCAACTGCTGACCGCCGTCCAGAAAACGTGGGCGCCGAGCAGGATCAGCACCACGCCGCCCACCAGCCCGGCCCGCCGGCCGATGAGGCGGCCGACGCGCCTCCCCAGGCCGAGGCCGACCACGCCCACGCCAAAGATCACCGCCCCGAGGATGACGCTCAGCTTCACGAGGTCGACGTCCATCATCCCCATGCTGAATCCTGCCGCCAAGGCGTCCAGGCTGACGCTGACCGCGATGCCCACCAGCGCCAGCCCCTGCAGCGGATTGCCCAGCGCCGCCCGCCCGCTCACGGCGTGTTCACGGATCATGTGCGCGCCCAGCGCCGCCAGCACGAGGGCGCCGATGGCGCCCGCCCAGTCCTGGAACGCGGCCGCCGGCCAGTCGATATGGTACGCCCCTACGTGCTCGACCAGCGAGCCCAGCCAATGGCCGACATAATAACCGGTGAGAATCATCACGATATGGAACAGGGCGAATACGGCCGCCGACCGGAAGATGACCCGCAGCCGCACCCGGCTCATGCCGATGGGGACCGCCACCGAAAACAGATCCGTGCCCAACGCGGTACTGAGCACGAGCAATTCGAATACGCTCAATCCTCTCACCCCCGCCTGCTAATGTATATGAGGCAAGAGGAGGGCTTAGGAGGAATAATAATAATTTGCGGCAGAAAAGCCGCCCACTGGCTGCGGGCGGCTTTGTGTCAGGTCTTGTCAGAACCCTTCTGCTGATTTTCATAATTTTTGCGGACTGCGTCCTTGGTGAGGTGGCCGGTGGGTTCAAAGGCGGGCGCCGGACGGTCGCCGGCGTTTTTGCCCAGGGTCGTCTCATGGCGGCAGCTGGTTTTATCGACGCAAATCTCGTGCACAGGCTTGCCGTAGCTGTCCTTTTTGTCGGTCAACAAAATCACCTCCCGGCTATAGCTTGCCCGGCCGGGCGATAATTAACCCCGGCGGCCGCTCACTCGATCTCCTTCACCCGGCCGACGACGCCGCTTTCCAGCCTGACCTTTATGCCGCGCGGGTGGACGGCGCTGTTCGTCAGGATGTCCCTGACGATGCCGGCGGTAAGCTCGCCGCTGCGCTGGTGCTGCTTCTGCACCACTTTGACCCGCAGCCCCGGCCTGATGTTCTTCCGCTCCGTACCGTTCATCGCCCCGCCCCCTTGTCGCTCCAGCCGCCCCATACGTCCGGACAATAGCCGACCGTCGCCCTCGCCCCGTCGCGCACGACCGGCGTCTTTAAAAGCAGCGGGTTGGCCAGCAGCTCCTCCGCCACGTCGTGGACGATGTACTTGAGGTTGCGGCGGGCGTACTCCTTGCTCTCCTTGTCGATGAGGTTCTCAAGGCCCACGGCCGCCTGGACCCGGTCGAGCTCCCCGCGGCTCAGGCCGCGCACCGACAGGTCCACGAACTGGTACGGGATGCCCCGTTCCTTGAAGTAGCGTTCGGCCTTGCGCGTATCCTGGCACTTCTTCGCGCCGAAAATCTGCACGCCCATTTCGTCATCCTTCCTCGCGCTTATATTATCATTTGTTCGCCGCCGCCCCTATTCGCCCTGCCGGCGCGGCGACAATAAGTCGTCCGTCTCGGGGGTTTACTTTTGTCAGTCCCAATACCGTTTTTTAAATTTATATTAGTTTATTCCTTTATCGGAATATTTAAAGTATAATGATAAATGTGAATCCGCTGTGGATCGCAAAAATACCGGAGGGGGAGAAAATAGTGAAGAAACATGTCTATTTCGTTCTGTCCGGCCTGGTAATCCTGGCGCTGATCTTCGCCGGCTGCGGCGGCGGCGGCGCACAAAAAGTCGAGAACATCAACATCGCGACCGCCACCACCGGCGGTGTCTACTATCCGATGGGCAACGCCATGGCGCAGCTCTTCAGCAAAAACATCCCCAACGTCAAGGCCTCGGCCCAGGCCACGGCCGGCACGCCGCAGAACGTGCTCCTCATGCAGAAGAAGGAGGCCGAGATCGCCTTTGCCCAGAACGGCGTGGCCTATTACGCGTACGAAGGCAAAGTCATGTTCGACGGCAAGCCCGTCAAGATGCTGCGCGGCATCACCCACCTCTATCCCAACGTCATGCATATCGTCGTCAAGGCTGACTCGGACATCAAGTCGGTCAAAGACTTCGCCGGCAAGAAATTCGTCCCCGGCGCCGTCGGCAGCGCCACCGAAGTAAACTCCAAAGAAATTCTCGGCCTCTACGGCCTGGACTACAAAGATAAAAAGAACGTCAAGGTAGACTACCTCGGCTATTCGGAAGCGGCCGAAGCGCTTAAGGACGGCCGCGTCGACGGCATCTTAATCGCCGGTGGTCTTCCTACCGCCGCCGTGCTCGACGCCGCCTCGTCGGTCAAGATCCGCATCCTTTCCATCGAGCCCGACATGATGCAACGACTGGTCAAGGAAATGCCTTGGTACTATGAGATCAAGATTCCCAAGGGGACTTACATCGGCCAGACCGAGGACGTAACCACCGTCGCCGTGGCCAACATCCTCATTTGCCGCGACGACCTCTCCACCGACCTCGTCTACAACATAACCAAGGCCCTTTACGACGGACAGAAGGATCTGGTCGCCGCCCACTCGGCCGCCAAGGACATGAAACTCCCCGACGCCACCAAGGGCATGACCGTGCCCCTCCATCCCGGAGCCGAGAAGTATTATAAGGAAAAAGGCATAGTCAAGTAGCCTCCGCCTGTTCGGAAATCGCAGACAGCCCGCCTGTCTGCGATTTCCGTCCGCCCTCCGTCGGGCAAGTCAAGCTGATTTAGGGGGAAACCGCATTGGAGCAAGATAAGAAACCGACGATCGATAAAAAGCAGATCGACGCCTTCATCAACGAAGAGCCGTCGGCGACCACGGATGAAGTATTGCGCAAGTACGAGGCCGAGGCCCGCTTCCGCAAGTTCACCGGCCTCCTCGCCAAGATTGTCGCCGTCATCGCCATCGCCATGTCGCTGTTCCATCTGTATACCGCCGGTCTCGGCGTACTTGAAGCCATCAAGCAGCGCAGCATCCACCTCACCTTCGTGCTCGTCCTGGTATTCCTTCTCTATCCGGCCAGCAAACGAAGCCCGAAGAACAAGGTCACCCCCCTGGACGTCATGTTGGCCGCCCTCGCGATATTTGTCGGCGTATATCTCATCACCATCTACGACGACCTGGCCAACGCCGGCGGCGTTTACACCCGCATGGACATCTGGGTCGGCGTCCTCCTCTGCCTGCTGGTGCTCGAGGCCGCCCGGCGGGCAACCGGCAAGGAGCTGCCGATCATGGCCCTCATCTTCGTCGCCTACGCCTTATTCGGCGACTGGATACCCGGCCAGTTCGGCCATCGCGGCTACAGCCTCGAACGCATCATCGAGCACATGTTCCTCACCACCGAGGGAATCTACGGCGTCGCCCTCGGCGTCTCGTCCACGTACATCTTCCTGTTCATCCTCTTCGGCGCTTTCTTGTCGGAGACAGGCATGGCCAAATTCTTCAACTCCCTGGCCATGGCCGTCGCCGGCGGCTCGCCCGGCGGCCCGGCCAAGGTGGCCATCTTCGCCAGCGGCCTCCTCGGCACCATCAACGGCAGCGCCGTCGCCAACGTCGCCACCACCGGCGCGTTCACCATCCCGCTCATGAAAAGCATCGGCTACCGGCCCCAGTTCGCCGGGGCCGTCGAAGCGGTGGCCTCCACGGGCGGCCAGATCATGCCGCCGGTCATGGGGGCGGCCGCCTTCGTCATGGCCGAATTTCTCGGCATGTCCTACACCCAGATCATGATCGCCGCCATCTTCCCCGCCTTCCTGTATTACCTGGCCTGCTGGGCCATGATCCACCTCGAGGCGGTCAAGCTGGGCCTGGCCGGCCTGCCCCGGGACCAGCTCCCCAAAGCCGGCGAAGTCATGCGCAAATCCGGCCACCTCACCATCCCCGTCATCGCCATCGTCGCCCTGCTGCTCTACGGCTTTACACCTCTTTACGCCGCCTTTTTTACCATCTTGATAACCGTCGCCGCCAGTTATATCAAGAAGGACACCGCCATCGGCGGCGCCGGCATCCTGAAGGCGCTCGAAGGCGGCGCCCGCTCGGCCGTGGGCGTGGCCATGGCCTGCGCCGTCGTCGGCTTCGTCGTCGGCGTCTGCTCGCTCACCAGCCTCGGTCTCACCTTCGGCGCCAACATCCTCGACCTGTCGGGCAACAACATGATGCTGATGCTGGTGCTGACCGCCATCACCGCCCTCATCCTCGGCATGGGGCTGCCGACCACCGCCTGCTACATCGTCGCCGCCACCATCGCCGCCCCGGCTTTGATCAAGATCGGCGTCCTGCCGCTCGTCGCCCACTTCTTCGTCTTCTACTTCGCCTGCCTGTCCAACCTTACCCCGCCGGTCTGCCTGGCCGCCTTCACGGCCGCCGGCATCGCCGGCGCCAGCCCCTACAAGGTCGGCTGGACCTCCACCCGCCTGGGCGTGGCCGGCTTCCTCGTGCCCGTGCTTGCCGTCTATTCGCCGATGCTCCTGTTCCAGGGCAGCTACAGCACGGCATCGCTCATCGAGGCCATCATCACCGCCACTGTCGGCATCATCGCCCTCAGCGCCGCCCTGGAAAACTGGCTGCTGCGCGAATGCTCCCGCATAGAGCGGCTGGTCCTTTTCTGCGGCTCTATGGGCCTCATCATCCCCGGCTTCTGGACCGACCTGTTCGGCCTGGGCGCCGTCGCCGCCGTCTACGTCTGGCAGAGGCGGTCCATACCCAAGCCGCCTGCCGTCGGCGCTGCCGGCAACTGACCCCTGCCTTTCCGGGCCCGGTTATCCGGGCCTTTTTTTTATCTGCGGCCCGCTGCCGAGGAAACATATCGTCAAAATTTTAATGTGATATCACGAATTTTATGATAATATATTGGCGTTAAGTAAAATTTTGCCATAGCATCAGTGAATTTTCTTCAGAAAGGAGGTGCCGCGAAATGCCGTCGCCCTCCGTGGCCGGCGGTCTCGCCGCCGTCGTCCGCGGCCTGAGCGCCATGCTGGGCAGCGATTACTGCATCGTGCTGTACTCTGCGGCCGGCGGGCAGCAGGAACAGGTGCTCGCCGTGGCCAACGGCCATTTGGCCGGCATCGTCCCCGGCGGCCGCCCCATCGCCGCCGACCGGTCGGCGATCGACAACGTCCGGCTCCACTGCGCGGACTACGTCGCCAACTACTTTTCCCGCACCGACGCCGGCCGCCGCCTGCGCTCCTGCCTCATGCGGGCCGCCGCCGCCGGGGAGCCGGCCGGCTATCTCGCCGTCCACTACGATCTGACCCAGGCCGAGATCCTCAAAGACATGGTCGCCGGGATGCTCGACGGCAACCCGGCCGCAGATCCGCCGGCCGGAGAACCGAAAGCGCGGCTCGACGACCTCATCGGCGAGGGGCTGCGCCGGGCCCGCCAGTATCTCGGCAAACCGCTGGCCTTCGCCGGCAAGCAGGAGAAGATCCAGCTCGTCGAACGGCTGGACCATGAAGGGTTTTTCCTGCTGAAAGGTTCGATCGAGGCTCTGGCGCAAGAGATGGGCAACACCAAGTACACCGTCTACTCCTATTTGCGGGAGAACAGGATCCGCGTCGCCGACTGACCGCCGGGGCCAACCCGGCGACGGCCGGAAAAAATCCATGAAACGGAGGGAAAGAAATGTCCGAAGACCCCAAGAAAAGCACTTCCATCGTCGAGGACTTCAAGGTTCCCTGGTACGGCTACGTAGCCCTCATCTTCGCGATCATCTTCTTCTCCGGCGTCTTCGCCAAGGAGAAAAGCTGGATCACCGTCCTGGACTTCAACACCATCAACGGCACGTACGGCGTGATGAAGGACGCCGCCAAGGCGACCTTCATGGGCCAGGGCGGCACCGGCGCCAGGGACGGCTTCCTGTTCGCCCTGGGTCTGATCCCGGCCGTCATGCTGGCCCTGGGCGTCGTCGAAGTCGTCGATCACCTCGGCGGCCTCAAAGCCGGCCAGAAGCTGCTCACCCCCGTCCTGCGTCCGCTCCTGGGCATTCCCGGCATCGCCGGCCTCGCCCTGGTAACAAGCATGCAGAGCACCGATGCCGGCGCCGGCATGACCCGGATGCTGCGGGAGACCAACTTCGTCACCGAAAAAGAAAAGACGATTTTCTGCGCCTTCCAGTTCTCCGCCGGCGGCACGATCACCAACTACCTGTCCAGCGGGGCGGCGCTCTTTTCCTTCATGACCGTGCCGATCATCGCCCCCCTCGTCGTCATCTTCGCCATGAAGATATTCGGCGCCAACGTCATGCGCATGTACCTCAAGCGCGTTAAGGAGGACTGAGCGATGGAAAAGAAAACCCTGGCCGACGTGTTCGTCGACGGCGCCCGCAAAGGCTGGAACGTCGGCGTCAGCAGCATCCTGCCCAACGTCCTGATGGCGTTCGCGCTCATCCAGATCCTCAAAGTCACCGGTCTGCTCGTCCTCCTGGGCAAACTGTTCGGCCCGGTCATGGCCATCTTCGGCCTGCCCGGCGAGGCCATCACCGTGCTGATGGGGTCGTGGCTGTCGATGGGCGGCGGCGTCGGCGTGGCCGCGTCGCTCTATACCGCCAAGCTCCTGACCGGCAGCCATCTCAGTATCCTGATCCCGGCCATCTTCCTCATGGGCTCACAGGTCCAGTACATGGGGCGGCTCCTCGGCACGGCCGCCGTGCAGACCCGCTACTACCCGATGCTGTTCGCCATCTCGATCGTCAACGCCCTCATCGCCATGCTCATCATGAGGTTCATAGCCTAATCCCGTCATCCTTAAGGAGGTGTCCCGAATGAATATTGTCGCCAGAGTCGAAGAAATCTACCATATCCTTCACGCCATGCCCGAGGTGGGCTTCAGCGAGCACCGCACCGCCGCCTACCTGGCCGGCGAGCTCGCCAAGGCCGGCTACGCCGTGCAGACAGGCATCGGCGGCAGCACCGGCGTCACCGGCACCCTCGACAGCGGCGTGCCCGGGCCGGTCGTCGGCCTGCGGGCCGATATGGACGCCCTGCTCCATACGGTGGACGGCGTGGAAAAATGCGTCCACTCGTGCGGCCACGACGCCCATTCGGCCATGGTGCTCACGGCCGCCGAGGCGCTTGCCGCGGCGCCGCCGGCCAAGGGCAAGCTCAAGATCGTCTTCCAGCCGGCGGAGGAAAAACTCGACGGCGCGCTGTCGATGATCGACGCGGGGGCGGTCGACGACCTCGACATCCTCGCCGGCATCCACCTGCGGCCGATCCAGGAGGCCAGCTTAGGCCAGGCCACCCCGGCCCTTTACCACGGCTCGTCCTACATCGCCCTGGCCGACGTAAAAGGGGTGACGGCCCACGGCGCCCGCCCCCATCTCGGCGTAAACGCCATCGACGCCGCCGCGGCCGTGGTCGGCGCCGTCAACGCCATCCGCCTCAATCCGGTCGAGGCCTGGTCGATCAAGACGACCAAACTGCAGGCCGGCGGCGCCACCCTCAACGCCATCCCCGACCGCGCCGAGATGGCGTTCGATCTCCGCGCCCAAAACAACGCGACGATGGACGGCCTCCTGGCCAAGCTGCCGCCGCTCGTCGAGCACGCGGCCGCCGCCGTCGGCGCCACCGCCAGCGTAACCATCAAGGGCGGCGTGCCGGCGGCCGAATACAATCAGGGCATGGTCGCCATCGCCCGCGAGGCCATTGTCGCCGTGCTCGGCGACCAGGGCCTCCTCGCCCCTATCGTCACCCCCGGCGGCGAGGATTTCCATTACTTCGTCAAAAAAAACCCCAAGCTGAAGCCGGCTTACATCGGCCTGGGCTGCGACCTCACCCCCGGCCTCCATCACCCGGACATGAAGTTCAACCTCGCCGCCCTCCCCAAAGGGGTGGAAATCCTGTGCGAGTTCGTTAGGCGCGCCGTTGCCGGCGCCTGATAAACTGACGAAAAACTCCGGACGCCTACTCTGCGTCCGGAGTTTTTTTTGTCGTTCGGTCTTCCACCCGGTTACCGGCTACATTTCCACGTCGTCGGCCGCAAATTTTTCTTTGAGGCCGCTGAATACGGAGAACAGCAGGATGAGGATCGCCAGCCCCAGTATCACGCCGGTGATCGGACGCTGGAAGAAGGCGAGGATACTGCCGTTGAAAAGTCGCAGGGACTGCAGCAGGGCGGTTTCCATCAGCCTGCCGAGCACGAAGGTGAGGATGACCGGCGCCATCGGTATTTCCAGCTTCTTCATAAAATAGCCGGCCAGACCGCATGCCAGGGCGATGCCGACCCCCCAGACGCTGTTGCTGCTCGTATAAGCGCCCAGGATTGAAATTGCCAGGATTACCGGATAAAGCAGTTTCTCCGGAATAAGCGTAACCCTAGCCCAGCAGCCCGCCAGCGGCAGGTTCATGATAATCAGCATCACGTTGCCGATGAACATGCTGGCGATGATTGCCCAGACGACCTCCGGTTTTTCGGAGAACAAGGTCGGCCCCGGCGTAAGCCCGTGCATGATGAAAGCGCCCATTATAATGGCGATCGTCGGCGAACTCGGAATCCCCAGCGTGAATAACGGAATCAGGGCTGTTCCGCAATACGCGTTATTCGCCGTTTCCGGCCCCGCCACCCCTTCCAGCGCGCCCTTGCCGAAGCGGGAGGGGTCTTTGGCCACCTTCTTTTCGAGGGAGTAGGACAGGATGGCCGGAATAACCGAGTTTGTCCCCGGAATAAGGCCGATAAAAGAGCCGATAGCGGTGCCCCGGCCGATCGCCTTAAGGTTGGGCCACCACTCTTCCTTGCGGGGCAGCACGCCGGTTATCTTATGGGTTATCTTCTTTTGCAGCGACAGGTTCTCCATGCCGAGCATTATTTCCGAAAGGCCGAACAGTCCCATCGCGACACAGACCAGGTCAAGCCCGCCCATAAGATAAGGCTGGTCGAATATGAACCGGTCCGTCCCGGAAACAGGATCGGTGCCGATCAACGACAGACTCATGCCGACGGCGGCCGCGATCAGACCCTTGATGAGCGATTTGCCCATCAAGCCTACGACGGTTACCAGTCCCAACGCCATCAGCGCGAAAAATTCCGGCGGGCCGAACTTCAGCGCGAACTGGGCCAGCGGCGGGCCTACGAACACAAGCGCCAGCAGCGAAATTATGCCGCCGATAAACGAACCGATGCCGGCTATTCCCAGGGCCGCGCCGGCTCTTCCCTGCTGGGCGAGCGGGTAGCCGTCCAGGCAGGTGATTACCGAAGCCGATTCCCCCGGCGTATTTATCAGCACCGAAGTTATCGTACCGCCGTACATCGCCCCGTAATAAATTCCCGACAACATGATGATCGACGCGACCGGCTCCATACCGAAGGACAGGGGCAGCAGCAAAGCGGTAGCGGTCGTAGGTCCAAGCCCGGGCAACACGCCGACCATCATACCCACGAAAACACCGACGAAACAGTACAGCAGATTGGCATATGTCATGGCATCCCCGAAGCCGTTAAGCAAATGCCCGACTGATCCGAATATATCCATATGCTCCTCCTCGCGTTCCAGGCTTGCCGCCAATCCTCCGTCGGCCTAGAATCCGAAACTGTTGGCCGGCAGGGGAATGTCCATCACATATTGGAACAACAGCAGCAGCAAGACCGCCGTGCTTAGGGAAATACCCAACGCCGCATGCCATTTATACTGGCCGATAAGCGTGATGAACATCATGACGGTGCTGGCAACAACATAACCGGTTATATCGAGCATAAGCATGAAAATGATTATCGCCGCCACAACCGACAAATGATTCCGCAAAGCTTGGCCGGAAGGGAGGATGTCCTTGAGCATCACGCCTTCTTTTTTCAGCTCCGTCCATATGTACGCTGCCGCCAAGACGGCCAGCAGGCCGCTGATCCAGAGGGGAAGAAAGCCGGGTCCAGGGCCGTTCTTCGTATAATAGATAAGAGAGCGCGATTCCGAAAGCAGCACAGCCGCATAGAGCAACACGACTACCCCGGCCCAAACGTTAGCCGATGGTCTTTTCAAACGACCACATCCTTACGGATATTATTTCTCTCGACCGAAGGCCCGCGAAGCGGGAAAGCTCGGCGTTCCCCGGAGACCGGAGAACGCCGCCAATCCGCCCGAAAGCTGCAAAAATCCAACCTCTATGTGGCAATATTCGGCCGCTTACTGGAAAATCTTCGAGAATACCTCGGACTTCAGCAATGCGTTGGTATCCTTGTCCAATTGCTCGGGGCTGCGCTTATCGGCTATAAACCCGCTTTCTTTGGCCAGCTTCTGATAATCCGGCGACTGGGTAGCCTTGTTGAATATCTCGATCAGTTTGTCGCGGACAGCGGGATCAAGCCCGGCGGGAGCGACCAAGATGCTCATCTGTTTGAGCGGGGCGCCTTTCCAAAGATCAACGCCGCTTTCGATGAAGGTAGGAACCCCCGGCAGAACATCCATACGCTCGCCGTTGATGGCCAGAGCGCGGAACTTGCCTTCTTTTACGTGCTGCACGGCCTCGCTCGGCTTGAGTATAGCGGCATTCACATGGCCCCCCAGGATGGCCGGGATGACGAGGGCCGCACCGTCGAACGGCACATGTTTGAACTCCGTGCCCGTAACCTGGCCCATCATCGCCGGCACGGCGTGATTGACGTTGTTCGTGCCGACCGTCGCCAGGGAAACCGCGTTCGGGTTGGCTTTCATATAGTCGATCAGTTCCTTCAGCGTCTTCCAGGGAGCATCCTTGCTTACGACCAGTACGTGAGGATCGTCGGCCATCAACGCGATATTAGTCAGTTTATCGGCCTTGATCTGGGATTTGCCGAGAGCCATAACAGCCAGGGTGGAACTGGTTTGCACCCCTACGGTGTATCCGTCTGGCTTCGACGTCATGACTTCGTTGATCCCCATAACCCCGTTGCCGCCAGGTACATTCTTGACGACCGCGGTTATGCCCATGTCCTTGAAAAGGACCTGAATCTTGCGGGCCATCATGTCGATGCCGCCGCCGGCGTTCCAGGGAACGACTATGGTGATTTCCTTCTTCGGGAAATCCGGTTTCTTCTGAGCCTGCTGCTGCTGGCCGCCGCCGCACCCCGCCATCACTGCAACGCTGCAAATGACGACAAGCATACCGATTATTTTCCGCAACCTCATATTGACCCCCCTCAATAATTTTTATTTGCTTTGCTTTCAACGACCTACCCGTTGCCTGTAGCTGCCTGCCCTCCCTTCGCAGTCCGCGATTACATCGCCAGTCTCCTACTTGGTCAGCGTCGCCAGAACGTCGCGATTAACCAGATAATCCGGCTTTTCGCCCACCAGCACCTTCAGCAATTGTTCGACCGCGCCCGTCGCCATCTTGATTTTCCCGTTCATCGTCAGCGAGGAGGAATGCGGCGTCACAATGACGTTATCCAGGGCAAACAGCTCGTTGTCCGCGGCCGGCGGTTCCTGCGCGAAGACATCCAGCCCCGCGCCGGCAATCTTCTTGGCCTTGAGGGCGCTGATCAACGCCGCCTCGTCCACCACTTCGCCCCGCGCGCAATTGATGAAATACGCCGTAGGCTTCATCGCCGCGAACTGCTCCGCGCCGATCAAGTGGCGGGTTTCCGGCGTCAAGGGCGTATGCACCGATACGAAGTCGGCCGCCGCCAGCACTCCCGCCATGGAATCCGCCAGGGAAACACCGATCTTCGCGGCAGCGTCGGGATTTGTATAGGGATCGAAGGCGATGACCTTCATCCCCAGCCCCAGGCAGCGCTTGGCAACCTCCCGCCCGATGCGCCCCAGGCCGATCAGGCCCAGCGTCTTGGCCTCCACGTCGTCCGGCCCGTACTTGTCTTTTATGGCATAATTGCCTTTTCTCAGGGCGGCGTCGGCCACCATGACCCGTTTGGCCAGAACCATGATCATCATTACCACATGTTCCGCCACCGAGACGGTAGCCGCATCGGGAGTGTTGACCACCATGACCCCGTGCTCCGTGGCGGCCTGGAGATCGACGAGCTCCACCCCGATGCCGTGGCGGGCGATGACCTTGAGGTTGGGTGCCTTCTCGATCAACGCGCGGTTGAAAATGTTATACCTGACGATGACGCCTTCTACCTTTTCATCCAGCAGGGAGGCAAGCGTTTCGGCCTTATCGTCCGGCGCTACAACCACCTCTTCGACCGCCGCTTCCAGCATCTTCAGGCCTTTTTCGTGGATCGGCTGCGCAAGCAGCACCTTGGTTTTCAATTTCATAATGCTCACCTGCACGCTTCGACAATTTTCCTGAACTCGTCCAAAGTAACCAGGCCGCGCTTCTGGGCGCCCTTCGCCTTGACCTGGCTCAGCATCTCGGCGACCGCCTCGCTCGAGGCCTCGATGTTCCACTGATCGAGATAATACTCTACCGACGCCTTGCCGCTCTTCTTGCCGAGAACGATATCGCCCTCGCGGCCGAAAAAGCGGGGGTCGGTGGCGAACATGGCCAACGGTTCCTTAATGACCAGGTCCACCCCTATGCCCGATTCGCGGGTATAATTGCGGGCTCCGGTCACCGGTTTGTTGGCGGGCAGAGGGACCCCGGAAATCTGTTCAACCATCTTGCACAAATCCATAAGCTTGTCCAATTTGTAATCGTTATCCGTGCCAAGGAGGATTTTCATCGCAACCATCAATTCTTCCGCGGCCGCGTTGCCCGTCCGCTCGCCAAGGCCGTTGACGCAGGAGTGGATAACCTCTGCGCCGGCGGCGACTCCCGCGAGTTCGGTGGCTACCGCCATGCCGAAATCGTTGTGGGTATGTACCTCGACCGGCAGCCCCCCGGTAAGCTGCTTCATCTTTTTCACCAGGTACTGGATGGTCTGCGGCAGGGCGCATCCCATCGTATCGACCACCCCTACGGAGTGGGGCGGCGCGTCCTTCATAAGCCCGGCCATCAGATTGGCGAGGTCTTCCTCCCGGGCGCGGGTCGTGTCATAGGGGAAATAGACGACATATAAGCCTTGGCTCTTGGCATAATTGATGCAGTCCGCACTCTTTTCGAAAACATTCTCCCAGGTCCATTTGAACTGGTATTTCAGCTTGGGATAACCGATGGGAACCTCGATGACGACGCCATGGGCGCCGCATTCCACCGCTTTGTCGACGTCTTCCCTGATCGACCGGGCGAAAGTAAAAATCTTGGCCTTGAGATTGCGCCGGCAAATAGCCTTGATCGCCTCGAAATCATCTTTAGATACCGCCGGCATGCCGGCCTCGATGCGCTCTATGCCGACCTCGTCCAGCTTTTCGGCGATTCTGATCTTATCATCGACCGTGAAGACCACTCCCGGCGTCTGTTCGCCGTCGCGGAGCGTCGCGTCGTGGATTTCCACTTTGGGCGCCGTCTGCAAAGTTTCGGTCACTTCGGGATAATCGTTATAAAGACTGGCCCACCATGAATTTTCCCGGTAGTGATTCTGTTTTTCCATTGTTTTCGCTCTCCTTCGCCTCGATATATTATCCGAACATCCCGATATACCGCACGGGATGATAAGCGGACTGCCTGCGACCGCTCCCGCCTTTGCGGCCGCCTACGGAACGATCCTCTCGTTATTGGTCTTCATGATAACCGCCCGCAGCTGCCTGCCGACCCTAAGCTTCTGTTTCTGCATAATCCTCTGGGCGGTATCCGCGTCCTGCGCTTTGATCGCCGCTATAATCTGGTCGTGCTCGATGACGGACTCGAGTATCGTATCCGGCTCCATACCGAAAATCGCTTTGCCGTATTCGGACTTTTTCCAAAGATCCTTTATCTGCTGGAGTAGTATGGCATGGGGCGTTTTTTCATAAATCAGCATATGCATCTGCCTGTCCAGCAGGGCGTACTGGGCGTAATTCTTGGCCTCGAAATACCGCTGCATCTGCTCGGAGATAGCGGTGATCTTCGCCAGATGCGCCGCATCGATGTTCGGGGTCGAGGTATAGGTCGCCATCCCCTCCATCGCCGCCCGCATGACGAATACGTCATAGACCCAGTCCGCGGACGGGGTTATAACGACCGCGCCGATATAGGGCGCTATATGGATCATGCCGGTCGCTTCCAGCAGCTTGAGGGCTTCGCGGGCCGGACTATCGCTCACCCCCAGCCGCTCGCAGATATTCTTGACGGTAAGCCTCGTTCCCGGACGGAGATTGCCGTTCAGGATCTCATCTTCCAAATACCTGTAGACTCGCTCGGTTTTTGTCAAATGCTCTGCTATAAACAATCAAACTGCTCCTTTGCCGAAAATATCAAAAAATTCGCGCGTCACAGCTCAATGATAATGCATTATGCATAATGTGTCAACGCAGATTTTTCCCGCCATGAAAAACCTCCGGTCGCCGTCAGCTACCGGAGGTTTTTCCGTTTACCATCTTGTTCGCTTTTATCAGTCCCCTCTGCCAGCAGCCGTCCCAGGCGGAGCTGCGCCAGGCGGAGCTCCGGCACGCCCAGGCGGCGGGCCGGGACGAAGGTCCCGTGGCAGTCCGAGCCGCCGGTGATCAGCAGCCCGTGGCGGTCGCACCATTCGACCGCCCGCCGGGTGGTCGCCGCGTCGTGGCAGAGGTGGAAGCACTCCACCCCTTCGATGCGCTCGGCGGCGAACAGGTTCAGCGTCTCCTCCAGGGCGGGGCCGTGGAATTCGCTGCCCGGATGGGCCAGCACCGGCACGCCGCCCGCCGCCTTGATGGCGGCGATGGCCGCCGCCGGGCCGGGGAAGACGGGGAAGACTATGCCCCGCTCGGCGGTGAACAGCTTGGTGAAGAAGTCGCCCACGCCGGTGCACAAGCCCTTGTCGATGAAGTAGGCCAGCGCCTTCCAGCCGCCGCGCCGCGGGTCGTGCCGGTAGGCGCAGAACTCGCCGTAGTCGACGGGAAAACCGGCGGCGGCGAGCTTTTTCACGCTGTCGTGATCGACCTCCTCCATGAGGGCGGTATTGGCGGCGAGGATATTTTTTAAAACCGCGTGCTCCGGATCGATCCCGTAGCCGAGGATGTGGAAGAGGTGCCCGGATAGCGTCGCCGAGATCTCCACCCCCGGCAGGCAGCCCAGGCCCGCGGCCGCGGCCAGCCGGCCGGTCTCGGCGACATTCGCCGCCGTATCGTGGTCGGTGACGGCGAACAGGCCGACGCCCGCCGCCTGCACCGCGGCCACCGTCTCGGCCGGCGACCACGTCCCGTCGGACGCGGTCGTATGGATATGGAGATCGACCCTGGTATCACCGTTCATCGGTTTTCCCCATTCTAAAAGTTGCCGGCGGGACAGCCGCCTACCGCAGCAGGCCGATGCTCCCCGTCAGTTTGTTGACCTTCTTCAGCGGTCCGTACAGGCACACGCCCAGATAACCGAGCTCGCCGCCGCCGGCGGCGGCGAGCAGCCCGGCGTAGCTGCCGTAGTCCAGCGACCGCTGGGCGATATTGTTGAAGTCGATCGTCGCGACCGCGGCGAACTCCTCCTCGTACAGCCTGGCACGGAGGGCCTTCAATTGCTCCCTCGTCCCGCCGAGGATGGGGATGTTCTCGGTCGTGATGCCCCGGTGGACGTTGCCGTCGGCGTCGGCCAGATCCTCGCCGACCAGGCCGGCGACCATCACCCCCAGGCTCGCCCCCAGGACGGCCGCCGTATTGGCGATCAGCCCCACCGGCAAATCCTTGTCGATGACCATTACCACTTTCATTGTCCGCGCCTCCTACCGTTTTTCCTCCCATGATAGTCGGCGCGAATAAAAGCGTATTGTAAAAAGTTGTCCCTTACGGCAAATGAGCCCGGAGATATACCTCGGGCGTGACCCCCACATGGCTGCGGAAGGTCTTCGTGAAATGGCTCTGGTCGTAAAAGCCGGCGTCCTGGGCGACGGCCGCCAGGTCGCGGCGGCGGCGGAGCTCCTTCTCGGCGTAGTTGACCCGCAGCATGGTCTGGTAGGCGTGGGGCGGCACGCCGTACTCCCGCCTGAACAGCTTGGCGACGTAATATTTGCTGAGGCCGGACACCGCCTCCAGGTCGGCCAGCGTCACCCGGTCGAGGAAGCGGTTGTGCAGATATTCCCGCACCTGCTTCAACCGGCCGTGCTCCCCGCCGGCCGCCTCCCGCCGGTCCTGGCCGCCGTCGCCCAGCAGGGCGGCGAACAGGGCCAGCACGCCGCTTTCCTTGGCCAGCGGCGTAGCGGGGGCCATCAGGCGGCCGGCCGCCTCGGCCATAACCCGCCCGCAGGCCCGCGCCGGCAGGCAGCGGACCCCCTGGCGGAGCGCCGCCTGTCCCCTGCCGCCCGGTACGGCCGCCGCCACCCAGGCCGGCGCCGCGAACAGCATCTTGTACCGCCAGCGCTCCTTGTCGCGCGGGTTGCAGGCATGGAAGACGCCGGGCGGGATGAGCACCAGATCCTCGGGAGCCACTTCCCGCTGCCGGCCTTCGTGCCAAACCCTGCTGGCCCCTTTTTCCACCAGCCCCACGGAAAACTCCTCGTGGTAATGCCTTTTGAAGGCCACATGCCCGGCATCGCAGACCTTGAGCTCGAAAAACGGCACATCGGCGTCGCGGTAGTATGTGATCCCGGCCATGGGTCGCTATCCTCCCCAAAAGAGTTGCCGGAAGCTGCCTGGAAGGCTGCCCTTCTAGGCCGCTTCCCCTATTCACAATGCACAATCTTATAACCGGAGGCCTTGCGCATGCGGTTCATCACCGCCAGCCCTATGCCGCTCTCGGCCACCCCTTCGGCGAGAATGACGTCCACCGGCACGGCGTCGAAATAGCGCAGGGCGCTGTAGAGGCCGGCGGCCGCCGCGGCGAGGTCGCCGCGCGCCCCGTACGTCGCCGTCGCCGCTTGCGGCGGCAGCAGCCGGGCCGTCTCGTCCGCCACCACCGCCCCGACCCGCCGGCCGGCGGCTACCAGCCCGGCGGCCGCGGCGGCGATAGCCGTTGCGACCGCCTCGGTTTCGCCTTCGTACAGGGTCATCGGCGCCGCCGGCGCATAGTGGGTGTACTTCATCCCCGGCGCCCGCGGCTTTACGTGTTCGCCGCCCAGGGCCGGGTCCACCTCGACCTCGCCCAGCGTTTCGGCGAGCATCTCCAGCGTCACGCCCCCCGGCCTGAGCAGCGTCGGCACCGGGGTCGTGCAGTCGACCACCGTCGACTCGACGCCGATGCCGCACGGCCCGGCGTCGATAACCACCTCGATGCGGCCGGACAAGTCGGCCAGCACGTCGGCGGCCGTCGTCGGGCTGGGCCGCCCGGAGGTGTTGGCGCTCGGCGCCGCCACCGGCACGCCGGCGAGGCGGATAAGCTCCCGCGCCACCGGCGAATCCGGCAGCCTGATGGCCACGGTGTCCAACCCGCCCGTGGCCGCATCCGGCACGAGGCGGGTCCGCTCCAGCACCACCGTCAGCGGCCCCGGCCAGTATTTCGCCATCAGGGCGGCGGCGTTGGCCGTCACCTTCTTGGCCAGTTTTTCCACCTCGTGAACATCGGCGATATGCAGTATGAGCGGGTTGTCGGCCGGCCGCCCCTTGGCGGCGAAAATTTTTGCCACTGCCCGCGGGTCGAGGCCGTTGGCCCCCAGTCCGTAGACCGTCTCGGTCGGGAAGGCGACCAGCCCGCCTTGCCTGAGCACGGCGGCCGCCTGGTCGAGGAGGCGGAAATCCGGCTTGTCCTTATCGACGATATAGTGCCTGGTGTTCATGTAAGCCTCCGTTCCAAGACGACAACCCGTTCGACGCCGGCGTAATCCTTGACGATCGCCAGCGCGGCGAGCCCCGTCGCGGCCGTCGCCAGCGCCGCCACCGCGCCCGCCTGGCCCGCTCCCACCTCTACGGCCAGGAACCCCCCCGGCTTGAGGTGGGCGGCGCCGCCGGCCGCAAGGCGGCGGTAAAAGTCGAGCCCGTCGGCGCCGCCGGCCAAGGCGGCCCGCGGCTCGTAGACCAGCTCGGGGGCCAGGCCGGCCATATCCTTGGCGGCGATGTAGGGCGGGTTGCTGACGATGGCGTCGAAGGCCCGGCCGGCTACCGGGGCCAGCAGGTCGCCGCGGGCCAATTCGAGACGGTCGGCCACGCCCAGTTTGGCGGCGTTGCCGGCGGCCACGGCCAGCGCATCGGCGGATATGTCGATCGCCACGGCCCGCGCCGCCGGCAGCTTGTGCAGCAGGCTGATGATTATCGCCCCGCTGCCGGTGCCGACATCGAGCAGGAACGGGTCCTCCCGCCCCTGCAGGCGGCGGAGCGCCGCCTCCACCAGCACCTCGGTGTCCGGCCGCGGGATGAGCACCGCCGGGGTGACTGAAAAGGGCAGGCCGAAGAATTCCTTGCGGCCGGTTATGTAGGCGACCGGCACCCGCCTGGCCCGCTGCCTGACCGCCTCGCGGAAGGCGGCCAGCTCGCCGGCCTCCAGGGGCTGGTCGAAGTTCACGTACAGGTACATCCGGTCCCGGCCCAGAATGTGGGAAAGCAGCACCTCGGCGTCAAGGCGCGGACTGGCCACGCCCTTGTCGGCGAAGTACTGCTTGGTCCATGTTAAAATCGCCCCGATCGTCCATTGCGGTCCGCCCATCTTTCAATCGACCCGTTTCAGGCGCTCGCTCTGGTCGGCGGTAATGAGGGCGTCGATCAGTTCGTCGAGGTCGCCGTTGAGGATAAAATCGAGCTTGTGGAGCGTCAGGCCGATGCGGTGGTCGGTCACCCGCCCCTGGGGGAAATTGTAGGTGCGGATGCGTTCGCTGCGGTCGCCGGTGCCTACCTGGCTCTTGCGCGTCTCGGCCATCTCGGCCCGCTGGGATTCCTGGGCCAGCTCGAGCAGCTTGGCCCTGAGCACCCGCATCGCCCGGTCGCGGTTCTTGAGCTGGGACTTCTCGTCCTGGCACTGCACCACCAGGCCGGTGGGCAGGTGGGTGATGCGCACCGCCGATTCGGTCTTGTTGACGTGCTGGCCGCCGGCGCCGCTGGCGCAGTAGGTGTCGATGCGGAGGTCGTTCTGGTTGACCTCGATGTCGACATCCTCGGCCTCGGGCAGCACCGCCACCGTCACCGTCGACGTGTGGATGCGGCCGCTGGCCTCGGTATCCGGCACGCGCTGCACGCGGTGCACGCCGCTCTCGAACTTGAAGCGCGAGTACGCCCCGTCGCCCGACACGGCGAAGACCACTTCCTTGATGCCGCCGAGGTCGGTGGGGTTGGCATCAAGCACCTCGGTCTTCCAGCCGCGGGTCTCGGCGTAGCGGGTGTACATCCGGAAGAGGTCGCCGGCGAACAGCGCCGCCTCGTCGCCCCCCGCCCCGCCGCGGATCTCGATGATGACATCCTTGTCGTCGTTGGGGTCGCGGGGCAGCAGCATGACCTTCAGCTCCTCGGCCAGCTTCTCGGCCTTGGCGGCCGTCGCGGCCAGCTCGCCCTCCACCAGCTCGCGGAAATCGTCGTCGAGCTTGTCCTTCAGCAGTTCCCTGGCGTCGTCGCTGCCCTTGACGGCCTGCTTGTACTCGCGGTACTTGGCCACCAGCGGGCCGAGCTTGGCGTGGGCCTTGGTGTGCTTCTGCCACACGGACATGTCGGCCATCACCGCCGGGTCGCTGATCAGGCCCTCAAGTTCCGTATATTTGTCTTCGATCGCCTGCAATTTTTCAAGCATTCGCTTTCACCTCGCCATCCGGTTTAACCGCCTCCAGGGCGCAGATGGCCACCTCGATCATATCGTCGCTCGGCTCGCGGGTCGTGAGCTTCTGCAGCCACAGGCCGGGGGCGATCGCCGCCGCCACCCACTTCTTGTCGCTGCGGCCGGCGAAGCGGATCACCTCGTAGCCGATGCCGGCGATGAGGGGCAGCAGCGCCACGCGCGACGCGATGCGCAGCCACAGGTCGGGCCAGCCGAGGAAGGCGAACACGAACACGCTCACCAGCATGACGATCAGCAGGAAATTCGTACCGCAGCGGGGATGGAGCGTGCTGAACGGGCGGACATGCTCGACGTCCAGCGGCACCCCCGCCTCGTAGGCGTGGATGGTCTTATGCTCGGCACCATGGTAGGCGAATACCCGCCTGATGTCCTTCATCACCGAGATGCCTGCGACGTAGGCGAAGAAAATCGCCAGCCGCAGCACGCCCTCGAACAGGTTGAGCAGCATCGGGTCTTCCGTCGCGCTGTGCACGAACTTGGCCGCCCAGGTGGGGATGATGACGAACAGCACCACCGCCAGACCGAAGGCGAACACCATCGTCAGGGCGATGTCCCTGGCCGTCAGCTGCTCCTCCTCCTCGCCCGCCGCCTGGGCGGAAAAGGAGAGGGCCTTGAGACCGTACACCAGGGATTCGGCCAGGGCGACAACGCCGCGCAGCATCGGTTTCTTCAACACGGGATAACGGTCGGTTATCGAGACGAGCGGCTCCTTCTTGACCGTGATCGTGCCGGACGGTTCCCGCACCGCCGTAGCGATGTGTCCCGGTCCGCGCATCATCACGCCCTCGATCACCGCCTGCCCGCCGATGTTGGTTTTGGCTTGCACGGTCTTTCTCCTCTCTGAGGGAACTGCATTAAAAACAACCTTTGGGAAAGGCTAAATAAGGCGCAGAAGCCCCGCAGGCGCTCCCGCGCCTTGGGGTTATAGCCCAAGCAAGGCCCCGCTGCCGCCCGCGCCAAATTCCGGCCGGTACGACTAGGGCAGAGCATTTTCTGCTCTGCCCCTCACTACCCTCTTAGCCTTCCTGTCCGTAACGCTTGTTGAATTTCTCGATGCGTCCACGGGCGGTCAGCGTACGCTGCTGACCGGTGAAGAACGGGTGGCACTTGGAGCATACGTCGACCCGCAGCTCCTTCTTCACCGAACCGGTGCTGAAGGTGTTGCCGCAGGCGCACACCACGGTGGCTTCGCCGTACTTCGGATGAATCTTGTCTTTCATGTATCTTGCACCTCGCTTTGCTACAGTCGTTGTCACGCTAAATTATTATAGCACAACCGCCCTGGCGGCGCAAACCTTTCCGGGAAAATATCTACGCCTCGTTATAGACGGCCAGCGCCGCCGGCAGCGCCTGCACCACCACCTGGCCCACCGCCGGCAGGCCCACCAGCACCGCGCCCACGACCTCGTCGCGGCTGGCCCCCAGCTCCCTGGCCTGCCCGGCATGGAAAGGGATGCCGCTTGTCATCCCGGCCGCGGCCAGCACGCTTATATAGGCCAGCGTCTTGGTCTTGGCGTCCAGGGCGTTGGCGGCGTCCAGCTTCTGCACCATCTCCATCCAGGTCTTGGAATATTCGGGGGTTTCCTGCAGGAACGCCATAAACGCGTCGCTCACCGTTGGCTTGTGCACTATCATACCTCCGCTTACCGCAATATTATCGCCGGCCGAGACATCGGCCGCTTTCAAAAATGCCCCTCCTGGCCGCACCGGCCAGAGCTGCCATGCCGTTACTTCTTGGGCATATTCTTCATTATATCGCCCATATCCATGATGCGCGTCCCTTCGGGCAGTTTGAAGGTCTCCGGCGGCACCGGGCCGACCTTCAGGTTCTTATATTCCGTGACCATCACCTTGTTGCCCGCTTCGCTGACCTCGACACGGACCGGTAGGCCGTAATCCTCCCGCACCCACATCTTGGTGTCCGTCTTGGTGGCCGTATCCTGCATCAGCAGCACCCTGCACTTGACACCGTCGACGGTCTCCGTCCCCACCACCTTGTACTTGGGCGCGTCGGCCGCCTGCGTGAAGCTGTCGGGCGACTTCCCCGCCTTGGCCTGGTCGAGGGCGATTTTCATCGCCGTTTTCTGCTCCGGCATATAACTATAGGCGACATTGGCGTCGCCGTCCATGATCGAGATCATTTTCTGGTTCTGGGCAGTCATCTCCGTCCGCGTCTTCTTGCCGGCGACCCACATCTTGCCGTCCATCTTCATTTCCTTGACCGTCGTCACGAAGTCGAACGACATCCCCTGCGCATTCTTGCCCTTGGCGAAAAGATCGGCAACCGATTCCTCCTTGTCCTTCGCCGGCTCCGGCCCCTTGGCGGTCTCCTTGCCCCCGCCGCAGCCCGCGAACACGAGGCTGGCGGCAACCAGGGCAACGGCAACGAACAAACCCCCTTTTTTCATCGCACCCTCCAACCGGAAATATTCCTGAATGCGTTATCCAGGTTTCGCATCTCTCTATTCCACATTTTCCTGCATTTTCCTTTTTACTTACAGCAATATTGTGCGCCAGCGCCCGGAAAACGGCGCAAATTACGGGATAGCCGAGTTATCCGCCAATCAGCGCCGCCACCGCTCCCCTATCCCTGCCAGGCGTCCTCAGTACTTCTTGACAAATTTTTCCTATAGTCGGAATATAGATATAAGAAAAAGGCGGTGAGGAATATGAATCTCGGCGGGCAACTCGTGGAAAAGCACCTCATCAAGGCCATGTTCGCGAAGCTCAAGGACGGCGGCCTGCGGGTCAGGTTCTGGGACGGCGAGGAGGCGGACTACGGGGACAAGGCTCCGGCGGTGAAGCTCATCTTCCGGCGCAGTCCGCCTTTGGCGGGTTCGATCGGCGACCCGGCGCTCGCGCTGGGCGAGGCGTATATGGACCGGGCGCTGGACTATGAAGGGCGCCTGGAAGACCTTCTGTCCCTGCTGGCGGCGAATCAGCCTCCCCCGGACACCAGCTCTCCGCCCGGCGCTGCCGCGCGGGCGATCGACCGCCTGGCAGCCAGGGTGCAGGCCAAAAAGAACATCCAGCACCATTACGACCTCGGCAACGACTTCTTCACTCTGTGGCTGGACGAGACCATGAGCTACTCGTGCGCCTATTTCAGGCACGAGGACGACTCCCTGGAGCAGGCCCAGCTGCAGAAGATCGACCACATCCTCCGCAAGCTCGACCTCCATGCCGGCGAACGGCTGCTCGACATCGGCAGCGGCTGGGGCTGGCTGATAATCAAGGCCGCTCAGGCCTACAACGTGAACGCCGTCGGCATCACCCTCAGCGAGGAACAGTACCGGGCGACCCGCGAACGGATCGCCGCCCTCGGCCTGGACGACAAAGTGGCGGTGGAGCTTGTCGACTACCTCGACCTGGACGAAAACAGCCGCCGGTTCGACAAAATCGTCAGCGTCGGCATGTTCGAGCATGTCGGCAAGGAGAACATCCCCCGGTACTTCGAAAAAATATACCGTCTGCTGGCCCCCAAGGGCCTGTCGCTGCTCCATACCATTACCAGCACCGGCGAGGAGACGTTCGGCGGCGCCTGGATGAAATCCTACATTTTTCCCGGCGGCTACGTGCCCACCCTGCGGGAGATCGTATGGCAGCTGCCCGACCACGGCTTCGACCTGCTCCACTGCGAGAGCCTGCGCCGGCATTACGCCATGACGCTCGACCGCTGGTACGCGAACTTCTCCAGGCACGCCGACGCCGTCCGCCGCCAGTTCGACGACCGGTTCTGCCGGATGTGGGAGCTGTACCTCAAGGCCTGCGCCGCCTCCTTCCGCATCTCGGCCCTCGACATCCACCAACTGCTACTCGCCAAAGGCGGCAACAACGACCTGCCGCTGACCAACGACCACATCTATGTTTAGCGGTACCGACAAATAAAACCCCCTCCGCCCGACGAACAAAGGCGAAGGGGTTTTATTTGTCATGCTCTGTCGTCCTTGCCGAGGTAGCGGCTGAAGCTGCCGAGGCGGACGCGCGGAAACCGCTCGGCCAGCCGCCGCAGGAAGACCTTCACCCCCAGGAGCGCGGCCCCTTGGGGCGGCAGCAGCGGCCACACCGCCTCCGGGTCGATGTTGAGGTTGCGGAGCTGGATCATGTCGACGCCGGTGGCGGCCACGAACTCCTCCCAGGCCGCCGCCTCCTCCGGCCGGTCGTTGAAGCCCGGCAGCAGCAGCATATTCAGCGACACGTGCGCGCCGCGGGCCTTGGCGACGGCGATCGACGCCCGCACGTCCGCCAGCGAGTAGCCGCTGCGGTAATAGGCGCGGTGTCCTTCCGGCCGGGCGCTGATGACGCTCACCCGCATGCTGTCGAGGCCGGCGGCGGCGATCTCCTCGATGCCGGCCGTGTAGCCGGCGTTGGTGTTGATGTTCACCATCCCCCGCTTCGTTTCCGTCCGTATCTGCCGGATAGCGGCCGCGATCGTGCCCGCCTCCAGCGACGGCTCGCCTTCGCAGCCCTGGCCGAAGCTGATGATCGGCTGCGGCGCCGTGCGCAGGTGATAGCCGCCGACAGCCGCCACCTCGGCTGCCGTGGGCACGAAGGCTATGCGGCTCTGCGGCGCCGGGCAGCACTCGGCCGGCTGGCGGGAGATGCAGCCCAGGCAGTCGGCGTTGCAGGCCGGCGACACGGGGATGCCCGCCTCCCAGCGGCGGTAGAAGAGGTTCTGGGCCGTGCAGCAATGCCATTCCCGCGAGCAGCGGGCCAGGTGCTCCACGAGGCGGTTGCCGGGCAGGTCATGCCGCACGGCGGCGATGCGGTCCGCCAGGTCGGGCGTGTTGAAGCGGCGGGGGTCCCATTTGGCGTTGGCGTCGCTCTTGATCGCCGCGGCATAAAAGCGGCCGCGCCGCATGGCTACGGCCGTGTAGCCGTAGAGCGGCAGCGGCGGCGCCCCTTCCTGGAGGCGGTACGCCGGCAGGTGGGTGCGGGTGTAGCCGGCCGGCAGCATGGCCGCTACCGCCGCCAGCGGGGCGGCGATGGGCGCGACCGCGCCGTCCTGCGCGGCCAGCGCGCTGCGGCCGGGCAGGAACATCAGGTCGGCTCCCGGCGGCAGGGGGATGAGGTCGGCGGCGGCGAGGACGGCGTCCTCCCGGCCGTTGCGGCCGACCGCCGCATACCCCGGCGCGTCGTAGATGTTGCCTTTACCGTCCGCGTAAACAGCTGCAAACATGGCTACCCCCGTATATCCACCGCCGACGCAGGCCTTCGTACCTGCGTTCTCTGTCATTATCTTCTGTCATCTATCTAGCATTATCTGTTATATTCGCTGGCCGCCTTGGCCAGCCCGTGCTTGAGCACCGCCTCCACCGCGTCGGCCGCCCGTTTGACCGCCTCGACCATCAGCGGCCGCTCTTCGCGGGCAAAACGGCCGAGCACATAGTCGGCCGTCTCCATGTGTTCCGGCGGCCGGCCGACGCCGATGCGCACGCGGGCGAAGGCGTCGCTGCCGAGATGGTCGAACAGCGACTCGATGCCGCGGTGGCCGCCGGCGCCGCCTCCCGGGCGCAGCCGCAGCTTGCCGGCCGGCAGGTCGACGTCGTCGTAGACGACGACGAGGTCCTCGGCGGCCAGCTTGTAAAAGCGGACGAAGGCTCCGACCGCCTGGCCGCTGAGGTTCATATACGTCTGCGGCTTGACCAGCAGGACGGGTTCCGCGCCGCGGTGCTCGGCGAACTGGGCGGCGAACTTCTCCCGCCAGCCGGTCACGCCCCAGCGGCCGGCCAGCTCGTCCACCGCCATGAACCCGACGTTGTGGCGGGTGGCGCTGTACTCCCGCCCGGGATTGCCCAGGCCGACAACGATTTTCACGTCATTCCTCCGTCTCGAGAATTTCGTCCACGGTGACGAACTTGTAGCCTTGCGCCTTAAGGGCGCGGATGATTTCCCTTGTTGCGGCCACCGTCTGGGCCCGCGGCGCCGTCCCGGCCACGCCGTCGCCGTCGTGCAGCAGGATGACCGCGCCGCTCTTCACCTTGTTGAGCGTGCGCTTGACGATCGCTTCCACGCCGGGGTTGGTCCAGTCGCGGCTGAGCACCGACCACTCGACGACCTTGAGGCCGCGCTCGGCCATCACTTCCAGGACGACGGCGTCGCGAAAGCCGTGCGGCGAGCGCACCACCTTGGCCGGAGAGCCGGTGACGGCCGCGATGGCCTTGTTCGTGCGGTCGACCTCGTCGGCGATCGTCGCCCGGTCGGCCTTGAGGAGATCGATATGGTTATAGGTATGGTTGCCCACCTGATGGCCTTCGGCGACTTCGCGCCGCACCAGGTCGGGATATTTGGCGACATTCCTGCCAATGACGAAAAAGGTGGCCGGCACCCCTTCCTCGCGGAGGATGTCGAGCACCTGGCCGGTGTACGGCGGGTATGGCCCGTCGTCGAACGTCAGGGCGACGATTTTCTGGCTGGTCTTGACCTCGGAAAAGGTCGGCCCGTAGAAACGGTTGCCCGGCAGCACGGCGTTGAGCGTAAAAACGAAGCCGGCGATGATGCCGAGCATGGCCAGCCACAGGCCCAGCCGGGCCGGGCGCCGCAGCAGGCGCAGGTAATCGAGCACCAGGCCGGCGAGCACGACCACGGTCAGCACGGCGAGGATGCTGATGAGCGGCATCTTTATATCAAACATGGTCCCGCCCCATCTCTTTCATCATTATCAGCCAGGGGCCCTGGGAGTCGTGGGTAAACCCGGCGGCGGCGAAGCCGCAGTCTTCGTAGACCCTGATCGCCGGCGCGTTGTCCGGGCGCACCTCCAGGCGCACCCGCGCGGCCTTGCGGTCGCGGAAGTAAGCCAGTGCGGCCGCCATCATCGCCCTGGCCAGGCCCCGGCCCCGCCAGGACGGCGCCACGGCGATCGACAGGATGCGGGCGCTCGCCGCCTTGGTCGGCGCGGCCGCCGACCGCAGGAAGGCCAGCTTGTTGAGCAATATCACCTTGACCGGATGGAGCCCGAAACCGTACCGGCCGGTCAGCCACCGCCACGCCCACTTGAAGACATGGCCGCCGGTCACGGCCCGCAGCCATAGGCGCGGCAGCGCCGTAGGGGCAAAACAGTAGCCGACCACCTCGTCGCCGGCGCGGGCCACGATGGCCGCCGCCGGCTCGGCCTCGTACACGAGGGCGAAGACGTCCTGCATCGCCTGCGGGGCGGGCAGCCGGCCGCAGTGGTGCAGGACGCTGGCCGCGAAGCTGACGGTGAACAGCGCGGCGATGGCCGGGATGTCGGCGGCCCGGGCCGCCTCGACACGGTAGGCCCTGTTCATGATATTCTCAGTCGTCGAAAAGTTTGCTTACCGACAAGTCGCCGAAAATGCGGATGATCGCTTCGCCGAAGATGGGCGCCACCGACAGCACCTTGAGCTTATCCATATACTTGCCGTCCGGCACGGGGATGGTGTTGGTGACGATCAGTTCCTTGATGTTCGACTCCGCCACTTTTTCCACGGCCGGCGGGCTCAGGACAGGGTGGGTGGCGCAGGCGTAGACCTCTCTGGCGCCGTAGTTGGCGAGCGCCTTGGCGCCCTCGGTCAGCGACCCGGCCGTGTCGACGATGTCGTCCACCACCACGGCCGTCTTGCCGCCAACGTTGCCGATGAGGTTCATGACCTCGGCCACGCCCGGCGCCGGCCGGCGTTTCTCGATGATGGCGATCGGACAGTGGAGCCTGTCCGCCAGCAGCCTGGCCCGCGTCACGCCGCCAAGGTCGGGCGAGACGACCACCAGGTCCTCCAGCCCCTTGGCGAGGAAGTAATCGGCCAGGATGGGCACCCCGAGCAGGTGATCGACCGGGATGTCGAAGAAGCCCTGGATCTGACCGGCGTGCAGGTCCATGGTCACGACCCGCGTGACGCCGGTGACGGTGAGCAGGTTGGCGATCAGCTTGGCCGAGATCGGCTCCCGGCCCCTGGTTTTGCGGTCCTGGCGGGCGTAGCCGTAATAAGGGATGACGGCGGTGATGTTGGCGGCCGAGGCCCGTTTGACGGCGTCGACCATGAACAGCAGCTCCATAATGGTATCGTTCACCGGTTCGCAGGTCGGCTGGACGATGAATACGTCCGCACCGCGCACGCTTTCCTCGATCATCACCTGGGTTTCCCCGTTGTTGAAGCGGCCGACGAAGGCGTCGCCCAGCGCCAGCCCGAGATAAGCGGCGATTTCCTCCGCCAGCTGACGGTTGGAGTTACCTGAGAAGATCCGCAGTCGCTTACCGTTGTCCAATACCATTTCTACTCCCCCAAATCAACCTTTGTGCTTGATGACCCAGCCTTCGATGTTGGCCTGGCGGGCCCGCGCCACGCCCAGCGCGTCGGGCGGGACGTCCTTGGTGATCGTCGAGCCGGCGCCGATGAACGAACCGCGGCCGACGGTGACCGGCGCCACCAGGTTGGTGTTGCAGCCGATGAAGGCGTCGTCCTCAATGACCGTACGGTGCTTCTTCTTGCCGTCGTAGTTCACGGTGATCGTGCCGGAGCCGATGTTGACCCCGGCCCCCATATCGGTGTCGCCGATGTAGCTGAGGTGCGGCACCTTGCTGTCGCGGCCGACGGTGCTGTTTTTGATTTCCACGAAATTGCCCACCTTGGCGCCGTCGGCCAGAACGGTCGCCGGCCGCAGGTGGACATACGGCCCGACGGTGACGCCGTTGCCGACCGTGCACTCGTGGGCGTAGGAAAAATGGATGGTCGTGTTGTCGCCCAGCACCGTGTCGGCGAGGCGGGTGTTGGGGCCGACGGCGCAGCCGCTGCCGATGCGAGTCGCTCCCTCCAGCCAGGTGAAGGGGTAGACGACGGTGTCGGCGGCGATGCTTACGCCGGCGTCGATGAAGGTGGAATCGGGGTCCATTATCGTCACGCCGCTGTCCATCAGCTCTTCGAGCTTGCGGCGGCGCAGAATCTTCTCCGCTTCGGCCAACTGCCGGCGGGAGTTTATCCCCAGCGTTTCGCGGTCGTCCTCGGCCGTCAGCGCCCACACCTTGGCTCCCTGGGCCACGAACATGCCGACAACGTCGGTGAGGTAGTATTCGCCCTGCTTATTGTCGCAGGTCAGGCCGGCGAGCGCCGCCAGCAGCGGCTGGCACTCGAAACAGTATATGCCGGTGTTGATCTCGTTCACCGCCAGCTCCGCGGGGCTGGCGTCCTTGTGCTCGATGATTTTAGCCACCCGGCCCGCCCTGTCGCGGATCACCCGGCCGTAGGCGCCGGGGTCGTCCATCCTGGCGGTCAGCACGGTGGCCGCCGCCCCGGCCTCGCGGTGGGCGGCGTACAGGCGGCCCAGGAGGTCGGCAGTCAAGAGCGGCGTATCGCCGCATAGCACCATGACCGTGCCGGCGTAACCGCCGAGCGCCGCTTGGGCCTGCATGACGGCATGGCCGGTACCGAGCTGCTCGGCCTGGATGACGAATTCGCTCGCCGGGCCGATCGCCGCCTCGACCGCGGCGGCGCCGAAGCCGATGACGGTGACGCAGCGGGCTGCGCCGGCCTGCCTGGCGGCTGCCAGTACATGGGCCAGCATCGGCTCGCCGCCCACCTGGTGCAGCACCTTCGGCAGCGCCGACTTCATCCGCGTTCCTTTGCCGGCGGCAAGCACCACCGCCACAAATTCTGCCATATTTTCGCCTCCTTTGTCCCAAAGGAAGTTATTTTCGACACCGGGGGCGGTTTTCCTCTACAAAATCTCGACGTTATATCCTTCCTTCCGGAGGGTGGCGAGAATTTCCTCGGTATGCATGGTGTCGCGCGTCTCCAGGCTGATTTCGACGATCGACTGGCCGATGGGCACGTTGCGCTCCACCCGGTCGTGGTAGACATAGATGACGTTGGCCCGCAGTGCGGCGATGATCGACAGCAGGCGGTGGAGCGCGCCGGGGCGGTCGAGCACCAGCGTGGCGATCTTCACCCGCCGGCCGGCCTTGACCAGGCCGCGTTCGATGATACGGGAGATCATGTTGACGTCGATGTTCCCGCCGGAGATGACGCACGCCATCTTGCCCCGGGCGGGGAGCTTGCCGTGGAGCAGCGCGGCGAGGCTCACCGCCCCGGCCCCCTCCACCATCAGCTTGGCCCGCTCCAGCAGCATGAGGATGGTGCTGGCGATCGCCTCGTCGTCGATGACCACCATATCGTCCACATATTTATCGATAATGGCGAAGGTTTTATCCCCCGGCGCCTTGACGGCGATGCCGTCGGCCATCGTCGTCGCGTCGGCTACCGTCTTGAGGGCGTGGCACTGCTTGGACATATACATCGCCGGCGCCCCTTGGGCCTGGACGCCGTAAATTTTGACGTGCGGCGCCAGTTCCTTGACCGCCAGGGCGATGCCGGCGAGCAGGCCGCCGCCGCCCACCGGCACGACGATGCTCGTCACATCGGTCAATTCCTCGATGATTTCCAGGCCGATCGTTCCCTGGCCGGCGATGACGGCGTAGTCGTTGAAGGCGTGGATGAAGGTCTGGCCGGTGGCTTTCTGCAGCTCGACGGCCCGGTCGTAGGCCTCGTCGTACACCGACCCGCACAGGACCACCTCCGCCCCGTAGCCGCGGGTGGCGATGATCTTGGCCAGCGGCGCCACCTCGGGCATCACGATCGTGGCCCGCGTGCCGGCCGCCGTGGCCGCCGACGCCACTCCCTGGGCGTGGTTGCCGGCCGAGGCGGCGATCACGCCGCAGGCCTTCTCTGCCGGGGTCAGGCTGCGGATCTTGTTGTACGCGCCGCGGATCTTGAACGAGCCCGTTTTTTGCATGTTCTCCAGCTTCAGATAAACATCGCAGCCCGCCATCTGGCTGAATGTCCGGCTGCGGTCGACCGGTGTGGCGTGAACCACGCCCCGCATCGCATCCTTGGCCGCCTGGACGTCGGCCAAGGCGACGCCAACCGATTCCTCCATCGCTGTCCCCCCGTCTTTCGGCCCGTTACAGGGCCGGTCGGATGTCCGTCTTTTTATTATGCTCATCAACCTCGCGGAGGATAAGGAGGGGCAAAAAGCTGTCCACGAGTTTGGCCGCCGGTTCGGCGGTGGCCACGAGCACGCCGATGCCGGCCACCGTGGCGCCCACCTCCAGGGCCAGGTCCATAAGGCCGCGGGCCGTGCCGCCGGCCTTCATGAAGTCGTCGATGATCAGCACCCGCGCCCCGGCCGGCACCGCCCGCTTGGGCAGCGACATCGTCTGGATGCGGCGGGAGGAGCCGGTAACATAGTTTATGCTCACCGCCGTGCCCTCCGTTACCCGGCTGCCCCGCCGCACCGTCACCAGCGGCAGGTTGAACGCCCGGGCGGTGGCGAACGCCAGCGGGATGCCCTTCGTTTCCACCGTCATGATATGATCGGGAGCGGCGGCCGCGAAGCTGGTCAGGAACACCTCGCCCACCTGCGCCATCAGCCGGGGGGAGAAGAGGATGTCCGACATGTAAAGGAAGCCGCCGGGGATGATCCTGTCGGGGGTGGCCAGCTTTTCGGCCAGCCCTGCCAGCAGGTCATGGGTCGCCGCGTCCGTTTTGACCGGCACCAGCCGCACGCCGCCGGCCGCGCCGGCCACCGTTTCCAGCCGGCCGAGGCCAAAGGCCGCCAGCGCCTGGCGCACAGCCTCGAAGTCTTCCGACAGCGTCGATTTGGCGACCCCGAACAGGGTACAGAAATGCCCCAGGGAAAACAACTGGCCGGGGTTGTCGGCCAGCATCTTGGTCAGTACGATCCGCCGTCCCTGCCGGTTAGCAGTCTTGTCCATTCATCCTCCGCGCCGGGGGAATACGAACGTTCCCCCGTCCGTAAACATTTTTATTCACTTTCTCCCGCCGGGGCGGCAATTCCTGCCCAGAGTCGGAAAGAACCGGCCAAAATATAGCGAAAGCGCGACAACATATCGCGCCTTGGTTATATGCCTATAGTGTTACGCCCGCAGGGAAAAAGTCGCCCGTACCAGTTCCAGGTCGCTCGGCTTGTCGACATCGATGCCCAGTTCGGCGTACGGCGACTTGACCACCGCCCCCCGCACGCCGAGCAGTTCCGATACCCGCTGCTCCACATCCTTGAGGCCCAGCGCCCCCAGCAGGAAGCGGATGACGAACGACCAGCCCAGCATGCGGCACAGCACCAGGGGATGCTTGCGCTCGGCGATAAACCGCTCCGCCACCAGAGCGCACTGGTCGACGATCGCCGGGTTGACCAAAAACAGGTTGCCGCCCGTGTAGACGCCTTCGCGGAGGCGGACGTAGGTGCGCTTGTTGCCCGGAAAGCGGCGCTCGTTCACCTCTTTGGGCACGATGGGATAGTAGAGATCGGCCTCCGTCCGGCCGCACTGGATGAGAAAATCGTTCACCGCCTCGGCCGTGAGCAACGGGATATCGGCCGTCGCCACCAGTACGGGGCGGGAATGGCCGATGCCCCGCATACCGATGCGGATGGTATCGATGATCGTCGGTCCGCTCATCAAGATTTCCGTTCCCGGGGGAAAATCGCACCCTGCCAATTCGGCCACCGGACCGAGTACGAAAATACGCTCGACATGGCGGGAGGCTGCCAGCGCCTCGGCGACGAACGTCACCATCGGCTTGCCGGCGATGTCAATCAGTGCTTCGTAGCAATGGGGCGTATACTTGCTCAATTCCTCGCTGTTTTCACCACCCGCCAGGATTATGGCGTCGTACATCGGGGTGCTAACCTCCCTGTATGATTCCGACTAACGCTTCTGCCGGCGTTCGTTGAGATCGTTGAGCAGCGTCTGTTCGGCATTCTCCATATGCTCGCGGGCATACTGCTGGGCGAGCTCCGGGTCGCGCTGGGCAATGGCCTCCACCAGCCGGCGGTGCTCTCCGAGCGTATTTATCAGCCGTCCGGGATACGCCATCGAGATCGAACGGAAGCGGGTGATCTGCTCGCGCAGGTTGCTGATGATCCCCACCAGCCGGTCGTTGCGGCTGGCGCGGTACAGCACGTCGTGAAACTCGGTGTCGGCGTCGACTATTTTGTCCGCCTGGCCGTTATCAATATATTCGCCGATCGTGACCAGCAGACGCTCCATCTGCTCCAGTTCCTCCTCGGTGATCCGCTCGGCGGCCAGCCCGGCCGCAAGCACGTCAAGCGCCGTGCGGATCTCGAACACCTCGTTGATGTCCTTGATCGACAGGTCGGAAACATATGTGCCGCGGCGCGGCACCATCACCAGGAAACCTTCCAGCTCCAGCCGCCTGATCGCTTCCCGCACCGGGGTGCGGCTGACGCCGAGTTCCTCGGCCATCTGTATCTCCATCAGGCGTTCCCCCGGCTTGAGGATGCCGGTGGTGATCGCCTCCCGCAGCGCTTCGCTGACGACCTCCCGCAAAGGCTTGTAGGTGTCGAGCTTAATCGGTGGCAGCCGTCGGTCCATCTTCCCCTCCCCATTCCCC
Organism: Selenomonadales bacterium; assembly: GCA_029975165.1. Classification (GTDB taxonomy): domain Bacteria; phylum Bacillota; class Negativicutes; order Sporomusales; family UBA7701; genus Anaeroselena. The sequence goes on from JARKPR010000088.1 coordinate 177,186, forward strand.
GGCCGCCTCCGTCACCGTAACCCAGGCGGCCGTTCTCTTCAGCGCAGCGGCGATTTTCTCCGCCCGGCGACGGTCGTCGACCAGCCCGAAGACGGTCGGGCCGCTGCCGGACATCAGGCTGGCCATCGCCCCTTGTTCCAGCATGGCCGCCTTTAGGGCGGCTATCTCGGGATGAGCCGGCACGGTGACCGTTTCCAGCACATTTCCCAGCCGCGCCGCCACCCCCTGCAGGTCGCCGCCGGCCAGGCAGGCTTTCATCCCGGCCACGTCCGGGCGGACGGCAACCCGTTCGCCGCGGTAATTGCCGTATACCCAGGCGGTGGAAACGGCGACAGGCGGTTTGGCCAGCACGACCCATACGCGGGGCAGGGCCGGCAGCGGCGCGAGCGCCTCGCCCCGCCCGGTGGCCAGTACGGTCCCGCCGCGCAGGCAAAAAGGAACGTCCGAGCCCAAGGCGGCGCCGAACTCCTCCAGTTCGGTGGGCGTAAGACTTAAACGCCACAATTCGTTCAACCCGCGCAGGATGGCGGCGGCATCGGCGCTGCCGCCGGCCAGGCCGGCCGCCAGCGGGATATTCTTTTCCAGCGCGATGCGCACGCCGCGGTCGACGCCGCAGCGGTCGCGGAGCAGGGCCGCCGCGCGGTAGGCGAGGTTGGACGGCCCGCAGTCGAGGTCGGCGATATCGGCGGTTACGCTTATGTCGGCGGCGGCCGTCAGCGTGACCTTGTCGGCCAGAGCCACCGACTGCATAACCATCGCTACCTCGTGGTAGCCGTCCGGCCGCCGGCCAAGCACGTCCAGCGCCAGGTTTATCTTGGCCCTGGCGGCCAGAACCAGTCGGTTGTCAGTCATTATTATTGCTTGATTTCTTTGAGGATTATTTCTTCCTGGCTTGTCAGGATACGGTCGATGTCGAGCAGGATCAGCAGCCGGTCATCCAGCTTGCCTACGCCGTGAATGTACTGGGCGTCGATGATGAAGGCCGGCGGCGGCGGCTCGATGCTGCCGGCGGCCAGGCGCACGACCTCGGTCACGGCGTCGACGATCACGCCCACTGTCTGCCCGTTGACCTCGACGATGATGATGCGGTTATCTTCGCTCCGCTCGGCGGCCGCCAGTTGAAAGCGTTTCCTGAGGTCGATGACCGGGATGACCCGGCCGCGCAGATTGATGATCCCTTCCATGAAGGAGGGTGTCTGCGGCAGCTTGGTGATCGGGACAAGCCGGTTGATTTCCTGCACCTTGGTTATCGGCAGACCGTATTCTTCCTTGGCGAGGCGAAAAATGACCAACTGTAGCTCTTCGCTGGCTGTGATGTTATCCATCGTGATACCCCCAGTCGTAGTGTATTTGGTAATTTTATTCTACACATAAGGGTATTTGCCTGCAAATGCCAAGTTATAATTTTCCGGCGCCGTCAGCCGCTACAGCGAATTGGCGCTTACCACCGCCTCCGGCGAGTAGCCGGCCGAGTAGCCTGTCGCCCGCTCCGGCCGGCACTTTTCGAATGCCGCGATCACCGCCAGCACGGCTTCGTATTTTTCGTAGAAAACCACGATCAAATCGCCGGGAAGGGCGGCTTCGAGCGCGGCCTGTACGGCCTCGTCCTCGGCCAGGATGGTCGTAATCCGGTCGGCGGCGATGCCGGCATCCAGCGCCCCCCGGCGGAGAAGCTCGGCCGTCTCGCCGGGCGCCCGCCCCCGCAGATCGCGGTCCTCCTTGATGAACAGGTAATCGAAGCCGCGCCCGGCCACCCGGCCGACATTCCTGATGACGTCGTCCCGCCGGTCGCCCGGGGCGGCGATCACCCCCACCAGCCTGGCGGCGCCGAGCCGTTTAACCGTATTCAGAAGCGCCTGGTAGCCGGCCGGGTTGTGGCCATAGTCCACGCAGACCCGGAAGTCGCCGATCTTCATCAGGTTCAGGCGGCCGGGGTTCTGGTCGAAGCTCGACAACCCCCGGCGGATGCAGCCCAGCGGCACCTTTAGGCAATAACAGGCCGCCGCGGCGATAACCGCGTTCTGGACATTGTGCAGGGCGATGCCCCCCAGCGTGACCGGTACGTCCTTCACCTTGACGACCGCCCGCCCCAGGCTGCCGCTCGCCGCGTATATCATCCCGTCCTTGACGAAGAACGCCTTGCCGCCGACGCTCAGGTGCCGGCGGACGAGCAGGTTGTCGGGCTCGGTGCTGAAGTACACCACCTCGCCCTTGGCCCGGCTCCGCAGGGCGGTTACATAGGGATCGTCGGCGTTGAGCAGCGTGTAGCCCCCCGGCTTGACCACCTCGACCAGCAGCGATTTGATATATACCAGGTCCTCGATGTCTTCGATACCGTCCTGGCCGAGGTGGTCTTCGCTGACATTGGTAACGACGCTTACGTCGCAGGTGTCGAACCCCAGGCCGCTGCGCTGCATCCCGCCCCGGGCGGTCTCCAGCACCGCCACCTCCACCGCCGGGTCGCTGAGCACCATGCGCGCGCTGGCCGGGCCGGTCGTATCCCCGGCCATGATTCGCCGGCCGCCGATATAGATGCCGTCGGTGGTCGTCATGCCGGCGCAATACCCGGCCGTCTGCCAGATCTGGCCGATCATCCGGCTCACCGTCGTCTTGCCGTTCGTGCCGGTGATGGCGATGAGCGGGATACGGCCGTTGCCGCCCCGCGGGAAAAGGTAGTCGACGATGCCGGCGGCCACGTCGCGGGCCTTGCCGGCCGTGGGATAATGGTGCATGCGGATGCCTGGCGCGGCGTTGATCTCGATTACCACACCCCCGTTGCCTCTGATAGGCCGGCCGATGTCCTCCGCCACGACGTCCACCCCGGCGACGTCGAGGCCGAGGAGGGCCGCCGCCCGCTCGGCGAGCAGCACGTTGTCGGGATGCACGGCATCGGTGACGTCCACCGCCGTGCCGCCGGTGCTCAAATTGGCGTTTTCGCGGATATAGACGACCCGGCCCGCCGCCGGCACCGCCTGCGGGGTCAGTCCCTGCCTGGCGAGCACCATCACCGCCACCGGATCGATCGCGATCTTCGTCAGCGGCCGTTCGTGGCCGTCGCCGCGCAGCGGATCACGGTTGACGAGCGCCACCAGCTCGTTGACGCTGTGGACGCCGTCGCCCAGCACATACGCGGGGATGCGTTCGGCCGCCGCCATCATCTTGCCGTTCACCACGCACAGCCGGTACTGCCGGCCGGGGATGAACTCCTCCACCAGCACCCGCTTGTCGAAAGCGGCGGCGATGGCGAATGCCCGTTCCACGGCGGCGGGGTCGGTGATATTGAGCGTCACGCCCTTGCCCTGGTTGCTGCCGACCGGCTTGACCGCCACCGGACAGCCTAGAGCTTCGGCTTCCCGCACCGCGGCGGACGCCGTTTCCACAACCATTCCGTCGGGTACGGGCACCCCGCCCCCGGCCAGGACATGTTTGGTAAGCGCCTTGTCCCCCGCCAGGTCGACGGCCAGCGCTCCCGTCCGCCCGGTGACCGTGGCCCATACCCGCTGCTGCCGGCAGCCGTAGCCCAGGATAAGCAAATCCTCGCCCGCCACCCGCGTCACCGGCACGCCGCGGCGCGCGGCCGCGGCGGCGATGGCGGCCGTGCTGGGCCCCAGGTCGCTGGCTTCGCCCGCCTGCCTGATGCGGGCGGCCGCCGCCGCCGTGTCGCCGTGGCCCCCCGCCAGCAGCGCCGCCAGCAGGCGCCCGGTTTCCTCCACCGCCGCCGTCGCCGCCGCCAGCACCCGGTATGCGACCACGACCTCGTACAGACCCGCCCGGCCGGCCTGCCGGGCCTTGCCGAAGTTCACTTCATAGCCCGCCCGGCACTGCAGCTCGAGCACGCAATGCTCGAAGACATGGGGCAAATAGGTGCCTTCCTCCAGCCGTTCGACGAACCCGCCCGGCACGCCGCGGCTGCAGCCGTGCTCGGCCAGCCCCGGCAGAGCCGCCAGCAGGCGGGGGACGAAATCTCCGAGCTCGCTTGTCGGCACCTCCTCCTCGTCCGTCAGTTCGAGCCTTACCCGCAGCACCGGACGGTGGCTGTAAATGTTGGCCCCCGGCAGTGCCTGCATCGAAAGTATCCGCATCTGCTTGCTCCTCCTAGTCGCCTTTCCCGCCGGAAGTAGTTTCCCGGCAGCCGCAAAAATGCCGCGACGCATCCTCATTTGCGCTCGTAAGGAACGCGCCGCTTCAGATCGTAGCCGTACCCGCCCGGCAATATATGCAGGATGACGTTGGTCAAGGCCAACGGATCATATTGCTGGGATTCGGAGATATTCGAATGGACGACCCGTTTACCGTCGATAACCGTCACTGTCTGCGAACCGATAACCTCGAAAATCCGCTGCGGCGAAACGATCAGCGCCGTATCCTCGTCAATGCCGACGCCGAGGATATGGGGATTCTGGGCCACCGCTGCCAGCAGGCGGTTGATCCGGCCGCGCTGGGCGAAATGCTGGTCGATGACCACCTCGGCCAGCAGTCCCATGCCGTGGGCCATGCTCAGCATCGCCTTCTTGGCCGTCGCGCTCGAGCCGCCATCGACGATCATCGTGTCGCTCATCACCGATGCCCCGGCGCTCGTACCGGCGATCACCACCCCGCGCCGGAAGGCGCGGCGAATAGCAGCGTCCACCTCCGAGCCGCCGAGAATACTCGTCAGCCGGAGCTGGTCGCCGCCGGTAAAGAAAATCCCTGTGCAATTCGCCAGTTCCTCGTCCTGATGCCGGCTGTTGGCCGCCTGCCGGTCGGCTACGGCCACGATTGCCACACTGGCCGCGCCCAGTTCGCCAAAGACGGCGCGGTACTCCTCCCCCGCCTCATGGGGGTGTTCGGTAGCCGTCGTCACCAGCGCGATCCTGGCGTCGCGCCCGCCGGCCAGGGCCACGAACTTGCGCAAAATAACGCACTCGCCCTGCTTATCTTCGTTGCCGCCGATAACCAGCAGATTGCCTGCCTGTGTTTCGCTCATCCCGCCTCGCCTAATTCCCGGCGTTTCCGGACATTCCCGGACATTCCCACTGCTATTTTTACCCTTCGCCCCCCGCGACTATACAATTATTTCCGGAAAACATCGCCGCTGCCGCCAACATATAATGATTTAGCCAAAATTGCGTCCCGCACCATAGGAGGTGAAAACATGCGACTCCGGTTTCTTTACCCGCTCCACCGGCCGCTCGCTGCCTGGCTCGGGGAAGACGAAAGCCGGCCGATCGTCGCCGAGGTACAGAAGATGCTCGCCGGATACGGCCTGTACGCCGGCGAAGCCCACGGCCGCTACGACGCCGCCACCGCCGAGGCGGTCAGGCGGTTCCAGGAACTGCGCGGCCTCAGTCCCACCGGCAGGCTCGACCCCGTCACCTACTGCCTGCTCCTGCCGTCCGCAGCCACCGCCGACATCACGCCCGTCCCGGCGACCGACCGCGCCGGCGTCTTGTTGGCCCGCGCCAGCATCCTCATCACCAAATCAGTCCGCAGCCTCACCCTGCTCAACGGCAACACCCCCCTGCGGCAATACCCCATAGCCATCGGCAAGCCGGGCACTCCCACCCCCGAAGGCAACTTCGCCATCGCCAGCAAGATCCTCAACCCCGGCGGCGTGCTCGGCAGCCGCTGGATGGGCCTCAACTTCGACGCCTATGGCATCCACGGCACAAATGCCCCGTGGAAGATCGGCCAGATGGTCTCCAACGGCTGTATCCGCATGCACAACGCCAACGTCGAGGAGGTTTTCCACCTCGTCGTCGTCGGCACGCCGGTCCTGATCAGAAATTAGCAGAGCGCATTGGGTATAGCGGCGCCCCAATGCCGGTAATGGCCCGTCAGCCTTCGAAACCGTGCCTTAACATAAAGAGGCGTCCCGCCGGATCGCCTCTTAATTATTTTTATGCTGATTCGGGCAACGGTCGCCGGTCGAATTTCCCGCCCATGAGAAGGGACGGCCGGATATTTGTCGAAAATATGTACTATTTTTCATGCGGAGAAAATTATGCAGCGAATCTGGCATTTCCTAACCGAAGCAATGGATGATCTCGAGCCCCGGTACCGGGCCCATTATCTTGCGGCCGACGCCCGCCAGACAAGCGTCGCTATTTTCGTGTGGCTGTTCCCCGCCGTTTTCTTCGCCTACGCCGACTATCTCATCTTCGGCTGGGGCCTGACCTTCGCCGCGACTGCGGCCGTACGGCTCGCCTTTTGCGGCGTCTCGCTCTACACCATTGCCGCCCTGCGGAAAGTCGCCACCGCCCGGGAATACGACCGCATCTTCCTGTGGTGGGCTGCCGCCGCCATTGTTTCCGTACTGTTCTTCAACTACAACTGGGCTTCCTTCGTCCCCCCCAACGGGGCCATCACCATCCTGGCCCTGTTCAGCGCTTACATGGTTTTTCCCAACCGGCTCGGCGTCCGCCTCATTCCGCCCCTTGTCCTTTCCGCCGGCAACCTGCTGCTGCAGCTTGTCGTGGAATCTGTAAACCCGGAATCCCTGCTCACCATGACCGTGGCGCTCATAATGGCCAATATCCTGGGCATAATCTTCTCGACCTGGCTGCAAAACCACCGGCGCACCGAATTCAAGGCCCGCCTGGAAGAAGCCCGCGTGCGGGAAGAACTGTACCGGCTGGCGTCCATCGACGACCTCACCGGCATATTTAACCGGCGGAAGCTGATGCGGCTCGCCGCCGAGGAATTCGCGCTGTTCAAACGCGAAAGCAGCCCGCTGTCCGTCCTGATGATCGACATCGACCATTTTAAACGCTTGAACGATAACTACGGCCATGAAACAGGCGATCTCATCCTCGCCGATTTTACCGCTTACGTGGCCGCCGGCCTCACGCACAAGAACATCTGGGGCCGGCTGGGCGGCGACGAATTCGTCCTCGTGCTCCCCGGCCTCGCCGCAAAACAAGCCGGCTTCATCGCCGAGCAACTTCGCCGCGGCTGCGAAGAAAAAGCCCCGCCCCGGCAGACGGCGGGGCCGGGGTTCACCATCAGTATCGGCGTAACCGAGGCGCGGGCCAAGGACACGAGCTTCGACGGCGTGCTCACACGGGCGGACAAGGCCCTCTACCGCGCCAAACGCAACGGCCGCAACCGCACGGAAACGCTTTAGGAACCGTCGCCGCGCCTGGCTGGGATCACCGCCGTCAGGCAGGTCACGATTTCGGCCGCGAGGTCCCGCCTGGCGGCTAAAAATTTGACCGCCGCCTGCCGCTCGGCGGCGTGGGGCAGCCACTCCACCGGCACCTCGGCGACCAGCGCGGCGAAGAACTCCTCTGTCCACCCTTCTATCCGGGCCAGGTAAGGGGCGAAATCGGCCGGCTGCAAATAGTGGCGCAGCAGCGTCCCGTAAACCCCGTGGCTGTTTACCCGTATCCGCGGCGCCAGACGCGCCAGCGTCTCCTCCGTCCACAGGGCCCGCCGGAAAAAATGCGAATTGTCGATAGCGTAGATCCGCCAGCCCTGCGCCTCGCGACGCAGCAAAAGATTGCGCCTATTGAGCGTCCGGTCCATATTGTGGACCAGATGGTCGAGCAGCATTACCCCCGCCATTTCCCGGCGGTTGACCGCCTTGGCGACGTTATGGCGGCACAGATACTCCGCACCGCTCAGGTATCGGCAGGCGAAATGCCGTCCCGGCGCCACGCCGCGCGCCGCCAGCCGCCGGCTTCTCCGCAGCAGCTCTTCTTCCAGCTTTATTACCTCGCTGGGCGGAAAACAAAGTTCCAGCGCCTTTCCCAGCCGGGCGCCGATGAACTCGTTGGCCAGGACTTTCGGCCCCAGCCGGTTGTTCTGCAGCTTGACCACATACACCCGGCCGTCGTCCGCCCGGAAAAGCTGGGGCGACGTCACTCCCAGCCCGGTGGCGCCCAGATGTTCGCGAGCCACAAGCATAAAAAGGCCCCCTTCCTCGGACGCTACAGTATATGCGCCGCCGCCGCCGAAGTACGGGGCGAAATGAAAAATCCCGGACGTTGTCCGGGATTTTCGTCTTCTCACTGTTTTTTGAATGTATCCCGTCCGTAGGGCACGGGAATATACTGGACCGACGGCCGCCGCTGGGCCGGCTGGGGGTATAGGTCCATCAGGTCGTAGACCTCGCCCGGCAGATCGGGGACGACCGGCAGTCCCATCTCCTTGAGCCGGTCGCAGGTGATGGGGAAGTCGTGGGTCCAGCGCCCCTCGCTCAGCGTACGGGCCAGGGTTTGGGCAGCCTCGGGCGGCATTTTGTCGGCCAGCAGGCGGGTCAGGAAATCCTCCACCTGGCGCATCGCCTTGGCGGCCATATCGGCCAGAATCAGCGTATTGTCGTCCACCCTGTTGATGTTTTTCTGCGCGACCGCCTTGAGGATCGACGCCGCCGGATATTGGCCCAGCTGCGGGTCGACCGGGCCGAGGACCGCGTTGCAATCCATCACGATTTCGTCGGCGGCCAGGGCGATCATCGTCCCTCCGCTCATGGCATAGTGGGGAACGAACACCGTCACCTTGGCCTTATGGCGCATCAAGGCGTGGGCGATCTGTTCCGATGCCAGCACCAGGCCGCCGGGGGTATGCAGGACGATATCGAGCGGCATGTCCGCAGGGGTGAGGTAGATCGCCCTAAGCACCTGCTCCGAATCCTCGATATTTATATAGCGGCTTATCGGCAGACCAAGGAAACTGATGGCTTCCTGGCGGTGGATGAGCGTGATGAGCCTGGAGTGGCGGCGTTCCTCAAGCAACCGGATCATCTTGAGGCGGGCTCGTCCGATCGCCCGCTGCTGCACCATCGGCCACAGCGAAAACATAACGATCAAAATCCAGAAAAATTGGGTAAAATCCATCCCTATCGCCTCCTTGGCCTGTTTTATATATTTCTTCCCCGGCGCAGGGCGGATTTCCTCCTTTTAGCTTTTGCGGACCCTCAGCCCGCCAAGGAAAAATAAAAGACCACGGCGATAACCGTGGTCCGTTCGCTTAACCTTTCGGCATGCCTGCGCCTACGTCCAACAGCCAGCCGGCTATCCAGCCCGTGGTCGCGCCGTCGCTCAGCACCACCCTGTACCAGCCGAAAGCCTGATCCTTCAGTGTCACCATCTCCCCTGAGTTCACCTTGGTGACCACCGGGAAATTGGTGCCGGGACCGGTGCGGACGTTGACATTGGTGCCTGTTACCGTCGCCGTTCCGCCAACTCCCATGCTCACTCCGGCCGTAGGCGCAACGCCCGGACCGGTAACGAAAACATTGCCCGTGGATGCCACGATGCCGGACGTCAGCTGCGCGGTGGCGGAAGCCGTCGTGACCTCGACCATGCCGATCTCGTCGACCGGCGTCAGCGCGTACACGTCCATCTCGGTGGTCGTTACCACCCGGACCCAGACTTTAAGTACGATGGTGATATGAACGCGGCGATGATGATGGTGGCGGTGGAAGTCATAATCGACAAATTCTACCGCCACATCGGCGGTTGCCTTCATGTCCGGCATGGCGCCGTCAACATCAATATCGCGCGTCCACCGGACGTTGCGCTGCTCGAAGGCCTGCACAGGCTGATCGGGTTGATCGGACACGTATAATACTTTGACTTCCAGCTTGCCGCGGATAATGACCTTGTTGGGTATCACATCGACGCTGCTGATGCACAGATCTTTTACGAAAACGTCGATAACCTGCTCGATATCCGGCCGCGGGTCCGGCACTTCCATGTCGAACTCCACGACCTTCTGAGCCATATTGGCGCCGAGGACCTGCTCGACCTGGATGGTTTCCGGACCGGGCTCGGGGCAGCCGCACACCACTTCGGCGCTCTGCGCCATCCCGACGCCCGCCGACACCATCACGGTATCGGACGTCGAGGCTGTCGAGCCGGAGCTCTGTCTCTTATTGTCAGTCATTGTTTTCCCCCCTTCTCCTGGAGTATGCGAACCCGGATCAGCCTTTCGGGACCGTAGGCATAGTGGCGCCGCCGAATTGTACCTCGCGGTCGGCCAGAACCTTGGCGGTGATCTTCAGGACCACCGATACGTCGAAACGCCTGCAGTGGTGGTGATGGTGATGATGATGGCCGCAATCGTCGTCGCAGTGGCCGTGATCGTCGTCGCAGTCGTCGTGGTCGTGGCAGTCGTGGTGGTCGTCGCAGTCGTCGTCGTGCCACTTCTTCATATCGCCGTATTTGTAGCGGTGGGCGTGGGTATGCTCCTCTACGTCGAAATCGACGTATTCCACTACTACGCTGGCGTCGGCGTCCATCCCCTTGCGGGCGCCGGGAATGGCGATATCCTGCGTCCACCGGTAATGCCGCACTTCAACGGCGTGTACCGCCATTTCGGGCGTATCGGCGACATAAATGGCCTTAATCTCCAGTTCGCCACGGACAATTACCTTGTCGGGGATGACGTCGACGCTGTTTATCTCCACATCTTTCACAAACACGTCGACAATCTGCTCGATGGGCGGTTTTTCGTCAGGGACAACCACGTTGACATCCAAAACTTTCTGCTGTTCCGCCTCGCCGATTACCTGCCGGACAATTATCGGCCCCGCCTGTACGCCCAACGTGCAAGCGTTGGGATTGACAGCCGCGTACGTTCCTACGGACGAGGCGCTTACCGTCTGCCGCAAGCTTTTGTCGTCCACACATATTCCCCCCTTTGTGTTTTCTAGTTATATATATGCCTCCATTTTGTCTTATGTGACAAAAATAGCCCTCCGCAAAGGCCGCCGCGGAAATTTGCCGCCGGCGGCGCCACGCGCGTCCAGCGCATCCCGGCCTGAAGACATAACATTTTGACCCCGGAATACATACAATGTAATAGCAAAATTGCCGGCAAAGCCGAGAAACTACGGGGAGGAATAGATTTGACGAACGATTGCGGGCGTCCAGAGTACGGTCGGCGCCAGGGCGGCTACATGCCCTGCCCCGGTTACCTTTACGGAAACTTTGGCCATCATGGCGAAGGGTGTTACGATTTCGCCTATTCCGGAGGAAAACCGCAGATCAGCTGCAAGACAACCAAAGAATGCGTCAAGACATATAAGACCTATTATAAAATGTACAGGATCTGCACCTATCGTCTTTACAAGATCTGTGTCCGTTGCGGCTTGGAGTTCGATTATTACGGGTGCCGCGGTCTGTGCCCTCGCTGCCATTAGTTTTGCGGCGAAACCAGGGGACCGTTGATAACCCTCCATCTGCGGCGTTGGCCCTGCGCGTGCTCGCTCGGCGTACGCCCTTAGTACGCCTCCGCTCGCATGCTCGGTCCGCCTTGCATCTGAAGGGTTCTGAACGGTCCCGGCAATTCGATCGAATTTATTGAAAGAAACGAAGAGGCAAAGCGTTTGCTTTGCCTCTTCGTCTGATGTAAGATGCCGCTGGATCAGCCGTCGGTGAATTCCTGGACGACGTAGACCGAACCGCTGCGGCTGTACCGCACCCCTATCCCCACCTGGGTGTAGTGGTTGCCGAGGATATTGGCCCGGTGGCCGGGGCTGTTCATGAAGGCCCGCTCGGCGCCGGCCACGCTCGTGTTGATGGCCAGGTTCTCGCCGGCGTAGCCGAAGGGGATGCCTCTGGCCCGCATCCGGTCAAAGGGCGTCTGTCCCTCGGGATTGTTGTGGGCGAAAAAATTGCGGTTGATCATGTCCTGGGCGTAGTACTGCGCCAACCCGGCCAGCTTGGCGTTCAAGCGAAGAGGGGCAAGGCCGTTGGCCTTCCGGTCGGCGTTCAGCAAAGTCAGCGCCTGCTGCTCGTCGGCCGTCACGCCCGCGTTCGCCGTAGGCGCGGGAGCCGGTTTGGGCTGCGGTGCCGGAGAGGAAACCGGCGCCGGTGCCGGCTGGGAAACAGGTGCCGGGGCTTTGCCGGCGGCGGAAGCATCGCCGCCCGATTTATCGTGGCCCTTGGCCAGCGCGGCGATCAGGCCCAGGGCCACGATCCCGCCGACGACCGCCTTGCCGTTGTCGCCGCCCGAATCCTTGTCGGCGGCCTCCGGCGCCGCCGCCAGCACAGCGGTAGCGCAAGCCCCGCCGAAGGAAGTGGTGGCTAGCGATAAGGCCACAAAACCGGCCAGGAAGCATCTGGTCCATCGCTTCTTTCCCATGTGTTACCTGCCTTTCTGCATGTCAAAGTGGAAGACAGGCCACGTCAAGTCAAACTTCCCGACTAGTCTGAAATGTAATATTCATCTCGCAGGGTCATTTTCCTGTTAACATGACCATGGTAATGTTTGCAACAGCGCCCTTTACTCCTGTTTTGTCCACGGAGGCAGGACAGGTGGCCGTCAACGGCCGATAAACTCCTGGACGACGTAAACCTCGCCGGCGGGGCCGTTGCGCACCCCGATGCCCATCTCCGTATACTGGGCGCTCAGGATATTGGCCCGGTGCCCGGGGCTGTTCATCAGCATCCTCTCGGCCGCGTCGACCGAGGTATTCATTCCCAGGTTCTCGCCGGCGGCGCGGAAGGTCACGCCGTAGCGCGCCAGCCGGTCGGTGAAGGTCTCCCCCTCCGGGCTTTCGTGCGAAAAATAGTCGCGGTCGATCATATCCTGGGCGTAATCGCGCGCCAAGGCCACCAGCGTCATGTTCACCCGCAGCGGCGGCAGCTTGTGCGCCGCCCGGTCGGCGTTCACGAGCGCCACGGCCCGCGCCTCGTCAACGGACAGGGCCTGCGGGGCGGCAGCCTCACCGCCGGCGGCCCGAACCGTCAGCGGCCAAGCGGCTACAATCATCGCCGCGATGCATATCGCCAGAAGTTTGCCAACCCATTTCATACCATATCCAGCCTCCTGTCGCCGACAATTCTTTTGCCGTCGTTTGAGGATATATTCTCCCCGGCGGCGGCGAAACCCTACCGCCGGCACGCCTGTCCACCCGCACCGCTTGGAAAAGGCGCCTGCCCGGCGCCCTTTCGGAAAACTTAGTACGGCGATTTCGGCATCCCCAGCCGAAATTTGCCGCGCGTCTCCAAGCCCCCCACCCCGTCGGCTCCTGTCACCGAGGCGGTGATGGCGTCGCTGACATCCACCGTTTTGCCGATAGGCGTGAACGCCACCTTTTCGGCGATGAACACCGGATCGTAGGCATGGATGAAGATCCGCGTCGGCGAACTGGCGAAGTTCGCCCCGGCCGCCAGGATGGCCTCGAAATACGATTGGCAGGCCCCGGCGAAGACCACCAGATCGTCCCTGGACGGCTGGAATTCGCGGGCGATCTGGGCGCAGCGCACGAAATACTTGGACGTCCGGTAGTTGTTGATATCCCGGAACCCTTTCTTCCCGCCGCCGATCAGAGCGTCGTGGCCGGTCACCACGAGAATATCCGGCCGCACCTCCTGCAAAAGCGCCAGCAGGCTGTCAGGCTGCTTTTCTTCCGCGATGTACCGGCCTTCGGCCTGCACATTGAGCTGGGCATATGTTTTCAGGCACATCTTCAGATAGTCTTCGTCGCCGTCGATATGCAGCACCCGGCCGGGAACATCGAAAAAGGTGTACTTCTTATTCCCCGGTTCGGCGCGGTTGAATTCCCGCTGTTCGACCTCCATGCTGCGGCGCATCATCACCCGGCGCAACGAATCGTTATGCACGTTCTCGGTACGGATAATCTCTTCTTTCAGGTGCTCGGCGTCCACCCGCTCAAGGTCGTCCGGCGGAGCGTCCGCCAGCAGCCTAAGGTGCAACCCCCGGAGCGTGTACACCTCGTGGCCTGCCGCGTCGGTTTCCCGCCCCATCACCTTGAAAACGACGTCGCCGCCATGCTTTTTGCGGATTACCAGATCGCCCACAGCTAAGTCCGACATGCTCATCCCTCCCCGATTATTACATACTATGTGGCTTAACCGGCGTTTGCCACCGGCGGGACAAAGCCGCATTCCGGCCGGATATTTCCCCGCGCGGACAAGTAGCAAACCTTTTTGTCCGTCAATATACTGTATTGAAGCCATGATGGCTGCCGCACTAGTCCCACCGAGGTGATGGCGCTTGATCAGCGTGGTTGTCCCCGCACACAACGAAGCAGGCCGTATCGCAACCGTTCTGCAGAACCTGGGTACTTTGCCGGTAGACCACATCATCGTAATCGTCAACGGTTCAAAAGACGCGACAATGCGCGAAATCCTCAACCTTCGCCTCCCCAAACTCCAAATCATCTACTTCCACGATTGCCTGGGCATCGACGTTCCCCGGGCCATCGGCGCGAAGGTGGCCCTGTCCCTCGGCAGCGACGTCATTGCCTTCGTGGACGGCGACATGGTGGGAACCTTCAACGAAAACCTGATGGAATTGGCTGACGGGATCATGCTCAAGCATCTCGACCTCGCCCTCACCAACTGCTACCCCTCCCCGCCCCGGCACATCGAACGGTATAACCCCACCTTCCAGTGGCGGCTCAATCTCAACAAGGAACTCGGCCTGGAAAAAAAGATCGGCCTGGCCTCCACCGCCCATGGCCCCCATGCCGTGTCGCGGCGCCTGCTCGAAACCATACCGCTCCGGGAGATCGCCATCCCGCCCGTGGTCATGGCCCTGGCCAGGCAGGCCAAACTCCGCCTCGACGTCGCCACCACCATCCCCCATTACCGTTTGGGCTCCTCCATCAAAAACCAGATCCACACGAACAAGATCATCGACACCATCGTCGGCGACTGCCTCGAAGCCATCGCCGCCTTCCGCGGCGAGCCCCGCACCCGCCAGTGGCAGAACACCACCTACCTGGGCTACCACAGCGAACGGCGGTTTGACCTGTTAGACCTCTTTCTCAGTGAGAATGGACGCTCATAACCGAGCGTCCATTCCAGGTTGTTGAAAAACTTCGCCCAGCGGCGTTGCTCCTCAGGGGTACAAAAAACAAAATGGACGCTCGCAGCCGAGCGTCCATTTTTCATTTTCCTGCCGTCCAGGCATTGGCCACCGCCGCGAACTCCTGGAGCGACAACGTTTCGCCCCGCCTACCGTCGTCGATGCCGGCCGTCGCCAGGAGCGACGCCGTGTCGGCCGGCGAAAGGCCGGCGGCCTTCAGCGCGTTGGCCAGCGTTTTGCGCCGCTGGGCAAAGGCCGCCTTCACCACCCGGAAGAAGGCCGCCTCGTCGGTCAGCGCCACCGGCGGCCGGTCGCGGATAACGCAGCGGATGACCGCCGACTCCACCGCCGGCGCGGGCATGAAAGACTGCGGCGGCACGGTAAATGCTATGGCCGGCGATGTGTAATACTGCACCGCCACCGACAGCGCTCCGTAATCCTTGCCGCCCGGGGCGGCCGCCATCCTCGCCGCGACCTCCTTCTGCACCATGGCCACGAGCAAGGTGGCCGGGACGCGCCGCTCCAGCAGCAGCATGAGGATGGGCGTCGTAATGTAGTAGGGAAGGTTGGCGACGATTTTGAATGTTGCCGTCGCCATTTCTCGGGGAATGTCGATCTTTAAGATGTCGCCGTGCACGATGCGGATATTCTCATATCCGGCCAACGTCTCCGCCAGCACCTTCACCAGGCGCTGGTCAAGCTCCACCGCCACCACCCTCGCCCCTGCTTCCAAAAGCCCTTGGGTCAGGGTGCCGATGCCGGGGCCGATCTCCAGCACCGTGTCCCCGGGTTTAACGTCGGCGGCGGCCACGATGCCGTCCACCACCGCCTCGTCGACGAGGAAATTCTGCCCCAGCCGCTTGCTGGCGTGCAGGCCGAAGGCCCGCAAGATATGGAGCGTGACTTCCCGTTTCGCTATCCGCGGCTTAATCATCGCCCGCCTCCATCGCAGCTACCGCCGCCGTGAATTCCTCCCGCGTCACCCCGTAATGGTTCAGGCGCCGCAAAAAAGTCTTGGCATTGGCGTAGCCTATCCCCAGAGCTTCGCCGAGCGCCGCCCGCCGGTCGGCGGCCGCCGGCGCAGCCGTCAGTCCCGCCGCCCGCAGATCCTCGGGCGTAAAAACGGTCTCAGGCTGCCACTCCCGGCAGCGCGCCTTGGCCAACGCCGCCCGGACGGCCTCCGCGGGCGCCTGCTCGATGCCGACGTCGCCGGCGGCGGTGGCCGCCTCGCGCGGCACGAACGCGTGCTTAGCCTCCGGGAAACGGGCGGCCAGGACCTTCCTGATCCGCTCCCCGGCGCTGTCCGGATCGGTGAGGATGATTATGCCGCTGCGGGCGTACGCCGCCCCGATCTGGGCCAGCAGGTTGTCCGACAGGCTGAAGCCGCCGGTCACGAGGCATTCCGCCGCCACCGCCCGCTTCACCGCCGCGACGTCCTTTTTTCCCTCGACCACGATCACTTCGCGAATCACGGCATCACCCCGCTTCCTGCCTATTCTCCCCTATGCCCGTAAAACAGGGAGGCAAACCCGTCAGGATTTACCTCCCTCTTGCTGTCCTTATTCGGCCAGCACGTACACTTTGACCATCCTGCGCCCGAAGTTCCAGGCGTCGTCGTAGTCCTCCATGCAGAGGTCGATTTTGTGGCCGAGGATCGCGCCGCCGGTATCGGCGGCGAGCGCCGGGCCATAGCCGGACACGTACAGCCGTGTGCCGAGAGGAATGACGCGCGGGTCGACCGCGACGATGCCGTTGCGGGCCCGGAGCCCGCTGGCGGTGATGCCGTGGCCGCCGCCGTCCGTGGGCAGGTAGGCCGTGGCCTCCATCCAGTAAGCCTGGCGGAACCGCACCGTCCCGCGCGATGTCTGGAGGGTCTCGCGGGTACCCACGTTCATGATCTGCGGCTTAGGCGGGACAAGCACCTGCTCCTTCACCGTCAGGGAGGCCGTTTCCACGCCATCCTCCAGCCGCAGCTTGACTGTCGCTTCTTTCAATCCTTCCGCCCCGTCGTCGACGATCTCCTCAAAGCCTTTTTCCAGCGTCCCGTCGGGCTGGCGGATCACCGGCGGCGGAACAGGGACCTTGCGGGTCACGAGTTTCTCCGTCAGTTGGGCGATCCGTACCTTCATCATCGGCGACACCGCCGTCGCCTCACCAGGGTCGGTGCGGCCATTGCCGGGACCGTATCCCAGACTGGCCGCCAGTTCTCCCACCGTGGGCTTCCCGGTGATCACCACTTCGCTCCGGTCCTTGAAAACCACCTCGACAGGCACGGCCCGGTACACGGTGATAACCGTACCGTCGGCCACCGCCTGGGTGGAGAGCCGGAACTCGTCCTTGTCAGCCAGATAGATGCCGGCCTGACGCAATATATCCGCAGGATTGTCGTGAATTGTTCTTATACTGGCGCTGTTGCCGTCGGCTACGACCAGGACCTTCTTGCTGGCCCAGACCGCCCCGGTAACCACCAGCGATGCTATGATAAGCACCACGATTATGACCGTACGGCGTTTATCAAAATTGGTTTTCAGTTTCCAGAAATTGATGTTTTTAATACCTCTCATTACCCTCCCCCTTTCGATTTGTAAATTGTACCATAAGGAGTTGCCGGGTGTCAAACATGGTATTCTTTTCCTCACCCAGGCAAATTATTCCCCGGATGACAAAATTTTATACGGGCGCAAAAAAAAATTAGGCCGGCGCTTCCGCCAGCCTAATTGATCGTCATTCCGTGATCTGATACATATCCTTGGCTGCCCCGGACAGGGTCGTGGCCATCGTCGCCAGCGACTGGCTGGCCTTGGCCATCTCGCCGATGCCCGTCGTCTGGCCGCCGACGCTTGCGTCGATAACCTCAATCTCCCTGGCGAGCGCCTGGATGGCGGCGCGGATATTGTTCAGCGACCCGGTGATCTTTTTCACCGATTCGCTGCTCACTTCGGCCAGCTTCCGCACCTCGTCCGCCACCACGCCGAAGCCCCGGCCGGCCTCGCCCACGCGGGCCGCCTCGATGGCTGCATTCAGGCCCAGGAGGTTGGTCTGCCCGGCGACGTTGCGGATGAAAGCGACGATCTCGTCAGTCTGCTCGGCCGCCGTCGACAGGTTCTTGCCCAGCTCGTCGAGGCGCTTGCAGGCGCCGGTTACATCCGCCGTCCGGTTATTGAGTTCCTGCATTCCGGCGGTCAGTTCCTGCGACGATGCCGCCAGCTCCCCGGAGATGGACGTGACCTTGTCAAGCGCGCCCACGCTCTGGGTGGTCGTCACGCACCCCACAACCGCGGAGCCGTCGCGGAAAGGCATCGCGTTGGCAATATACGCCACCCCGCAGGACGACTGCTCCTTCGGGACAAGCTTGACCACCTGCCGGCCGCTGTCAACGGCCTGCTTGCTCACGCCGGACACCGCCTCGCCAGCCGTCATCTTCAGGTCGAGATCGTCGGCCGGGATATACAGGGCGCACTTGCCGTTACGGATGACGGCGATGCCGGCATCGGTGGCAACCACATCGTTGAAATGGGGGGCAATCTTCACGAACATGTCCAATAGCTCGCTGCCGGATATTTCCTCAGCCATTTATCTTCCCTCCGCTACTTGCTTCCTAATGTCAGCTAATTTTTGCATAATTTCCCGTCGACAGGTATATTTTCCTGCTTATTCGACAAAATTTTCCCTTTCTGCACCGTTTTCCCGCCTGCCTAAGTTTTGCGGAAATACTCGAACAGTTGCCCGAAGTCCACCCCGGCGACGTGGCGGTGCCTGTACTTGCCGTACAGGGCCTGGACACCGTCGCGGAGCGGCTGGGACGTTATCCCGTGGGCGATGGACAGGCTGGCCTCGATGTAGGCCGCCAGGTGGTCGCAGGCCTTCAGGAGCTCGCCGTCCAGCGGCGAAAAGCGGTCTTCGTTGTACTTGGCGCCGATGGCCCCCTCCCCGACCTTCTCGACCCGGCCGTCGACGATAATCTTGTTGGCGAACTCGTCCTCCACGTAATATCTCATTTCCCGGTGCCAGCCGTCCGGCAGCAGCGGGAAAAGCTTCTGGGCCACCTGTCGCGCCTCGATCTCCTTGATGAGGCCGTCCAGCCCGGCCACCGAGCTCTTCACCGGCGAAATGATGTCGCGGGTCAGCACCTCCGGCAGGTCGTGGAAAAGGCCGGCGAAATAATTGTTGCACAGCCGGCCTTCGCACGCCCCTGCCTCCAGCGAGCAAAAATACGCCAGCATGGCCACGATCAGCATATGGCCCATCACCGACGTCTCGGGCACGCGCGGCGACTGCGCCCAACGCTGCTGGAAGCGCAGCTGCCCGGCGAGATCGATGAAGTGGCGCGTCTTGCGGCCCAGGCCGATTTTCTGCACCCCCACGAGGTCGTAATGCTCCTCGAGCTCGTTGGCGATGCGCGTCTTGGTCTCCTCCACCCCGTAGATGTGGGCGTTGAGCTGGTATATCATCTGAAATTCCCAGTCGGTCGCCAGGTAATGGGCGGCCTTGAGAATTTTCTTCTCGAGGGCCGAGTATTCGGGATCGGTCAGGTAGAGCTTAAACTTGCCGGCAAAGTCGTCCGGGAGGGAATCGACCTTGCCGCCGAGCTCGTCCAGCACCCAGCGGTTGAGCTCCGCGCCGTGCCTGGCCATCAGCTCATGGAAAACCGGCGGCTTGATGTCCGTCACCCGCACGCGGTGCAAAAATTCGAACAGCCCGCCCTCGATCAGCCGGCGCCAGCTCACCGCCGCCTTGCGGTCCTCGCTCTCGAACTTGGCGAGCACATAGGCGATAATCATCTTGTGGGCTTGCTTGTCCAGCTCCGTGAACCCGCCCTTGGGCCGCATATGGTCGTTCCAGCGCTGGATATGGGCGCTCTCGTACAGAAACTCCACCAAAGCCTTTTTGATCATAGCCGCCACCCTTCCCGGCAAATACCTGCTATATTTATTCCCCGTCCGCGTCGCCTATCCTGCCACCCCTTGACAGTATCGTCCCAGGGAGTATGATGAAAGTAGACCTTACAGGGAGGTGTTCGCATGACCCGCATTCCGGCCGTTTTTCTCGCCGTCCTTCTGTGCCTCATCCTGCTCTCCGCCCCTGCCGCCGCCGTCCCGGCCGACGTCGACAGCCGGGATGTCAAGGTGGCTTACCCGCAGGTTTACGGCCTCGGCGCCGCCGGGGAAAAAATCAACCAGGCGCTCGGCGGCGAAATCGACCGCTACCTCGCCAAGAACGCCGCCGACGTGAACAAATTCGCCAATGACGGCCTGCGGCTCCGCAAAGTGGAGGTCGCCGTGAGCCACGCCGTGAGCTACAACGACAACAACCTCCTCAGCGTCGTCATCAACGAATGGGCCTACACCGGCGGCGCCCACCCCATGTCCTACAAACGCGCCTTCACCTTCGACACCCGCACCGGCGACGCGCTGCGCCTGGCCGACCTCTTCCGGGACGGCGCCGGCTACCGCGCCCGGCTCAACAGCCTCCTGACCGAGCAAATCGCCGCGCGGCAAATCCCCATCTTCGACTTCTCGCCGTTCGCCGGCGTCAAGGACAACCAGGAATTCTACCTCACCGCCGACGGCCTCGTCGTCTACTACCAGTTGTACGAATACACCCCCTACGCTTTCGGCTTCCTCGAATTCCCCATCCCCTACGCCCAGCTCGCCGACCTGCTCAAACCCGGCCTCGCGACCCCGGCCAAGGAATAAGGCCCCGATAAAAAGTGCCGTTAAAAAAGCTGCCCTTAAGGGCAGCTTTGACTTTTATGCGATCCCGAACAGCCGCTTCGTATTTGCCGTCGCCGCCGCCGCCAGGGCCTCGTCCTCCATGTCCAGCAGCGCGGCCACCGTCGCGGCCACGTAGCGCACGTGCGCCGGCTCGTTGCGCCGCCCCCTGAACGGCACCGGCGTAAGGTACGGGCAGTCGGTCTCGATCAGCAGCCTCTCCAGCGGCACCGCTTTCACCACCGCGTGCAGCTTGTTGGCGTTGGCGAACGTCACCGGCCCGGCAACTGAAACGTAAAAGCCCAGTTTCAGCACCTCGCGGGCCATCTCCACGCTGCCGGAAAAGCAGTGGAACACCCCGGCCAGCCCCTTCCCCTCCCGTTTGACCGTCGCCAGGACATCGGCGTGGGCCTCGCGGTCGTGGATGATGATCGGCTTGCCCACGGTGCGGGCCAGGTCGAGCTGGCGGACGAACACCGCCTGCTGCACCTCGCGGGGCGACAGGTCGTAATGATAGTCGAGGCCGATCTCGCCCACCGCCACCACCTTCGGGAGGGCGCACCAGGCCGCCAGCCTGTCGTAGTCCTCCTCCCGGGCGTCCTTGGCGTCGTGGGGATGGATGCCCACCGCGGCCCACACCATGGCGTGCCTGGCCGCCAGCTCCACCGCCCGCGCCGACGAAAACATATCCGCGCCGGCGTTCAGTATCCCCTCCAGGCCGCCGGCCGTCGCCCGGGCGATGACCTCCTCGCGGTCCTCGTTGAAGCGTTTATCGTCAAGATGCGCATGCGAATCGAACAGCATTTCGTCCTCCTATGAAGAGCCGGAGGTTGCCCAGAACGCCGCAGATGGACGTTATGGACAGCTTCCCCTGTTATCGAACCTTAAACCCCGGCGGCATGCCCGGCGCAGTAACCAACGCCAGCTTCTCGCCGCCGACCGCCGCCAGCACCATCCCCTTTGATTCGATGCCGCGGATCTTGGCCGGCTTGAGGTTGACGATCATCACCACGTCCTTGCCCACAAGATCCTCGGGGGCATAGTGCATGGCGATGCCGGAAATTATCGTCCGCACCTCGCCGCCGATGTCGACCGTCAGCTTCAGCAGCTTGTCGGCCTTCTCGACCTTCTCGCACGCCAGCACCCTGGCGGTGCGGAAATCCATCTTCGCGAACTCCTCGATGCTGACCTCCGGCAGCACCGGCGTCATGGGCTGGGCCGGCGCGGCCTCAGGCTCCTTCTTCGTCGCTTCGTCCATTTCTGCGGCTTCCTCCTTCTCCTCGATGCGCGGGAACAAAGCTTCCGGCGCGGTCATCTTCGTGCCGGCCGGCAGCGCGCCCCAGCGCTGGGCGTCGTCCAGCGTCGCCGCCGCGGGGTCGCCGGCCAGCCCCAGCTGCCGCCAGATGCGCGGCGTCGTGTTCGGCATGAACGGCGAGATCAGGACGGCCACAATCCGCAGCACCTCGGCCAGGTTATAAAGCACCGTGTTCAGGCGGCCCTTTTTGGCCGGGTCCTTGGCCAGCGCCCACGGCCCCGTCTCGTCGATGTATTTGTTGGCGCGGCCGATCAGCGCCCACACTTCCTTGAGCGCGGCGTTGATCTCCAGCCGCTCCATCGCCTGCTCGTACGCGGCCGCCGTCGTCTGCGCCAGCTTCGCCAGTTCGTCGTCCACCGGCTCCCGCTCCGCGGGCGCGAACACCACGCCGCCGTTGAAGCGGCCCACCATGTTCACCGTGCGGTGGAGCAGGTTGCCGAGGTCGTTGGCCAGGTCGGCGTTGATGCGGTTGATCAGCGCCCCGCGGGAGAAGTTGCCGTCGTTGCCGAGCATGATCTCGCGCAGCAGGAAGTAGCGGATAGCGTCGGCGCCAAACTCGTCGATCAGCACCAACGGGTCGATGACGTTGCCCTTGGACTTGGACATCTTGTCGCCTTCCATCACCAGCCAGCCGTGGCCGTAAACCATCTTGGGCAGCTCGACCCCCAGCGCCATGAGGATGATCGGCCAGATGATCGAATGGAAGCGGACGATCTCCTTGCCTACCAGATGGATATCGGCCGGCCAATATTGCGAAAATTTTCCACGGTCGTGTAAAAAGCCGGCCGCCGTGATATAATTGGTGAGTGCGTCGAACCATACATAAACCACGTGCTTCGTGTCGAACGGCACGGTGATGCCCCAGTCGAAGGTCGTGCGGGAAACGCACAGGTCCTCCAGGCCGCCCTTGATGAAATTAATCATCTCGTTGCGGCGCGAGGTGGGCTGGATGAAATCGGGGTTGGCCTCGATGTGGGCCAGCAGCCGGTCCTGGTATTTGGACATCCGGAAGAAGTAGCTCTCTTCCTTGAGCAGCTCCACCGGCCGGCCGCAGTCCGGGCAGCAGTTGCCCTCGCCCAGCTGGCGCTCCAGCCAGAACGTTTCGCACGGCGTGCAGTACCAGCCCTCGTAGGCCGCCTTGTAGATATCGCCCTGGTCGTAGATCTTCTGGAAGATCGTCTGCACCACCTCATGGTGACGGGGCTCGCTGGTGCGGATGAAATCGTCGTACGAGACCGACATCTTCTCCCACAGGTGGCGGAAGGAGGCCACGATCCTATCGACATATTCCTGCGGCGACACGCCGTTCTCCTGGGCCTTGCGCTGAATCTTCTGCCCGTGCTCGTCCGAGCCGGTCAGGAAGAACACATCGTGGCCGGCCAGCCGCTTGTAGCGGGCCAGGGTGTCGGCCACCGTCGTGCAGTAGGCATGGCCGATATGCAGCTTGTCGCTCGGATAATAAATCGGCGTCGTAATATAAAAGGTCTTTTTAGGCATATAACCACTCCCTATAAAAATTTTTCCGTCAACGGTTAAATATTTTTCGTATAGCCGATATTGGCCCCAAAGCCTGTATTTTCAACAATTATAGATAAATCCTCCAGTAATGTCAATTATTGCACAGGCATAAATTACTACAAGACATGGAAAAAATGTTGCAAATTGTAAAAATTGGGGGTTGACAACCATTGTAATATTTGGTAGTATTTAGGTAGACAATTTTGTCGAATTATGTTGAAAGGGGAACTGGACATGAAATCGACCGGCATCGTTCGTAAAGTGGATGAACTAGGCAGAGTTGTAATTCCCATCGAGCTCCGTCGTACCCTTGATATTGAGGAAAAGGACGCCTTGGAAATTTACGTCGACAACGACCGCATCATCCTCCGCAAATACGAACCGGCGTGCGTCTTCTGCGGCAACGCCGACGAGATCACCAACTTCCGCGGCAAGAACGTCTGCAAAGAATGCATGACCACCATGGGCCAAAAGGCCGTCTAAGTTTAGCGAAAAAGAGGCTGAAAGGCCTCTTTTTTGTTTTACCCGCCGGGGCCGCGCGTTACCTGCCGTCCCCGCCGAGGACGGCCTGGTAGACCGCGCGGCGCGGCAGGCCCGAGCGGACTGCCACCTGCTTGATGGCCTCCTTCTTGGCCATGCCGCCGGCCACCAGCGCCGCCACCGCCGCCACCGGGTCGTCCGGTGGCCCGGCCGCAGGGACCCGGCCTGTCCCGCCGGCCACCACGAGCGTGAATTCGCCGCGGGGCGCCAGGGCGGTAAACCGGGCTCCGAGGTCCGCAAGCGAACCGCGAACGAACTCTTCGAACCTCTTGGTCAACTCCCGCCCGATGGCCGCCGGCCGGTCTCCGAAGGCGCCCGCCAGTTCGGCCAGCGTGGCTGTCAGCCGGTGGGGCGATTCGTAAAAAATCAGCGTATACGGCAGCGCCGCCAAAGAGGCGAGCAGTTCGCGCCTTCTTTTCGCCGCCCGCGGCAGGAAGCCGACAAACAGGAACATGGCACTGTCGAGGCCGGAAGCCACCAGGGCCGCAAGGGCCGCGTTCGGGCCCGGCACGGGCGTCACCGGCACCCCGGCGGCCAGCGCCAGCCGCACCAGGTCGGCCCCGGGGTCGGATACGCCCGGCAGACCGGCGTCGCTGACCACCGCCACGTCCTCGCCGGCCAGCAGCCGGGCGACGAGCTCCGGGCCGCGGGCCGCCTTGTTGTGTTCGTGGTAGCTGACAAGCGGCGTGTGGATGTCGAAATGGCTGAAAAGCTTCCGGGTGTGACGGGTGTCCTCGGCGGCGACGACCGCCGCTTCCCGCAGCACCCTCAGGCCCCGGAAGGTCATGTCTTCGAGGTTGCCGATCGGCGTCGCGCATAGGTATAGTGTGCCGGAAATCTTCTCCATCCTATTCACCTGCCCGGTAATAAGCCATAATCGCCGCGCTGTGCCGGCCGGCCGCATCGTACACATGGAGCGGCGGCTCGACCGCCAGGCCCGGCCTGGCGCCGCGCACCCCTTCGACCAGCATCAGCTTGGCCGCCTTGTCGGGCGCCGGGTGCACCAGCCGTAGCCGTTTGGCCTCCAGGCCGGCGGCGCGCATCGCGCCGACGATGTCCGCCAGCCGCTCGGGCAGGTGGACCATCGCCAGGCGGCCGCGCTCCTTGAGGAGATAAGCGGCGGCGGCCACGAACTCGTCCAGGCCGCCGGCCAGCTCGTGCCTGGCCAGGGCCACGGCCCCGCGGGGGCTCACCGCCCCGCCCACCGGCGAACGGTATGGCGGGTTGGCGACGACCAGGTCCCAGCGCTTGGCCGCCAGCAGCCCGCCGCTTGCGATCGACCGCACGTCGGCGCACAGTACCGCCAGCCGCCCTTCCAGGCCGTTGAGGACGATGCTGCGCCCCGCCATGGCGGCCATATCCGGGTCAAGCTCCACCCCGGTCACGCTCGCCGCCCCGCGGGCGGCGAGCAGCAGCCCCAACACTCCGGTGCCGGCGCCCAGGTCGACCGCTGCCGCGCCTCTCTTCACCGTGGCGAAATGGGCCAGCAGCACCGCGTCGAGGGAAAAACGGAACCCGTCGACCTGCTGGATGATCTTGAGGCCGCCGATTAGCAAATCGTCCAGGCGTTCGCCCGGACGCAGAAGCTCACTTGCCATTGTCCTCTTTTTCCACGACGTCGTCCCACGGTATCTCCAGCATCTTGCCTTCCTTCAGGCGCACCGAGGCCGTCTTCTTGGCGCCGTTGACAGCGACGATCTTGCCCTCGCCTTCCTCGGTCACGACATCGCGGCCCACCGCCGGCGCGGCCGCGTGCTTCTTGCAGCACGAGCCGTAGCAGTCGCTCTCGTACTTCAGGCAGCACATCAGCCGGCCGCAGATGCCGGAAATCTTCGTGGGGTTGAGCGACAGGTTCTGGTCCTTGGCCATGCGGATCGACACCGGCTCGAAATCGCCGAGGAAGGTCGAGCAGCACAGCGGCCGGCCGCAGCAGCCGATCCCGCCCACCATCTTCGCCTCGTCGCGCACGCCGATCTGGCGGAGCTCGATGCGGGTGCGGAAGACGGCCGCCAGGTCCTTCACGAGTTCGCGGAAGTCGATCCGGCCCTCGGCGGTGAAATAGAAAATGATCTTGTTGATGTCGAACGTATACTCCACATCCACCAGGTTCATCGGCAGGCCATGGGCCTGGATCTTCTGCTGGCAGATCTTGAAGGCCTCCGCCTCACGGGCCTCGTTGTCGCGGACCTTGGCCTCGTCCTGGGGCGTGGCCCGGCGCTGCACCGGCTTGAGCGGCGCGACGATGTCCGCGTCCTGCACCTCGCGCGGGCCGATGACCACCCGGCCGAACTCCAGGCCCCTGGTCGTCTCCACGATCACGTGGTCGTTCTCGGCCAGCTTCAGCTGCCCGGGGTCGAAATAATAAACCTTGCCGGCTTTCTTAAACCGTATTCCTACGACGGTCTGCACGCCGCGTCCCCTCCTTTGCCGCTTCCTGCAAATGTATCAGCATCGCCTCGCATGTGAGGCGGGTATTGGCGTTACCCTCCAGGGCCCGCCCGGCTTCGCGCACCGCCCGCAGGGCCGCGTCGAGGCGGGGGGCGTCCCAGTGCGCCGCCAGGCCGCGCAGCGTGGCGGCCATGTCCCGGTTGAGCACCAGTTCCTCCCGGCCGCTGGCGATTACCAGCAGGTCGCGCAGCACCTGGCTCAGATGGCGGAGAAAAGCCGCCAGCTCATCGGCTTCCAGCTTGTCCAGCGCCGCGCCCTGCGTCCATGCCAGCGCCGCGCCGCCTGTCGGCAGGGCGGCGACCAGGGCCGCCGCTTCGTCGCGCCGCGCCAGGCCCCCTTCGGCCAGCAGGGCCAAGGCCTCGGCCACCCGGCCGCCGGACAGGCGGGCCGCCGCCTCGGCCGCCGCCGCCGGCGCCCCCCTGGCTGCGAGCAGGCCGGCGAGAACGTCCGGCGCCAGCGGCCGGAAGGCGAACAGCCGGCAGCGCGATATGATCGTCGGCAGTAGCGCGTACTGCGAAACCGCCGTGAGAACGAAGATCGTGCCGGCGGGCGGCTCCTCGAGAATCTTCAGCAGGCTGTTGGCCGCCTGGGTCGTCAGCCGGTCCGCGTCCTCGACGAGGAAAACGCGGGCCACCCCGTAATACGGCGCGAGCGCCGCCTCGTGTTGCAGCGCCCGGATCTGGTCGATTTTCAGACTCGCCCCGTCAGCCGTCAACACGATGAAATCCGGATGAGTTCCTTGTTCTACCATCCGGCAGGACTGGCAGGCGCCGCACGCCTCATCCCGTCCGTCGCCGCACAGCAGCGCGGCCGCCAGCGCCCTGGCCGCCAGCATCTTGCCGATGCCCGCCGGCCCCGTGAACAGCAGGGCGTGGGGCACCCGGCCGGTCGCCAGCATGGTGCGCAGCATCGCCACTTGCCCATCGTGGCCGGCAATATCTTCCCAGCGCGTGACCATCAGCTGTACAGATCCACCAGCATGCCGCGGATGGCGTCCAGCCGTCCCATGATCTGCAGCTGGCGCTCCTGGCCGTGGCGGACGTCCTCCGCCAGCTCGGCCAGTTGCTGGTCGATCTCCTTGACAACGGCGTACATCTTCTGCCGCCCATGGCGGTCCCAACCCGTCTGCGACTGGAGGGTATACGCCCGCCCGACCGCTTCGGCGAGAAAGGAGCGCACAAGCTCGCGGTAAGCCTTCAGTTCGGCGTATGTAGGCACCTCGCCCAGCCGCCGGCCCTGCTCGTCGATCTTCGTCAGCAGCTCGCCGAGCTTCTCTTGGGAGAGGGTATCCTCGGCTTTCGCCAGATCGGCGGGGAACAGGCCGCCGGCCCGTTCGGCCCGGCCGGCCGATTCCCTTTCGGTCAACGCCGGCGTGCTGCCGGAACGCACGTTGTTTATTTTAACCATACGTCCTCCTGTGCAAAAACTCCTCCACTATTCGCACCACGGCCGCCTGGACCTCGGCCACGGTGCCGCCGGCCGCCACCGGCTTGACCCGTTCGGGCTCGGCCGCCGCCAATTCCCTGAACCCCTGGCGCACCGAAGCATGGAAAGCGTCCGCCTCCCGCTCGATGCGGTCGGCCCCGCCGCGTCCGGCCAGGCGTCCGCCCAGCATACCGGCGTCGCCGTCCAGCAGGATGGTCAGGTCGGGCGCCACCCCGCCGGTCGCGAACGCGTTGATGGCCGCAAGCTCGCCCCGCGTCAGCTGCCGGGCCGCCCCCTGGTACACGAGCGTCGAATCGGCGAACCGGTCGGACAGAACCACTTCACCGCGTGCGAGCGCCGGCGCGATCACCTCGGCCACGTGCTGGGCGCGGGCCGCCATATACAGCAGCGCCTCGGTGCGGGCCGCCATCTCGCGGTTCGCGGGGTCGAGGAGCAGGCCGCGGATCTTATCGCCCAGCGCCGTCCCGCCCGGCTCGCGCGTGCAGAGGACGGTGCAGCCCCGGCCGCGGAGATGCTCGGCCAGCAGGCCGAGCTGCGTCGTTTTGCCGCCGCCGTCCGGCCCCTCGAAAGTAATCAGCACCCCTATCATTATTCCACCACTTTGACCGTTTTCAACGTATAATCTTCAGGGCCCGAGATATGCAGGCCGGCCGCCTGCAGACGGCGGCAGTAATCGATGACCTCCTCGGATATCCGCTCTCCCGGGCACAACAGGGGAATGCCGGGAGGATAAAACGTTATGATCTCGGCGCACACGCGCCCGGCCGCCTGCTTGAACGGAATGGTCCTCGTATGGCCGAACAGCGCCTGCCGGGGCGACAGCACCTGCTCCGGCATCGGCGGGTAATCGAGGGCATAGGCGTCCTGGACGGCCGCGAAATCGCACTTGCCGGCGTGCTCGGCCGCCAGCTTCTGCAGCGCCGTTACCAGCGCCCGGGCCTCGGCCTCGCCGTCGCCCAGGGTGAGGAGAAACAGCACGTTATACATATCGGACAGCTCCGCCTGCACCCCGTATTCGTGGCGCAGGATGCGCTCGGCCTCCGCCCCTTTCAGGCCCAGGCCCTTGACTGTGACCGTGACCTTGGTGGGGTCGAAGCCGTATACGCCCGGCAGGCCGATCTTTTCGGCGCCGAAGCAGTACAGTCCGGGAATCTTGTTGATCTCCACCCGCACCCACCCGGCCAGATCGACCGCCCGCTCCACCAGTTGCCGGCCCTCGGTGGCCATCTGCATGCGGGCCACGTCCAAAGAGGCCATGAGGATATAATTGGGGCTGGTCGACTGCACGAGCTGCAGCATCGCCTTCAGACGGGCCACGCTCACGCGGCCCTCGCGGCAGTGGACCATCGAGCACTGCGTTAGGGAGCCGATGATCTTATGGGTGCTCTGCGCGCAGATGTCGGCGCCGACGTCCAAAGCCTGCAGCGGCAGGCGGGGCGAGAAGTGCAAGTGCGGCCCGTGGGCCTCGTCCACCACCACCGGCATATTGTGGTCATGGACGATATCGACGATGCGGCGCAGGTCGGTTACCACGCCGTAATAAGTGGGATTGATGATCAGCACCCCTTTGGCGTCGGGGTGCTGGTGGACGGCCTCCTCCACCGTCTCGGGCGTCACGCCCATGGCGAGGCCGAGGTCCCTGTCCACCTCCGGGTTCATGAAAACGGGGATCGCCCCGTTGAGGATGACGCCGCCGATGATCGACCGGTGGGCGTTGCGGGGCACGATTATCTTGTCGCCGGGGCCGGCGATCGTCAGGATCATGGCGTAGATGCCGCCGGTCGTGCCGTTGACGACAAAAAAGCTGTGGTCGGCGCCGTACAGCTCGGCCGCCAGGTCCTGGGCGGCCTTGATGCAGCCGTGAGGCTCGTGCAGGTCGTCGAGCTCGGGCATCAGCGCCAGATCGAGAGCCAGCGCCGCCCGGCCGACGATCCTCTCCAGCCGGGCATGCATCCCCTTGCCCTGTTTGTGTCCGGGTGTATGATAAGGAATAATTCCGTCGTCGACGTAACGTTTCATGGCCGTCAGCAGAGGTGTTTCTTCCTGCGGAATGCCCGGCACAATTTCACCTCCCTGGTATCGGCGGCAAGGGAAAGCCCCGCGTTGCGCAAAACGGCTCTTCCCTAGTGTAAGCACTATTCGCGGAAATCATAATTAATTGTATCACAGTGCCTGGCGCTAGACAATAAATAGATACCCGGCCCCATTTTGCCGGCCTTCCGGCGATAGGCCGTAAAATCAGAATCCCCCGCCTGCCGGCAGGGGATTATCGTCGTCCTCCTGTAAAAGTTAGCCCAGGCACAGCCGGTCGCCGGCCATCGTCCCCGTGCGGACGAGCGTCCCCACCGGCAGCTCCACCACGTACAGGCTGCCGCGGCACATCGCCATCCGCCCCGGCCTGAGGCCGATGATCGTCTTCGCCACCCGGTCAGCGGCCGCCACGAACACCACGTCGATGGGGTAATTCATGCCGAAGGTGTGGATGCTCTCGCACGGCCTGATGACAAGCCCTTCGCCGTCCGCCAGGCCGCGCGTCCCCAGCAGGCCCTTGAGGCGGGACCAGAAGCCGTCCGCCACGCGCGCATCGCCGGCCAGCGTCCTGCCGGTCGTAAGATTGACGATTTCCATCGCTTCACCGCCTTTCCTGCCACCATGGCGGTTCATCTGTTCATCAGCATCGTTACCACACGGATGGCGGCCGGGCCCACCAGGACCACGAAAATCGCCGGGAAAATAAACAGCACCAGGGGGATGAGCATCTTTACCGGCGCCTTCATCGCCTTTTCCTGGGCCCGTTGCCGGCGCTTCTCGCGCATTGCCGCCGACTGCACTCGCAGCACGTTGCCGATGCTGACGCCGAGCTGGTCGGCCTGCACGAGCGCCGAGGTGAACAGCGACAGATCGTTCACCGCGCAGCGCTGCCCCAGGGCATGCAGCGCCTCCCGCCGCGGCACGCCGATGCGCATCTCCTGCAGCATGCGGCCGAATTCGTCCACCAGCGGGCCCTTCATTTTCTCCGCCAGCTTGGCCAGCGCCCCATCGAAGCCCAGCCCGGCTTCGATGCTCACCGTCAGGATATCGAGCGCATCGGGCAGCGCTTTTTGAATATCCTTCTTGCGGGCGGCGATCTTGCGGCGGAGCAGCAGCAGCGGCAGGCCGGCGCCCACGGCCAGCCCCAGCGCGGTCAGGGCGAGTATCCGGCCGGCGGGCGCCGCCCGCAGGAAAGCGAAACCGCCGCTCGCGGCCGCGAACATGAACGCCGACAGGCCGCACAGCAGCAGGAAACCGTCCGTCCCCAGCCCGCCGAAGCCGCCGGCGGCCGCAAGCCGCTCGCCGACCACGCGGCGCAGGGCCGCCGGCGTCAGCCGCCCGAAGCTGCGCGCCAGGCTGCCGGCAAGCGGCGAAACCACCCGCTGGGCGAACGGTTTATCGAGCTCCCCATCGCCGTCCGGCCGGGCGGCCGCCAGGACGTCGAGCGCCCGCAGCCGCGCCGCCACCTCGCCCCCGGCCGGCAGCCAGGCCGCGCCCAGCAGCCAGATGACGGCGAACACCGTCACCGATACCATTATCGCTATCAGCAGCGCCATTCGGCCTCCACCGCCCGTCTTATTTCGTCCAGAATAGCTCGTTGGCGAGATTTATCCCGTTCGCCGCCAGCTTGTCGAGAAACTTCGGCCTGATGCCGGTAGGCCCCAGGCTGCCGGCGATCCGTCCCGCCTCGTCGCAGCCCGTCTGGTCGAAGATGAAGATATCCTGCAGGGTGATGACGTCGCCTTCCATCCCCTGAACCTCGGTGAGATGGGTGATCTTGCGGCTGCCGTCCCGCAGGCGCGCCTGCTGCACGATCAGGTCGACCGCCGAGGCAATCTGCTCGCGGATGGCCTTCACCGGCAGCTCCATGCCGGCCATCAGCACCATGGTCTCCAGGCGGCTGAGCATATCGCGGGGGCTGTTGGCGTGGCCAGTCGTCAGCGAACCGTCGTGGCCGGTGTTCATCGCCTGCAGCATATCGAGCGCCTCGCCGCCGCGGACCTCGCCGACCACGATGCGGTCCGGCCGCATCCGCAGCGAGTTGCGCACCAGGTCGCGCATCGTTATCGCGCCCTTGCCCTCGATGTTGGGCGGCCGCGTTTCCAGGGTGACGACATGCTCCTGGTGGAGCTGCAGCTCGGCGGCGTCCTCCACCGTGACGATGCGCTCGTCGTCCGGGATGAACGACGACAGCACGTTGAGGGTCGTCGTCTTGCCCGAGCCGGTGCCGCCGGACACCACCACGTTGAGCTTGCCCATGATGCAGGCCCGCAGGAAATCGGCCATTTCCGCGGTCAGCGTGCCGAACGCGACCAGGTTGTCGACTGTCAGCGGCTCCTTGGCGAATTTGCGGATGGTCAGGCACGGCCCCTTGAGGGCCAGCGGCGGGATGATGGCGTTGACGCGCGAGCCGTCGGGCAGGCGGGCGTCGACCAGCGGCGAGCTCTCGTCGATGCGCCGCCCCAGCGGGGCGACGATTTTCTCGATGACATGCATCACATGGGCGTCGTCGCGGAACCGCACGTCGGTGAGGATGAGCTTGCCCTTGCGCTCGACGTACACCTGGGCCGGCCCGTTCACCATCACCTCGGAGATCGTCTCCTCCTGGAGCAGCGGGTCGATCGGCCCGTAGCCCAGGACCTCGTCCACCACCTCGGTGATGATCCGGGCCCGCTCGCCGCGGGGCACCGGCACCGGCTCTCCGTCCATCTGGCTGTTGGCCAGCTTGGCGACGACATCCTCCAGCACCCGGCGGTCGACATCCTTGTCGGTGAGGATCTTGCTCTCCTCGGCGCTCAGTTCATCCACGATCCGTTTATGGATGCGCATTTTCAAATTCTGAAAGGGATCGGCCCTGACCGGCGCCGGCGCCCCCTTAGCCCTGTCCCGCGGTCCCGGTTCGGCCGCCTTCGTGGCCTCCAGGCGCTTTAAAAGCGACATTATGCCTGCCTCCTACTCCACCAGCCGCGGGCTGACAGGCAGCGACGTCACCGGATTGCTGTCGCCGTTGACCGTGATCCCCGAGCCGTTCATCGTCACCCTGTTGCCGATTACCCGGCCGTTGATGGTTATGTTGCTGCCGTTGATGGTTATATTGCCGTTCGGCGCGTACAGGATCGCGTCGATGGTGATGTTGTTGCCGTTGATGGCTATATTGCCGTTGCTGGAATACATGAACAACTGTCCGTTGCCCGTCTGGCTGATGTTGTTGCCGTTGTTATTTATATTGCCGGTAGCCATTATCGAGCCCGTGCCGCTGATTTTGTTGCCGTTGAAGGTCACATTGCCGTCGACATACATCGACCCGTCGACGTTCAGGCTCGTCCCGTTGAACGTCTGGTTGGTGCTGTACTTCGCCGCCGCGATGTCCCTGATCTGGGCGCTGTAGTCGGGCATGTCGATGCGGTCGACACCTTCGGTTTGCGTGCCCCTGATGTCGACTTTGGAACCATGGACCGCGATGCTGTCATGGGCTTCGACGCCGCCGGTCACCAATATCGTGCTGCCGTTTATGCTCAGCGACTGGTCGGAGTGGATCGATCCGTAAACCTTCACGTCGCTGCCGTTGAGGGGCAGGATATCCGTATCGCTGCCGGAAAAAATCGTGAAGTCGAACGGCCCGCCCGCGTCGAGGGCCGCGGCCGCCGTCACCTTGATGCTGGCGGTGCTGATGCCCAGGACATTGAGGAAAAAGGTCGGGAAGTTCTCGGTGTAGGTCAGGTTCAGCCGCCGGTTGTTTTGCGAAAAAGCGGTCACCAGATTGGCGGACGCCAGACCGTTGCTTTCCGCATAATCGTCGGCCGCGCTCACCGCGCTGCCCGTGTTGGGCAGGCGGGCCGCCCCGGCTAGGCAGGCGGCGTCCACGCCGTTCTGCAGCCGGGCGTGCTGACCGTACAAATAACCGACGTCGACCACCAGGCCGGCTACCCCGGCGAAGACGGTCAGCGCCAGCGCGAACAGCACGATGACGCTGCCTCTTTCGTTGTTGACAAGCCGTCGCAGCATGGTCCGCCCTCCTTTATTCGACGCGCATTACCGCCGTCCCCGTCACATTGAACGTCGCCGGCAGGATAGCGTAAACTTCGCCCGACCACGGGTTGGTGATGCTCGACACGCTGACCGGCACCGGGTAGACGACCTGCACCGTCACCGCCGTGCCGGCCGTCCGGGACGCCGGGCCGATCGTGATATGCCGATCTTCCAAAGGGATGCCTGGCGCGGCATTCTTGGCGGCGGCCTTGATGGTTGCGTCGTCCTTGCGCACCGCCGCCGCCCTGGCTCCGGCCCTGGCCGCCTCGGCCACCGTGATGTAGTCGTGCATCACCAGGCCGAACTCCAGCATCGCCACCAGCAGCAGCAGGAAGACAGGCAGAATCAGGGCCAGCTCGACGATCGCCTGGCCCCGCCTGTTCCTTATGTAGCGGCTGATGCTGCGCACAAGTCCTTCCTCCCCTCCGGAGCGTATACCCGTCTTCATTGTACCATCGCCGCCGCGGCCGCCGCATCGTGCCCCGGTCTTATTATCGTGAGCGGCCGGTCCCACCCGGCGCTTAGGCGTATAGTCCCATCACGCAGAGGAACCCCCCGGCTGTCGCCGGGGGGTCGAGGTGCGGGGATTGTTATTATTTCGGGTTGAGTTGGCCGCCGATATTGCCGAACAGGGCCGAGATGTCGCCGGCGAGGGTGGTCAGAGCAGCGGCGACCACCACCCCCACCAGGGCCAGGATGAGGCCGTATTCGACGAGGCCTTGGCCCTTCTCGTTGGCGATCCGGCATTTCAGGCAATTCCACACATGCATGATCATTTTTCTTTCCTCCTGTATTTTCATTTAAAGTTTGGGTCCGGTTGGTGATCTTATTGTAGCACCCCACCCGCGCCCTGCCATCGGCCGCAAGTCTTATTTTCGCTGGTCCGATGGTCTCAGGCCCCGTGGCGTCCGGTCCCAGAAAATACAGGGGTCGTTGGTCCTAGTCTGCCTTCAGCGGCACCTTTACGAGCACCTTCGTGCCCTTGCCGATGTGCGACCGCACCGAAAAATCGCCGCCCAGCAGCGAGATGCGCTCCTGCATCCCCATGAGGCCGAAGCTCTCCGTCCTGCTCCGGTCGGCGTTGGGATCGAAGCCCTGCCCGTCGTCCTCCACCTGCGCGGCGATCACCGCCGCGCGGTAATCGAGCCGCACCAGCACCGTGCTGGCCTTGGCGTGCTTCTCCACGTTGGTGAGCGCCTCCTGCAGCGTCCGGAAGATGCCGACCTCGAGATGGGAGCTCAGCCGCTTCTCCTCGCCCGTCACCTTGATCTCGGCGATTATCCCCGCCCGCTCCTGCATCGTATCCAGCACCCGCCGCAGTGTCGGCACGAGGCCGAGATCGTCGAGCGTCATCGGCCGCAGGCCGAAGATGATCTTGCGCGTTTCTTTGAGCACATAACGGATCTGCTCCTGCAGGTCCTTCAGCTCCGCCCGGGCGCGGGCCACGTCGCCGTCGAGCAGCCGTTCGCACACCTCGGCCCGGAAAACGACGTTGGCCATCGCCTGCGCCGGCCCGTCGTGGATTTCCCGCGCCACCCGCCGCCGTTCCTCCTCCTGGGCCTGGATGATCTTGGCCGCCAGGGCCTGCCGCTGCTGCAGCGACTCGATCTGCGTCACCATCGACTCCATATGGTCGCCCAAAAAGCCCAGGGCGGCGCCCACCTGCGCCACCAGGCCTTCGGCCCGCTGCAGCGTGTCCTTCAGGTTGCGCAGGCGCAGCTCCAGGTCGTCCCGTTCGCGGCGAAGGTTGCGCTCCTGCTCGCGGGCCACCTCCAGGTCGACGCGCACGTTGATGGCGTCCTGATAAGCCTGGCGCATGTCCTCCTCGCTGAAAACCCGGAAATTGCGATGCACCTCGGCCAGGCGGAGACGGGTCCGCCGTTCCCTCTTCTCCAGTTCGTCGACGCGGGCAATCACCGCGTTGGTCTCCTGCTGGACCCGTTCAAGATCCTTCTTGACGCTTTCCATCTCGGTGCGGGCGGCCTCATAGATCGCGAAGATCTGCGACTTGCCCTTCTCCACCGCCGAAATGGTCTGCCTGACGATCTTGTCGAGAATCTTCGTGTCGATCTTTTGCATAACCCCACACCTTTTGCCGCTTTTACCACATGAGTTCGCCGCCGGCCCTGCCATCCCTGCCGGCGGCGAGGCGAAGTTAAAAAGAGGGGCGCGCCCCTCTTTATTAATACTCGATATTCACGATTTTCCACACCATCAGCATGCCGATTGCCATGCTGACAAGCGCATACCCCACCATGAGCATGCCGGCCGGGTGCATGAACAGCGTCAGAATATACTGCGGGTTGATTACGTAAATAAAGCCTGCCAGCGCGAACGGCAGCACGCCGATTATCAACCCTGAGACGCGGCCCTGGGCGGTCAGCGTCCGCACCTCGCCCTTGAGCTTGATGCGCGCGCGGATGGTGCCGGCGATGCCGTCGAGCACCTCGGCCAGGTTGCCGCCCACCTGGCGCTGGATAAGCACGGCCGTTACCACTAGGTCGAGATCGTCGCTGACCACCCGCTGGCCCATGTTGGCCAGCGCCTCCTCCGTCGTGACGCCGAGGCTCATCTCCTTCAGCACGCGGGCGAACTCCGCCCCGAGCGGCGGCGCCATCTCGCGGGATACCATCTCGATGGCCTGGAGGAAACTGTAGCCGGTGCGCAGCGAATTGCCCACAAGCACGAGGGCGTCGGCCAGCTGATTGTTGAACTGCCGCACCCGCCGCGCCGCCTTTATGCGTAGCGTCAGCACCGGCAGCAGGTACCCGGCGGCCACGCCGGCGAGCATCAGGACGGGCCGGCCGCCGCCGGCCGCGAACAGCGCCGCCCCTCCCGCCACCATCGTCCCGGCGCAGATGACGGCGAACTCCGCGCCCTTGAGCGGCACCCCGGCCTGAATCAGTTTGTGTTCCAGCGCCCGCGACCGGCCCGACCAGACGAAGTGGCGGCTCATATTGCGGACGAAGGCCCGCCAGCCGGTCAATTCCGGCCCGCGGGTCTCGACAGCCGCCTCCCTGGCGGCCGGCGTCGCTTCAATATACTGGCCGATACGCTCCCGCACGGTCTGCCGCGTCGCCGTGACGCTCCGCCAAAACGCGGCCAGGGCGGCCAGCACGGCCAAAAAGGTCAGCAGCGCTGCTACTCCCGCCACCGCCAATCCCTCCTTCTAGCCCAGCAGCCTTTTCAGGCGGAAGACCATCCCCCGCGCCTCGGCCGGCTGGCGCCCGTCCTCCACGGCCAAGGCCCGCGCCAGGTTGAACACGCTCTGCGACACCGGCGCGTCGGGGTGGGAAACCACGAACGGAATGCCGCGGTTGACCGCCGCCACCACCACCTTGCCGTCGCTCGGCAGCGTGCCGGCGAACGGGCGCCGCAGGCTCTCCTCGACCTCTTTCACGTCCATGCCGCCCTCGCTGCTGGCCCGGTTGAGCACCAGCTTGATCTTTTCGCCGCTGTAAGCCAGCGAATCCATAATCTCCAGGCACAGCTTGATATTTTTGATCGTCGGCAGGTCGAGGGACGAAACTACCAGAACCTGGTCGGCCTCGTCGAGCGCCGCCAGCATGGCCTCGCTGAACGCCGGGGCCGTATCGACGATGATATAGCGATAGGCGGTGCGCAGCACCTTGAGGATGGTGGACAGATGGGCGCCGGTGACGAGCTCCGCCTGTTCCGGCCGAAGCGGCGCGGCCAGCACGTCGACGCAGTCGTCGTAGCGGGTCATGTAGCCGGCCAGGTGTTTGGCGTCGAGGCCCTCGATGTCGCCGGCCAGGTCGGCGACCGTCGTCCGCGGCAGCAGATTGAAGAACAGGCTGACGTCGCCGAACTGGAGATCGGCGTCCACGACGCACACCTTCTGCCTCGTCTTGGCCGCGATCGCCACCGCCAGGTTGACGGCGATCGTCGTCTTGCCGACGCCGCCCTTGGCGCTGAACACCGTCATCACCGTCCCGGGCTCGGCCTTCGCCTCGAAAGCCACCACCTTGCGGCGCTGCTGGGCATTGGCGTAAACCTGCCTGATCGTTTTCAGCAGTTCGTCGCCGCTGAACGGCTTGGTCAGATAATCCTTGGCCCCGGCCGTCATCGCTTGCCGGAGGTATTCCTTCTCCCCCTGCACGCTCATGATGATGATGCTCGACTGCGGCGCCTCGGTGGCCAGCAGGCTTGCGGCGCTGATGCCGTCCATCCCCGGCATGTTGATATCCATGAGGATGATGTCCGGATGCAGCTCCTTGGCCTTGGCGATCGCCGCGGCTGCGTCGGCCGCCTCGCCGACCACGGCGATCTCGGGGTGGAAATCGATCAGCTTGCGGATATTATCGCGGGTCGCCTGGATGTCGTCGGTGATCAGCACCTTAATGCTTGCCGCCATTCTTCTTCCCTCCTGCCGCCTTGTTCCCGTCCTTGCCAGCCAGCGGATCTTCCTTGACGAACTCCTTCATCTCCAGCGTCATGCCGGGAACATACTCCTGCGGATTGACGATCGACGGCGTGATGAGGATGACCAGCTCGGTTTCCTCGCGGCTGAACGTCGTGCTGGTAAACAGCTTGCCGAGGATGGGCAGATTGGCGAGCAGGGGGATCTTCGTCACATCTTTGTGCGTCTCGCTGGCGATCAGGCCGCCGAGGGCCATCGTCTGGCCGGACGACAGGGCGATGGTCGCTTCCGCCTTGCGCGTGTTGACCGGCGGAATCTGAAAATTATCGCTGATGCTGATTTTATGCTCGTCGCTCCAGTCCAGCGTGCTGACCTCGGCCTTGATCTTGCTGTTTATCAGCCCTTCGCCGTTGACCTCGGGCTGGATTTCCAGCTTGATGCCGTACTCCTTCCACTCCACCGTCACCGTGCCGTTCTGGACCGACACCGGCACGGGAATCTCGCCGCCCACCAGGATGTTAGCCTTCTCGCCGCTGAGGGTGATGACGTTCGGCTGCGACAGGATGCGGGCCAGACCTTGTGCGATCAGCGCTTTCAGCAAACCCTGGATATTGCTGTAGCCTCCGAAATTGCCGAAGGTGCTGCCGCCGACGGTCGAATTGCTGATTCCCTGCCCGAACCGGAACGAGCCCGGGGCGGTAACATCGTTGCCCCATTTGACGCCCAAGTCCTTTGACTTCGACCGGTTGATCTCGATGACCCGCGCCTCGATCTTCACCTGGATCGGCCTGGTGATCTCCAGCAGGTTGACCACCTTCTCGCCGTACGCCGCCGCCACCTTTTCGGCCCGCGATTTCTGGTACTGGTCGTTGACGCTGCCTTCGAGGACGATGTTCTTGCCGACCTTGCTCACGCGGATGTCGGTGTAGCCCAGGATGGCCTTGATGTCGCCGGCGATCTGCGCATCGTTGGCGCTGACCGCGATGTCGTAGCTGTCCCGGCCGCCACCTGCCCATACGTGCAGCGTCGTCACCCCCGGCTGCTTGCCGACCACCAGCAGCTCGGCGCCGGAGACGACGATCACATCGGCCACCTCCGGGTTGGCCACCGCCACCCGCTCCGCTCCGCTTACGGCTACGACGCGGGACTGGCTGACCGCCACGTCGATCTTGCCGCCGGCCGCCGCCGGCGCCGCCGGCAGCGCTAGGCACAGCAGGATGGCGGCTAATATCCTTATCGCTCCCATTCTCATGGCCAACCCTCCACCGGTCCTAATTGACCGGGATCATTTCCATTTTCGTGCCGCGGATAACCTCGATCCCCCTCACCGGCGGCGCGGCCGGAGGGCCGGCGGACACCACAGGGGCGGCCGGGGCGTCGACGATGTCGCGCGGCTTCACCGCGACCGTGGCGACGATCGCCTCTTCACCCGGCAGATAAGGCCTGAGCGCCAGGCGGATCTTGCCCTTCTCGTCGGCCACCGCCAGGCGGGCGGCATCGTCGGGGGTCACCGCCAGCGTAACCGTCGTCTTGCCGGCTCCGTCCTTCTTGACGCCGTCGCCGGCGGCGCCGGTCTCGGTGTCGCGGTTGGTCGCCAGCACCTTCAGGTTCTGGAGGACGATTTGGCTGAGATGGGCGCCGGCGACGTTCGGGTCGAACGTCACGATAACATCGACGAAATCGCCCGCCTTCACCAATCCGGCCACGCCGGACACCTCGGTCACCGCCACCGACACCGCCCGCCTGCCGGGCGGGATGATGCCGGAAAAACCGGCCGACTTGCCTTCGATAAACAGCCGCCGCTGGGTCACCTGCTCGCCGGCGGCGATCTGCTCCCTGGCCACGACCCCCACCGCCTTGTTGATATCCCGCACCGCGCCGGGCTGGATGTAATCGTCCGGCACCTCGACCACCTTGAGCATCGCGGCGGTCATCTTCGTCTTCGGCGCTATATCGGCCTTGGCCACCACGACAGGCAGCCCGGGCCGGACATTGCGGGCGGCCAAGCTCTGCAGGTAGCTGTAAACCAGCCCCGCCGCCGCCAGGCTGAACACCAGGGCGATAACGATCAGCCCCTTGGTAGATAATTTCGCCACGTCGCACCCTCCAATGGCCACGATTTCATGTTTTAATTGTAGCGCAAATGCCCCGCCGCCTCATCGGACCAAGGCCTTAAACAGGCCGCTGCCGCGGTCTCGTTTTTCTGGGACCGCAGGCCTACCGGCCGCGCACGAACGAAAAGCGGCCTCCTCGCGGAGACCGCCCTGTACATTCTATTCTTTTATCAGCCCCGCTAAAGCCACTTGCGGACGTAGAAAAAGCGCACCATCACCAGGCTGACCGCGAGCATCACCAGCCCCACGGCCACGTAACCGTACTCCCACTTCAAGCCCGGCAGGTTGTCGAAATTCATCCCGAACACCCCGGTGATGAAGGTCAGCGGGATGAAGATGGTCGAGATAATCGTCAGCACCTTCATGATCTGGTTCAGACGGTTGCTGATGCTGGACAGGTACGCGTCCAGCAGCCCGGACAGAATGTCGCGGTAAGTCTCCAGCGTATCGATGACCTGGACGGTATGGTCGTACGCATCGCGGAAATAGGGCTGGGTCGTTTGCTTGATCAGCGGCGACTCGCCCCGTCGCAGTGCGCCGGCGACCTCCCGCAGCGGCCACAGCGCCTTGCGGAAGAAAAGCAGCTCTACCTTGAGCGCATGGATGTCCTGCAGGGCGCCCTGCTCCGGCTTGGTCACCAGGACCTCCTCCAACTCCTCCAGCCTTT
The DNA here is from genome assembly GCA_029975165.1 of Selenomonadales bacterium. Lineage (GTDB taxonomy): Bacteria > Bacillota > Negativicutes > Sporomusales > UBA7701 > Anaeroselena. Next base: position 218,152 of record JARKPR010000088.1, read on the forward strand.
CCCCCAGCGCTTCGAGGACTACGAAGTAATTGTCGATGATGGCATCGAGCAGCGAATAGGCGAGATAATCGGACCCCTCCCGGTGGATGCGGCCCTTGCCGCCATTTATCCTCTCCCGGACGGCCTTGAAAATATTGCGTTCGCTCTCCTGAAAGGAAAGCACATACCCGGCGCCGACGATCAGGCTCACCTGCTCGCTGGCCACCGTCCCGTCCGCTTCGAGGACAAACGCCTGCACGACGATATACAGATACTCGCCGTAGTCCTCCCGCTTGGGCCGCTGGTGGGTGTTGAGGATATCCTCCAGCACCAGCGGATGGATGGCGAACGCCGTCCCGATCTTCTCGATCAGGCCGACATTGCGCAGCCCGTTCACGCTTATCCACGTCACCGACGTCTCGGAACGGATATACGCCGACCGCAACAGGTCATCGCTGTTCCGCTCGCGGACGCTGTCGGCGTCGTAGTCGAGCACCGCCACCCTGGCCTCGCCGCCATAGTCGCGGCCTACATGGATGAGCGTCGCCGGCGCCATCCCGGCCTTGCGGGCCATGCCGGGCTTCCTCGCCATCCGCCAAGCCCCCCCGCCGCGGGCGGGCGGCATCCCGCCCGCCCCGGTACTTTACCTATATTCTCCATATATTCTGCCCCGCCCGGCCTACTCCTTTTCCGCCGGGAAAAAGACTACCGGTACAGCGTAAAATCGCTCCCCCTGGGGTGCCAGCCCCTGCGGCCGATGTAAATCTCCCGCGTGTCGATGCGGTGCCCGTCCACGAAGAGGTCGAATTCCACCTGGTCGCCGCCCCCGAGCCGGAAATCGAGCCCGTCGACCTCGCCGGCGGTCTTGAAGCGGAACGTGATCGTGTCGCGGTCGGCGCTCAGTTGGCTGAAATCGTTCCGTTCCTTGTGCACGCCGCTGACATCGACGAAGCGGCCGTTGGTGCGGACGACGCCGCTGAAAACATGCATCTGGCCGTGGGTGGTCGTACGGAGATGCAGCCCGTTGTCGTCCCGCCACACGAACACCCCCCGGCTATTGCCTGGCCGGAACTGGTCCGGCCGCCCCTGGAGCTGCGGCGACCATGCCAGGGCATAGCCGCTGCTGAAAACAAGGAAAATCGCCACGAGAAGCATCGCTGTCAGTTTCTTCATTGTCTTTATTCCCCTTTCCTGGTTTGATTTTAGAATACGGGGAAATTATGACAACCTCGTGACAGCAGCCGCCGCGCCTGGGCAAAAAATAAAAAGGCCGGGTTTCGTGCCCGACCCCATTTTGCCTTTCACACCGCCGCCGCCCGCAGGGCCGTCAGCTCCTCCCAGACGACGACCGCCGCCTTGGCAAAGCCGTTGAAGGTCGTTGCCGACGCCGAGGTGTACGCGCCGCAGTTGGGAACGAGGATGAGGTCGTCCACCACCAGCGGCGCGGTAAGCTTGTCGCGGAACATCACGTCGAAGGAATCGCAGCTTGGCCCGGCGAAGGTGGCGGCAATCTGCCGGCCGCCCTTGAAGGTCTCCAGCGCGAAATCCCAGTGGTCGAAAACCACCCCCGAGAAGGTGCCGTACAGCCCCTCGTCGAGGAAATACCATTGCTGGTTGTTGCGCGTCTGGCTGCCGATCACGCGGGTTATAAGGTTGACGGCCGTGCCGCAGATGAAGCGGCCGGGCTCGCACCAGACCTCCGCGGCCGGGAACCGCGCCGCCAGCGCGCCGCGAATCTCGGCCAGCATCGCCGCCACATCCACGTTCTCCTGCGGCGTGGGGATGGGGAACCCGCCGCCGATATCGAGAATGCGCAGGGCGAAGCCGTCGGACGCCGCCGCGTCGGCGATGCGCCGGCAGACCTTGATCGCCTCGGTGTAAGCCTTGGCGCTCGTCGACTGGCTGCCCACGTGGAAGCACAGCCCGCCGGCGTCCAGCCCCTGCTCGCGGGCCAGCCGCAGCAGGCGCAGCGCGTCCTCGGGCGGCGCGCCGAACTTCTTGTTCAGGTCGACCAGCGCCTGGGTGTTGTCAACCCTGATCCGCAGCAGCACCGTGCCGCCGGGGATGGCCCGGGCGATGCGGCCGATCTCGTTCTCGCTGTCGAAGGTGAACTTGCGCACCCCTGTGCGGCTGGCCGCCGCCAGGCCGCCGGCCGTCTTGATCGGGTTGGCGTAGATGATGCGGTCGGGCGCCACGCCCATCGCCGCCAGGTCGAGCATCTCGCCGTCGGAGGCGGCGTCGAAATACGACCCTGCGGCCGCCAGCGCCGCCACCAGCCGTCTTTCCGGGTTGGCCTTCACGGCGTAATGCACCTTGACGCCCGGCAAACGCTCGGTGAGGAACCGGTAGTTGTCCTTGACCTGCTCAAGCGACAGCACCAGCAGGGGTGTGCCGTATTCTGCCGCCAGCGACTCAGTCGCCGGCCGGGTAAGCTTGAAAAAGGATTGCATCTCGATCACCACCCTTTCGCGGATACCCGCAAAACATACGCTATGATTTTAACACAATCCCCCGAAAGTGCAAGTAAAAAATTCTTTTACCCGGCCGGCGCCGAGGCCTTGGGCGCCAATAGCCGCCCTTAGACTTTGGCGGCGAAATCGCGCCCGAACTTTATGCAGTTGGCGAGCGACTCCTCGCCGGGGGACCAGAACTCGCGCAGGCCCTCGCCCAGTACCGCGAAGCCGCCTTTTTGCAGCTCCTCGGCGATGACCCGCGGCGACTCGCCGCTCCAGCCGTAGGCGCCGAACGCCGCCGCCTTTTTGTTCTTGAACGCCAGCCCCTTGATCTCTTCTAGGATGCCGGCAACCGACGACAGCACGCCCTTGTTGACCGTAGGCGAGCCGACGATAATCGCCTTGGACTTGAACACCTCGCCGATGATCGCCGTCTTGTCGGACCGGGCCGAATTGTACAGCTTCACCGTCACCGCCGGATCGGCCTCGCGGATGCCCTGGGCGACAGCCTCGGCCATGCGGCGGGTGCCGTTCCACATCGTATCGTAGATAATCGTGATCTGGTTCTCCTGGTAGTCGTTCGCCCACTTGGCGTACGTCTCCACGATCTGCAGGGGGTTGTCCCGCCAGATGATGCCGTGGCTGGGGGCGATCATCGCCACCGGCAGGTTGAGACCCACGACCTCCTTGATCTTCTTGTCCACCAGCCGGCTGAACGGCGTGAGGATGTTGGCGTAATACTTCTGCGCCTCCTGATAAAGCTCGGCCTGATCCACCAGGTCGTTGAACATCTTCGCCGACGCGTAATGCTGCCCGAAAGCGTCATTGCTGAACAGCACCGCGTCGCCGGTCAGGTAGCAGAACATGCTGTCCGGCCAGTGGAGCATCGGCGCTTCGATGAACACCAGCTCCCGCTTCCCCAGGCTGAGCTTGTCGCCCGTCTTCACCGTCCGGAAGTCCCAGTCCTGGTGGTACTGCCCCTTGATCGACTTCACCGCGTTGGCCGTGCAGTAGATCGGCGTGCCGGGTATCTCCCGCATCAGCTCGGGCAGGGCGCCGCTGTGGTCGATCTCGCCATGCAACGCTACGATGTAGTCGATCTTGCTGAGATCGACCTCTTGTTTGAGGCCGGCGACGAACTCTTTGGCGAACGGCGCCCAGACCGTATCGATGAGCACCGTTTTCTCGTCCCGCACCAGATACGAGTTATAGCTCGAGCCCCGCTGGGTATGGTACTCCTCGCCGTGAAAGCGGCGCAGCTCCCAGTCGATCTTGCCCACCCAGGCAATATTATCCTTCATCTTAAAAGCCATGTATCTTTCCTCCTTGCGCTAGGAAATATTATACATTCTATTTTCGGCGCCTCTTGCCGGCGCACCTCCTAGTCCGTCACAACAAGGCCAGCAGGCGGCCGAGATTGCGCCGGGCTGCCGCTTCGCCGCGCCGCCGGAAATATTCGCTGTGATAGATGCTCGCTTTGGCCAGCAGGGAGCGGACGAAGGCGCGGCGCTGGCGGGCGTAGGTCGCGGCGGCCACGTACGCGTACTCGCGGCGGATGCCTGCCTCGTAAGCGGCGAACGCCGGCCACGGGTCGGCCAGCACCGCCAGGTCGGCATCGAGCAGCACCGCCATGTCGGCGTCCGCCGGCGGGCGGTCGTGGCGGGTGGCGACGATGAGCGCGGCGGCGCGGGCCGCGAACGCCGGCGACGCGCCGAGGCGACGCGCGAAGCATTCGGCCGCCGCCGCGCTGACCGTCTCGTTGGCCGTGCTGCCCGGCTCGCACACCAGGTCATGCAGCCACGCGGCGAACTCCAGCACCGCCGGCCGCCCGGCCGGGGTGGCGCCGTCCAGTTCCGCCAGGCAGCGCCGCAGGTGCTCCAGGCCGTGATAAAACCGCCCGCCACCTCCGTAGGCAGCCGTCACCGCTTTGTACACCGCCCCGCCTTCGTCGCGGCCGCCGATGGCCGCCATCAAGCCCGTCCACCGCTCTGCCAGCATCCCATCCCTCCCTAAAAGACTACCATTTAATATATATAGCGACAACTTGCGCTCCTTCTAGCTTGCGCCGCGGCCGCAAAACAATGCGGCAAAGTGACAAAGCCGGGGCCGGCGCCGCCCGGCCGGAGCATAAAAATCTTTCCACATTCTTCTAACATATATATTGACACACGCCATCGATAGTGGTATTTTTAAAACAGATGTTTAAAATAATCGTTTGTTTAACGAGGTGATGATATGGAAAAAGATACCCGCCTCAAGCTGATCGAGGCCGCTGCGCCCCTCTTCGCCCAAAAGAGTTTCGCCGCCGTGTCGGTCCGCGAGCTCGCCCAGGCGGCCGGCGCCAACATCGCCGCCGTCTCCTACCACTACGGCGGCAAGGAAGGGCTCTATCACGCCATGCTTGAATACCAGTTCGAGCCGATCGCCGAAGCGCTGGAACGCATACAGACCATGTCGTCCCTCCCCCCTGCCGAGCGCCTTGGCCTCTACGCGTCGCTCGTCGCCGGCGTCCACCACCGGCGCCCCTACCTGCTCCGCCTCGTGCATGCCGAACTGACCAGCCCCACCAGCGGCTTCGAGGCGGTCGTCAAGAAATACATCCCGCAGATATTCCGCTTCATCCACCAGGCGCTAGAAGAAGGCGTCGCCGCCGGCGAATTCCGGCCCGACCTCGATATCGGCCTCGCCGTTATCTCGCTGGCCGGCATACTGAACTTCTATTTCGTCGCCAAGCCCATGGCCCGCCAGCTTTTGCCCGCGTCCGGCCTTTCCGACGAGAAGTACGTTTCCCAGGCGTTCGCCATTTATCTCAACGGCATCAGGAGGGAAAAACCATGAACAAGCGGCTTGTCATCGTCGGCGCCGTCATTCTCCTCGCCCTCACCGCCATCGCCGTCTACAAGCTTTACATCGCCCGCGAGGACGGCATCACCGCCACCGGCACCATCGAGGTGACCCGGGCCGACGTCATGCCCAAGGTCAACGGCTACCTCGGCGAGCTCAAGATCCAGCCGGGCGACGCCGTCAAGGCCGGCCAGGTAGTGGCCCGCATCTCCCGCCCCGACCTCGAGGCCCAGCTGCTGCGCGACGAAGCCGCTCTCGTCAAGGCCAAGGTCCAGCTCGCCGACCTCGAAAAAGGCGCCCGCAGCCAAGAGGTGCAGGCCGCCTACGCCAGCCTCGCCTCGGCCCAGTCCGTGTACGCCAAAGCCAAGACCGACCTCGAACGCTACACGGCCCTCTATCGCGACGGCGCCATCGCCGCCCAGCAGCTCGACGCCGCCCAGTCGGGTTACGACGTCGCCGCCGGCTCGCTGGCCGCCGCCCAAGCCCAGCTCAGTCTCGTCCAGGAAGGCAACCGCCCCGACACCATCGAGGCCCAGCGCCTCGAGGTCAAGCGTTCCCAGGCCATCGTCGACGCCAGCCGCGCCCTGCTGGCCGACACCGCCGTCACTGTCCCCATCGACGGCGTCGTGCTGACGAAGAACTTCGAGAACGGCGAATACATCAACCCCGGCTCGGCCCTGGCCACCGTCGGCGACATGAACGACTGCTGGGTGAAGGTGTACGTCTCCTCCGCCCAGCTCGGCCTCATCAAGGTCGGCCAGAGCGCGGACGTCAAGGTCGACTCCTTCCCCGGCCGCGTCTTTGCCGGCACCATCAAGGAAATCAGCCAGAACGCCGAATTCACCCCCCGCCAGAGCATCACCCAGCGCGAGCGCTCCAACCTTGTCTTCTACGTCAAAGTCCGGGTCGACAATGCCGACGGCGTCCTCAAGCCCGGCATGCCGGCGGATGTGGTCATAAAATGATCGCCCTCGAAAATATCGTCAAAAAGTACGGGCCCACCGTCGCGGTCGACGGCGTGTCGCTGACGGTGGCGCAAGGGGAGATATTCGGCCTCGTCGGCCCGGATGGCGCCGGCAAAACATCGATCATCCGCATACTCACCGGCATCCTCGCCCCCACCGCCGGCCGGCTGTCCGTCCTGGGCGCGGCCAACCCGGAAGACGTAAAAGACCGGCTCGGCTATGTGCCGCAAAAATTCAGCCTCTACGGCGACCTCACCGTCATGGAGAACATCCGCGTCCTCGGCGCCCTCTACGGCCAGGGCGCGGCCGAAATCGAGCAGCGGGCCGCCGCCATCCTCGCCTTCACCAACCTTCTGCCCTTCAAGGACCGCCTGGCCGACAACCTTTCCGGCGGCATGAAGCAGAAGCTGGCTTTAGCCGCCGGCCTCATGCACCGGCCGCAGCTCTTTTTCCTCGACGAGCCCACCACCGGCGTCGACCCCGTCTCGCGCCGCGAGTTCTGGCAGATGCTCTACCGCCTCAACAAAGAGGGCACCACCGTCTTCGTCTCTACCCCCTATATGGACGAGGCCGAGCTCTGCACCCGCGTCGCCTTCATGCACAACGGCCGCATCGTCGCCTGCGACTCGCCCCAGGGCCTGCGGCGCGCCTACCCCCACAAGGTGCTGGAGCTCGCCACCGCCGAGAAAAGCATCAAAAACCTGCTGGCCGGCTGCCGGCTGCTCGACATCAACCCTTTCGGCGACAAATACCACCTCGTGGCCGACGACGCCGCGGCCGCCACGGCCGAGGTCGGCGCCGCCCTGGCCGCCGTCGGCGTCCCCGTTGCCTCGCTGGCGGAGGTCCCTCCCACCCTCGAGGACGTCTTTGTCGCCCTGGCAAGCGAGGTGGCCTGACATGTATGCCGTCGAAACCACCGGCCTCACTCGCAAATTCGGCGACTTCACCGCCGTCGACAACGTCTCCCTGCACATCCGCCAGGGCAGTATCTACGGCTTCCTCGGCCCCAACGGCTCGGGCAAGACGACCGTCATCCGCATGCTCTGCGGCCTCCTCGCCCCCACCGCCGGCGGCGGCCGCGTCCTCGGCCTCGACATCGCCGCCGACAGCGAGGCCATCAAGCACCAGATCGGCTACATGTCGCAGAAATTCAGCCTCTACGACGACCTGACCGTCGACGAGAACCTCGCCTTTTACGCCGGCATGTACAGCCTGCCGCGGGAGCGGGAGCAGGAGCGCATCGCCGCCATGCTGGCCCTCGCCGGCCTGGAGAAGCGCCGCCGCGAGCTGGTCGCCGGCCTCTCCGGCGGCTGGAAGCAGCGCCTGGCCCTTGGCTGCTCCATCCTCCACAATCCGCCCATCCTCTTCCTCGACGAGCCCACCGGCGGCGTCGACCCCAAATCCCGCCGCCTCTTCTGGGACATCATCTACGACCTCTCCCGCCAGGGCACCACCGTCATGGTCACCACCCACTTCATGGACGAAGCCGAGCACTGCGACGAAATCGGCTTCATCTTCGAAGGCACCCTCCTCACCAGCGACTCGCCCACCAACCTCAAAAAGAGCCTTCCCGGCTCGCTGCTAGCCATTCCCACCCCCGAGCCGATGGCGCTGCTGGCCGAGCTCGAGGCCGGCGGGCGGCCTTACCTCGACGTCTACCCCTTCGGCGCCAGCCTCCACGTCCTGGCCGCGCCCGACAAGGTCGACGCGTTCGCCGCCTACCGGCCGGCCGTCATCCCCCCCTCGCTGGAAGATATCTTCGTCTACCTCGTCAAATCCCACCGCAAGGAGGCGGTAGCATGAGACGCCTCAGGGCCCTCCTCATAAAGGAATTCATCCAGATGCGCCGCGACCGGCTGACCTTCGCGATGATGATCGGCCTGCCCATCGTCCAGCTCCTGGTCTTCGGCTTCGCCATCAACACCGACGTCAAGCACCTGCCCACCGCCGTCTACGACCAGTCCATGCAGCAGGACAGCCGCGACTTCCTCGCCGCCCTCACCGCCAGCGAATACTTCGACATCACCGAGGTCGCCAAAAGCCACGAGGAAATAAATGCCGCCGTCGAATCCGGCCGCACCAAGGTCGGCGTGGTCATCCCCCCCGATTTCGCCGAAAACCTCAAGCACGGCCGCAGCGCCACCGTCCAGGTCATCGTCGACGCCTCCGACTCCATGGCCGCCTCCTCGGCCATCAGCGCCGCCCAGCTTGTCGGCCAGATGAAATCCCAGGAAATCATGCTCAAAAAGCTGCAGGGCGTATCGGGCAAAAAGATCGAGACGCCACTGGACGTGCGCATCCGCCCCTGGTACAACCCCGACTTCGTCACCGCCTTCTACATGGTGCCGGGCATCCTCGGCATCGTCCTCACCATGACCATGGTCATGATAACCTCCATGGCCATCGTCCGCGAGCGCGAACGCGGCACCCTCGAGCAGCTCATCGTCACGCCGCTGAAAACCTGGGAACTCATGCTCGGCAAAATCATCCCCTACATCGTCGTCGGCTACGTCCAGGCCACCGTCGCCCTCCTTGTCGGCATCGTCGTCTTCGACCTGCCGGTGCGCGGCAGCCTCGGCCTCCTCTACCTGCTGACCTCGTGGTTCATTATCGCCTCCCTTGCCCTCGGCGTCCTCATCTCCACCCTCGCCAAGACCCAGATGCAGGCCATGCAGATGTCCTTCTTCATCTTCCTCCCCAGCGTCCTGCTGTCCGGCTTCATGTTCCCCCGCGAATCCATGCCCCTGTTCTTCAACTGGCTGGGCAACCTGCTGCCGCTCACCTTCTACCTCCAAATCCTGCGCGGCATCATCCTCAAGGGCGTCGGCATGAGCGTCCTGTGGACCCAGATCCTCGCCCTGACCGTGTTCATCGCCGTGACGCTGGCCATCGCGATCAAGAAATTCCAGAAAAAGATCGCCTAAGTACGGCTGTTCTGTAACGGTCCGTACAAAACCCCCGGCCGATTGGCCGGGGGTTTTGCCGTCAGCTCACCGACGAGAAATTGATGGTACTCTCACCGGCTAATATCCGCCTTGCCGGTCGCCCATATCACTGCCTGCGTTTCCATGCCGGGTACGCCTTTCCTCAGAATCGGAACCGCAACACCGCATTCTGCAGTTCCTCGGCCATTTTGGCCAGCGCCTGACTGGAAGCGGCGATCTCTTCCATCGTCGCCGATTGCTCCTCGGTGGCGGCCGACACCGTCTGGGCTTCGCCGGCCGTGGTCTTGCTGATGTCGTCGATCTCCCGCACCGCGTCCACGATCTGCTGGCTGCCGCTGGCCATCTCCTGGATTGCAGCCGAAATCTCCCGGACCTGATTGGTGACATCATTAAAGGAAACGAAAATCTGCTCGAACGTCTTGCCGGCTTCGTTGACGACCTCCGTCCCCACCTGGACCTCCCTGGTGCCTTCGTCCATGGCGACGACCGCGTTGCCGGTGTCCTTCTGGATATCGCCGATCAGGTCGGCGATCTGCTTGGCCGCCTCCTGCGACTGTTCGGCCAGCTTGCGCACCTCTTCGGCGACGACGGCGAAACCGCGGCCCTGTTCGCCGGCGCGGGCGGCCTCGATGGCGGCGTTCAGCGCCAGCAAGTTGGTCTGGCCGGCGATGCCCGAAATAGTGTCCACGATTTGGCCGATTTCCTTCGACCGCTCGCCCAGTTTGGCCACCATCCGGGAAGAACGGGAAACGGTATCTTGGATGTGCTCCATCTGGCTGATGGCCTTGTCTACCGCCCGGCTGCCCTTCTGGGCATCCTCGGCCGACCGGGCCGAAGTGCCGGCCACGGTGTTGGCGTTGGCCGCAATCTGCTGAATGCCGGCCGACATCTGGGTGACGACCGACGCGGCCTCGCCCACCGCTTTCAGCTGTTTTTCGGCGCCCTTGGCCACATCGGTGATGACCTGGGCCACCTGGACGGCGGCCTTGGCCGTCTGCTCGGAGCTGGCGGTCAGTTCTTCGCTCGAAGCCGCCACCTGGTCGGTAGCCCCCCTGACCTGCTTGATGAGCGAGCGCAGATTGCCGCGCATCTTGGCGACGGCCTCCGCCAGTTGGCCGACTTCGTCGCGGGAAGCGACCGTGTTCTGCCGTTCGGTAAGGTCGCCGGCGGCTACGTCGCCCACATATGCCACCATGGCGCGCAGCGGGCCGACGATCCGCCGCGTCATCAGCATCACCGCCAAGGCGGCGAAAACCAGGACGACCAGGATGGTGATGGCGGAAATTTTTGTCAGAACAGCGACAACCTCAGTCACCTCGTCGAACGGCGCCGTCACCGTCATACCCCATTTCGTGCCCGGTATCGGCGCATATGACATCAGTTTGTCAGTGCCCCGGAATTCGTAGCGGGTAAACCCTCTTTCGCCTTTGAGCAGCTTTTCGGTTGCCGCCACCAACGCTGCCGAGCCGACATCGCTGGTCTTCAAGGCGCTGGCCTTCATCGCCATCTCCTTGCTGGGGTGGATAATGATCAACCCGTCGCCCCGGACCACATACCCGTAGCCTGTATTGCCGACCTTGGCCGCCAACACCTTCTTGGCAAGGCTGTCCATTTCGACCGTGCCGATCAACACCCCGATCACCCTGCCGTCCGCCTTTACCGGCACGGCAACGACCGTGATCAGATTGTCGCTCGCCTTGGAGATGACCGGGTCGGAAACGCTGCCTTCGCCTCTCATGCCCATCTGGAAATAATCCCTTTCGGCCAGACTGCCTGCGGCGCCGGAGGAACTCACAAAAAGGCCGTCGGGAGATATGAAACCGAACCCTTCGTAATCTTTGGTGGCCTTTCCCGCGTTGACAAGAAAGGGGCTTATCGCCGCCTTGTCGCCGCTCAGCACTGCCGGCGCCGCCGCCATCAGCGTGAGCTCGCTCTTGCGGGCCACCAGCCAGTCGCCGATATCGCCTGCCGACCGATCCGCAACATCTGTCATTTCCTTGGTGATGCTGTCGCTGATAATTTGCCGCGCTTTCCAGTAATTAAGTCCGCCCAGGGCTCCGAGTGACACGATGAAGATTACGAGAATAGTTACCATGAGTTTTGTCTGCAAACTCTTCACGGATTGACCTCCCTACATCATTTTGCGCCCCTGGATTTCCATGGACACCGGCTAGTGCGACACCCATCTCCCTGTCTACAATTTACTGCTTTATTTGATAAATTCTGACAAAATACTAAAATAATTATACAAACAGCCCATAGTAATTACTATTTGCTAATGTGGATAATTTTACTGTGAAAAGCCCGCTGCCGCTTATCCCCGAGGGATAAGCGGCAGCGGATTTGCCTGCCCACTATTCGCATTACGGCTGCCGGCCGCAGCGCATCAGCCACAGCTTCAGCGCCAGCGCCACCGTCAGCTTCGTCTCGAAAGAATCCAGCGAGATCCCCAATATTTGTTCTATCCTCCGTTTACGAAAAAGCACTGTTTTGGGATGGAGGAACAGCTTCTTCGCCACGCAGCCCAAGCTGTTGCCCAGCATTATTTCCCCCAGCGTTTCCATCAGGTGTGTGCCATGCCGCGAATCATACTCCACCAACTTGCCGATGACCCTGGTCGCGAATTCGTCCGCCTCGGCCTCTACCGGCAGGTTGCCAAGCAGCTGGTAAATGCCTATATCCAGGAAGTGATGGACATCTCCCTTGTCGAGGACATAAAACCCGGTATTGGCCGCCGTCAGGGCGCGACGGTAGCTGCTGCCCATATTGCCCACGGTGGTCGGGAGGCCGGCGATGCCGAGGCTTACGCGCAGTCCCGGCATACTGCTGCGCAGATCGTCCACAAGTTTTTGGGCGAAGGCTCTTTCCGCCGCTTTCAGCTCTTCTCCTTGGGCCAAGGCGGGACAGATGACGCCTACGCCATCCTCATTGCACCATACGACGGCGCTTTTCTCGTCCCGCAAAGCATCTTCAACGCCGTCCCGAAGGAGATCGATTCCGGCGATTCTGGCGAAGCAATCCCGGCCGCTTTCCGGAGCTATCAGCAGATACAGCGAAAAGGTCTGCTGCAGGTTGATACCCATTTCCTTGCCGAGATATATGGCCTTATCGGCGGTTATCTTCTGACTGATGATCTCGTTGAAGAGGTGATTTCTTCGCTGCCGTTCGTACGCCAGGTGCATAATACGCTCTTGCCGCACCCGTTCCGTGATGTCGGTGATATTGCCGGCCAGCACCCGCTTATCGGTGAAAAGCTGTCGCATCGGCGTCAGCCGTATCTGCATCCGCCGGTGGCCCACCTTGTTGAAGCTCATCGCAAATTCGCTGTGCTGCATCTCTCCGCTGTCAAGGGCCAGCACCAGCGCGCCCCTGATTTTGGCGGCCACCTTTGCGGGCAGCGCCTCTTCCAGCAATCTGCCGACGATTTCGGCGTCGGTACGGGCGGCGGGGGCTTGGGGACCGCGGAATATCTCCACGAATCTGCCGTGCTCGTCAAGAATACAGCTGATGTCGGTAACGGCTCCGGCGAAGTCCCTTATAAAGCCGATGGCTTCTTCGCGGGCCGCGGCAGCCTCTTTAAACGCGGTAATATCGCTGCTGCATACGATAAAGCCGGTGATTTTCCCCGCGGAATTGCGTTGCGGGCTGCAAAGGCCTTGATAGTACCGTTTCTCGCCGCTGGTCCGGTCCTGGCGCTCATCCTCGAAGGGCACCGTTTCGCCCCGCAGGCACAGTCGCAGCCGGCGAACATGCCGGCGGTATTCATCCTGCGGCAACACCGCACTGGCCGGCGCTCCTTCGATGAGGCCGACCGGCAGGCCGAGGAAGCTGGCACAGGCTTTGTTGGCGGCGACAAAGCGGCCGCGCCTGTCGATATAACACATAATGAGCGGCGCGGCGTCGAGCATGGGGCGCAGTATTGCCGGGTCGGCGCACGCGGGTTCGCACCCGGCCGTAGGCAGGGGATATTTTTTTTCGGTCATTGTGGGCGGCGCCCTCCCACTGTGCAACATAATGCATAACTTTGCTATGGCGACAATCTTCGTGCCTTGTACGGATGTTTCCTGTCCCAAAAAGAATATCCGCGTAAACTATCGTTAAACAAATCTCGCCAGACGGACCGGGTGTCTTTAAAACACCAATCCCCCAAAGCAGCTGGCGACGGCTCGTTCAACCGCCGCCCCGCTTTGGGGGATCGTTTCAAAAACCAACCTTTTCTGCTATAGTTTCCCAATTATCGCCTGGGTCATCGCCGTCGTCGTCGCGCTCCCGCCCAGGTCGGGCGTCACTGCCCGGCCCTCGGCCAGCACCGCCTCCAGGGCGGCGCGGATGCGCTGCGCCGTCGCCGCCTCGCCGAGGTAGTCCAGCAGCATCGCCGCCGACAGCAGCAGCGCGGCCGGATTGGCGGCGTCTTGGCCGGCGATGTCCGGCGCCGTGCCGTGCACCGCCTCGAAAATCGCCCCGCCCTCGCCGATGTTGGCCGCCGGCACCAACCCCAGGCCGCCCACCAGGCCGGCGCCCAGGTCGGAGATTATATCCCCGTACAGGTTGGGGGCCAGCAGGACGTCGTACTGCTCGGGCCGCAGCACCAGCTGCATGCACAGGTTATCGACGATGACCTCGTCGAAGCGGATCGCGGGATAAAGCGCGGCCACCTCGCGGGCGGCGGCCAGAAATAGCCCGTCGCTCAGCTTCATGATGTTGGCCTTGTGGACGGCGGTCACCCGCTTGCGTCCGTGCTGCGCGGCGTAGGCGAACGCGGCCTGGGCGATGCGCGCCGACGCCTCCCTGGTGATGATCTTGATCGCCTCGGCCGCATCGCGGCCCACGCGGTGCTCCACGCCAGCATACAGGTCCTCGGTGTTCTCCCGGAAGATCACCAGATCGATATTCCCGTAGCGGCTCCTCACCCCCGGCAACGACTTGACCGGCCGCAGGTTGCAGTACAGGTCGAAAGCCTGGCGCAGCGTCACGTTGATGCTGCGGTACCCTGCCCCCACCTGGGTGGTCAGCGGTCCCTTGAGGGCGACCTTGTTGGCCCTGATGCTGTCCAGAGTCGCCGCCGGCAGCGGGTCGCCGCAGCGGTCGAGGCCGGCCTGGCCCGCATAGGCCACCTCCCACGCCACCGGGGCGGCGGCGGCGGCAAACACCGCGCGCACGGCGGCGCTTATTTCCGGCCCGATGCCGTCGCCGGGGATGAGCGTCACCTTATGCACGGCCGTCACCTCCCTGTCCGGCCAGGTTCAGCAGCCCGCCGGCGAGAATCACCTGCCGCTCGCGCGGCGACACCGCCAGCTTAAGGACGACGGTGCGCCCGGCGGCCGTCTGGGCGGCGACCGCCTCGCCGGCCGCAATCTGGTCTGTCAGCCTCGCAACCGCCAGCGTGTCGCCCGCGGCCAGGGCGTCGTAATCGGCCGGATCGGCGAACAGCAGCGGCAGGATGCCGAAATTGATCAGGTTGGCGCGGTGGATGCGGGCGAACGACTTGGCGATGACCGCCTTGATGCCGAGATACAGCGGCACGAGGGCGGCATGCTCCCGGCTGGACCCCTGCCCGTAGTTGGCGCCGGCGACGATGATCCCGCCGCCGGCCGCCTTCGCCCTGGCCGGGAAGGCGGCGTCCACGCCGGCGTAGCAGAACTCCGCCAGGTGGGGGATGTTCGAGCGGTACGGCAGCAGCCCGGCATGGGACGGCATGATGTCGTCGGTGGTGATATTGTCGCCCGCCTTCAGCACGACGGTCGCCGCCAGGTCGGCCGGCGGCCTGGCCGCCCGCGGGAACGGCTTGATGTTCGGCCCCCGATCCACCGTAATGCCGTCGCCTTTGGGCGGCGGGAAGATAAACAGGTTGTCGCCGGCGCTATGGCCCGCGCGGCCGGAAAGGGCGGTCGCCGGCGGGTCGCCGTAATGGCGCGGGTCGGTGATCAGCCCCGTCAGGGCGCTCACCGCCGCCACCTCCGGGCTGGCCAGGTATACGCCGGCGCCGGGCGTCCCGCTGCGGCCGGGGAAATTGCGGTTGAAGGTCCGGAGCGACACCCCGCCCGTGCGCGGCGCCTGGCCCATGCCGATACACGGCCCGCAGGCGCATTCGAGGATACGGGCCCCGGCCCTGATCAGCGCGCCGAGGTCGCCGCTGTCGGCCAGCATGGCCAGCACCTGCCGCGAACCGGGGGCGATCACCAGCGACACTCCCGGGTCCACCCGCTTGCCTTCAAGTATCTTCGCCACCTTGTGCAGGTCGCTGTACGACGAGTTCGTACAGCTGCCGATCGCCACCTGGTCGAGCCGCGTGCCCGCCGCCGCGCTCACCGGCACGACGTCGTCCGGGCTGTGGGGCAGGGCGACGAGCGGCTCCAGCTTGCCAAGATCGATCGTCACCGTCTCGTCGTAAACGGCGTCCGGGTCGGCGGCCAGCGGCACCCATTCGCAGCCGCGCCCCTGGGCGATCATAAACGCCTCCGTCGCCGCGTCGCTGGGGAAGATCGACGTCGTCGCCCCCAGCTCGGCGCCCATATTGGTGATCGTCGCCCGCTCGGGGACGCTCAGCGTCGCCGCCCCCGGCCCGCCGTACTCGAAGATCCGCCCCACCCCGCCCTTGACGGTCAGGCGGCGCAGCAGCTCGAGAATGACATCCTTGGCCGCCACCCACGGCGCCAGCTTGCCGATAAGCTCCACCCGGCAGACCTTCGGCCTGGCCAGATAATAGGGGCCGCCGGCCATGGCCACGGCCACGTCGAGGCCGCCGGCGCCGATCGCCAGCATGCCGATGCCGCCCGCAGTGGGCGTATGGCTGTCCGAGCCCAGCAGCGTCCAGCCCGGCCGGCCGAACCGCTCCAGGTGGACCTGGTGGCAGATGCCGTTGCCGGGCTTGGAAAAAATCACCCCGTGCCTGGCGGCCACCGTCGCGATGTAGCGGTGGTCGTCGGCGTTCTCGAAGCCGCACTGCAGGGTGTTGTGGTCGGCGTAGGCCACCGACAGCTTCGTCCTTACCCGCGGCACGTCCATGGCCTCGAACTGCAGGTAGGCCATCGTCCCGGTCGAATCCTGGGTCAGCGTCTGGTCGATGCGGACGGCGATCTCCGCCCCCGGTGCCGGCGAGCCGCCGGCGAGATGGGCGGCGAGAATCTTGGCGGTCAGCGTTTGGCGCATAACAATTCCTCCGTATAAAAATAACAACCGCTAATCAAGACGGGCGGCCGGCGGAAACAGCGTCCGCGGCCCCCTTGTCGCAGCTTGAAAAGCAATTGTCATGGCAGGGAAATGGATACCCTATTGAATGCCCCGGAAACCGCGGCAGGAGGCAGGCACCGGTCAGGTGCCGCCGGCCGGCGCTCAGTGTTCGGTGACCTGAGCCTGCTCCGACGGATCGACGAGCCTCAGTTCCTCAAGCACCAGTTCGAGATCGACGCGGCTGCCCTTTGACGTATACATGTATTCCATCTCCCATCAATACATTTATTTTTGGGTACATTATACCACCCTTTGTAAATGAATACTAGTGGGGCGCTGAAAATATTTTTATTTTTTTAAAACTGTTATTTTAGTGCACTGTGTATATACAATTGTCCTTCTCCATATTGCGTTCGCAATTTTCTGCCAAAACCCAGGGCCCGCGGAAAATTTGGTGTTTCCTGGGCTTGTGCCGGAGAAAATAGTGTAATAAAATATACATGGTCGACAGACGCGAGGAGGGGATGCTTTTGTCAAAGGAGATGGATTTTTCTCCCGCAACTGATGCGTCTTTGCGCAACAAAGTATTTAAATATATCAAGTCGCAAATCATCAACGGAGGGTACGGCCCCGGCGAAACGCTGCTCGAATCCAAGCTGGCCGACGAGCTCGGCGTCAGCCGCACGCCGATCCGCGAAGCCATCCGTTTGCTGGAGATGGAAGGCCTGGTCGAGACGACCACGAAAAAGGGTACCACCGTCCTGGGTATCTCCCAGCAGGATGTCGAGGACATCTACACCATCCGCCAGTTGGTCGAAGGGCTGGCGGCCCGCTGGGCAGCCGAACGGCTCACCGCCGTCGAGCTGAAGGAGCTGCAGAAAACGTACGAATTGATGGAGTTCTATGCCCAACGGCACGAGGTCGAGGAGATCGCCGAACTGGACAACAAATTCCACCAGATGATCTACGAGGCGGCCGGCAGCAAGATTCTCTACCTTACGCTCCGCAACCTGCACCAGTATGTGCAGATCGCCCGCCGCAAATCCCTCGGCATGGAGAACCGCCTGCCCCTTACCCTCGCCGAGCACCACGCCATCATCCTCGCCTTCGCGGCCAAGGATGCGGACGCCGCGGAAAAAGCGATGACCGATCACGTCCGCCAGGCATACCTGAACATCCATCGCCAGCTGGAGAGCGACGCACAGGGCAACCGATAGCAGCATCGATAATAAAAAGGCCGTCATTGCGAATGACGGCCTTTTTGTATGTTCGTCAATAAGCGGCCACTACCTCGATCTCCACCCCTGCGTCCTTCGGCAGGCGGCCCACCTGGACGGTCGAACGGGCCGGCGGCTCGGCAGGGAAATATTCGCCGTATACCTTGTTCATCGCCGCGAAATCGTCCATGCTCTGCAGGAAAACGGTCGTCTTCACCACCTGGGCGAGCGACAGCCCCTCCACGGCCAAAACGGCTTTGATGTTGTTGATGACCTGGTGAGTCTGCGTGGCTATCCCGCCGTACGTCATCTGGCCAGTTACGGGGTCGAGGGGGATCTGTCCGGACACGAACAGGAACCCGTTGGCCTTGACAGCCTGGGAATAAGGCCCGATGGCCTGCGGCGCTTGGGCGGTCGCGATGATTGTCTTCATATTCTGGCTCCTCTCTGCGCGAATCTGCCCAAGCTACTTCGCTGCCGGGGCGGCAAAATCCTCTGCCGTCCCTTCCCCTACCGTTCGGCCGGCGGCAGCCACTGCCCCGCCGCCTTGCCGGTGTAGCGGGCCCGCGGCCGGATGAGGCGGTTGTTCTCGTGCTGCTCCATAATGTGGGCCAGCCAGCCGCTGGTGCGGCTGATGGCGAAAATGAGCGTGAACAGGTCGCGCGGGATGCCGAGGTAAGTGTACACCACCGCCGAGTAAAAATCGACATTGGGCAGCAGTCCCTTGCGCTCCTCGACAAGCGCGGCCACTCGCACCGCCATCTCGTACCAGCTGGTGTCCCGGCGCCACTCGGCCAGCTCCGCCGCCAGCCCCTTCAGCACCGTCGCCCGCGGGTCGCCGTTCTTGTATACCCGGTGGCCGAAGCCCATTATCAGCTCGCCGGCGGCGATCTTGGCGGCGATGTAGTCATCCACCCGGCTGACGTCGCCGATCTCCTCCAGCATGCAGGCCACCTGCTCGTTGGCGTTGCCGTGCAAGGCGCCCTTGAGAGTGCCGATGGCCGTCACCATCCCCGAGTAAGTGTCCGACATCGTCGACACGGTAACGCGGGCGGCGAAGGTGGACGCGTTCAGCTCGTGCTCGGCATGCAGGACGAGGCACTTATCCATGGCCTTAACGGCGACCGGCGCCGGCTTTTCGCCCGTAAGCAGCCACAGGAACAGCTCCGCCAGGCTCTGGGTGCTGACGGCGCGCGGGTCGACCGGCTCGCGGCCGCTGCGGATGCGCTCGATGGCCGCCACGATAGCCGCCATCCGCGCCATGATGCGGACGGCCTTGCGGTGATCGGCGGCAAAGGAATGATCCATGACCTCGTCGTCGAAATGGGTGAGAAAGGACAGGCAGGTTCTGAGCTTGGCCATCGCGTTGCCCCACGGCGCGTACATGCGCAGCAGGTCGCAGATTTTCGGCGGCAGGGCCGCGTTCTCGGCCAGGTCCTGCTTGAGCGCCTTAAGCTCCGTACAGTTGGGCAGCCGTCCGTACCACAAAAGATAAATCACTTCCTCAAACGCGGCATGCTCGGCCAGATCCTCGATGGCATACCCCCGGTAACGCAGCACCCCATCCTCGATGGAACAGATTGTCGAATCGCAAACAACTATATCCGCCAGCCCCGACACCTTCACCGCCCGCCTTTCTTCGCAATCCAATGTTTTTTAAAATACACGTATACCTAAATACTTCATTTGCTTTCTGATTATAAGTGTTCGCCAGGCAAAATGCAAGCACAATTTGTAAATTGTCCGGATTAATTTCTCGTCAACTCTCAGTATTGTTTTTATACGTGCGTATATAATGGACATGTGTATCAAATTAACGCACAATTATCTCCGTCTACGGAAAAACCGGCCCGGCGGACCACAAAAAAGAGGAGCCCGCTTCCGCGGACTCCCCGGATGATCGCAACTTCGCCGCCGTCTACCGTCTGCCCAGGCACCGGTACCAGATATATACCACACCGACACCCAGCAGGCCTGTGACGACCTCGTCCCAAATCATGTCCGGATACAGATCGGTCATGCCCCAGACAAAATCGCCGTAGACGTACAGAGCGAACACCAGAACAAACCCCGACAGCACCATCTTCACTTTATCAGGATTCCCTAGGGTTTGCGGCATATTCGACCACTCCGTTCAGGTCGCTTGACCTCTTACCAACAAACTATCATAACGCCCGCGCCAATACAAGCGGAATCGGCGGACAAGCCCGTGTTTCTTATCGCGCCGCAGCCTAAAACAACCCGACAATCCTGCCGGAATTATCGATATCCATCGCCTCGGCGGCCGGCTTCCTCGGCAGGCCGGGCATAGTCATGATCTCGCCGGTGATCGCCACCAGGAACCCCGCCCCGGCCGACACCCTCACCTCCCGCACCGTCACCGTAAACCCGGCCGGCCGGCCCGTCTTGGCCGCGTCGTCGGAAAGCGAGTACTGCGTCTTAGCCATGCAGATGGGCGTCTTATCGAAGCCCAGCGCCGTAAGCTCGGCGATCGTCTTGTCGGCGGCCGCC
>JARKPR010000092.1 GCA_029975165.1 Selenomonadales bacterium
GGCGGCCGCCGACAAGACGATCGCCGAGCTTACGGCGCTGGGCTTCGATAAGACGCCCATCTGCATGGCTAAGACGCAGTACTCGCTTTCCGACGACGCGGCCAAGACGGGCCGGCCGGCCGGGTTTACGGTGACGGTGCGCGAGGTGAGGGTGTCGGCCGGGGCGGGGTTCCTGGTGGCGATCACCGGCGAGATCATGACTATGCCCGGCCTGCCGAGGAAGCCGGCCGCCGAGGCGATGGATATCGATAATTCCGGCAGGATCGTCGGCCTGTTTTAGGCAAGCCACCAGTTTATGAGCTATAAAAGAGGTGCGGTAAATCATGGCGCCGGAAGCGAAAAACATCCCTAACCGCTGGCTGATAGCCTTTATGGGTACCTTGCTGCAGCTTGCCCTCGGTACCGTTTACGCGTGGAGCTATTTCCAGCAGCCGGTGATGGCCGCTGGCAACTGGACTAATGCCCAGGCCGCCTGGGCATTCAGTCTGGCCATCTTCTTCCTTGGCCTGGCGGCAGCTTGGGGCGGCATCAACCTGCCCCGGTTTGGCCCCCGCAAGCTGGCAATGCTCGGGGGCTTCTTATTCGGGCTCGGCTATTTGATCGCCGCCTACGCGCTTTATGCGAAAAGTCTGCCGGTACTGTACGCCGGCTACGGAGTTATCGGCGGCCTGGGCCTGGGGCTTGGCTACGTAACCCCGGTGGCGACCGTTGCCAAGTGGTTTCCCGACAAAAAGGGCCTCCTCACCGGCCTGGTCGTCATGGGCTTCGGCTTCGGCGCCCTTATCATGGCTAAAGCCCTTGCCCCCTTCCTGATGTCCATGACCGGCGACGACCTTGTCCAGGTATTTTCTTGCGTCGGCGTCGTAATGCTCATCACCACCCTGGCGGCCGGCTACGCTTTGGTCGACCCGCCGGCCGGTTATCTGCCGGACGGCTACGCGCCGCCCCCGGAGTCCGGCGCGGTTCTTCCCTCCCAAGACGCCGGCACTGTTAAACAATATATCTTCTCCGGCAAGTTTCTCATGATGTGGACCGTTTTCTTCTTCAACATCATTGCCGGCATAATGTTTATCAGCTTCCAGTCGCCGCTGCTGCAGGACCTTTTAAAGAAGACCATGGACCCGGCAACGCTGGGAGATCCCCGGGTGATCGCCGGCCTTGCCGCCGCCGGCGCAACCCTTATCGCCTTCAGCTCCATCTTCAACGGCATCGGCCGGTTCTTCTGGGGCGGACTATCCGACAAAATCGGCCGCGTAGAAACCTTCCGCCTTATCCTCGGCAGTCAACTCGTCATTTTCATCGCCATGTTGTTTGTCGACAGGCCAATCATATTCGGCATCCTTGTCTGCTATATCCTGATGTGTTACGGTGGCGGCTTTGGCTCCATGCCCTCGTTCGTCCTCGATGTTTTCGGCCAGAAAATGATGCCTGTCGTCTACGGCGCCGTTCTTACCGCCTGGGGCTGCGCCGGCATCGTCGGGCCGCAGATCGTAGCCTTCTTGAAGGACAACTTCGCCCAGCAGGCGGCCCAGTATACTTTCGCAGCGGCGGCCGCGCTCCTGTTGTGCGGGCTGATAATCACCTTTGCCCTGGATAATAGAAGATTCGTTCCCGGCAAACAAAATACCTAAGCCGGCTTATTGGCAAAGCCAAAACGCATTGTCGACGTAAAGGCGAGGATAATATGAACAACACCGTGATCCAATCCCTGGTCAGAGCCATAGACATCATCAGATGCTTCGAAGATGCCGAAGAGCTGGGGGTAACGGAGATCAGCAAAAAAACCGCCTTGCATAAAAGCACGGTTTTCAATATTATCTCCACCCTGGAGCGCCACTCCTATCTGGAAAAAAGCGAAGCCACCGGAAAATACCGGCTGGGGCTCGAACTTTTCCGGATGGGGACAAAGGTCAAATTCGATTTGCGGCAAATCGTTCAGCCTTATTTGGAAGAGCTTGTCGCCCAATTCAAGGAAACCGTCAACCTAATGACAATGGAGGGCAATAACGTAATCTACCTGGAAAAGATCGAAAGCCCCCATTCCATGCGCATCAGCACCGCCGTAGGCGGGCGCCTGCCCGTCAACGCCACCGCCGGCGGCAAGGCCATCCTCTCCGCGCTTCCCGACAACAAATTGCAGGCAATAACCGCCGCGTTGCCGGCAATCCAATTCACCGCAAACACCATCTGCAACAAAGAACAGCTGCTGGCAAACATCAAAGGCGTAAGAATAAACGGCTATGCCGAAGACATCGAAGAACTGGAAATCGGGCTGACATGCGTCGCCGCGCCGATATTCGACCACGCCGGCACGGCGATAGCCGCCATCAGCATTTCCGGGCCGGCTTCCAGGATGCACGAGGAAATACGCCAAAAAGTGGGTAAATCGTTGGTCGAAACCACAACGCAAATTTCCCATAAGCTCGGCTACCACCCCAAATAACCCCACCCTGCATTGCCGCGGTTACGTGCAGAAAAAGCCTTATCTTTGCCGGCGGCAAAGATAAGGCTTTTTTTATTACCGCCTGCGGACGGCAGCCATGCTTTTTGCCGCCTTGATGAAAACTATATTCGAGACTCGTAGACTACGCGGCCTTCAGCTTCTCCAAAACGGCCAGGATGTGCAGCAGATACAGAAGGACGCCGCCGTTGGCGGCCAGGATGACGCCGGTGACCAGCCCGGGAATAAGCCAGGGAACGAACATGGATGCGCCGAACAGTATCGACAGCAAATTCAAGACCAGTTGGGTAACGAACAGCTTATTCAGGATGGGAGGCACGGCGCCGGCCGGCTGCTGCGGTTTTCGCAGGCGGGACAGGCAGGTCTTTCCCAGCGCGATGGCCCCGCCCAGGATATTGAGCAGCCCGACGAGCAGCGTGAGCGCGGGAACCAGCACCGCCGGGACGATGCAAGACACGATGCCCAGCGCCGCAAACAAAAGCCCGCAGCCGATCATCAGCCACGTCCGGCGGAAGGGGCCGAGCGGCGTATTGCCGGCCGCCAGCATCTGCACCGCGAACATCACCATCAAAAGCCCCAACTGCGCGCCGGCCGCAAAGGGCAGCAGTCCCAGATTCACCGGGATAAGCAGCATTCCCAGCAGCAGCATGAAAACCCCCATCACCATCAGCATCGCCTGCTCCGGGGAAAGCTCCACATCTCCCGGGCGGGGGTTCGCCGCCTCCGGGTACGCGCGGTAGATAACCCGGAGAACCCAGGCCAGATACAGGATCGCCGCGCCATAAACCAGAACGACCGTCGCCGCCAGCGGCGCCGTCAGCAGGCTTTGCCGCCAGACGAGCAGGCCGATCAGCACCGACAGCCCATAGACCGCCGCACAGCCGGCGATCAGCTGCCGGAAAATCCCCCCGTATTTCAGCCAGGCCGGCAGCCTGTCCTTGGCCAAGCACATCTGCAGCAGCAGCAGAAACCCGCCCGGGCTGAAACACGCGAAAAGCAGCAGGCGGGGCAGCCGGCCGAAAATGTCCGGGATAAAAGAAATCACGATGCCCGCCGACGCGATCGCCACCCCGGCGGCGAACAGCGGCTTCGAGCGGCGCAGGTCGCCGAACGGCGTCCGTCCCAGCGTGATCGTCTGCAAGGCGAATATGACCATGAGCAGGCCGTACAAACCGTTTTCATAGTAAGGGAGCGCGCCCGCAGCCACCGGGAAAAGCGCACCGCCGGCAATCAGCATCGTCATGCCGGCAATCAGCAGTATCACCACCGCAAACGGCAAATCCGCCTCTTTCAGCATCCTATATGCCGCCACATCGACAAAACACCTTCTCCGGTTCGATACCCATATACCTATGCCTCCGCCGTTCGGCTCGGACGCCGCATACTTCTATGGCAAACTTTTCTTCTCATTGCTATTCTATTTGTACCGACAAATACCTTCATTTTCCAAAAAGGTCCACCCCCGGCCGACACGACACAACAGCGGCGCGGCCTTCTATCCGCCGGCAAAAATGACAAAACGACCAAAGCGGCTGCACCTTGCCGGTGTCCTCTTTGGTCGTTATCGTATCTGAGTACGCCCCCGGCCGCCGCCAAAGCCGCCGCGTTCGGCAGGCGGCCGGCGTTGCCTCCGCCGATTATTCCTTGCGAAATTGCAGGATGTAATATTCCTGGCTGTTTTCGACAAACTCCGCCTGGCAGCCGGCCGCCATCCCCAGGCGGCGCATCTCGCCGTCATCGGGGAGCTGATCCTGGGACACGAAGCTTTTCAGGCTGTGGTGAAAATGATTGATGTGCTCGCGGCCTTCGCTGTGGGCGACGAAGATCGATCCCGCCGGCTTGAGAACGCGGGCCATCTCCCGCAGCGCCGCCAGCTTATCGAGGAAGTGGGGAAAAGCGGAATAACAGACCACCCTGTCGAAGGTCCCGTCCTCGAAGGGCAGCGCCGCCACATCCGCCGTTTGCAGCCTGGCCAGGCCGGCATACTTCTCGCTGGCCCTGGCGATCATCCTGTCCGCGATGTCGACGGCGACCAAGGTCCCGTCCGGACCGATCCCCTCCCGCAAGAAGGGCAGCAGAACGCCCGTTCCCGTGCCGACATCGAGCACGGCCTGCCCCGGCTGCAGCTGCAGCCGGGCGGCGATGTGCGCCAATTTTTTTTGATCAGGCTTCGGCATGTTGTCCCACTCCGCCGCCAGATTGTTGAAGAACGTCTTATGATCCACGGCTTCCACCTGCCTGGTTGTATTTCTCCCATGCCTTCACCAGCACGGGGATGATAAACAATTGGACGACGATTCCCGGGATTCCTTTCACGATGCCGCCGGAAATAAAGGCCCACACCGGTATATGGAAGCCAAGGAACAGGGTTCCCAGGTACAGGACTACGCCGGTGCCGATCCTGCCGACAATCATCGCGCCGATCAGCGCGGCGTAAATATTGCGCCCGCCGCGATACAGCATGCCGGCAGCAAGGCCGTAACACGCCAATTCCACGATCATCATCGGCAGCATCGGCGGCGACAGGGGCGGCATGCCGGTAAACAGGTGGCTCAATATCGGCGTCAACAGCCCCACCAGCAGCCCGTACCTGCCGCCCAGAATGAAGCCGGCCAGCAGAACGGGAATATGCATCGGCAAAAAGACGACGCCGCCGAATTGCAGCAGATGAAAACCGATGGGCAGGACAACGCCCAGGGCTACAAAAAAGCTCCCGTAAATAACCTTCGCTACCTGCATGCGTCCCTCCCTCCCGGCCTGCCGTCCCGGTCAGATCTTTTGCTTGAGGCTTACGTAGTAGCAGCGGCCGGGCAGGGGATAGCCGAGCTGCTCGACATAGCGTTTGGCGAAGATGTTGTCGACGTACAGGCTGACCGACCTCGTATCGTCCAGCTGGCGGGTCAGGGAGAAATTGTGGACGGTGTAGCCGCCCATGTAGCTGGCCGTACCGGATGTGCCGTCCCTTTGCCGTCCGGCGTAATTGATGCTGTATTGGGCCTGCCACGGCTTGGCGTCATACAGGTAAGCCAGGCCGACCTTGTGCCGGGGCCGGTAATCGAGGTCGGCGTTGCCCTGGGTGGCGTGTTCGTTGGTGTAGTTGACCAGCAAGCTGTTGCGGGCATCGAACCTGATGTCGTTTTCCCACTCGATCCCCCATATTTTCGCCTGGTCGATGTTGTAGCAGTAGAAGGGGTAATTATGGGCAAAGTTGATGTAGTCGTCGATCTTCTGGTAGTATACCGTCAGCTTGCTGGTATATTTCCCGCTGAAGCGGTGCTGGCCGCCGATTTCGTAGCTGTACCCGGACTCGGGCTTCAACGCGGCGTGAAAACCCGGGTTGGCCCCGCCTGTGTCATAATTGCGCGCCCACCAGTAGAATTCGGCCATGGACGGGGCGCGCCACAGGCGGTTGACCGACAGGAAGGTGGTGGTGCTGTCGTTGTTTTTGAACGCGAAATTCAGCTTGGGCGACAGGCTGCTGTATTTTTGGCCGAACGTTCGGTTATCGGCATGCCCGGTATCGTCCCTGCCGCCCAGGAAGTGGTCGTAGCGCAGGCCGACGTACCCGGTCCAGCGTTTGTCAAGCTGCCACGTCCTGTCCACGTAGGCGCCGAACAAATCGACTTTCTGCGAAGGATAGATATCGTGCGGGTCCGGCTGGGGCCAATCCTGCCAGCCGTAGCCGTAGCGCAGCCGTTTGTATTCCGCGCCGTAGCCGTACTTGGCGCCGTCGACCGTCTTGTCGCCGCTGAATTTGATACTGTCCGATTTGTCGGCGATAACGGTGCGGTCCAAGGCCACGGTGCCAGCGGCGTTATAAACGACCTCGCGGCGGCGTTCGTCGTTCCGCCAGTAGGCCAACGCCCATTGGCCGTCCTTTATCTGCCGGCGGTAGGTAAAGTCGTAGTAGTCGTTAATCTTCTCCCAGTAAGACCCCGGCTGCAAGGTTACGCCCATCACTCCGGGGGAGAGCGCTTCGCCGGCGCTTGCGGGATACCGCGGGTCGTAGTCGGGCGCTCCCGGAGTGTTGGCGAGGATAAAGCCCCGTCTGCTCTTGGTATGGTTTACGCCGAATTCCAGATTATCTTTGCCGGTTACGTCGTAGTTCAGCCGCAGGCCGTACTGGTCGGCGTCGTAAAAATTGTTCCGCAGAAAAGCGTCGGCGCCGGTCTGGTTGGCGGTGATCTGATAATGGAGCTTGGCGGCATTGCCGCTGTATTGGAACATATAATCGTACCGGCCGTTGCTGCCGCCGAGAATATTGATCTCCCCGCCGTCGGCGCCCTTGCTCCGCGTGACGATGTTGATCGTGCCGCCGAGGGTATTGCCGTCGCTGGCCAGTTTCCCGCCCTTCACGATCTGGATTTTCTCCACCGTATTCAGGGGGATGGTCGTCCAGTCGATATACTGGCCGCCCATAACGCCGGCGGTGTTTATCGGGCGGCCGTTCAGCATGACGGTAAAGCGGCGGGCGTCGAAACCGCGCAGCTTGACCGTCCCGTCCTGGTTGTCGCCGGCCACGGCGCGCTGCTGGATATCGATGCCGGCGGACATCCGCAATATCTCGGGGATGGTGGACGCTTTCCCCGGACTGACGACCTTGACGTTCACGGTGCTGCTGTCCACCGGCAACCGGTAGGCGTCGGCCTGAATGATTATTTCCTCCAGGGTGAAGCTGGGCGTTACCTCGGCGACAGCCGCCGGGGCATTCGCCAACAAACCTATGAATATGGCAACAGCCACAAAGTGTTTACGCATATCCGGAATTCTCCTTATACTGTTTTTCTCCAGGCAGCGAGAGCGTTTATATCCGGCATCCCCCCCAAAACAAAAACCACCAAGGGCATCGTAAATTCGTTTACGCAGCCCTTCGTGGTTGCCATTTGAACCATATGCGTTTTTCCGCCCGGACGGTTTATCCGTCGTCCGCCCAGCCGCGTTCAGGCAACAAAAAACCACGCAAGCCTCCCTTGGTGGGAGTCGGCCTTCGCGGCAACCGTCCTGAATGTGCGGTTTTAGACTGCGGGGACAATTTCCAAGCCTTCTGGCAGGGGCAAACGTCTTGTTCGCCGTTGTAAGCTTTCTCAGCTTTTGGAGATTAATTCGCTTTCAGGGGCAATATTCCTCCCCCAGAAAGGCCATTTTTGAAAATATTTATCGCCGCCTCCGCAGCGGACAGGCTTTATTTCGGCAACCGCTCCAGAATGATGCGGTGGTCGACAAGCTGCAATTCCTTGATCCGCCCCGCCACCGTCTTGCGCTGATCGAAGATGTTCCGCAGAAACACCTCGCCGGCGTTGGCGACAACCTCATCGACGCTTTCCAGCACCAGCACCTCCCGGCCGTCTTCATACAGATACGCGTTGGCTTCGCACATCCCTAATCCCTCCAGCTTTCTTTGATTTGCGCCAGCAAGGCGTCGATCAGATGGGGCAGCGGCTCGGTGCCGGCACCGATGACCGTTATGCCGCACCGGTTGATCGGCAGGAGCAGCTTCCTCGCCTTGCTGCGGCCAACAGCCTCCGCCATCGCCGGCGTAAGCTCGCCCAGCATCGAATGGGCGACGACTACGCCGATGGTGCCGACGATGATGTCCATCGCGGCCATATTCTGGACGATCGCGTTTTCGCCGGTAGCGCCTTCATTGGCTCCGGCCCTGAGCATCGCCGACGTTGCCAGAGCGTTGGTGCCGAAAGCGAAAATCTCCAGATTTTCGCCGAACTCTTTCCGCAGTCTTTCCGTGACGACCTTGCCGATGCCGCCGCCCTGCCCGTCAACAACAGCCACCTTCAACAATACCCACTCCCACCCTCGTCTTCTACCCCGCCCTCACAGGCTTCAGCCGCTGCGAAGCCCGGAAAAACCCAACAAAAAACCACGCACGGTTCCCTGCCTGCGGAAAACCTTCGTGGCCTCCATCCTGAAATATGCATTTATTACCCGGGAATTACCCTCGAACCTTCTGGTCGTCACGGGCGCCGTCCTGCGGCTGCCGGCCATTCTTTGGCCTTTGGGTGAAAATGTTCTCTTTAAAGGCCGGTATTCCTGCCGGGCCTGCAGAATATTTTTCTTGCCCCGCTCCGCAGCGCCGGCCCAAGCGGGTACATATGAACACTACCGGGACCCGGACTTTTGCCACAGCCACAGCCGGTAACCGCCGATGATCGATCCGTCGTCCAACTGCAACGGCGCCTCGATGCCGGCCACCAGCCGTTCGTCCGGGCTTACGGCCACCGCTGCGCACGGGCCGGCGGTGGCCAGCTTCTCCACCGCCGCCGCGTTCGGCATATCGAGCACATAAATCCCATGAACGCCGGGGTCCTTGGTCTTGGTGTTGCGGCCGACGGCAACGGCAATCAGCCGGCCGCCCGCGAACGCCATCTCCTCGATGCCGCCGCCCGCCCGCCACTTGGCCGTAAACTCCCCGCCGATAGTGAAAACGAACAGACTGTTGCTGCCGGGGTGCTCCACCGGCGTCGGCAGCTGCCAGTTGGCGTTGTTGTAAGTATTTATCGTGGTGAAGACGGCATAATCGCCCAGTATGTAGGCATCGCGGCCGACGGCGTTCAGATAGACCCCGGCGATCTTTTGCGGCGCGCTGAGATGCCGGCGCCAAAGCTCCCGGCCGTCGGCAGCGAACAGAAATGCCCGGCCGTCGCTGGCCATAGCGGCGACATAACCGCCGTCGGCGGCTATGTTCGGGCTGCCCCGCATAATGGTCCGCTGGAAAGGCGGCGTCGGCTCGACGGCGGCGCTCCACGCCTCCGCGCCGCGGACGGCGTCGAGGCAATAGACGTTTTTCGCGTAGCGGTAACGCCTGTCGGTATCGAAGTTGGCCGTCCCGAACACGAGCCGCCGGCCTTGCGCGTCGGCGCCCATCCAGTTCACCCAGGCGTCCATGGCCTCGCCGGCCGGATATTGCCATATCGCCCCGCCTTCCGGGCTCAGGCAGAATATTTTCCCGCGGTAAACGCTCTCGCCGGCGGCCGAGCGGTCGTAGCGCTGCGCCAGGGCGAAGACCCAGCCGGCCTGGTCGGCGAGGATCCTGATGACGCCGGGATGGCTCTTGCGCTTGATATCAACGCCCAGTTCGGCGGCCAGGCCGCTTTTCCACCGCTCGCGCCCGCTGGCGGCGTCCAGGCAGTACATGTTGCCGTCGGCGCTGGTTTCGCCCACGTACAGGGCGGCGCCGTCGGGGGAAAACTCCAGCGCCGTGACCTTGCCCAGGCCGGCCGGCCGCCGCCACAGCACCTCGCCGGCCCGCGACAGCATGATGACCTGGCCGGTCTCCGTCCCCACGGCCAGCCGGCCGCTGTCGGGCGAAAACCGCAGGATGCCCCGGGTGAACCCCATCCACTGATAGTTCTTCACCTCGACCTGGCCGAGGGATAACTGGGCAACCTGCCGGTAAGTCCCGCTGCCGGCTTCCTGGCCCGCCGTCCGCCGCGCCCCCGCATCGGCCCCGAACACATACCAGCCCAGGGCGGCCAGGCTGGCAGCGAAGACAAGCACCACCGACCAGCGCCATAAATCGCTTGCTCTCATCGGCCACCCCTCACAGCCACTGCCGGGCGAAATCGTAGACAAGCCGGCACGCGGCGAAATGCGCCCAGCCGTTAAACTGAAAAACATACAGCAACTTGGCGGCGCCCGCCAGCACGACGGCGGCCAGGCACCCGGCCAGCGCCGCCTTGCCCCCCGCCGTCAGCGGCGGCATCGCGGCCAGCCGCCAGCCGCTGCCGAAGCCCCGGCTTTCCACCGACATCGCCAGCGTCACCGCCCGCCTGAGCGACCGCGCCAGCACCGGCCACAGCGTCCGGAAGGCTGTCCCGACCGCTCCGGCCGGCGACATGGCCCGGGTGGCGGCCAAGCCACGCAGCCGCTGGGCTGTGATCACCGTCGCCGTCTCGCTCAGCACCACCGGCAGGAAACGGAGGCCGGTGACCGCCATGAAGGACAGCTCGTACGGCAGCCGCCAGAACACCAGGCCGCGCAGCAGTTCCCGCGGCTCGGTCGTCCAGCACAGCAGGAACCCGTACGCCAGCATGGTGCACGACCGCATGGCCTGTACCGCGCCGTAGGCCAGGCCTTCCTGATAGATGTAGACGCCGCCTGTCAGCGGCCCGAGGACCGGGGCCGCCGGCGCGACCAGGCAAACGAGCGGGCTGCGCGGCTCCTGATTGTAAAACATCGCCTGGCTGACCATCGAGCCCCAGATGGCGACCAGCAGGAACACCGCCAGCAGCGTCCAACGGCGCAGCGAAGTCCTCGCCGCCAGATGCCCCGCCAGCGTCGCCGCCAGCAGCAGAAACAGCGTCCGCGGGCTGTCGATCAGGATGACCCCCGTGCCCAGGACGGCCAGCAGCACAAGCTTGACCCGGCCGTCGAGCCTATGGACAAGCGTGCGGCCCGCTTCCGCTTCCCACAAATGCCTGCTGAACACCGGCAACCACCTCCTCAGCCGACAACGTCGTCCTGGCCAGCAGCGCCTCGCCGATGGCCGCCGCCGGCGGCGGCCTCACGCCGGCGGTCGCCAGCAGCCCGCCCCGGGCAAAAACCTGCCTTGGCCCGCCGTCCAGCAGCAGCCGGCCCTCTTTCATGACCAGCACCCTGCTCGCGTAGCCGGCGGCGAGCTCCGCGTCGTGGGTGCAAAAGACCACCACGCCGCCGGCGGCGGCAAAATCGCCGGCCAGCCCGGCGATCGCGCCGATATGGGCGTAGTCCTGGCCGGTGGTCGGCTCGTCCAGCAGCAGCACCGCCGGCCGGCAGGCCAACACAGCGGCCAGCGCCGTCCTCAGCCGCTGCCCCCGGCTGAGGGCCAGCGGGAAATCCCCGGCCTGAGCCTCCAGCCCCAGCCTTGCCAGCAAGTCGGCGACGATTTGCCGGTCGGCGGCCCCGAAGGCTATTTCGCGCTCGACCGTAGGGCAGAACAGCATAAGGTCGGGATTCTGCATCACCTGGCCCACCTGGCCCCGGCCGGCCAGGGGGCGGCCGCCGCGCACCCGCACCTCGCCGGCCCGCGGGACGAGCAGGCCGTTCAGCAGTTGGAGCAGCGTGCTCTTGCCGGCGCCGTTCGCGCCCATGACGGCGACGACCTCGCCCCGGCGGACGGTGAGCGAAACCCCGCCAAGCACGTCGGCACTCCGTTCGTTGTAGCGGAAATACACGTCCCGCAGGCTTATCAGCTCCTCGTTGGCCGCCGGCCGCGCAGTCGTCGCCGGCGCGGCGGCCGCCGCCGGTTTCAGCCGCGGCATGGCCGCCCTTATCTTGGCGACCGTTTCCTCGATCGACGTCGCCGGCGGCAAAAGGCCGAGGCCCAGGCAGACCGCCACCGGCTGGGGCAGGCGCAGCCCCCTGTCCAGCAGCAGCCGCGGCGTGCTGAAAAGGTCGGCCGCCGCCCCGTCCCAGGCAATCCGGCCGGCGTCCATCAGGACTATCCGCCGGCATACGGCGGCCACCTCCTGCAGCCGGTGCTCGACGATGACAACCGTGAGCCCCTTCTCCCGGTTGAGGCGCAACAGGAGCTCGAGCAGCGCGGACGCTCCCAGGGGGTCGACCTGGCTGATCGGCTCGTCGAGTACGATCGCCCGCGGCCTGGCCGCCAGCACGGCCGCCAGCGCCAGCCGCTGCTTCTGGCCGCCCGACAGGGTGTGGACGCTGTCGTCTTCCTTGCCGGCCAGGCCGACATCCCGCAGGGTTTCCTTCACCCGGGCAGCGATAATCCCGGAATCCAGGCCGGCATTTTCCAGCACGAAGGCTACCTCGTCATAGACCCTGGTGGCGAAGATCTGGTCCTCGGGATTCTGGAACACCAGGCCCACCGACCGGCTCAGCTCCTGCACCGTCAGCTCCCGCGTGTCCCGGCCGCCAAGGCGGACGCGGCCGGTCATCGCGCCGCCGCTCTCGTGGGGGATCAGCCCGTTGAGGGCCTTGAGCAGCGTGCTCTTGCCGCAGCCCGTCCGGCCGGTTATCAGGACGAATTCGCCCTCGTCCACCGTCAGCGTTATGCCGGCGATGGTCGGCGAAGACCGACTGCCGTAGGTAAAGGTAAGCTTATCAATTTCGATCAGCGGCGCCATCAGTCGCTCCCCACCGTCCGCAATTTTCGGCCGAGCACCACGCCGCAGAAACCGCCGATGCCCGAGTACAGGACGCCGTTCACGGCCACGACGGCATAGATGTACCAGTCCGCGTAGAAAACCCGGTACAGAAAAGACAGCGCGTGCAAGTTGAGATAAGTGCTCATCCCGTCGGCGGCGCTGCAGGCCAGCGCCACCGGCAGGCAGCGCTGCCAGCCGCCCGCCGTTTCGCCGCCGCTCCGGGCGGCCGTTATTCCCGCCAAATACAACAAGCCTTCCAGCAGCACGGCCTGAGTGCCGCACAGCAGCAGCGCCACCGGCGACGCATGGCCGAAAGCCAGCAGCCCCAGGAGCATCCGCACCGCAAACAGCAACGCTGCGACTCCCGGCCGCGGGATGAGCACCACCAGGGCGGCCACCAGCATATAGAGGACCACGCCGTGGAACATGCCGGTGGCCAGAAAGGCCAGCGGCCCCATGAGCACGTGCAGCACCTCGCCCAGCAGGGTCGCCGGCACGTTCACCGCCGCGAAACAGACGGCCCCGAACAGCGTAATCGTTATCAGCCAGCGGGTTTTCAGGCCGGCGAATAACAGGCGCCGGCAGCGGGCGGCGACAACCAGCCCGCCAAGCACCATAACGGCGGCCGTCAGCGTCAGCGCCGCCGCCTTGCCGTCGCGGGCGACCACCGTGACCCCCCGCTCGGCCACGGCCACCGGTCGGCCGGCCTCCCGCGCCTCGACGCGGAGGACATACCGGCCGCCTTTCACCACATTTTCGTCGATATAAACCGGCAGCCTCACCGTCTGGCCGACCTCGCCGGACAAGGCGATGAACGCCGCCGTTTCCTCCCGGCTGCCGGCAAAGCCGCTGTTCTCCCGGTCGTCCGCGCCGGCTGCCGGCGTGAACATGCCCGGCACCGCCCGGCCCTCGCCGTCGAGCAGGCGCGAAACTACGGTCAGCAGCTTCTCGTCGCCGTCCGGGTTCACGAACTCGACGTTCATGCTTGTCAGGGGATGCACCGCTTCGGCCGCCTCATTGTATGCGCCCCGGCCCCGCAGGACGTTTTTATAGTAATCCAGCATTTGGTCGCGGAGAACGAGCGTCCCCGGGCTCAGGCGCTCGTCGGGATTGCCGGCATGGTCCACCGGCAGCACGACCCTGGCGATCGACAACCCTTTGCCGCCAGCCTTGCTTTGCGGCCCGACCGTAATTTTTCTGGTTATCGTCCGCCGCCAGTCGCCGCAGGAAACCGTGACCGCCACCGCATGCTCGCCGGCCGCCAGCCCGCCGGTGTCGAACGCCAGCAGGTCGAACCACTGTCCGTATCCCCCTGGCAGGCGGACAACGCCGGCCATCCCGTCCGTCTCCGCCCGCCAGCCGTCCGGGAGCCTTGCCGGCGTCAGCCCCGTCGGCAGGGCGATCGCGATATGCACCTCCTTGTCGGCCGGCCCGGTATTCTCTACGGAAACGAGCCCTTTCAGGAGCGAGCCGCCGCGGCTTTCGCCGGCTCCGGCCGCAAAGCTGTAGGGAATATCCGCGGTGAAGGATATATCCTCCCGGTGCGCCATCGCCTGGCCGTGGCAGAAAAGGATCAGCCCGAGGGCAAAAGCGGTTATGCGGTTTCTCATGGCCGGTCCTTTCTGCGCCTCTTGTCTGGGGCAAATTACGTTTAAAACCTTTGGGTCACGCCGAAGTAATAGGTCCGCGGCAACGCCCGGTAGAAGGACGAGCCGTTGGACACGATGTCGTTGCGGTCGAGCACGTTCTCCATCCGCAGCTTCAACTCGGTATCCTGCGTAGCCAGATACTTGATCTCGGCATTCACCGGCAGGGTCGGCTTAAGGTCGTCCTTGCGGTCGCCGAGGTAAGACGCGCTGACGTTGACCGCCCATTTTTCGCAGGCGTACCGGATGCCGCTGGTAAGCTGCAGCCTGGCGAAGGAAAGCTTCCAGTCCGTGTCGCCCGCCTTTTCCTGCGGATTGCTGACGCTCACGCCCAGCGTATATGTCCAGCGCTTGCTCAGCATATGCTCGTAGCCGGCTTCGACGCCCATATTGCGGAACTCGGTGTTATACGGCAGATAATTGCCGGTGGTGACTTGTTTCCATTGGATATAGTTGGTGAAATCCATGCGGTAAACGGCCACTTTCAACGAACTGCGGTCGTTGACCCGTTTCCAGCCTATTTCGTAATTGTAGCCGTACTCGGGGGCCAGGTCGGGATTGGCCGTCTTTCGCCACGTCGACCCGTACATATCGGACAGTCCGGGCATCCGGAAAGCCCGGCCGGCGTTGACATACCACGACTGCTCCGCGTTGATGGACGTAATGAGCTGAACTTGCGGACAGAATTCGTCGTAATTCTTGGCGCCCTCTTGCCGGACGAACTCCTGTCTGGCGCCGACGATCAGGTTGGTCTTCGCGCTGAGCGGATGGTTGACCTGGCCGAAAAGCGAGATAAAATCCCGTTGTTTCAAGGACACGTAAGAGCTCGAGGTGGCCGGCGGAGCCATGCTGTCGTCGCATTTGAACCAGTCCTTTTGCCACGCCATCCCGGCTACGTATTGCCCGAAAGGCGTCGCCCAGTTCGTCTGGCTGTCCAGGCCGTAGGTGCCGAATTCGGTGTCGGTGTCGGTGTTCTTGACGCCGGCCGGACTGTACTTCATGTAGCCCCGTACAAGCGTGTTATTGTAAAGATTGCTGACCCACGATCCATGCTTTATCCTTAGGATCATCGAATCCTTGGTTTCCTTCTGGCCGATTTTCTCGTCCAGAGCGTTGCCGGCTTCTTTCAGGCGGTCGACTTTGAAATCGTCCACGTCGTGCTGATGGGTGAAAGTAATCTTGTCGCTCACCGCCCACGACCAGCGCACGAAGTCGCGACTGTCGCCCCGGAACGCGGTGTACTTGCGGTCAAGCCCGGTGCTCGACCAGGGGTCGCTTATCTGCCCGACGTCGCCTGTTCCGCTGTGGCCGAACGTCAGCGCCAGCTTGCCGGCCTGGAGGGACAGCGTCTGGCGATTGACACCGAAGCTCCCCTGCTCAAGCTCGATGCTGTTTTCCACCTGCTTCTTGGTGATGATGTTGATCACCCCGCCCATCGCCGCCGTGCCGTACAGCACCGAGGAGGCGCCTTTGACAACCTCGACTCGTTCGATATTGCTCAGCGGGATGCGTTCGAGGGAATAATAGCCGGACAGGTTGGTCGGCACGCCGTCCAGCAGGATGACCGTGCCGCGGTCCATGCCTCGGATGACGACCTTGGCGATCATCGAGCTGTAGAGATGTCCCTGGATGCCGTAGCCGTCATAGGTGATGCCCTCGGTGTACTTAAGCGCGTCGAGCAGGTTGGTCGCCCCGGTGGCCTTGAGCTTTTCCTGATCGTAAACGTTGACATACGCAGGCGTTTTCAGGTCGGTGGACTCTTCCCGCATGGCCGTGACGATCACCGGATCGAACTTGTACTCTGTCCTCTCCTCGGCCAGGGCCGGGCCGGCGAGCGACATGCCGAGGCCAATGGCCAGAGCTGAGCAGATCGCCTGCCGCAATTTTTTCCTCTTGAACATACAACCACCCCTTCGCTTCTTCTACCCGACAAAAATAGAGCCTCCCTAAACGGTTGAAGGCTCTCATGACGGCAACACCAACAAAAATCCCGGCAAAAATGCCGGGAAGGATTCAGCGCAAAGCTTGCGTCGAGAATCTCCTCCCCATCGTTCGTGGGTAATAACGGTGATTGTCAGACAGGCAGTTCTCCTGGCTCTGGATCATCGCTCCCCCGAACCTTCCCAAGACTCTCGTCCCAGTGGCGTACACTCGGGTTTGCTCCCCAATACAGTGGCGGGACCGCGCCGGCGTTTGACCGGACTTCCCTATTAAGCCCCGTAGGGCACCTATCCCACATATTAAGTTGTCCTGATATTGGAATATTCCAGGTAAATAATACCATAGCAGTCCCCGCCGGTCAATACCTTTGCTTCTGCCGCCGCGGCAATTTCCCCGCCTGTTTCGGAAAGGATTTTACCCTGCCGAAGCGGCATCGACGGCCATGGTCGAAATCAATGCCTCCTACCCGGTGGCCATGGTCGATACCAAGAGCAACCTGCTCGCCGCCGTTCAGCGTGCCGGCCGCCGGCTGCATTTGCTTCGTACCGCTTACCGGTACGCCGGGCCATTATCGACGACGCGAAAAGCCTCCTCCTCCGCGCAAATAACCCTCGCCGCAAAGCCGCTTCACCCTGGGCCACTCTCGCAAATTCAATAAATAAAAAAAACGCCTCTCTAAAGAACCCACTTAAAACAACGGCCTACACTTGGCGGGACGCTTAGCCTGGCGGGCGCCGGACAGTTATTTGAAATAAGATATAGTAATATTTTATATATTATGCTATCATGCGGAGAGAAATAATTGAGGGAAGCATATTTAATAACCGGGGTGGGCTAGTTGGCTTTACTAGATACGTTTACGATCTATTTTCTTACGTTTTTAGGCACTCTTGTTATGTTCCTGATGTTGATCATATTTGCTAAAACTACCGGCTTTGATGATTTGATGCGCTACTATATATACGGAAAGCTGCTGCAAGCCATAGGCGCTGCCCTGAGTCTTTTCAGGGGGCCGGTGCCGGTTGATATTTCTATTATCTTGGGCAACAGCTTTGTTTTTCTCGGGATCGCCTTGGAAATCTATTGTATCGTTCATGTCGGCAAAGTGCCGCTCAAAGGCACGGCGCAACGGTGGATACTGGTAGTAGCCGCAATAATCTTGGGGTTTACGCTGCTTTATTTGGCAGGAGCGAATATGGGCCTCAGGGTTTTTGTGTGTGCTATGATTCTAGCGATCTATTCGTTTGCGGCAGCGGCCGGACTTTTCTTCCGCAGCGATACAACTAATTTACGAAAAATAATGGCGCTGTTTTTTACGATTTTAGCCGCTTACCAGGTCATCCGGGCTCTGGACGCATTACCGCGGGGCGATAGTTATACATTATTTACGGCATCTTCCCTACAGACGATTTCGTTTATAAGCATATATGTACATATGCTGGTAAGCACAATGGCCTATCTGCTAATGAGCCGTGAGGTTATCGACATAAAACTGAAAGAAGCAGCTACCAAAGACTTTCTGACGGGTATTTATAACCGCATGCAATTCTTGCAGCTATCGGAAAAACTCCTTTCACTAATGATCCGTCAGCAACAACCAGCCACAATATTTATGATTGACTTCGATTATTTCAAGGTTATTAACGATACATATGGACATACGGTCGGCGACAGCGTATTGGCGCATTTTAGCCGCGAGACGCAAGCCGCTATCCGTGCCGAGGATTTACTTGGCCGATATGGCGGTGAAGAATTTATTATCCTCGCCCCCAATACCACGGCCGAAGATGCACTCATCATCGGGCAAAAGCTCAAATCAAAAATAGCGCTAAGTACCGCCAATAATGCAACTATTCCTAAGTATACCGTCAGTATTGGCACGGCCACCATGGTGCCGGCGACACTAACGGATATGGACAAATTAATTAAGCGGGCGGACCAAGCCTTGCTACAGGCAAAAAGAAATGGGCGGGATCAAATCGTTCAGGCGGATGTTGCCCAGCGATAAAACACAAAAGGCTGGCACCAAAATTTGATAAATGACGTGTTCTATATCTTGAATTTACTGACGGCGTGCGTTAACTCTGTTGCCATTTGCGCCAGGCTCTGGCTTGAAGCTGCGATTTCCTGCATGGATGCGGACTGTTCTTCAGTCGCGCTAGAAATTGACTGTGATTGTGCCGCCGATGTTCTGCCCGCAGCCTCAACTTCCCTGATGGCGGCGAACAGAGTTTGATTGCCTTCAGCCATATGGTTTATAGCTCCAGCGATATCTTTGATTTGTTCCGATAATTTGAGAATTGATTCGACGATATGCTTAAAGGTTTCTCCCGAGTTATGAACCATTTGAATGCCTGATTTTATACCTTCGGCTCCGGTCTGGGAAGCGGAAACGGCGCGATCCATATTGATTTGATTTTGCTGGATAAGCTTGCCGATCTTTTGCGTGGCCTGATTCGATTCTTCAGCAAGCTTACGAACTTCTTCGGCGACAACTGCAAAGCCTCGTCCGGCCTCCCCGGCCCGCGCCGCTTCAATAGCGGCATTAAGGGCCAGCAAGTTGGTCTGAGTGGAAATAGTGGAAATTAAGGTAACAATTTTGCTGATTTCGTTAGAGCCTTTACCTAATTCAATAATCGCAGATTCAAGCGCGGCCGATTCTTTACCGATTTCACTCATCTGTTCCTCAGTCCGATCTACAGCATTGCGGCCTTCTTCCGCTGCCCGTACTGCAGAATTGGCAATTAAGGATACTTCTTGGGCGGCATGAGAAATTTGCTCTGTTTTCCCCGACAATTCTTGCGCTACTTTGACAACTTGCCCGGCCGCTGCCGCCTGTTGCTCGGAGCCAGTAGCGATTTCGGCAACGGAACTGGCTATCTGGCTGGAAATCTCGGCCGATTGGTGGGCGCTGGCCGTTAACTGTTCACTGGATGCGGCCAACTGTTGAGCCTGAGATAATACTTTTGCGACGAGAGTGTGTAGATTGGCTCGCATTTCTTGGAAACCGTTGGTTAATTGCCCGATCTCATCATAAGCGACAATATTTATTGGACGCTCTCGCAGATCGCCTTGCGCCAACTGTACGCATTCATTCCGAACCAACATGATAGGAGCCGCAATCCGGGTGCTTATAATGAATATGAATACGATGGCCAGCAAAATGCACACTAATGCTCCCCAAAGCATGGCCTGTGCCAATGCGCTTAATGCATGAATTGCTTCGGCCTCCGGCGCTGTAACCATCATAAACCAGCGCTGTCCGCCTATTAGGCTGATAGGGGTAATCGTCCCGATCCTGTCAATGCCGTCAACAAATCGATATTGGCCGCGCACCGTCTTTCCTGAAGCAACAGCATCTTGAACCAGTTTCACCAGGCGGTCGTCCAGTTCGGCTTGCTGCAGCTTCAATTCAGGATTGATTTTCTTCTGGCCGAGATTGAGCTTGCCCTGCATCTCGGGGAAGCGGGGATGTACGATGACCGTGCCATTGGAGTCCAGTACCAATGCATACCCGGTATCCTGGAATTTGGCTTCTTTGACCAAGGCGGTCATTTTATCTATCGAGATAGAACCGGTCAGTACGCCGGTTAATTTTCCATCATAAAGCACCGGAACAGCAACATTTATTCCTGCTTTTCCGGTTGTTCTGCTCATCTGAACATCGGAAACAGCCGGCTTTTTAGTTGCAATCACTTGTTTGAAATATCCGCGGTCGCCAAGGTTGACCGTGCTGCCGTCCGGTCGCAGCGCTTCACCATTGGGCGCAATATAAGTTACGTTCTCCAAAACGTCAAGCCGTTTGCTGCAATCAGCCAAAGCCTCTTTAAGTGCTTGGCTGTCGGAAGGATCGTAAATTCGCTTGAGACCGGCAAAGGATTCTAGTTGAATCTTGGCCCCGTACACTTGACCTGCAATACGGGAGGCGTAATCCGAACTTACTGCCGCGGCCGTTTCATCGACGCTTTGACTTAGAGCCTGCTGGGATAAATAGTAACTAATTCCGACCAATGCTCCAAAAGATAGAATAAAAAATGGCAATAAGATGATGAGTAATCTCGTTTTCATACTGGTGATTTTCATAGATCAGCCATCTCCGTTTAGTAAAATTTTTGCCTATATTCGGCCGGTACTCTTTTCCAGCTTACAAGATCGGTTATACGAAAGCGCGGGAGGGGTTCGCACATTTGCCGCAATAAAAAAGTCATCGCTAAACATCTGCAAAAAAAATTTACAAGAGGTAACCAGGCAGTCATTCGTAAAGAATCAGCTCTAGGTGCCGGTTATTCCGCAGCTTGCTCTTCCACGCAACTAAGAATCTCAATGATTTTGCCGCCGCATTTAGCGCAAGGCTGCTCTGAAAAACAAGCTGAGAACCATTCTGTCCCGCAATTTAAACAAAGCAATGTCTTCACTTTACTCCTCTTAGTATTAGATGACTGTCACTATAATAACCGTAATGAGAAATACATTTATCTAATACTTATTCT
This sequence comes from Selenomonadales bacterium, assembly GCA_029975165.1. Taxonomy (GTDB): domain Bacteria; phylum Bacillota; class Negativicutes; order Sporomusales; family UBA7701; genus Anaeroselena. The sequence continues at coordinate 20,639 of JARKPR010000092.1, forward strand.
ATTATCGCACACCGAAATTCACGTCACTATTCCTACAATTTGATAATAATCAGCAACAAAACGCCCGGCTTGCTATCCAAATGGATAGCAAGCCGGGCGTTTTGTTGAACTTGTGTTAACAGTTATTTAAGTTTATGTAATTGGATGGCTAACCCCAACGCCAACTTGGTTTGGTAGTCGCTAAGATCAACGTTCAGCATTTTCGCGATGCTCTTCTGGCGGAAAACTACGCTCTTAGGATGAAGATGATGCTTCATTGCCGTTTCCCGTATGCTCACGCCGCGCAGAAGGTCCTCTAAAGTCTCCAAATAATTTGTTTGTTTTGCCCGGTCATACGCCAGCAACTTGCCGATGTGTTGTTCAATATATTCTTTGGCAGCGCTGCCCCGTAAAGAAGGGGGAATAAACTGAAATAGGCCGGCTTCCCGGTAATGGAGGATCTCTACTCCCTCCCTCGCCCTGCTGCGGGCGGCGAGCGCCGCACTCAGCGCTTGCCGGCAGCCCTTTTTCAGTCCTCCCATCCCCATATGCATGTCGCTGACACCCACGAACACTGTCATTCCCGAGTCGTATTCCGACAATTTACCCCTGATAAGCAAAGCTATTTCCTTGCTGCGCGCCCACTCATTATTTCCCGATGCGGCATGGCATAAAACACAAATACCGTCCCGACAATCCCAGGCTATACAGTCCGGGATTTCGCTCAATGCCACTATTACCTCGTCTTTGACTTTCTGAACATCATTGATCTTGGCAATTTGGGGATTTTCATCATCAAAATCAAATTTATCACTCACTATCCGGCATACAAACATGGGTAAGCTTATATCGATTCCCAGCCTGCCGGAAGTATAAGCAAAACTTTCGTCATTATCAACCCTGCCATCAAGGATATCGTTAATAATATCACTTCTGCGCCGCAGGTCATAGGTCATTTGCAACATTTTTTCCGTTCTACGTTGTTCCGTAATATCGGCAGCAATAACTGCTGCCGTCCTTTTGCCGTCGACCGTATAACTGAGTGGTACCGTACGCCCCGAGAAATAGCGCTTTTCCGTAGCGAACCGCATTTCACGAAAGCTTTTTCGCTGCCTTCCAGAGGCAATTGCCTGTCGTACTTCATTTAAGACGAAATCGGCGGCGTCTTTGGGCAACACCTGATGAGCGGTCTTTCCCAAAAACTCTTTCTTAGGTATATGAAACATTTTTTCGTCGCCGAACACTTCCAGATAGCGGCCGCCTTCGTCAATAATGAAGCTTATGTCAGGCACGGCCTCGGCAAAATCCCGCAGCCGTTTCTCGCTTTCCAGATATAGTTCTTCCGTACGCTTGCTATTGGTAATGTCGATATTAACTCCGGTCCAGCGTATAGGCCGCCCGGCCTGATCACGGCTAACCTTTCCGTAGGTGAGAATCCATCGGTAAGTGCCGTCCTTGTGCCGGAGCCGGTATTCGATCTCATACTTATCGGTCTTACCCGCCAAATAATTTTCCATCGCGCGTTGAATTTTGCCGGCATCTTCCGGATGCCACCGGCTTGTCCATAGGTCGGCGTCCCCGCTCAGCTCATCCTCCTCATAGCCTAAAATCACCTTCCATTGCTTATCGTGGAATACCCGTTGCGTCTGCATGTCCCAATCCCAGATACCGGCTTTAGCCCCCTGGACGACCAGGGAAAGCCGTTCGTTGCTTTCCCGCAAATCCGCCTCGGCTCTTTTTTGCGCGGTAACGTCGATAATGATGGAATGAAGCCGTACTTGCCCCTTCAGCTTGACAGGACCGGAATATACCTCCACATCCCTAATGCACCCGTCTTTCAATTTGTGCCGGAACGATATCGCCTTACAATATTTCTTGCTTACTTTTACCATAAATTCTTTTATTTCTTCACCCGGTGCAATATTGATCTTGAATATGGTCATTGATTGTAATTCTTCAAGAGTATAGCCATAGTAGTCCATCGCCGCCTGATTGGCATCAAGAATATTTCCCGTATCCGGATCGATAATAAGCCTGACCGCAGGACTGTCCCGAAAGATCTGCCGGTAGCCGGCTTCAATTTCCCGCATAACTTGTTCGTGCTGCTTGCGATCGCTTATATCCCTTGATACTGTCAGCAATTCAACAACTGAACCGCCAGAGTCGACCACAGGAGTTGTCTGCGTCTGGAGCCAGGTGTAGCCACCGTCTTTCTTTCTAAATCTATATTCGATCCTGGTTTCCACCGTCATGCTTTTCAAAGCGCGGGCGTGCGATCCGTTTCTGATTTTATCGCTATCCTCCGGATGAAAATATTGATATGGAGAAGTACCTATCAGTTCTTCGGGATCATAACCCAGGATTGATTTCACCGAAGGCGCGACATATCTATAAAGGCCGTCAGGGTCATGAAGGCAAATGATGTCACTCATATTATTTTCGATCCGTCGCAGTAACGCTAAGTTTGCTGCCTCAGTTACTTCGTCGCCACTATTTTTTGCTGCCAAGCCAAATTCACCGTCCATGCAAAAAAAATAAAACATAGCGCCAATCCCTAAGGCTGAAAGCCGGTAGCCACCTTGTATCCCATTTGTATGGCCCAACAAAAAATTGCCGGTAGTGACTGATAATCTCAGCCGCAACCTGGCAATCGTAGGCGGAAACCCGCCTTTAGACCCATAGCTTTGCGCCCTTACCTTTCGGATAAGTTTGCCTCATCATGACATTAGCTCCTGAAATTCGCTATTTGCCTGATAATTCCTGCATCCAATCATTCTTAGATAATAGTTTATTTTTGTTTTTTAAATACCGCAGCTCGTCTTCACTGCTGGAAACCCTTTTACACCCACGTCTAACGTGGTTTTCTCATAAAAAAGGCGGCGTTTCAGATTATACTGAAACGCCGCGCTCATATGTTTGCCTATAGCTGCCCTAAAACGTTCTTCCCAGGCTCAAACGAGGTCGAAACGGTCAAGGTTCATAACCTTATTCCACGCCGCCACGAAATCATGCAGGAACTTCTCCCGGGAGTCCGCGGAGCCGTAGACTTCTGCGATGGCCCGGAGCTGGGAGTTCGAGCCGAAGACTAGGTCGACGCGGGTGCCGGTCCACTTGAGTTCGCCCGTTGCCCGGTCACGACCCTCGAACACGCCGGCGTCCGCGGTCGCCTTCCACGTCGTGCCCATGTCGAGCAGATTCACGAAGAAGTCATTGGTGAGCGCCTCCGGCTGCTTGGTGAAAACGCCGTGCTGGGACTGTCCGTAGTTGGCGTTCAGGACGCGCATGCCGCCGACGAGAACCGTCATCTCAGGAGCGGTCAGCGTAAGCAGTTGCGCCCGGTCTAGCAGCAGCTCCTCGGCCGATACGGAATATTTGCCTTTTACGTAATTGCGGAACCCATCCGCCTTCGGCTCCATCACCGCGAACGAATGAACCTCGGTCTGCTCCTGCGACGCATCCGTGCGTCCCGGCGCAAAGGGAACAGTCACAGCGTGGCCGGCATTCTTCGCCGCTTGCTCGACAGCCGCGCATCCGCCCAGAACAATCAGGTCGGCGAGCGAAACCAGCTTCCCGCCGGACTGGGCGCCGTTGAACTGCTTTTGGATTCCCTCCAGGGTTTGCAACACCGTCTCCAGTTGGCCCGGCTGGTTGACTTCCCAGTCTTTCTGCGGGGCGAGGCGGATACGCGCCCCGTTTGCCCCGCCGCGCTTGTCGGAGCCGCGGAACGTGGACGCCGACGCCCAAGCCGTCGCGACCAGTTGGGCCACAGATAGTCCCGAAGCGAGGATCTTGCCCTTGAGGCCGGCGATGTCCTGTTCGTCGATCAATTCATGCGTGACCGCGGGAACGGGGTCTTGCCAGATAAGCTCTTCCGCGGGAACCTCCGGGCCAAGATAGCGCGAGCGGGGACCCATATCGCGGTGGGTCAGCTTGAACCAGGCGCGGGCGAAGGCATCCGCGAATTCCGCGGGGTTTTGCTGGTAGCGCCGCGCGATCGGCTCGTAAATCGGATCGTAGCGCAGGGAAAGGTCCGCCGTGGTCATCATCGGCCGGAGCTTCTTCGCCGGGTCGTGGGCGTCGACCACCATGTCTTCCTCGGCCACGTCCTTGGCCAGCCACTGATTCGCGCCGGCCGGGCTCTTGACAAGCTCCCACTCGTATTTGAACAGCGTGTTCAAATAGCCCATATCCCATTTGGTCGGGTTCGGCTTCCAGGCGCCTTCGATACCGCTGCCGATCGTATCGCCGCCTTTGCCGCTGCCGAAGCTGCTCCTCCAGCCGAGGCCCTGTTCCTCGATGCCGGCGGCTTCCGGTTCGGAGCCCACATGGGTCGCAGGCCCGGCCCCGTGGCATTTGCCGAATGTGTGGCCGCCGGCGACAAGCGCGACGGTCTCTTCATCGTTCATGGCCATGCGGGCGAAGGTCTCGCGAACGTCGCGGCCGGAAGCGACCGGATCCGGGTTGCCGTCCGGCCCTTCCGGGTTCACGTAGATCAGGCCCATCTGCACGGCGGCGAGGGGATTTTCCAGATCCCGGTCACCGGAGTAGCGGCTCTTGGGTTTGTCGCTCGTAGCAAGCCATTCGGCCTCAGAACCCCAGTAAATGTCCTCTTCCGGCTCCCAGACATCCTCGCGCCCGCCACCGAAGCCGAAGGTTTTGAGTCCCATCGACTCTATAGCGCAATTGCCGGCAAGGATCATCAGATCGGCCCAGGAAATCTTCCTGCCGTATTTCTGCTTGATCGGCCAGAGCAACCGGCGCGCTTTGTCGAGATTCACATTATCCGGCCAACTGTTGAGGGGCGCAAGGCGTTGGGTACCGCTGCCTGCGCCGCCGCGGCCGTCGCCCATGCGGTATGTACCTGCGCTGTGCCACGCCATTCTGATGAAAAGCGGCCCGTAGTGACCGTAATCGGCCGGCCACCAATCCTGCGAGTCGGTCATCAATGCATAGAGGTCTTGCTTCACGGCTTCCAGGTCGAGACTCTTGAACTCCTCGGCGTAGTTGAACGCCTCGCCCATCGGATTGGCCAGATGGGAATGCTGATGCAGAATCTTGAGGTTCAACTGATTCGGCCACCAATCCCGGTTTGAGGTGCCGCCGCCGGCAATGGCTTTTCTGGTCATGCCTGTCACCGGACACTTGCTTTCTTCACTCATGCCATCATCTCCTTTTCTCTTTTTCTGCTTTGCCAAGACACGTAGGGCAAATACCGCTGAAATAGACGTTTTTCTCGGTGATGCGGAAATCGCGCAGCTCGCCGGACACAAATCGGTCGACATCCACCGCGAAATTATAGATGCGGCCGCAGGACGAGCATTTGAAATGGCCATGAGTCTCCGTCGTGATATCGTATCTCGTCTCATTGTCCTCGATGGACAGCACGCGGACCAGTTGCGCTTCGGCCAATACATTCAGCGTATTGTATACGGTGGCTTTGGACAAAGTAGGGATTTGCTGCCGCAAGGCGCTGAAGATCTGGTCGACCGTAGGGTGGCACTGATTTTCGACCAGATACTTCATGATCATCACCCGCTGATGCGAGGGGGTAATGTTTCTTCTCGCCAGTTCATTGACGATCGAGTCGATTGCGGCCATCATGTACTACTTCTTTCTCACAGGGAAATAATTATTCTAAGCTTAGAATCATTATAATTTCATTTTATTCTTAAAACTATTGGTTGTCAATTACATAATTGGGATTGTGCCCGCCGTTCCGAATTCAGCCGCGCCCACAAACTGCAAGAGCTTGGCCAGCCCTCATATTACCCCGTCTTCCCACGGCACGCACACTCTCCTGTCGCCTACGGTGCGGACAAGGGCCCGGCGGTAGGCGTCCGCCTCGTTGCCGTTCTGCAAACCCCGGCGCAGGGCCTCGTGTTTCATGGCGAAGCTCCGCATATCCTCCGCGTCTTCGTTAAAGCGTTGGGCCGCGTGGAAAAGAAGAAACTGGCGGCTTTCCGCCGTGGGGGAGGCAGTCAGGAGCATGCCGAGATGACGGAGGCAGGCGCCCTGCGAATTGCGGTACTGGCTCCGGCCGGCGCTCCCGCCGAGCAAGCCGGCAAGCTGCGCGATATAATCCTCCTCGGCCTTGCGGAGCAACTCGCAAACGTGGCAGTTATGGGAGCTTCGCGCCAGCCGCAGCACTTCCGTCCCCGACGGCGCCGCCGCGAGCTCCCTCAGGCGGCAGGCCAGCTGCTCGGCGAGCGGAGCATACCCGACCGAGGCGCCGTGCGGAGACGAAACCGCCAAGAGCTGCCAGGCATGCAGCGGGCAAAAACCGTGCATGGCCGCAAACTCCGCCTGCGCCTGTTCGTCGGTGCCGAGCCGGTACTGCCAATGTGTCAAAAAGTCCCACGACTGTTTCGCGAGGTGCCGGCAGACCGGGCAGCCTCTCGTCCGTAAATCGGCGGCTATATCGGTCTCCGCCGGACTATGTGGACTTGCTTCGACAGCAGGCGCCGCTTCTGCAGGTACGCCGGGAGACGGCTCCGCCGCCTCCGCGACGCGGCCTTCCACGATTCGCCGATATATCGCTGCGATCTTCGCCCGGGCCTTTGCAACTGCGTCAACTGCAGACCTCGCCTCGCGCAACGGTTTCGTGGCCGGCTCCTTTTCCGCATGATCGTCCGCCGCTATGCGCAAAGCCTTGCGGGCGACCGCGGCGAGGAAGGTGGCCGCCTTCTCCTCGGCCAGAAAGGAAGCCAACGCCTCCTCGAGGGCCTTAAGTCCGCTCCGTTCATAGAGGGTTTCATCGCCGGACGTTTTCGCGGCCAGGCCTTGGCGGGCCGAGACGGGGAAAACCTTCACCGCTCCGCGCCCCGTCTGCACCTTAATCGTCTCGGCCACGAACCGCACGACTTCGCTCCGTTCCTCATCCGCTATGAGATCGGTCTTATTGACCACGAAGAATATCTTGTCCACATACCCTTCGATGTCCTTCAGGAAGGCCAGTTCGGTATTCGTCAACGGGGTGTCCACGCTCGTCACGAAAAGCACGGCGTCGCACTCCGGCAAGAATCCGTAGGTGGTCGCCGTATTGGCCGTGATCGCGGAACCGACGCCCGGCGTATCCACGAATTCCACCCCGCGCCGCAGGAACGGCGCCGGCAGCTCCACACCGGCGGTCTTGACCTTTTTTACGTTTGAGGGATTGCCCTGCTCGGTGACGTACTCGGCGAGGGCGGAGAGCGGCAATTCTTCGGGCAGGGCCCAGCCTTCCCGCTCAACCGCCAACCGCTCCACCGGCCCGTATCTGAGCACCGTGACCGCGGAGGTCAGGGGCAGCACGCCGGTGGGCAGGAGTTCGCGCCCGACGATAGCGTTCATGAGCGAGCTCTTGCCGCGCTTGAATTGACCGAGAACCGCCAATGTGAAGCGGTCCTCGGCCAGTTTCACCACCAGCTCGTCGCATTGCCGTTCGGCCGTCTCCCTCCCGAGCGATTTAAGCGCCTGGCGCACAACGCGCAGTTGGCCCGCCAAGGCCAGCTTCGCCTGGGCGTAAGCGTGCAGTTTTGCCAGGTCCGGCTTAATTTCCGCCTCGGCTGCCGCCCTTCCGGCTTCATATTCGGATGAATGGAGGTCCTTACGTATTTCCATGCGCATCTTCCCTGAAAATTTTGTTGTACAAATCGTCGCCGAAACTGGTCTGCAGCGGTTCGCCCGGAAACAGCTTGAACGTCCGGTCCCCGTCCGGCTGTCTTTCGGCCAGCAGGAAGATCGCGTTCGCCATCTTTTGCGTGTACATGCCGTGGGCGAACTCATAAAGATGGGTGACGAAGAATACCTTGACACCTTGTTCCAGCAAGGCGCAGACGATCTGCCGGGCAATCTCCGCGCCCTCCCGCTCGTTGGTCGCGGCAAACGATTCGTTGAACAGCACCAGGGAATTGGCTCGCAGATGATCGACGATCCCGCTCATCCTGCCCAATTCCTCGTCAAGCTTGCCGCTGTTCATAGCTGCGTCTTCTTCCCGCTTGTAGTGCGTGAAAAGGCCGTCGCAAACGGCGGCGCGGAAAGATTCGGCCGGCGCAAACATCCCGCTCTGCATCATCAGTTGAGCCAAGCCAATGCTCCGCAGAAAGGTCGATTTGCCTCCTTGGTTGGCACCGGTGATGATTACGAGGTCTTTGCCATCGCCGGCGAAATCGTTGCCCACCACCCTCTCCGCCATCGTCAGGGCCAGGCAGACATCGTACAACCCCGCAAAGGAGTGCCGGCGCTCTCCGGGAGCCAGGGGCGCGGGGAAGCACACCGGCTCCCCCAGCGGGGCGAGCAGCCTGTGCAAGTTCAGGCAGCCGACGTAAAAGGCCAGCTCGGTCCGCAACATGGTAAAAAAACTCAGGATGTGGTCGTTGGCTTGGGCCAGCGCGTTGGCGACCAGGTTGATGCCCCTGTTCTTCAGGTCCGACAGCGCCCTGGCGCCGGCTTCGTCGCGTTCGTGGATGACGATCGTATAAGCGTCCTTTTTCGGGGCGAACAACCGTTTCAGCCAGCGCATATTGTCGTGCCGTTCGGCGTCCGGCGGAGCGCGGAGGACATATTCCGCCCCTTTGTTGCCCTGCCCCAGGGCGGCGCTGATCAGGACGCCTTCGGGAAACTTCAGGTCGCGCAGGTGTTCTTGTATATGGGCGAAATATTCGTCGGTCAGTTCTCTGTCGAGCATTGCGAAAAGGGTCCGGAACCCCTCCGACGCGAAATCGCCGCCATGCTCGTCGGCCGTATCCCGCAGCTTTCTCAACATCCCCGCGAACATGCGCAAAACGTCCAGCGAGCGGCTGAGTACCCAGGACGGGTACTTGTTGAGCAGGCCGAAGTAGTGCTTCTTCTCCCCCTCGACCGCCTCCACCGCAATCCTGTACATATCCCTGACGACGCCGGGGTTCCGCAGGCAATCCTGAAGAATATCCTGGCGGTAGCGTATCGCGCCGGGATCGTCCATGCCGCACAAAACGGCCGTCTTGGCCACTTCGTAGAGAAATTTGTCGTCCTGCGCCATGGCGCTGAACAGCGTGCCCAGCTCAAGGTCTTGCACCAGGGCCTCCGCTTTGGCCGGCAGCTTCTCCTGGGGGTCGAAATCCCGGTCGCTGTGCATCAGAAAAGCTTTCATGTCCGCATGCGCTCCTTCAGGCAGCCGTATGTGAGCCGGTACTTCTCGGCGACCGAAATCGCGTGGGCGAGCCCGTCGGCCGGCCTCCTCACAATCTTGTACGTCCGCTCCGCCGGGTTTCCGGGAACAACCGTGCTCGCCACGCTGACGGTCTTTTCTCCCAATGTGGCCAATTCATCGATGAATGTTACGCAAACACCCAGCGAATCCAGGGCGATTATCTTCTCCATGATCCGCTTCCCCAAAAGAACGGCATCCCCCAGCGTTGTCGACGTGAAGATCTCGTTGATTATGATAATGCTGTCCGCGGTGGCCTGGCCGAGGATGCCGCGTATGCGCACCAGTTCGTCCTGCAGCTTGCCGTGCAGGTTGGCGATATCCTCTTCCCGTTCGAAATGGGTGAACAGCCGGTCGAACAGAAACAGGCGCGCTTCCCGGCCCGGGACCGGCAAACCGAGGCTGGCGAGGTAATGCAGTTGACCGAAGGTGCGGGCGAAGGTCGTTTTACCGCCCTGGTTAGGGCCGGTAACCACGAAGATTCGCTCTCGCCCTTGCAGGTAAAAGTCGTTGCCGACGATGGGCGAATGCTCTGTGGAGAGCTTATGGGCCAATGCCATGTCGAACCCTTCGTTGTCGTATATTTCCTTGTCTGCCGTACAAATTTGCGGATAGCAGAACTTGAGGCCCGCCCGCCTGAGCCTTGCAACCTGCTCCAGATAAGCGGTGTAGAACTGCACCTCCCGGTCGAACCGCGCGATCGTCCGATCGAGATAATCGACGTTGGCGGCGCAATACTGTTCGAGGCTGGAAAAAAGCTCGGGGTGCAGCTTGGCTACCAGCTCCAGGATCGCGGCTTCGATGTGGTTCATGTCCGGGTACTCGCAATACCTGACAAGGTAATTCTTCGCCGCGCCCTGCTTGAAATTCGCGAACCGTTCCTCGACTACGGCGCTGTAGTCGACCCCCGGTTCGTATCTGCGCACCCTGATGGTGTTGTCCTTGACCAGCAGGCTGTACCGCACGGCCGCCAGCTCGGCTTGCAGCTTCTTCGTCGCCGTACGGAGCGACGTATATCCGGTTGATCGCGTGTAGTCCAGCATGTATTCGTTCAAGGCCAGGAATCCGGGCGATTCGACAGCTGCCCCCGCCAAGTCGCCGGCCAGGGAATCGACGGCGTCGCAGTAGATTGCCACCGCGTCGAGAAACCATCTTTCCTTCTGGTGCTCGTACCGAAGCTTGTCAGCCTGGGCGATATGCTCGCGCATCGCCCGCATTCTCTGCCCGAACGCCTTTATCCGGCCGCACAGGTCCGCATTCTCCAGGTCCCGCATTATTTCCTGACGATAGATGATCGCCGCCGTATCGTGCAAGGGCATGAAGAAAAACGGTTTCAGGTCGTATTCCTCCCTGCCTGCGGTGACGGCGCCGACAATCTGGTCGAGGTTCAAATCGGTGAAAAATGCCGGTTCTTCACGCGTTTCTGCCTTGGGGTAATCAGTTTCCGATGTGAACAGGATGCTGTAAAAGCTCACGGCGGAAGCACCTCCTCCCGATAATCGTCAAACTCCGACGTTGCATAGCGGTCTTGCGCCCGCAAAACACAAACTCCTACCAACGAGTGTTGGTAGGAGTCATTACCTGCCGGCGCAGGATGCGGCGAACTCCATCGCCCTGTATTAAAGTACTTAAATTATAATCTCTGCTGCGGAAACCGTCAAGGCTGAACCGGTTTGCGCCGGCAGCAATTGACTATCGGCCCGCTTCTTGCTACAATTGAACCAAGTGAAAAGAGCGATGGGGTTCGCTCATCAAAAACCTGGTTTTCAGGGTAATGACTCCTACATCAAGGTGTGGGATTCGTTACCCCTTTTAATTTCCGATGAGCGACCGATACGGCACTTGGGCACCTGAACCTGGAGCAGCGGCCGAGTGCCATCCGCCTGCTCGGCGACCTGAAGGGGAAAAGCCGTTGCCGGAATTTAAACATATTCTCGGCACTTGTCCGGAATATTTCCTGACCAGGGAAATAATATAAGCGCTCGGCGCGATCGGTTCCCTCGAAAGCCTGGCGATGATCGGCCGGCTGTTCGGGAGCGACCCTTCGCATCTGATAACCCAGATCGTGGAGGACATGAAAAGAGACCGCCCGGCGAAACGAAAAGAGGAGGCGACATTATGACAGAGATTATCGAGGTAACGGCCCGGGAAATTCTTGACTCGCGCGGCAACCCCACGGTCGAGGTGGACGTGGTTGTGGAGGACGGCACCCTCGGCCGGGCCGCAGTTCCTTCAGGCGCATCGACCGGCGCCCATGAGGCCGTGGAGCTGCGCGACGGCGACAAAGCCCGTTATATGGGCAAGGGAGTGCAAAACGCCGTCGACAACGTCAATACGGAGATAGCCGAAAACATTATCGGCCTGGACGCCCTCGACCAGCTCGGCATCGACCGGACGATGCTCGAGCTTGACGGCACCGCCAACAAAGCCCGCCTCGGCGCCAACGCCATTCTCGGGGTTTCGATAGCGACGGCCAAAGCGGCCGCCGCCGCGCTCGGCCTGCCCCTCTACCGTTATTTGGGCGGTTTCAACGCCAAGCAGCTGCCGGTGCCGATGATGAACATCCTCAACGGCGGCAAACACGCCGACAACAACGTCGACATCCAGGAATTCATGGTTATGCCGGTGGGCGCGACTTCGTTCGCCGAGGCCCTCCGCATGTGCGCGGAGACATACCACAGTCTCAAGGGCGTCCTGAAAAACCGCGGACTGAGCACCTCGATCGGCGACGAGGGCGGCTTCGCGCCCAACCTGGCCTCCAACGAGGCCGCCCTTGAAGTCATCATCGAGGCTATCGGCAAGGCTGGCTACCGCCCCGGCGAACAGATCGCCCTGGCCCTCGACCCTGCCGCCTCGGAATTTTACAAGGACGGCGCCTACGTCCTGGCCGGCGAGGGCGTGACGAAGAGTTCGGCGGAAATGGTCGAGTATTATTCCCGGCTCGTTGACAACTACCCGATCGTCTCCCTCGAAGACGGCCTGGCGGAGGACGACTGGGAGGGCTGGTCGCTGCTGACCGGCCGGCTCGGCGGCCGCATACAGATCGTCGGCGACGACATATTCGTGACCAATACCGCGCGTCTCGCCCGCGGCATCGGCGAAAAGACCGCCAACTCCATCCTGATAAAGCTCAACCAGATCGGCACCATCACCGAAACGATCGATACCATCGAGATGGCCAAGCGGGCCGGGTTCACCTGCGTCGTGTCCCACCGCTCGGGCGAGACGGAGGACGCGACCATCGCCGATCTGGTGGTGGCGGCCAACGCCGGCCAGATCAAAACCGGGGCGCCGGCGCGCACCGACAGGGTCGCCAAGTATAACCAGCTTCTCCGCATCGAGGAACAGCTGGGCGACGCGGCGCAGTTCAAAGGGCGGGAAGTCTTTTACAATATCCGGTGAACAAGTGGATTGACGTTCTTTCCCTCCGTCTGCTATAATTGTGACATCCCGAATAGCAGAGGCGATGGAGTTCGCCGTAAGTCCGCCGCTGGCGGTAATGACTCCTACCAGGAAAACTGGTAGGAGTCATTTTATTTGCCGCCGCAGGCGGCGGCAGCCACGGGAGGCTATCATGGACGCAATCGGCCGCAAAGTCGAAAATTTGCCCCGGTCCGCCGGCGCGGTCATCGGCGGCGTAATCCGGCAGGCCATACAGAGCTTGGGGAGCCTCGGGCCGCAGTTTGACCAGGACCGCGGCAAGCTGGAGGAACTCCTGGCCAGGCTTGGGGAAGAACGCTTCCACCTGGCTGTGCTGGGGCAGTTCAAGCGGGGCAAGAGCAGCCTCATCAACGCCCTGCTCGGCGAGGCCGTCCTCCCCACCGCCGTGATCCCCCTCACGGCGATACCGACATTCATCCGTGCCGGCGACCGGCGCGAGGCCCGGGTATCCTTCGGCGGCGACAGCCACGAGGAAAGTTTTGTGGCCGAACGGAACGAAGATCTGGTCGCTTTTCTCGCCCGCTATGTGTCGGAAACGGAAAATCCGAAAAACCGCCGCGGCGTCGCTCTTGTCGAGGTATTCCACCCGGCGGCCCTCCTCCGCCATGGCGTCGTCCTCATCGATACCCCCGGCATCGGTTCAACCTTCAGACATAATACCGCGGCGACCCTTAACTTCCTTGTCCAGTGCGACGCCGCCCTGTTCGTCAGCTCAGCCGACCCGCCGATAACCGAGGTCGAGGTATCTTTCCTGAAGGACATCCGCAATAAGATACCCCACCTGATCTTTCTGTTCAACAAGGCTGACTACCTCGACGAAAATGATAAGCACAGCGCCCTGGCTTTTTTCCGCATCGTCTTGGCGGAAGAAGCGGGACTTGACGGCGTGCCGGTCTACTGCGTGTCCGCCCGCCGCGGGCTTGAGGCCAGGCGCGAGAACGATGCGGCCAAGTGGGAGGCGAGCGGGCTCGGGCCATTCACGCGACACCTGGTGGACTTTCTCGTCCACGACAAGGCCGAAACCTTCAACAGGGCGCTGACGCGGAAAACGGCTGCCGTGCTTTCCGGCATCGGGATGCAGATAAATATCGTGATCCGGTCGCTTAAGATGCCCATCGCCAACCTCGAACAATGCCGCGCGACGCTCGACCAGAGGCTGGCGGACATCGAACGCCAGCGGCCCGCCGCGCAGGATCTGCTGACAGGCGATCAGCGGCGCACGGCCGAATACCTGGAAAAGCAAGCCGAAGATTTGCGGCAGAAAGCCCGCCGCCAGTTGATGAACATCCTGCGCGAGCATTGCCCTGCAGACGGAGCGGAAATGCCCGACCAGGAGGCGGTGGAGCAAGCGATGGCCGCCGCCATACCCGGTCTCTTCGAACACGAATTGGGCGAAATGTCGCGCACCTTCGACCGCTACGTCGGCGAAGTCCTGCAGCCCCACCGGCAGAGGGCCGAGGAACTTATAAGCGGGATACGCCGGACGGCGGCGGATTTGTTCGCCATCCCCTATCATGCGCCGGAAGCGGCGGGTGTCTTCCAGATGAAACGCCGGCCTTACTGGGTCGCTCACAAATGGCCGTCAGCCCTCAATCCAATCCCGCTGGAATGGACCGAGCGCCTGCTGCCCCGGGGGCTGCGGCGGGCAAGGCTTATCAGCCGGCTGGAAAACCAGGTCGACGAGCTTGTAACCCGCAACGTCGAAAACCTGCGCTGGGCCACGCTGCAAAACCTCAACGCCACGTTCAGGCAATTCTCTTCGGAACTGAACGAGCAGCTTGCCCTAACGCTGGCGGCAACCCAGGGCGCCATCCGGACGGCCTGGGAGAAACGCCGGACCCAGGCGGACGCGGTCGCGGGCGAGATAAATAAATACAAGGAGGCGTTGGGCCGCTTCGCCGGACTGGCGGAAGAATTAGCCGCGCTTGAATCGTCGTAAGGCACGAAGACCGATCGTGCAAATAAACATGGGAGAGATGCAACATGGACCAGACTTATTTCGCATTGGCCGAATGGTTGCTGCTGGCGCTGGCGGCAAGCCTGCTGTCGATCAGGCTGGGCATATCCGTCGCGCTGATGGAAATCGCGGTCGGCATTATCGGCGGCAATGCCCTGCGCCTCGAAATCACGCCGTGGGTAAATTTCTTGGCGAGCTTCGGGGCGGTCATCCTCACTTTCCTGGCCGGGGCGGAGATCGACCCCGCGAGCCTGAAGGAAAACCTCAAGGAAAGCCTGGTGATAGGCTTCCTGTCGTTTCTCCTGCCGTTTTTCGGCGGCATGGCGTTCGCCCACTACTATTTCGGCTGGGACGTCAACGCTTCCAAGATAGCCGGCATAGCCCTGTCGACAACCTCGGTGGCCGTGGTCTACGCGGTGATGGTCGAAAGCGGCCTGTCGTCCAGCAGGCTCGGGCAGGCGATACTGGCGGCCTGCTTCGTCACCGACCTAGGCACGGTCGTAGCCCTGGGCGTCATGTTCTCCGGCTTCTCCATCAAATTGGTCGAGTTCGCGGTCGTGCTGGTTATCGCCCTATTGCTGGCCACGCCGGCGGCGAAAAAGCTGTTCGCCGCGTACGGCGGCCGGGTAAGCGAACCGGAGATCAAGTTCGTCTTCCTGATACTGGCGGTGCTGGCTTACTTCGCTGTCATCAGCGGCAGCGAAGCGGTGCTGCCCGCCTATCTCATCGGCATGGCGATGGCCGGCTTTTTCAACAAATTCAAAGAAACGCTGCACAAAATACGGGCCGTCATATTCGTCGCCTTCACGCCGTTCTACTTCATCAAGGCCGGGGCGCTCGTATCGGCGTCGGCGCTATACACCATGGCCGGCGCGATAGGCATTTTCCTGCTGGTGAAGATGGCGACGAAATTCATCGGCGTTCTGCCTGCGACCTATTACTTCAAATACGGCACCCGCACCGGCATGTACACCACGCTGCTGATGAGCACCGGCCTCACCTTCGGCACGATATCCTCCCTGTACGGCCTTACCAACAATTATATTAACAGCAGCCAATACAGCGTGCTGGTCGCTACCGTCATCCTGAGCGCGATCGTCCCGACGGTCATCGCCCAGAAGTATTTCTTCCCCATTCCCGCAGAAGAACGCGAAGACGCCAATGACACTCAAACGACGATGGTTGAAAGGAGAAGTGAATCATGATTCTGAAGAAAATCCTGTTCGCTTTCGACGGCTCCAAAGGAAGCTGGAAAGCCCTGGAATGGTCTGTCGGCCTGGCCAAGATGGTCGACGCGGAAATCGTGGCCGTGACTGTGGTGAAGCCACCGGAGTTCAGCCCGAGCATCAGCGAAATCGACGAATTCTTCGAAGACGCGGAAAAAAGCTTTGCCCCGGAGGTTGAAAAACTCCGGGGGTATGGAGAGCGCAACGGTATCGGGATCGAAACGGTCTTCCTGCGGGGCCACCCTGCGGAAAGCATCGTCAAGCACGCTTATGAGAAAAAATTCGACCTCATCGTCATGGGCACGCGCGGCCTCGGCGGGTTCAAGCAGATGATCATCGGCAGCGTCGCCCAGAAAGTGACCAGCTACTCCAAGGTCCCCGTCACGATTATCAGGGAATAACTCCGGCGCTTTTATCGGGAGGGATACCATGCCCGTTTCACGGCATTCCCTATCGCTGGATGTAGGACTGTGCCTGCGCGAAAGCCGCTGCCCGGTGTGTGCGGCCGCTGAAAATGGCCTGCAAGGGTTTTTCGCCTGGTTCGCGATAGAGACTTACGCCGACCCGGGCCTTATGCGGCGTTTGAGCCGGGGCGGCTTTTGCCCGGACCACACCGTGGTTGTCGAAAAAATGGGGCCCATGGTTTCCCGCACATTTGAGTCTGTGATCGCGTCCCGCCGTCACCGGCTTGAGCTTATCCTGGATGAAGCCGGCAAGATGGCGCGAACTCGTCCGGGATGGCTTTTTTTGTTAGCGCGGAAACTAGCCATGACAAAAGCTCTGGCGAAAATAAAGACAAGTGAACCCTGTCCGGCCTGCGAATCGGCTAAAGGCGCCGCCAGCTTCGCAGCCTACGAAGTCGCGGCTTTTTTATCCGCCGAGACGAATCGCAGCTTGTACGCTTCGGCCCCCACGCTATGCTGGCCGCATCTTACCGCTGTCGTTAAGGTGTCATCACCGGCCCTGTCCCTTTTTCTCGCCGGCTGCCACTTGCGGCAGATGCGGATTTGGCATACCGAATGCCGCGAATACTTCCGCAAGAGCAGTTACCAATACCGGCAAGAGCCCAGGGGGCCGGAGCAGTATACGTGGCTCCAGGCGCTTCGGTTCTTCTGTGGTCTTAAATAGCCGCCGGGGGGATGGGTATGGACTATTTGCTCAGGGGTATCGAACGATATGTGGCCGCCGGAGAGTGCCCTGTCTGCCGCGAAATGTGGGAAGCCGAGGAAGCCTTTTACCGCTGGTTTGATATCGAATATTACGGCTCGCTCTCCTTGTTCGAGCAAGTCAGCAGGGGGGGCTTTTGCGCCGGGCACGGAAAGAAGCTTGCCGCATACGGGCCGCTGCTGACCGGGATGTATCAGTTTGTCCTTGGCGGCCGCCTGAAGCTTTTGGATAATTATCGTATGAGGCTTGGCATATTGCTCATGTCCGTCTGGCGAAAGCTCTCTTTCTTATTGCGTTTTCTTCATCGCCGCCTGGATAAAATGTTGGCCGCCGACAAGCTTTGCCCGGTATGCGAGGACCGGGAAAGCGCCAGGAAACTGTGCCTCATAATGCTCCATCGCTATCTCGCCGCCCCCGGCAATCGTGCCAAATACGGGCCAAATCCCTGCTTATGCTGGGATCATCTTGTCGATATGCTGGCAACATCGCAAGATTTCGCGGAAACCATCTTCTTGGTCGAAGTCCACCTCGGTCAATTGCGCGATTGGGAAAAACAGTTCAGCGAATACTTCCGAAAGCTTGACTACCGCTTTGCCGCCGAAGCAAAAGGCCAAGAGCAGCACGTCTGGCATAAAGCGCTTCGTTTCTCCGTAAACCAGGCCAAAGTAGCCAAGGAGGAGTGAGAATGCCCAAGATCACCGGCAAGGCAAAACGGGTCAGGATATATCTGTGCCAGACGGACCGCTCACGGCGAAGCACGCTATACGAATTGATCGTAAGGAAGGCCAAAGAACTCGATGTGGCCGGCGCGTCTGTTTTTCGGGGCATCGAAGGCTACGGCGCGAACTGCCGGATACACGGAGCCGGCCGGTTTAGTCTGGCCTGCGACGCCCCAATTGTGATCGAAATCGTTGACAGCGAGGATTACATCGCAAAATTGTTGCCGGTAATAGACGGTCTTGTCGAGGAAGGTCTGGTGACTATCGACGATGTGGACATCGTCATGTATGGCACCCGCCGCCCAAGAAACACCTTTATACAAATATAAAAAGGGCTGCCTTCCGCATCAAGAAGGCGAGTGACAAAATCGCCAAGTTCTGCGATATTTCCAAATACATCATTTATAATTATCTCGAAAGAAAAACCTGCATTTAATTCCAGCACCGGGGACAAGGGGCAAAAGCGTCTCCTTGCTCTTGCCCTGCAGGCCGTGCTCGGCCGTCGAGAGAACCACTCCTCCCACCGGCCTTATCCCGGTGGACGAGGCTTGCCATGATTTCGCGGTCATTTTTAGTGGGATTTGGATGGACTTGTAGTGCACCTTGGCAACCATTTGGGGCAGAGGTTAACTGGCTGATCCGAAATTCGGCAAACCCCCACTAAGCCCCGAATACTAACGCCACTTTCGTGCTAACCAAAAGGGGGGGTGATAAACCTTAGCAAAAAATAGATTCGCCTGGTTTGAGGATGCGAGTAACTGCTTTCGGATTTAAACGAAACAATTCCTTGCGGAAAGCTTCCGGCTCTTCACTTCCCGGAGGATAGTGAATCGGCACCGCTGTTTCCACATTAAAGAAGCTGGCAGCCAATGCTCCCTCCCTGCCATCCATCTCATAGGCATACCCGGGCAGGCCACTGATCCCAAAGAAGCCGATTTTCACCGGATACAGTTCCCCGAATAATTTCATATCACTGAAAATTGAAGTGTCGCCGCTAAAATAGATGCCGGTTCCATCCTCCAGGCGAATAATGAAACTCAGCGGCACACCCGATACTTTCATATTGTCATAGCTAAAATGCGATATATGCTTAGCCTCTACCGCCCTAATCTCGATGTTGTCCTGTTTTATCATTGTTCCCCAAATCATTACCCGTGTTGTCTCTCTCTTCACGCCGCTGAAAATCGCATAGTTAACAACCGCGATATCAGAATACAGAATGGCTCCTGTCCGGCGTGCGATGTCAAAAGCATCGCCCAGGTGATCAAACGCCCCATGCGATACAAGAATCGCGTCAATGTCCTTTAACTCTTCCGGTTTTACGCAGGCAGACTTATTTTCGCTCAAATATGGATCGATTAAAATTTTTTTCCCTTCGACGCTTTCAATCAAAATACTGGAATGCCCTAAGTATTTTATTGCATAAGTCATTTTTTCCCCTCCCGATAGTTTATACTGCGGTTGCTACATTAAAAAGGTTGCCAACTGTGGAAACGCAGTCAAAATAGCTACCATCAAAAACATGAGGAATATATAGGGGATAACGCCACGGATAACTTCCGTCAGATTACTTTCCGGATCAATTCCTTTGATAACAAATAGGTTTATACCAACAGGCGGAGTTATTTGCCCCAATTCGATTAATACAACTAAAACCACCCCGAACCAGATAGGATCGACACCATAGGCTTTAAGGATAGGAAACAGGACAGGTATGGTTAAATATTGCATCGAATTGCTTTCCACAAAACAACCCAAAACAAGATAGAGACAATAGATCATTATTAAAAGCGTTAAAGTTGCCAGCCCTAATCCCGTTACCCACGTAACCATTCCCCTGGTTGCGCCGCTTATTGCCAGGGCATAAGAAAGCGTCTGGGCGCCAACCATTATGAAAAGCAACATACTGGTATTGCGAATTGATTTGAGAAGGGCTTCCTTATATTTTTTGAAATCAATTTCCCCGAACACCTTGGCAATGACAATAGATGCCGTGACCCCGGCAGCGGCTGCTTCCGTTGGCGTCATAACCGCTGTGTAAATCCCGCCTAGAACTATAACGATAAGGAGAAATAAGGGAAGAATTCCTTTCAGGGCCACAGCATAGCTTATATCGTCGGCTTGACCATAATCGACATTAGCAAAATCCTTTTTATTAATGATGCTATTGAAAAAAATATAAATCATGTAAATAGCCGCAAGTACAAGTCCCGGGACCATGGCGGCAGTAAATAATTTCGCAACCGAAGTCGTCGTGAGGGCGCCATAAATAATCAAAGCGATACTGGGAGGAATAAGAATTCCCAAAGTTCCACCAGCCGCCAATGATCCATAAATATATTCTTTCTTATAATTTCGCTTTTTTTCGTCCGGAATAGCAACCGAGCCAATAGCTGCAGCGGTTGCAACGCTGGAACCACTGATAGCGGAAAAAATTGCGCACGCCAGAATATTGGAATGGAGCAAGCCGCCGGGAACTTTTCGCAAGAATTTGGCAATGCCGTTGTAAAAATTAGTGCTTACATTACTGATAAGAATGATTTCACCCATCAATAGAAACAACGGGATGGAAGTCAAGGCAAAATCATTCGCTGTATTCCAGGTAATGTTGCCAATAACTTGCACCATATTGCCATGGCCGGTAATCAGCAGGCCTATTGCACCGACAATCCCTAGAGAACAAGCAATTGATAAACCTGAGAAAATAAAAACCAGGATCAGCAACAAAAGCAAAATAAAGATAGCCGCCCAACTCATTGCAGCTTGCCCTCCTTATTGGCAACGTGTAGATAGAAATCTATCAACAAATATATTTCCAATAATATAAGGCCTACCAGCAAAATTGCTTTCGGATATAACAAGGGCGTTCTTAAAACAGAATTCGACACTGTCCCATGTATATAAGCCGATACAACTGATTTGTAAGTGAAAAACGTCATTATTCCCACAAAAACGACCAGAATTATCTCGAAAATCGCATCAGCAATCCGCTTGACACGCGGACCGTATTTGTCATAAAACACATCAACTCTGACAAAATTATCGTTTTCAATAGCCAATATAGCTCCCCAATAGGCAACGAATACCATGAAATAAGCAGCCAACTCATCCGCTATTAGCAAAGAAACGTTCGTAATGAATCGAACAAGAATCTCAAGCGTGATAAGAAGAAACATAATCGTTAAACTGATTGCCGAAATGGCAAAGCATGTTCTATATAGATTCTTTTTTATTGAAATAAGCATTTAAACCCCCCGCCCTCCTTGCCGTTCCGGGCGGAGGAGCAGGTCCCGCCCGGAACGGCATTACTACTGTATTAACGTATAGCCTTAAGGACAGTATTCAAATCTTCGACCGTTGTACCACCTTTTTTCTTTGCCCATTCACGCCAATAGTTTTCTACGTCTATATCAGCCAGGATCTTCTTCTTTTCCGCATCAGGCAGGGAAACGAAGGTTATTTTATGAACATTTTTCAGCGTCTCAAAGGCTTTATCTTCCTCCGCCTTCAATTGCTTGGGATACACTTCGCGAACGTATCTATCCGCAGTGTCTAAGAGAATTTTCTTGAGATCGGGGGGTAATTCATTGAGGGCATTTTGGTTAATTACAATATAGGAAGGGACAGCCTGCAGATTGGCCAAATAACACCATTTCGCATACTCATACCAGCCATTGCCGGTCATGCTCATACCGGCGGTAATCAAACCATCGGCAACACCTCGCCCGAGAGCAGTGGCAACTTCGGCTGAAGTAATGCTCACCGGAGAAATACCCATTTTTCTTAATACTTCAGACTGCTCGGACCCCTGCGACCTTATCTTCAAACCTTTCAAATCGGCACTTGACGAAGGCACCTTGCCGGAGCCCCAAATTTGCTGCTGCGGATAACTAAAATACATCAACAATTGGACACCATATTTCCCGAACTCGGCATTTGTCTGATTTTTGATCGAATCCATCGCCTTCGCAAGTTTTGCATTGTCGTCGATCAAAAACGGCAAAGAAACAATTGCCCCGCTCTTCAGGTCGCCGCTCACGGTACCGGCGTCGCAAGTGCCCATTTGAACACTTCCCTCGCCGACGACTCTGATATATTCGGTAGTAGCGAAAGGCAGCTCACCCATTGCCCGCGGAGTAATTTTCAAGCGTCCGTTCGTAAGCTTATTAATTTCCTCGGTAAATTGTTTGCCGACAATAAAGACCGGATGGTCGGGTCCATTCGGAAAGACCCAGTTCCATTCATATACTTTATTGGCAGCGCCGCTTTCTTTTGTATTGCCTGTGGAACTATTGCCGCAACCAGCGAGGACAAGTGCCAATAACAAACAACAAAGCACCACGGAACCGAGAATTCTGTTCTTCCCCATAGTTCATTCCCCTCTCCAATAATCGAATAACCAGTTGCCATGCTCGAGTGTAATATTCGTAGCTGTCTTTATTAAGTTATACCACCTCCAGCCAATTTCGGGATGATAAACGAATACCTGCGGCAACATTTCTATCTATAACTTGACAACAATATTCTCGCGCTGTGATTTGAGGATAGCGTGCGAAACCTTCAACGCGGCCAAGCCGTCATCGCCACTGGCGGCCGGTTCGGTTCCTTTCAGAATGCACTCGACAAAATGGCGGTTTTCTTCAACATAAGCACGATTGTCGAAGTGATCATTGATATTATAAACTGTTTCACACTCCATATCGGCAGTCTTCACTCTTAGCCGCTGGAATTCCCATAAATTATCGCCTTCAATAAAAGCACTGCCCCTAGAGCCGATTACGCCAATCGTGCGTAGCCCCAAATGCGACATCCAACTGGCATGGAGGACGCCGACCGCTCCGCTGGCAAAAGTAAACGCAACACCGGCGTTGTTGTCAAACTGCGGCAATTCCGGCAAAGTGCCCAGGGTGACGGCCCGTACATCAGCCATTTCTCCGGCCAGACCACGCAGCATGTCGATGTCATGGGAGAGTGACTCGATCGTCATGCCGCATACAAGCCGGGGATCCTTTCGCCAGTTCTGGCCTGTCTTATAGCCGGGGAATCCGGTGCCTACACCCAGCCGATATACAAAGCAATTGATGATATCGCCCAAGGTCCCCGTATGGACCAAATCCGCCAAGCGCACATACCCAGCACGAAATCGATGACTAAAGCCAACTAAGAGGGGGACGCGGTTTACTTTGGCCGCCCGAATCATTTCCCTGGCATCCGCTTCGTCGATCGCCATCGGTTTTTCGACCAAAACAGGCACTTTAGAATTGACCGCTTTAAGAACATACTCTTTATGAGTAGAAGGCGGGGTGAGAATATGGATCATATCCACTTTATCCAGAATGTCCTCGATTTTCCCGATCACTCTGGAATTGCACTTAGCGGCTATTCTTTGCGCGTTTTCATTATTGAAGTCCAAAACCCCGATTACCTCTACATTGCCCAACGTATTCAGCGCCTGTACATGCGAGTGGGCAATGGCCCCGGCACCGATAATAGCTGTTTTCACTATAACCCCGCCTCCGTGCCTCTAAACTGACTTCATTTTAGTAGCCCAAAACCACATAGGCCTTTAGGACGGCTTTTCACTTTAATAAACTGTTACGGTAAATCCTCAGTACCTCTTCCTTACCGGCCGGCTCGGGATGCCTCTTAAACCTGTGTTTCTGCGCGGCGAAATCCGTCGCGTACTCTTCAATCTCTGCTTCAGTGACCTTTATATCCAATTGCAGCATATCATCGATAAAACTCCCGAAAGCATCCAGGCTCGCAAAACCTGTCAGGTCCATAATTCTGTTTATCTTGGTCTTGTCTTTGAAGATGGCAAGATATTCTTTGATAAGCAAACCGCAAGCAAGCCCATGGGGTATCTTCTTGAAATGAGTCAAGCAATAACTCATCCCGTGAGGCAGGCAAGAGCCTGTCTGCGTATTGACAATTCCGCCGATGGTCGATATCAGCAACTGCTTTTCCCTTATCTCATAAGTATAGTTTCCAGCTCTCATATTGGAGACGCATTCACTAAATGTTCTGAAGCCTATTTCGGCGATATTCCTGCTCAGAAAACTGCTTGCCGTTGACACATAAGATTCTATGCAGTGACAAAGCGCATCGATAGCCGTAGCCCGGGTTATCCGCTCCGGCATGCCCATAAGATATTTTGCATCCAAAAAAGCTATTGCCGGGAAAATTCTCGGGCTTATAGCCTGCTTCGTATGTATATCGTTGCGTGTCAAAACCGAAAAGTGGGCAACTTCCGCCCCCGTGCCCGCAGTCGTCGGCACGGCGAATATTGGAACTGAACGCAAATTCGCATCCTGGAATAAATCCATTCCTTTACTAGAAGGATTTTTGATGAGAACGCCTACGGCCTTGGCGGCATCGATCGGCGATCCCCCGCCTATACCCACGACAAAGTCAATATTTTTCGCCCGGCCGATCTCTGCAACGCGTTCAACCGTCTCCGTCGACGGATTTTCCTCTATCTCGGTACATACGGAATACTCGATACCTTCTTCCTCCAGAACGCCTGTTACATCATCCAGAGCATAATGTCTTCCCGGAATCTGATATGTAATAATGAACGCCTTTTTCCCATACCGCGCAAATATATCCTTATTCTTCCGTATACAATCTTTGCCGTATATTATTTCCGTCGGCATGTAAAACCGGAAATCTTCCACTGCCATATCCCCAAACGCTTTAGATTTTTCGCAGAATATTTCCCTCAAACAACATTGCATAAATCGCTGTTTTTACCCGCTTTCAGGATAAAGCTGCCTGTCTCATGGCCGATATACTCTTTCACCTTTTTAGCGGTCAATATTGCTTTATCAATATCTACGCCTGTTTCTACGCCCATTTCTTCACACATATGGAGAATATCTTCGGTAGCGATGTTGCCGGTTGCCCCCGGCGCAAACGGGCAGCCGCCGAGGCCGGCGAAGCTGGCGTCGAATCGGCAAACACCTGCCTGCATCCCCGCTAGTACATTAGCAAAGCCTAAGCCTCGCGTATTATGAAAATGCAAATTCCATTCCACCTGCGGGAATCTTTCCCTTGCGATCCTGCAATAATCATACACCTGCCGGGGGTTCGCCATCCCTGTCGTATCCGACAAGGATAATTCCTTTACACCCATTTTTACGTACGCTTCAATTATGGGTATAATCTTCTCGAGCTCTATCCTGCCCTCGAAAGGACAGCCGAAGGATGTAGCGATGGCTCCGGAAAGCGTAATATCCTTGCTAACGGCATACTCCATAATCTCATTGAGCCGTCTCATCGCCTCCAGAGGTGTCGCGTTGGCATTTTTCAATGAATGAGATTCGCTGGCAGATACCGTCAGTTTTGCCCTTTTTAATCCGCACTCGTAAGCTCTAACCAGCCCTTTCATATTCATGATAAGGGCCCTGTACTCCACATCATCCCTTCTTTTTATCCTCTTGACGACTTCATCCGTCTCGGCCAGCTTTGGCACGGCCTTGGGGCTTACGAAAGAACCCACCTCGATTAACTTTATTCCCGAATCCTGGACCATTTCAATGAGCATAACCTTTTGGTCGACAGACAGCGGAACTTTTTCATTTTGCAGACCGTCCCGCGGCCCTACTTCACATATTGTAACTCTTTTCGACAGTTTCATCACTTTCGCCCCGGTTTTCCCCGAATATCCCGTCAGCCGGGATATTCGGGGCTATAATTTCTATCTATCCAGCTCCGGGTCATAAAAGTCCCCGAACAACCACTCGTCACTCGGCTTGTCTTCCGGTATCGTCCTCGATACCCAGGTAGTATTCATATAATGTTTCAAGCAAATATTTTCGGAGATTATATTGCCGCCCCAAGTACCGCAGCCAAGCGAAGAGGTCATGGGCATTCCGTTGTTATACGCGCCGGCATTGGCTTTCGACTGCGGCTGCCGAACCATAATCCTGCTCACAGGTGCAGCCAGCGCCAGCCGGTGAATATGCTCGTCGTTAAAGGAGTAAATACCGCATGAATGCCCTTTCCCGCCGACTTCGTATATGCCTCTCATCATATCAAGCGCATTCTCGAATTCGCCTTCATATTTATAGAGAGCCAGCAAAGTCGTTAATTTTTCGCTCGAGAAAAAATGTTCCTTACCTATCCCTTCGCCCATCACCATGATAAACTTCCTGTCGGCGGGAATCGTGAAACCGGCGGCCTTGGCGAGCTGTTGCGGCGCAATGGCGACGGTATCCGAAAGCCTGTGGCCCTCATTGTCCCACATCACTTTTTTCAACCGGGCCCGCTCTTGGTCGTCGGCAAGATAGCCCCCCTCCCGCTGGAGTTCAGCCACCATCGCGTCGAAAACTTTATCGCTGATGATAAGATTGCCGTCTGCCGAGCATCCCGAACCGAAATCTGATGTCTTGCTGAGCATGGTATTATGGGCGGCTTCTTTGACGTCGGCGGTCTCATCTATTATCATGGTCGAATTTCCCGCGCCCGACCCGTAGGCAGGAGTTCCCGAGCTATACGCCGCTTTAACCATCGGTCTGCCGCCGGTGGCGATAACGAGATTGACCCTGGCCATCAGCGCTTGCGTCATTGCGATGCTCGGATTGGTTATGCACTGCAGAATATCCGCGGGCGCGCCTTCCTTTTCCAGAGCTTCGCGCATTATCCTAACCGTTTCAAAAGTCGTTTTCTTCGACCGGGGATGGGGCGAAAAGATAACGACATCCCTGGCCTTAATAGCGTAAACTGCCTGACCGCCGGGCGTCAGATCCGGATTGGTCGTCGGCACCAGTGATGCTATGATCCCGACCGGCTTAGCGTATTTTACGATTCCCTTCTCCGGGATTTCCTCAATTATGCCGACACTCTTTTCCCGTAGCGCGTCGCGCAGAATTCCTCTGATTTTGAACCGCTTTCCTTGCCTTGATACCGGATCGCCGAGACCGCTTTCGGCGATCCCCATATCGACCAATTTAAGAAATGTCTGTTTATTGGTTACCGCCCAGGCGACGGTCTGGCATAACCGGTCCACTCTTGCCTGGTCGTAAGTGGCGATTATCTCAGCCGACTTGCCTGCTTTCGCCAGCAACTCCTCAAGCTCTTTGCTCTGGTCACTTGTCAGTTCTTTGGCCACTGTTTTCACACTCCCTGATATATTCGGTATTTTGACTCAATTTAATCTTACTAGCGGAAGCCGTTTATTAAAAATACCGAATATAAATCAAAATGATAGATACAGTTTATAGTCCTAGCAGTATAATGGGAGTGATAAAGTTTCTAAGCAAGCAGCAACGGGGGATGATTGCATGACCTTGCAGCAGCTTCAATACTTCCGTACTCTGGCCAAGATTCAGCACTATACTAGAGCTGCAGAAACCCTGTTGATATCCCAGCCAAGTTTGAGTTACTCCATGGCGGAATTAGAAAAGGAGCTTAACATTTCCTTGTTTTTGAAACAGGGCAAGAAGATAAAACTCAGCTTTTATGGTGAACTTTTTCTAAATTATGTCGAACGCTCGCTAGATCTTTTGGACGAAGGGAAAAAAGCTCTCGAAATATTTGCGGACCCTCTAAAAGGACGCATAAACCTTGGATATCTGTATAGCCTAAGCTCCTCTCTGATACCGAACATAATAGAATCCCTCTATAAAAATACTGAGAATAAAGCCATAACCTTCAATTTTGTTCAGAATCTCAACAACCTTCTGATCGATGACTTAAAAGACGGTAAAATCGATCTGGCATTTTGCGTCAAACCATCTAAAGAGACCCGGTTTGTGCCGATTCTAGAGCAAGAACTCTTTGTAGTAGTGCCTAATAATCACCCATTTGCCAGACGGAAAGAAATCAGTCTTAGCGAGCTTGAGAACGAGCCATTTGTATTCCTCAACAAAAATAGCGGCTTGCGCGAAATGCTTGACGATATATTCAGGAATCTCGGGATCAAACCCAATATCGTCTTTGAAGTCGAGGAGTGCAATGCCGTTATGACATTCGTCTCCCTGAACTTCGGCATCTCAATCATCCCTAAAGTACCTGCCTTGGATAATAGTGACTTATCTGTCCTCAAAATCGTCCATCCCAAGTGTTCGCGTACGGTTTATATGGCTTGGATGGAAAACAGATATATGACACCTCCCGTGAAAAAAATCAAAGAATTTATAATAAACGGATACGGTTTAGCCCCCGTTACAACAATGACTAATTAAACTGCGTAGTCTCGCTTTTTTGGACGATTACGTTTGCCAAGTCTTCATAAAGTTTGATAATTGCGGAAGAGTCTTCGATAGTCACGCCTTTTGCGTCGGCTATCTTATATAGCTCCCGGACCACCGTCGCCAGGAAAACCGGCGCTTTTACACTGTCAGCCGTACGCACTGCGATATCCGTGTCTTTAAATTGTATGCCCAGCGTGCTGCGCACGGAAAAGTCCCGGTTGATGACCGACGGGGCCCTGTTTTCGAATACCCGTGAATTGCCTGCGCTGTTTTTGATAACACGATATAAAACAACAGGATCGAGGCCGCATTTTGCGCCCAAAACCATCGCCTCGGCCATTGCCACCATATGTACGCCGAACAAAAGCTGGTTAACCGCCTTCATTGCCTGGCCCTGGCCGACTTCATAGCCAACCTTGACCAGATTTGACCCCAGGCATTTGAGAACCGGCAGGCACTCTTCATAAACCTCGTCCTTACCGCCGATCATCAACGTGAGCGAGCCGTCGGCCGCCCCTTTGGTGCCGCCGCTGACCGGCGAATCAAGCACCTCTACGCCCTTGTCGCCGCAGTAGGCGGCTACTTTTTTTACCTCATCGGGAGCAATAGTACTAGTGACAATCAGCGTGCCGCCCGTCAGTCCCGTCAACAGGCCGGTCGTTCCCAACAAGCAATCCTCGCATTGTTTATAATTTTGCACCATGAGAAAAACGATATCGGCGCTGGCACCTACCTCCCGCGGGCAATCAGCCTTTTGTGCCCCCAGGCGGGCCAATCTGTCTACCGCCTCAGGCCTTATATCATAAACGCTCAACCGGTAGCCGGCTTTGAGAATATTCTTGGCCATATGGAAGCCCATCGCCCCAAGACCGATAATGCCTATCTGCTTCATAAGGTATTTGACTTCTCTCCCGTAAGATTTTGCGCCGCAGCAACGATATCATCAACTGACATGCCATGTTTTTTATAAAGCAATTCGGGAGCGCCCGACTCGCCGAACGCATCCTTGATGCCGATTCGCCGCATTCTCACCGGGCATTTCTCGCCGAGAACCTCGGCCACAGCCGATCCGAGGCCACCGTAGATAGTATGATCCTCGGCGGTAACCACTGCACCGGTCACTCTGGCCGCTTCGACAACTGTATTTTCGTCAAGCGGTTTGATGGTGGGGACGTCGACCACCTTTGCCTTAATCCCCAAGGTCTGCAGTTTTTCCGCCGCTTCGAGCGCTTTGCCCACCATGACGCCGGTGGCGATGATGGTCACGTCATTGCCGTTATCCCGTAGTACTTTCGCTTTACCAATCTCAAAACTGTAAGTAGCCTCATCGTAAATATCCTCCACAGGATCGCGCATCAGCCTGATATACAGCGGTCCCTCAAAATCAACAGCAGCTCTGGCCGCCGCTCGAGCCGAGACGGCGTCGGAAGGATGAATGATGGTCATGTTCGGAAACGAGCGCATAATGCTTATATCCTCGGTAGCCATGTGAGTGGCCCCGTCAGGCCCTACCTGCAGCCCCCCGTGACTGCAAATAAGCGCGACATTAAGATTCGGATAACATACAAAAGTGCGGACCTGTTCGCAGGCGCGCATGCTGGCGAACACGGCGTAAGTGGTGGCAAATACCTTGTGACCGCAACTGGCGATGCCGGCGGCAATGCCGATCAAGTTTTGCTCAGCTATGCCGACGTTGTACTCGCGTCCCGGATAAAGCTTGCCGAAATTCTCGATGCCGCAGGCCTTCGTATCAGCGCTGAGGAGCATAAAATCCCTGGTTTTCGCTATCTCAATAAGCTCTTTGCCAAATTCCATCCTGGTAGCCAGGCTCATTATTTACCACCCCGCTTCGACAGTTCAGCGAGCGCCGAGTCTGCCTGCTCGCCGTTGGGCGCTTTGCCATGCCATTCGCACATGTTTTCCATGAACGAAATCCCTTTGCCCTTGACCGTGTGGGCGATAATAGCCACCGGTCCTCGCATCTTGTCAGTCTTTTGGAAAGCTCCCAAAATTTCCCTCATATTGTGACCGTCGATCTCCATAGTCGACCAGTTGAAGGCCCGCCACTTATCCGGCAGCGGATTGAGCTTCATGATGTCGTTGACCCAGCCGTTGATCTGCAGGCCGTTGTAATCAACGACAGCTACGAGATTGTCCAGGCCGAAGTGGGCTGCGGCCATCGCCGCTTCCCAGACCATGCCCTCCTGGCTTTCACCGTCGCCGAGCATGACATATACCTTGTAATTCTTGTTCTTCCATTTGGCAGCCAGCGCCATACCAACACCTACCGACAGGCCATTGCCCAGTGAACCGGAAGTCATATCAACCCCGGGCGTCTTGTTCATATCAGGATGGCCTTGCAGGATC
Organism: Selenomonadales bacterium; assembly: GCA_029975165.1. Taxonomy (GTDB): domain Bacteria; phylum Bacillota; class Negativicutes; order Sporomusales; family UBA7701; genus Anaeroselena. Next base: position 50,857 of record JARKPR010000092.1, read on the forward strand.
GAGCCAAACTTTCGCAGTGTAGCTAGCTCCTCAAGGGCAAAATAACCCCGCTCCGCCAGGGCGGCATACATAACCGGACAAGTATGGCCCTTCGAAAGGACAAATCGATCCCGTTCCTCCCAGCGTGGCCTTGTCGGATCAATATTCATGACAAAAAAGTACAGCGCGGCGACAATATCGGCCGCCGACAAAGAACCGCCCGGGTGCCCGGCCTTCGCGGCGCAAATCATGCGGATCACGTCTTTACGAATATCGTTTGCTTTGTCTTCGAGAAACTTTATATCATCATCGGAAAAGCATTTCATCATTTTCACCCCTTCGACAGCAGCGACTATCTTGCCATACTTTTCGCTTTTTTGAGAATTGTTTGAACCTTGCCCTTAACCAAAGATTAAATCATACGATTAATTACTGCAAACGATAGTATCGATTACAACAATCTCCGATAACGATTGTTCATTTCTTCACTTTATATTCATCTTTTGCAAAAACCCAACAATTTAACAATAGAAAGTTATAGTATTAACTTTATTGATAATCAAAAGCGCCAGAACGTTTTTGCCCTTATGCAATCTTCTTGTCCATCAAACGAGAGTTATCTTCTTTCTGGCAAATAAAAAAATCGCCAGACGGCCACGAACTCATGTCAGTACTGGCTATACTGGCTTTCTTATGCCTCCTACGGCCGAATATACAATAGAAAATGCTCGTTTTAATGTGTAAAATAGATATAGAAGCTTTCGGCAATAAAGATGTAAAAGGTGAAATATTTATGGAACTTCATCAATTGCAGTATGTTGTCGCCGTTGCCAAACATAGACATTTTACTAATGCGGCTGAAGATTTGAATGTAGGGCAATCCTCTTTATCACAGCAAATTGCCAAGTTGGAAACCGAATTTGGCATAAAAATATTTGATCGTTCGAGCCGTACCGTTTCTCTTACGCCTGCCGGAATAGAATTTATCGAATACGCGCGCGAAATATTAGCCAAGGTGGAGACAGCAAAGCAATGCATTAATGCTCACGCAGGACTGCTTAAAGGCACCATCAGCATCGGTACCATAACCACATTACCAAAGATTGATTTCGGAAGAATGATTGCGTCATTTTACAGCAACTACCCTGGTCTTACGTTAAATATTATCCAAGAGGGGAGCATTAAACTGATTGATCTGCTCAGAGCAGGGGATATTGATGTAGCCTTTGTCACCTTACCACCAATGACATTCGAGGATCTTGATTTTTACCATCTCTCTAAAGACGAATATGTTTTGGTAACTTCAACGAACCACCCTTTCGCGAAAAAGAAAATTGTTGACTTGGCCGAGGCTCGCAATGAAAACTTTATTTTTCACAAGAAAACGCAAAGTATGTATAGTATTTGCATGCAGGCATGCATAAAAGCTGGCTTTGAGCCGAAAATCTTCTGCTACAGCAGCGGCGCATCTATTAGCTTTGGCATGATCCGCGCCGGCCTTGGTATAGGCTTTTTCCCGACCGAAGATATGCGGGCCTTTCGCATTTCCGGTCTCGCATCAGTTAAGCTTCGCGAACCTCTTATCAAATATGTCGTATTAGCAATCCAGAAAAAACCTAAGTCTCCTCCTGTAAAGGTGCTCTATCAACACGTCATCGAATGGGTGGGCAGTATAAATAGCTCATCCAACAATTAGGCCGCAGGTAATAATTAAAAATTTGCCACGGTCACAAAACAGTACTGGAAATGGTACAATAATCTGGACATCAAGTTAAGAACAAATGAGAAAGGTTGGCAAGATTAAACGAAGCGAGTAGTCTATGACAAGCAGTTCAAAAAACGGCAGCAGTGAAACACGTCCAAAACGTGGGCCAGTCTGTCAATGAACTAGGAAAGAGTTGGGCGTCAGCGGTACACTCTGCGCCGTTGGATAAACGAATATGACGAATATAGGGAAAGTGCGTTTCCGGGTCACGGGAACGCACTTTCAACACTACATATGAGACAAAAAGCTTCAAAAGCAGATTGAAGAACTAAAAGTGGCGAATGAGATATTAAAAGAATTCCCGCCTTCTTGAAGCAAAGGAATGATAACGGCCACTACACCCGAAAACTCGTGACCAAGGCCGGCGAAGTCAGCCTCCAAGTTCCCAAACTGCGCAAACTGACCTTTGAAACATCGATCATCGAACGTTACAAGTGCGCCGGGAAGCATCTGTTGAGGGAGCTCTCATCGAGATGTATCTGGCCGGTGTATCGGTGCGCCGGGTGGAAGATGTAACGGAAGCCTAAGCGGCGTGGGGCGCATTCCCGAGAATAATATCCGCTATGTCTGCGGCGCCGCTTATCGGTACATGCTTATTTTCACGGGCAAAACCGGCGGTTTCGCCTGCGGTGATTTCCAGTATCCGCCGGCAGGCTGCGGCCGGCGTGGCGCAGTAATAGCCAAGGTTGTTTTGGCAGACGTAATTGATATTGCCGCTTTCCTGGATACCAACCGCACCGGTGACAATCAAGGGGCGGCCGACAGTAACGGCTTCCATGATCGTTCCCGGGCCGGCTTTGGTGATGACGATGTCGCTGGCGGCCATAAGCTTTTCCATGTTATCGGCAAAACCGAGCACCTTTAGCCTGTCGGCAGGAGGATTCGTCGCGTTCAGCTTCGCATACAGGGTTTTGTTGTTGCCGGTGACGACGATGAGCTGGCAGTGGCTGCACCTGGCCTGCAGTACGGTTACCCAATCCAGCATGTTCCCGGCGCCTACGCCGCCGCCGGTGAGCAATATGGTGAAGCGGTCCGGCGCGATGCCGAGTTCCTGCCGGTACTGCTGCCGGTCCGGCTGATACCCGAATTTGGGGTGGACGGGAAAGCCGCTCAGAACGATCTTGGCGGCCGGGACGCCGAATTTTTTCAGCGCCTGCACCGCGTTATCGGTGGGGGCGAGGTACAGGTCGGCGCCCGGCGTTGCCCAGGAGGCGTGCAGGGTAACGAGGTCGGTCACGACGGTGATGATCGGCCAGCTCATCCGGAGCCTGTCGCGGGCTTTACAAAGGAGGCCGGTTACCAACGGATGGACGGAAACCGCCATATCGGGCTGAGCCAGCGTCAGTTCGCGGTCGATATAAGGACGGGCCCGCAAATCGACCATGGCGGTCATGTTGGCGATGCTGCTGACGCTGTTGGTTCTCAGGAAAAAGAAGTTGTTCAGCCACAGGTGATGCCTTGAGCAATAGTCGTAAATTTCCGGCGCCTGTTTCAACCCAGGAACATTGGTCGCCCGCAGCAGGTCGACGATGTCGCACTTGTGGTCGCCCCGCTTTCTCAGAGCGGCGATAATGGCCTGCGCGGCGCTGCGGTGGCCTCCTCCGGTGTCGGAGATCGCGAACAAGACCGATTTGCTGCTTCCCGCCATGATGTACCTCCTTGGGGTCTTTTGCAAGTTATCTCGCTAAATTCGCCTAATCTAATTGTACGGCATGTGAGGGAGCGATAAGTTAAGGAATTGTAAATAAGTGGTTAATAATATGGGAACCGTGCTTATCCGCAGTCCGCACAAATAGCCGGCGGATGCCGGCTATTTGTGCGGTGCATAAATTTGGCTGTCCGTTCGCGGACTTACTCGCCGACAGCCGCCTTTTGGGGCTTCCGGGCGGCCTTCTTGCGTTTCATGCTGTCCTCGGCCTTCTTGTCCGATTTCAGTTTTTTGGCCGCTCGCGCAGCCGATTCGTTATATTCGCGGATGATTCTCTTCGCGCCGAGGTAGTCGGCAATGACCTTCCGCGCCACCAGGGCATAATTTTCGTCAATACCGGTTTTCGAAGCTATCACCAGCGCAAGGGATTCGACGGTTTTCTTGTCGATTTCAGTACCCATGGGACCAACCTCCATTCTAATTTTCCTTGAGGTCTATATTCAAGAGCGTTCCGCCGGCACTGACAACAGCACGTCTATCCGGCCGAAGGACAGCCCAATAGCGACACGGTACCCCGTTTCGTCATTCCGCTCCACGGTTTTGCTAATGTGTTGCGGCTCCAGATCGACCGCTATACCGAGCTCGGAAAGATTGCCGCCGAAGACGCCGTTATGGACGTTGAGAAATTCGGCTACGCAGTCGGTAGCCATTTCGTCGGCTTGGCGAATGGTCTCGCCGCTGAAGCGCGAAGCCACTTCTAGCAGTACGGATTCCCTCATCGCCAGTCCTGTAGCAATGGTGACATCCCCGGCCACGACCTGCGTCACCAGCCAATCATCGGCATTAGCATCTTTTTGCGGCGGCGGCCAGAGGATAACCGGGGTGTCGTTCAGGAAGCGGACGATGTTGCGAAAGAGGAGCGCTATGTAATCGTAGTAGGTGTCCGCCAGGCTGCCGGCCGGGGAGAAATCGGCCAGCAGCCTGATGATCTTCTCGGTATCGACCGGCTGACTGGCTCTCCATTCTTGGATTGTCAGTTCATTTTCCAGCCGGAAGGCCGCTAAATGCACCGCCAACTGCTCAAGCGACAGGTAATCTTTATCTACCACTGCCTGCATGACCGGCAGGTGCCCCTGCTTCTGGGTTTCCAGCAAGCCGGCCAACTGCTCGTCAGTAAGAAAGCCTTTCTCGACAGCCAGGGCACCGAATTGTTTATCCCGGCTGCGCTGCAGGCGGTGTACCTCCTCTACCTGGGCGGCGGTCATAAGGCCGGCGTTTATCGCCAGTAACCCCAGCCTGACCCGCACCGCCCGCTCGTATGCCAGCACATCATGGACCTGCCGGTGGGTGAGAATCCCTTTGTTAAGGAGGTAGTGGATGAAATATTGGTCAAGCATGCCTTTGCTCCTTTGCACCGTCGATTTCATTGCCATGCCGAGTCGGCGGTTGTGTACGCCGCCGGCAGTTAGGCGGGAGTGGGCGAATCGCACGAATGGGTCAGAACCATATTGACAACCGCCAACAGTTTGTCTTCCGTTATAGGTTTCAAGATGTAATTTTTCGCCCCGTTTTGCAGGGCTTCAAAGATGATATGCTTTTGTCCCAGGGCGCTGACGATGACGACATTCGCATCCGGATCAATTTCCCGCAGCTTTTTAATTACTTCGGTCCCGTTCATGCCGGGCATGGTGATGTCAAGAGTGACCAAGTCCGGGCGGTGGTTGGCGTAGTACATTATCGCCTGGTCGCCGTTGGCCGCTTCGGCGGTAACTATGTGGCCGGCCCGTTGGAGGATGGTGCGGAGCGTTTTCCGCATCATCATTGAGTCGTCGACAATCAAAATTCGCGCCATTGCTGTCATCCTTTCGTCCTTTTAATATAGCAGGCTTAAATTGATCCGTCCCGGCCCGGCGGCGAGCGTCCATGTCAGTGCCGCCGCCTGCGGATACTTGGCGGAAGCATCTTCAGCCAGGATTGTGATCAGCGCCTCCGCCCGGACGGCGTCAACCCAGCGCGGCACCCGCGATAGGGCTTCAGTGATTATTTTGCCGGCCGATTGGGCGAGCACGCCTTCCATCCATTTATCCTCCGCCAGCGGAACGGCGCTGTCGCCGGCGGCGGCCAGCCGCCTCACTACCGCCTCGTCGGCGCTCACCACGAGTTTGCCGCTAACAACCCCCTTAATATCGACGAATGTCGTGATCTTGCGCAACGGCAGTTTGCCTTCCGCCGGGCTGTCGGTATGAGCCCACTCCCCAACGGCCAGGCCGGTATTTCTTACCAGGAAATCCTTGGCCGCCTCCAGGAGCGGTTTGGCCACGGCCAGCAAACTATCCGCCTCAGGGATCTCCCAGTTCGGCAACGGCAGATAAAAGCGGAATTCCGTGCCGCGCCCCACCGCTGTGTCGATTTTAAGGGAACCGCCCAGCTTGGCGAGTTCGGATCGCACTGCCGACAGTCCGACCCCGCGTCCGGCCAGCTCGTCGACCTCGTCCGCCCCGGAGAAGCCGTCGGCAAAAATGAGTTCCATCGCCGCCGCGTCTGAGAGGGACGCAGCGGCTTGTTTGTCGCATATCCCCTTATCAACGGCGATCGCCCGTATGCGATCCGGGTCGATTCCCCGGCCGTCGTCGGCGATTATCACCATCAGGCCGTCGACCTGTTCAAGGATCCGGCAGTGTACGCTGCCGTTCTCGACTTTACCGGCCGCCAGGCGTTCGTCCGGGGTTTCCAGGCCGTGGATGGCGGCGTTGCGGAATACATGGCCCAGGGCTTTGGCAAAATGGCTGTACTTAAAGGGATCGACAGGCGTTTCGCCGCCCTCGACGGCAACCTGGTTTATCATCTTGCCGTATTTGTCGGCCAAGCTCATTACATACTCGGGATACGCCTGCAGCATTTCCGCGAACGGCTTATACCGCAAACTCTGCAGCGCCGGAATGAGCTGGCGGCATTCGGCCGGCGCCAGAAGACGTTCCATTTTTTCTTCGATAGCCCGCAGTTTGGCGCCATCGACGACCAGGGTATTTTCCTGGGCGAAAAAAGCGTCGCCGAGGGTGTCTTTCAGGGTAGCCATATCTTCGTCCAGCCAGCCCAGCATCTTTTCCGGCGTATAGGGGGCGAACAGCAGGGGCAAAACGTCGTCGCCGCGAACCGCGGTCCCTTCGGCGCTGATTTTGGTCAGAAAGCCTTCCAGCGCGTGCAGTTCCTGCACGGCGTTGCGCAGCCCCAACTGCCCGAAGGTTCCCTTGAAGGTGTGAGTGACCCGGAATATCGTGGCGAGCTTGTCTTCGGCCGGACTGGCGCTGCTTAACAGGCCGGGTATTTCCTCCCGGCAGAAAGCCGTATATTGCCGCAGGGTGGTGAAAAAGTCCCCGGCATGGGTAACTACCCGCACAACCATCGCGAGGACTTCCTTTTCTTCTTGCATTTCGGCTTCCAATGCCCTCTGCTGCGTCCTGTCGGTTAGGATAAGCATGATTTCCTGGCCGTCACGGGCTCCCGGGTTGCTGATAGTTTTATATGTGACCCCGATGTAGCTTCCCTCTATGATCAGTTCATCCGGCAGCAAGGTAAAATACGTATCCCGCAGGAGGGCGTCCTGCTCGGTAAAAATCTTGCGGAACAGTGCTTCCAGGAATGTCTGCTGCTTGCCGTCGTCAGGATAAAAAAGTGCCGCCACCGCTGTCCCGGCAATCTCCCGCTTGAAAATCGCCACGCATTCGGCGCTGTATTCGCCGGAAACCCGCAAATCCTCGCCAAACGACAGGAAGCCCTGACCGGCGTGGTCAAGCAGGTTGCGCATGGAGGCGGTTCGCTCGGCCACCTTCATTTCCAGCTCCTGGTTCAAGAGCTCCAGCCGGTCTCTGGATTCCCGCACTTCTTCGTACATGGTCTCCAGCGACTGCAGCATGCTGTTGATAGACCGCGTCAAGGAGCCGAGCTCGTCGCGCGACTGGACGGCGCCCCTTGCGGCCAGATCGCCTTTCGCGGCCGAATCCATCAAGGTGTTAAGCTGGTATACCCCTTTGCGCACCGACATATCGAAGGCGAGAAAAAGGTAGCACACCAGCAAGAGGACGCCCACGGTGAAGCCGGCGACGATGTTCCGGTCGCGCGAATAGCGGGCAACGCGCTGATCGATAAGTTGTTCGATGGCGTTCAGTTCGTCGTTGTACAAGGCCAGCGTGGCGGCGATCGCCCGGCTGCCGGCGCCGGTCAGAAGCTGCCGCGGGATGTTGAGTCCTTGCGCCCCGTCCGTCTTTTGTTCGAAGTTCCAGACGAAAATGGGCACAGAGTCGTTCACCGCGTCGGTGAGCCCCTTTAAGCCGCTTTTCACCCGTTCGTTGCGCCGGAAAACGGTTTGCGCGTTCTGGTCGGCTTGCTGCAAGGTGGAGCGGATGAGTCCGGCCACCGCCAGAAAACGGTCTTTGTCGGCAGGCGAGGCGTTCCCGTCGGTCAATTGCTCCGCCAGGCCCTCGGCCTGTCCCAGCGCATCGATTAGCAGGGGAAGTTTGCGCAACACCGCGTCGCTGAGGTAGGCGGTGTCCAGATCGGCGTCCAGCGCCAGGTTCGACGCATAGCCGGCATGCTGCATGAGGGCGATTATCTGTCCCAGCCACCGGGTATGAAGCTCGAAAGCGACATTGGCGCGGTCGGGTCCGAACTGGGCGGTTTCCTGCTTGCGGGCATCCCATTCGCTGCGCAGCACTTGCAGCTTCCAGGTCGTGTCCAGCTCCTGGCCGACGGTCCGGTCCACGGCCGTAACCGCTTCCAGCGCGGCATCTACCCTGGCCTGCTTTTCCCGGATGGCCGCTTCCCCGGCCGCAAGATTCCCCAAGGCATAGGAATACTGGAGACTGCGGTAGCCCTGCGCTTCGTTGAGCAGGACGACAAGAGTGCGGTTATAAACCAGACCCAGCCGCTCCCGGGCGGCGAAGTCGATATTTTTGTTCAGTTCCGCCGTCAGCAGATAGATGAGAACCGCCGCCTGGATGACGATCAGGAAACCTATGAGCGCAAACTTGTACACATATTTGAACCGATTCATCATCCGGACCGCGGGGTCGAGCAGAAAGCGCACGCCTATTCACCTGCGAGTTGTCGAATTTTGCTATTATAGTTTCATTATAGGAAATTGTCGGACAGGGTTATAGGCTGGGAGCGTTAAGGAGAGGTTAATTTTTTATTAAGCAGTCCAGCGCACGGTCCGGCTGGGACCGCTATTTTTTTACAAACACTTAACACCTGCTTAACCATACGAACGCCGAAAGATTATATGCTATAAGCGAAGGGTTGCCAAGGATGGAGCGCGAAAGCCCTGGCTCATTTGGCGCTGGCGACTGCCGGCCGTGCGCACAAACCGATTAAGGCGTCGCCGGTTGGCCAGCCGCTGAGATTGACAGCGCGCTTTGGCAAGGAAATTATACGATCTGGTGTGGGAACTGGCGCGCGAGCGGAAGACCGCCAAACTGACAAAACGACTGTGCGCTTGACATATACAAGTACGCGGTCTTTACGATATCATTACACCTACCTCCTTTCATGGACCTCCGGCTTATGGGGGTCATTTTTTTCTTTCAGGGGGATAGACCGCCCAGCCGGCAACAAACTATGTTCATTGGCCTGCCGATGTTTAGGTCGTCGGCCGTGAACCGTCCATCTATTTTAGCGGGAGGTACATAGTATTGGTGGCAGCGGTTGCGACAGAGAATTATCGATTGTTGCCGGGAAGGCTGCGGATAGTCGTCGACGGACTGCGGCGCAATCCTGCCTATGCGCGGTATCTGGTCTGGCGGATGCGTCAGGTCGAGGGGATCAGGGAGGTGAGCGCCAATCCGCTCACCGGGCGGGCGTTGGTGTATTTTGCCCCGCAGCGGCTCGGCCTGGCCGGAATACAACAGGAGCTGGGCAGATGCCGGGCGGAGTACGGGCGGGCGATAGCCGCCGCCAAAGCCAAGGCATCCATACCGGCGGTTGTTAGCGCCGATGGCGAAGCCGCGGCGGCTACCCAGCCCGCCGTAGTCCGGGCGGAAGAGCCGCAGCCGGCGAGGATGCCGCTGTTGTACACCGCCGCCACCGGCGGCGTCCTGGCGGCCATCCTGGCGAAGCGCCTGCTGATGGGACGGTCGCCGCTGGCCGCATCGCCGCGGGTCTTTAACCTGGCGGCGATTACGACGCTGGTTTCCGGCTACCCGATTCTGCGGGACGGGTTCGACCAACTGTCCAGGAAAAAGCGGGTCAATTCGGATCTGCTGATATTCGCCGTGACGCTCGTTCTGCTGGCGATGCGCGAAAGCATCACCGGTCTGTCGGTGCTCTGGATCGTCCATCTCAGCAACCTATTCCGCCATGTTATGCAGGCGCGCACCCATAAGGCCATAAGGCACATGCTGCTCGAGGAGTACGGCCACGCCACGCGGTTGCGCGACGGACGGGAAGAGCGGGTGCCGCTGCGGTCATTGACGGTCGGCGACCTGATCGTTGTCCGCCGGGATGAGATCGTCCCGGTCGACGGCGCAGTTGTCGACGGCGAGGCGACGGTCAGCGCCGCTGTCTGCGGTAAAGCGGCTGCGGGGACTGCGGCCAAAGGCGGCCTGGTGGCGGCGGGATCGCTGGTCGGCGGCGGACACCTCGTGATAAGCGTTGCCGAACCGGGAGCGGCGACCATAGCGCCGAGCCTGGCCAAATTTATCGCCAGGGCGGACAGGAGGATAAAGCCGCTGACGCACACCAGTGACTATTACGCCGATAAGCTCGTACCCTGGAGCATCGGCATAGCGGCGCTGACGTTCGCCATTACCCGCGACCCCGCCCGCAGTCTGGCGGTATTGCTGGCCGGCTCCCCGGTGGCCATCGCCCTTTCCCGGCATGCGGCCCTGGGTTCGGCGCTGGGAGTCGCTCTGGGGGCGGGGATATACGTCAAGGACGCCCGCTACTTCGAAGCCATCGGCCAAGCCGATACCGTGCTGTTCGACAAGACGGGGACCATTACGGCGGCCGTTCCGGCCGTGACGGAAGTGGCGGTAATCGAGAAGGCTTACGGCCGAGAGGATGTGGTCGGGTTGGCCGCCTCGGCGGTGGCGGTCACCGGGCATCCGCTTGCCGGTATGCTGAGGAAATACGCGCAAAGTCAGCATCTGGAGATTACGTTGGCCGAAAACCCGACCGTGTCCGCAGGCGGCGTCACGGCGACGGTAAACGGCGACAGAGTTTACGTAGGCGACGAGCTGTTCATGGCCCAGGAAAAGATAAAAACGGTACGGGCCAATCCCCGGGCGCGCCGCATGCGCCACCTGAATCTCGGCGTGGTGTTTGTCGGCGTGAACGGAAGAGTTGTCGGCCTTATCGGCTACAACGACAGCCCAAGGCCCGAGAGCGGCGAAGCGGTCGGACGGTTGCGGTCGCTGGGCATTCCCCACATAGGGCTGGTTACGGGGGATAGCCAGGCCTCAACCAAGGCGGCGGTCGGCCGACTGGGCATAAGCGAATATTGGCACGCTGTTCGGCCGGAAGAAAAACTGGCAATCGTGAAGCGGCTGCAGGCGGCCAACCGCCGGGTTGTCGCGGTGGGCGACGGGATTGACGATGCCCGGGCCCTCGCGGCGGCCGACGTCGGCGTTGCCTTCGGCTGCCGCGGTCCGAGCGCTCCTGTCCGTTCGGCCGATGTCATCGTCAGGGGCGACGACCTGCGCAAAATCCCCGACGTCGTCCATTTGAGCAAGTACACCAGCGAAATCATCCGCCAAAACATCGCGCTGTCCGCCGGCCTCAGCGTGGCCGGCGTGGCTCTGGCCGTCGGGCGCCTCCTGTCGCCGGTCGCGGCGCTGTTGCTCCTGAACCTCAGTACGGCAGCGGTGCTGTTGAATTCGGCGCGGGTTCTCAACCATCGGCCGCTGGCAAGACAACCGGCTCTCGATCTGCAACGGTTCAACAGCGGTGGCGATAGTCACGCCGCGCCGACACGGCCGCCGGACGATTTGGTCTTTCCGGCCCCAGACGATGGCGCGAGGAGCGACACGCTCACCCTCACGCCCGCTAACGTCTGCGAGCGTCTCAGGACGTCGGCGCAGGCCGGACTCACCAGCGTGGAGGTAGCCGCGCGCCAGGCAAGATACGGCCTCAATCTTTTGGCAAAAGGGACCAGACCCGGCTTCTGGCGGCTTTTCCGGAGCCAGTTCAAGGATTTCATGGTCCGGGTGCTTTTAGGCGCCGCCGGCCTGTCGTTCGTGCTGGGCCGCAGCAAAGACGCCGTACTGACGCTCGCCATCGTTGTCGCCAACGCCATTCTTGGGGTCTTGCAGGAGCAGAAGGCGGAAAAATCCCTCGACGTTCTGCGGAATATGGCCGCGCCGCAGGCCCAGGTTATCCGCGACGGCCGGCCGGGGAAAATAGCGGCCCAAGAACTGGTGCCCGGGGATGTAATTGTCCTGGAGGCCGGCGATCTGGTGCCGGCCGACGCCAGATTGCTTACGACCTGGCGGTTTGAGGTGGAGGAAGCCTCGCTGACCGGCGAGACGGTGCCGGCTCTAAAAGAGGCGATGTTTATCGCCCAGCGTGATTTGCCGCTGGGCGACCGCAAAAACATGGTCTACATGGGAACGTCGGTCACCAGGGGACGGGCGACCGCGGTGGTGGTCGCAACCGGTATGGCCACCGAAATGGGCAAGCTGGCCAGCCTCATCCAGGACGCCGACGAGCACGTCACGCCGTTGCAGCGCCGCCTGGAAGAATTGGCCAAGTTCCTGGTGTACGGCTGCCTGGCGGTATCCGGATTGGTATTCCTGGTAGGCTTGCTGCGGGGACAGCCGGCGCTGTACATGCTGCAGACCGGCGCCAGCCTGGCGGTCGCCGCCATTCCCGAGGGCCTGACGGCCATCGTTATCATTGCCCTGGCCATGGGTGTGCAGCGCATGAGCAAAAGAAATATCATCGTCCGCAAGTTATCTTCCCTGGAAACCTTAGGGTGCGCCACCGTTATTTGCTCCGACAAGACAGGCACGCTGACCAAGAACGAAATGACCGCCCGGCAAATATACACCTATGGCCGCTGCTGGAAAGTGGGCGGCGAAGGGTATGCGCCAGTGGGTGATTTTCAGCACGCCAACCGGGTCGTCGACCCCAGGACGGACGCCGCGCTCTGGCACACTTTGCTGACCGGCGCCCTCTGCAACAATGCCAGGCTGATCCATGACCGGCAGGCTTCCGGCAAGAAGATTGTTTCGATGGAAGAGCATAAGGCCGAAGACTGGCGGGTGGAAGGCGACCCGACCGAAGGCGCCTTGTTGGTGCTTGCCGCCAAGGCCGGCCTCCGTCGCCAGGAGTTGGACAGCTCCCATATCCGCCTGGCGGAGAATCCGTTCGAGTCCGAACGGCGGATGATGTCGGTCATTTACACCGGCCACGGCAGCAGGTACCTTTACTGCAAGGGGGCGCCCGACAAAATATTGGCGGCCTGTAAGTACGTTATCAATGACGGCGAGGTAAGCGAACTTGACGATCAGGCAAGGGAGGAGATCCTGGCCGCCAATGACCGTATGGCCGCCGCGGCTTTGCGGGTCTTGGCCTTTGCCTTCCGCCAGGTCGACGAGAACGCCGGCTGCAGCGAAGACGAGGATATTGAAAACGGGTTGACCTTTTGCGGGCTGGTCGGCATGATCGATCCGCCGCGGCCGGAGGTGCCCGCCGCTATCGCCAAATGCCAGAAGGCAGGCGTAAAAGTGGTGATGATCACCGGCGACCATCCGAGCACCGCTCTGGCGATCGCCAAAGAAATCAGGCTGCTAACCTCGCAAGATCAACTGCTGACCGGCGCCGAACTCGACGCGATGAGCGACCGGCAGCTTGCCGAGGTAGTCGACCAGGTGGCTGTTTACGCCCGGACGTCGCCCCATCAGAAGCTCCGCATCGTCAAAGCACTGAAAGACAAAGGCTTTATCGTGGCCATGACCGGCGACGGCGTGAACGACGCGCCGGCGGTCGTGGCGGCCGATGTCGGCATCGCCATGGGGCTTATGGGAACGGATGTCACCAAGGAGGCGGCCAGCCTGACCCTTTCGGACGATAATTTCGCGACCATCGTCAGGGCCATGGAGGAAGGCCGTTCGATCTATGCCAACATCCGCAAAGCGATCCGCTATCTGGTGGCCACCAATATCGGCGAAGTGATCTTGATGCTGCTGGCTGTCGTGCTGGGGATGCCGTTGCCGCTCCTGCCCATCCAGCTGCTGTGGATAAACCTCGTCGGCGACGGGCTGCCGGCAGTCGCCCTCGTCAACGACCCGCCGGCCGGCAACATAATGCTGCATTCGCCGCGTAGCGCCGATGACAGCGTATTCGCCGGCGGCTTGGGAAGGAAAATTATCAGCCGTGGCCTGGCCATCGGGCTGACCAGTCTGGCGCTGTACGCCTGGGCCCTGAAGGCGGGCGGCAGTCTTGTGCTGGCGAGGACCTTAACGCTGGTCCAGCTCGCCATCAGCCAATTCCTCCATATCTTCGATTGCCGCTGGGAGAAACATTCCGGCAAGGTGGGCGTATTCAGCAATCCCTGGCTGGTAGCTGCGGTCGGCCTTTCCATGGCGATGGTGGCCGGGGTGGTCTACCTGCCTGTGCTGCAGCCGGTTTTCGGCACAACCGGGCTGACCTTTGGCCACTGGCTGATCGCCGCTGTTATGGCGGCCATATCGGCAACGCTGGATTTCGGGCTTGGCAGGCTTATCCGCAAGGCAGGCTTCAGGTTATCGCAGCCGGGAAACGGAGTGACACTTCACCCTGCTTGCTGAATGCTGCGGGGGCGTCGCCGCTTGCCCTGCTGATTGGTGGGGCAGCGCTTGTCATGATGATCTCCGGCGACAACGCAACCGGGAATTCAGGAGCGTGGTCGCCGAAGCAAGCTCGGCGCGGCGGCCTGACGGGCTTGAGGTTGGCCCGATGGGCACCGGACCGGATAGCTGCTGACAAGCAAGCTTTCCCGCGTAGATAAAAAATCGGCGCTCCTGACGAAAAAGGATAACCGGTTATAACCGGTTATCCTTTTTCGTCAGACTGCGGCTCTGGACAGCCGCCTTGCTTGTCGTTCACTAGGCTATAGGGCGATTAGCTTTGCCGGACAGCATCGTTTCCAGGCGCCAGATGAACTGCCGCTGGACCTGTTCGATTTTTTGCCGGGCGGTATGGGTATCGAAGAAAGCCAAGCGGTCGATTTCCGGAAATAGCTGCGTTTTCCCGGAGCGGCGCGGCCATTCCATCGCAAACAGGTTGCTGTTTACCGGCAGGCAGGTATCGCAGTCGCCCTGGAAGGCCCAGGCATGGACGACCTTGCCGCTGCGTTCGATAATCGTCCCGAGCGGCAGCAAAGTATCAACCGCCGGTGTCAGACCGGTCTCTTCGGCGAATTCGCGAAAGGCGGCGGCCAGTACGGTTTCGTGCGGTTCGACATGGCCCTTGGGAATGCCCCAGTGGCCATCGTCTTTATTCGCGTACAGCGGGCCGCCGGGATGGCCCAACAGTACTTCCAGGCTGCCGCGCGTAGTCCAGCGGAACATCATGAGCCCTGCGCTGACTTTAATCAAGCGACGTGTCCTCCCTCCACAAAGAGATGTCACTTAAAATGTAGCATAAATGAGGACCGGGAAGGTTAGACGCAGGTAAAAGCTTTGTTAAGGAAGAGCAAAGCTTTTTCGTCGCCCGGAGGGAATTCACTCTCGGCCCGCAAGGTGAGGAACAGGCCGGCGGCCGTGCCTGAGCGGTGCGGCGTCACCCCAGGGGTGCGCCGATGAGCAGTTTAACGACTGGCGGACCGGTCGCCCCGCATTTGCTTATGTATTGGGTAATTCGCCACAGCGGGCCGCCGGCGACAGACGTCATTGAGAAAGAGCCTAGGCCGGACAGGAGGGGGCCGGTGAACTCGCGGGCGGCATACCGGTCGAAGACGGGCATGGCGGCTAGGAAACGTGCTTGACGGCGACCGGTTCGACGCGGGGGCCGGCAGGCTGCGTTTCGGCCTCTTGCCGGCGCTTGAGCCAGTTGGCCGTGAGCGAACAGCCGATGGCGACGCCCAGCAGGATGCCGGCGGCAACCTGCACGCCGGAGTGATCGTATGATTCGATGCGCGCCCAAGAGATGCTCGCCGCGCCCAAATACCAGAGCCAGGCCAGGCGGGGGAACAGCATGGTCAGGAGAAAGGCCATGGCAAAACCGTGGGTGGCGTGGCCGCTGGGGAACCCGCCTGGATGGCCGTTGGGCCTGAGAGCCCACTCGGTACCCACGAGTAAGAGCTTTGTGCCTTGCACCGTCAGCCAGACAACAAAGTCTAGCCATAGGGTGAGCGCTATCAGACTGCGCCGGCGCCGGCGCCACGCCCAGGCAAAAATCAGCCCGTTGGCCGCGAGCAGGAAAATGTCGTTGCCCCATGTGCCCATGAATACGGCCAGCGAATGCAGGGTGTCGTCGTGGCTGGCACCGACGGCTAAAGCCAGGGCGATGGTGGCTAAGGCAAGGGGCAGGGCGATCATGACTGACCGCGAGTAGTCGGCGGCGAAAGCGGCGGGCGTTTTCATCAGCATCCTCCTCGTATTGGCCTTTAGCGACCGTAGGGCAACGGATAGCCTTTGTATCCCCGGGCGTAAAACATGACAAGATCGACCTCGGTGCGGCCGCCCCGGCGGATGTTCGCCGCCCCAAGAGGTTCGATGGCGGCAAAATAGGGATGATAGACGGCGGCGGCGCGGAGGTTTTCCTGTCGGCCGACGATCAGGGCATCGCCGCCGATATAGGCGCCCTGGCCGTGCAGGAAAGCGAAGTGGTGGGGAGCGTCGCTCAGGCAGAGGACGGGGAGTCGACCGCCGAGGGCGTAGTCGATCTTGGCGGCATCGATCCAGTGGCCGGCGACAATGAAGGACACCGGTCCGGCGGGCGGCAAAGCAACGACTGTCGCCGGCAGCTCGCGCCAGTCCAGGGCTTCGACGGTGGGATCGCCGGCGGCGAAGAGGGCAGGGGCGATGTTTTTCAGCCAGCCGGTGGCGGTATGGGAGCCGAGCAAAAGCGTTATGGCGAGGAAACAGGCCACGGCCCCGGCGGTCCAGCGGCGGACAAGCCGGCGGTGAGCACGGGCGGCGATAGTTTCGCCCAGCAGGGGAAAGAGGAAAAGGTAACCGGGGGCCTGCCAATGGAACAAGCCTTGGGCGCCCCAGGCGGCGGCCAGGGTGAACAGGACGATGGGACCGACGGCCAGACAGCACAGCAGCCAGCGGCGCTGCTGGACAGAGCCGGTCTGGGCCGACGGCCCCCGGAAAAAGGCGTCGGCAAAGGCCCATACGAGGGGCAGCCAGATCCACGGCAGCACCCAGAGAGCTTGTCCGGCGATGTTCGCCAATGCGCGGCCGGGGAAGAACCCGCTGAACATTCCCCGGCTGCCCTGGAACAGGAAGGAGACCCAACCGTATTCCGCGTTCCAGATCACGACCGGCGCGAAAATGATTGCCGCGACGAGGACGGCCAGGTAGGGACCTGGGGCGAAAAACAGACGGCGGCAGCGGGGACTGGTAAGCAAAAACAGTCCCAGACCGCAGACGAGAAAGATGGCATGGTATTTGCTCAACAGGCCGAGACCCAGCCACACACCGGCCTGCAGCCACGATAATACCGGCTTGTGCGGCTCTTCGAACAGCAGGGATATCAGCGGGTGGACGGCGGCCAGCAGGCAGAACATCAGCGGCCCGTCGGGCAGGAGCCAGCTGCCGGTGCTGAGGCCGAAGACCGCCGACAGGTTCAGCGCTGCAGCCGCCCAAACTCCGGCCCAGGCGCCGAAAAGCCGTTCGCCCAGACGGAACATCAGCCAGGTCGTGCCGGCGAACAGGACGATGAACGGCAGGCGAAGGACGAGCGGAGCCTCGCTGCCGGTGACGTGGGCGGTGAGCCAGATAAGCCAGAAGTGCAGCGGCGGATGGTCGAAATAGCTGAGGCTCAGACTGCGGGCCACGCTGGCGGCATAAGTCTCATCGACCCCCAAGCCGATAGCGCCGGCGAGAACGAGCCGCAGCAGGGTGCCGGCGGCGATCAGGCATATTACGGCCTGAACAGGCGATGGTCGGCCCAACCGTCACGCGCCTCCTTCCGCCGCCGTCGGCGTGAAGGTGTTTTCGGTCATCAACCGGCGGCGGGCGGCCCGCAGGCGCAGCACCATGAACAACGCCTCCCGGAAGATAGCTCCCGACATTTTGGAATGGCCGGCGTTTCTTTCTTCGAAGACGATGGGAATTTCGCGGACGGTGAAGCCGTTCAGCCAGGCGCGGTAGGTCATCTCGATCTGGAAGGAATAACCGTTCGACTTGATGGCGTCGAGATCGATACCGGCCAGGACCTCGCGGCGGAAGCATTTGAAGCCGCCGGTGAAGTCGCGGACCGGCAGACCGAGGATGAGGCGGGAATACAGGCTGCCGCCGCGGCTTATCAACCGGCGCAGCCACGGCCAATTGACCACGCCGCCGCCCGCTATGTAACGGCTGCCCAGCACGAGGTGATGGCTGGCCGCGGCCGCGAATAGGGCCGGCAGGTAGCGGGGATTGTGGGAAAAGTCGGCGTCCATCTGGGCGATTAATTTGTAGTCCCTGGCCAGCGCCCATTTGAAGCCGGCGACATAGGCCGAGCCGAGGCCTAGCTTCCCGGAACGGGCAAGGAGGAAAAGGCTTCCGGGATAAGTCGCGGCGGCGAGCTGGGCGACCAGCCGGCCGGTTCCGTCGGGCGAACCGTCATCGACGACCAGGACGTGTACGTTCGGCTGCGCGGCGGAGATGGCCGCGAGCAGTTGGCCGATGTTGCCGCTTTCGTTATAGGTGGGGATGATAATCAGCTTCATAGGGCGCAATCTCCTTTTTTTCCGGCCGGGCCGGTTCGCCGAAAGTAACATGATAGTTGAGCAGGAAATTCGCCGCGCTCACGGCCGCGATGGCCGCGACCTGCGCAAATCCGGGATCGAGGGCGGCGCTTTCTACCAGCAGGCGCAGCAGGAGCAAATTGACGCCGAGGTTGACAGTGCTGATGGCGAAGAAGGATAAATACTTCAGGGGGATGCCTTTGCCGCCGGCCCGGCCCCTGAAGGTCCAGGCGGCGTTCCAGACGAAATTGTTGGTTACGGCCACGGCAAAGGCGAGCACGGCCGCAAGCAGATACGGGCAGCCGAAAGAGAGCGCGGCAAGGTAGACCAGCAGATTTACGCCCACCCCGGAGAAGCCCACCAGGGCAAACTTCAGCATCACTTTGAGCACATGGCGCCTCCTCATCTGGGAAAAGAATTCTCACGGCAGCGGGATCACCGTGCTTGTCACCATTGTAAAAGGCGGCCGGGAAAGCGAACAAGACGAGTGCTGTTAATTATAACTTAAGTTTTTATTAAGAAGGGTGGATGACGGTTATCGCAGTTAATTGTTAAGCTATTGTTAACTGCCGGTAAACTTATGCGGGAACGCGTTGACGCTGTCCGGGACAGGTTTTATATTGGGATTATGGGAAAATATTATCGGGGACGCAAGGGGGTTACAGCGGGCGAATTGCGTAACATCGGCAGCGGGAATATAGAGGACGTTGACTAAGGGGGATATATTTGAACAAGTACTATGTGCTTGATACCAATGTTTTGCTCTATTCTCCCCAGGCGATCTTCGCCTTCAGCGAACACACGGTCGTCATCCCGGAAGTCGTGCTGGAAGAACTCGACCGGTTCAAGTCGGAAGCCGGCGAGCGCGGCGCCCACAGCCGCCAGGTAAGCAGAATCATCGACGAGCTGCGGACTCAGGGCGACCTTCTCGCGGGAGTGCGGCTAAACGACCAGGGCGGCATCCTGATGATCGAAACCAACTGTCTGGAAATCGGCATGCCTCCCCATTGGGACCGCGCCAAGGCCGATAACCGCATCCTCCAGGTGTGCAAAGGACTTACCGAGGAAAAGGGGCATACCGTGCTGGTGAGCCGCGATACCAACATGCGGGTCAAAGCTGTCATCCTCGGCGTCCAGGCCGAGGATTTCCGCAACGACAAGGTGGCGGCCATCGAGCAGCAGTATACCGGACGGAACATCGTCTACACCGCTTCGGAGGTTATCAACCGCTTCCATGGTGACGACACAAATGCCATCGCCCCGGCCGCTCTGAGCGAGTATGACGAGATTACCCACAGCCTGCGCCCGGCGGCGTTCGTGACCAACCAGTTCCTGCTCATCCGCTCGACCGACAACGACCGCCACACAGCTTTGGGCCGGTTCGACGGGAACAAAGTGGTCCACCTCATATACCGCAACAGGAATCCTTTCGGCGTTTCGCCCCGCAACATCGGCCAGGTTTTCATGCAGGAATGCCTGATGATGAGCGCGGAGGAGGCGCCGCTTGTCATTATCAAGGGCCCGGCCGGTACGGCCAAAACCTTCTATTCGCTGGCGGCTGGGCTTTATAAGCACCTCGACTGCCGGCCGAGCGATTACCACCACCTGCTCATCTGCCGGCCCAATATCCCGATGGACGAGGATATCGGCTTTCTGCCGGGTTCGGAGAATGAAAAGATCAGCCCCTACATGCGGGGCATCCGCGACAACCTCTTCACCCTTATGTCCGGGCATATGATGACCGAAGCGAAGGAAATAGCTCAGGTGGAAGACACGGTGCAGATGCTGTTCGACAAGCGGATCATCCAGACCGAGGCACTGGCCTACCAGCGGGGCCGCTCCCTTTACAAGTACTGGATGATTCTCGACGAGATGCAAAACTCCACGCCCCGTCAGGCCAAGGGGGTTATTACCCGGCCGGGCATCGGCACGAAAATAATCCTGCTCGGCGATCCCGAGCAGATCGACAGCCCGTTCCTCGACAGCCGCTCCAACGGGCTGAGCTACGCCAGCGAGAAGATGCGCGGCTCCAAGCTGTGTTTCCAGGTCACCCTGCTGCATGACGAGTGCGAGCGCTCGCCGCTGGCGGCCGAAGCCGCTCTGAGGCTTTGAACGGTTACAGATAAGCCTTCGCTTCGAGAGCGAAGGCTTATCTGTTCTCAATTCACGATTTTACACAATATTAACAATCCTTAACAGTACATTAATGTCCTATCGAGGAGACAAGCGATAGAATGAGTATAAATAGGCCGATAAATTTTTCAAGGAGGGATTTTTTTGAAATGCGGTTTCTTCCCCGCGCTGAAGTCGCACGGCGCGAAAACCGTCGCCATTTTTATCGTGTTGACGGTTGTGACAAGCAACTTGTGCTTTGCCTTGTCCGGTCCCGTAAATTCGCCGATTACCGTTCTGCCCATCGATCGGGCCAAGTTCCTCGCCGGCCAGAAATTCGATTTCCTCGTCGAAGTGAAAAACGCCGCCGCAACCAATATCGCCGTTACCGTGAACGGTACCGACGCCGAAAGATATTTCGGCAAGAAGGCGGTCGCCAAGCTTGACGGTTCTATCGCCTCCTACCGCATCAACGACGTCGCCTTCATGGCCACCGGCGCCCTGGAGATCGCCGTCAAGGCGGCTACCAACGACGGCCCGGCTTTTCGCTCGGTCCGCTATGCAGTGGTGAGCGACGCGGCCCCCAAGCGGGCCAAGAATGTCATCCTGTTCATCGGCGACGGCATGGGCCTGCAGGCGCGGCAAATGGCCCGCATTCTTGCCAAGGGGATCACCGAGGGCAAGTACAACGACCTGCTGGAAATGGAGAAGATGTCCAATACCGCGCTGATAACCACTTCCGGCTATGATTCGCTGGTGACCGACTCCGCCAACAGCGCCTCGGCCTATGCGACCGGCCACAAGTCGGTCGTGAACGCCATGGGCATTTATGCCGACAGCACCGCCGATCCCCTCGATGATCCCAAGGTCGAAAATATTATCGAGATTGCCAAGCGGACCCGCGGCATGGCGACCGGCATAGTGTCCACGGCCAACATAACCGATGCCACGCCGGCGGCGATGGTGGCGCATACCCGCCGCCGCAGCGAGCTGAACTTCATCGCCGCTTCCATGCTGGATGCCTCGCACCGGCCCGACGTGATCCTCGGCGGCGGTTCGCAGCAGTTTTTGCCGCTGTCCACCCCCGGCTCGAAACGGAAAGACGACCGCAATCTGATCGAGGAATTCAAAGCCCTCGGCTACAGTTTTTCCGGCACCAAGACCGAACTCAAGAATACCCCGGCCGGCGCCGCCAAATTGCTCGGCCTCTATCATCTCGACAACATGAATGTCTATCTCGACCGGGCCATGCTGAAAGACCCGAAAGTGCTGAAAGGATTTAGCGATCAACCCACGCTGATGGATATGACGAGCAAGGCCATCGCCGCGCTGAGCCAGAACCCCAACGGCTTTTTCCTGATGGTGGAGGGGGCCTCTATCGACAAGCAGCTTCATGTGCTCGACTGGCAGCGGGCCACCTACGACACCATCGAGATGGATAAAGCCATCGGCATCGCCAAAGAGTTCGCCAAGAAAAACGGCGACACGATGATTATCGTCGTCGCCGACCATGCGCACGGGGCCAGCATAACCGGCACCTACCACGAACTTGACGGCAAAACCGGCCGTGAGGCCGTCCGTATTTACGCCGAGTCCATTTTCCCGACTTTCGCCGACCGGGACGGCGACGGCTTCCCGGACGACCCCAACCCCAGCGTATCGCTGGCGGTGCAATTCGCCAACCATCCCGACTACAACGAGACCTACAAGTTTAAACAAGAGCCTACCGTGCCGGCGATCATGGCTGACGGCAAGGCCGTCGCCAACCCGAAGCTGCAGGGCGAATTCCAGCCCGGCAACATTCCGTCGTCCGATCCTTCCGAAGTCCATGCGGCCGACGACATCATCCTGACCGCGCAGGGGCCAGGGGCGGAATACTTTAACGGCGTCATGGACAATACCGAGGTATTTTTCGCAATGGTAAGGGCGCTGGGGCTCGATGGCCGACGCGGCCTGAAATAATCTCGGGAGGAAAGCCGCGTGAAAAAACTGATCCCACGGTTTACGGGAATTTTCCTGGGGCTGTTATTGGCCGGAAATGTTCTGCCTGGGGGTCTGCAACAAGAAAGGGCGGTTCCTGGCGGGGAACCGCCGCTTTTTTTGCGGACGGCCCGCGCGGCCCCCTTCTGGGAGGCCTGGACGCGGCCGCCGGCAACTCCCCTGGCCTTCGAAGAGATGTACAGCGGGGCCTCGGCCCTCGGGCTGCAGTTGTCGCCAAAACTCAAGAGCCTGGAAGGCCGGCGCGTGTCGATGACCGGGTTTATGGCCCCGCCGCTTAAGCCGACCCTGGCGTTTTTTGTCCTGACGCAAGTGCCGATGTCGGTATGCCCGTTTTGTTCCACCGACGCGGCCTGGCCGAGCGACATCGTCCTTGTCAAGCTCAGCGAGCCGGTAAATTCGCTGCCGTTCGACCAGCCGATCAAAGTGGCGGGCACACTCGAATTGGGGACCCAGATCGACGCAGAAACCGGGTTCGTAAGTCTGGTGCGGATTCGGGCCGACACGGTGGCAAAGGCGGAGTAAGCCAGTTGACGGAAAGGTGGGAGCAGTTGTGCTGACAATCAGGAATATTCGCAAGGAATACCGCCACCCCAATGGGGAGACGATAGTTGCCGCCGCTGTCAGGGAATTCGGCGCCGCCCAGGGCGAGCAGATCGTGCTCGCCGGCCCCAGCGGCTCGGGCAAGACGACGTTGCTGCATCTGATCGCCGGGTTCACCGAGCCCACGGCAGGCGAGATACTTTGGGACGGGGAACGGATCGACGCCTGGGCGGGGCGCAGGCGCGACACCTGGCGGGGCGGCAATGTCGGCTATATCTTCCAGAACTTCAACCTGCTGCCCGGCCTCGATGTCCGCGAGAACGTCATGGTCGCCGCCGCTTTGGGAAACCGGAAGTTCGGCAGCGAGGAACGCCGGCGCATCAGCGACCTGCTAGCCCGCGTGGGGCTGGGCGACCGGGCCGGTCATAAGCCGTCGCAATTGAGCATGGGAGAGCAGCAGCGGGTAGCGGTGGTCCGGGCGCTGATAAACACTCCCCGCCTGATTTTGGCGGACGAACCTACGGCCAGCCTCGACCGGGACAACGCGGACATCGTTCTCGGCCTGCTGCAAACGCTGTGCCGGGAACAGGGGAGCATCCTTATTCTGGCGACGCATGACCACGAGGTAAGGGCGCGTTTCCCGCGCGTGCATGAAATGACGCGCCCGGGGAGGATTCCGGCATGATCCATCTTTTGATCGCCTGGCGGAATCTGGAGGCCAAACCCCTGCAAAACCTCCTTACCGTCGCCGTCGTGGCCACCTCGTTGGCAATGACCGTCGTCGTCATGCTGCTGGCGGCGAGCATCCATTACGGCCTGGTGCGGGCCACCGAGCCGTTTGACCTGATCGTCGGCGCGAAAGGCAGTCCCAACCAACTGGTGCTCAACACCGTCTTCCTGCAGGATGTGCCGATCGGCAATATCGATTACGCCATCGCCGGCGAACTGGCCCAAAACCCGCTGGTGGCTTCCGCCGTCGCCGTGGGGTTCGGCGACAATTACCGCGGCTACCGCATGGTCGGCACCGAAGCGGCGTTATTCGCCCACACTGTCGCCAGCGGCCGGCCGCCCTGGCTGCAGGTGGCCGACGGCCGGCCCTTCCAAAACCCGTTCGAAGCGGTGCTCGGCGCCAAGGCGGCCCGGGAAACGGGGCTGAAGCCGGGCGACAGTTTCGTTTCGTCGCATGGCGTGGTAGCCGGCGGTGAAATCCATGGAGACAAAAAGTACACGGTGGTCGGCATCCTCAAACCGGTGGACGGCCCCTATGACCGGGCCATCCTGACTTCGCTCCAGAGTATTTGGCAGGCTCATTCCCACGATTCCGCCCCCAGGCCGGAAACCTCCGCCCCTTCGGGCGTCCAGGATGCGGACGAGGACCACGACCATGACCACGACCACGGCACCACGGTAATATTGGTAAAGCCGAAAGGTTACGCGGAGGCCATGCGTTTATATCAGCAGTTCCAGAAAGAACGCCGCGTCCAGATGGTTTTCCCTTCCCAGGTGGTGGTGAACCTGTTCGCCGCCCTGGGAGAGGGGCAGAAGGTGCTGAACATAATCGCCTATGCGGTTTTTGCCATGGCCTTGCTGCTGGTTTCGTTCTCCGTGTACTGGTCCGCGCTCAGCCGGGCGCGGGACAGGGCGGTCTTGAGGGCTGTCGGCGCGAGCCAGGGCGATATATTCAGGATAATCCTGGCGGAAGGCGTGCTGATCGTCTGGTCGGGCGCGGTTATCGGCTGGCTGGCCGGACACGGGGTATTTGCCGTCCTCGCCGGTTTTCTGCAGCAAAAGACAGGCATCCTGTTCGCCAGTCCGTTTACCGCGTCAGAAGCCTATACCATGGCCGGCGCCCTGGGCATCGGCTTGCTGGCCGCCGTTATCCCCGCCTGGTTTACGGCCCGGAGCGGCATCGCCACCGACCTGGGCTAGGAAGCGGCAAAAGTCCTATTTTGTCAGGGCCTCAGGATTCCGGCAGCGGCTGCCGTGCTTAATTAGCACGGTCCGGGATTCGGGGCGGCCGATTTGGGGCACCATAGGAAGACAAGAGGGACGGGAGGCTGAACGATGGCCCGCAAGGCGCCTGTGCAGGACGGACTGAGCATTATCGGCAAAGCCTGGAGCGAGGTCAAAAAAATAAACTGGCACGAAGTGAACAGGTTGTGCCAGCAGAACTTCCATATCGGCCTCGTCGGCTCGGATGCCGAGATTGAGGCCATGCAGGCGTGGCTGCGCAGCTTCCCTTATTTGGGCGCGTCCGGCCCGGCCAGTGCGGCGGACAGGCCGGCCGCCGACGCCGCCCAGTATCTAACCGTTCTCGCCGCCGGCGAGGACGGGCTCGACGAGAAGCTGGTGAAATCGACCACCTTCTGCCTGGCGGGGCGGGAAGCGGCCAGCGAGGTGCGCCGCATGAAAGGCGAGGTGTACCTTTTCGACGCTGCCTTCGGCCGCCGGCTCACGACGCAGATACTGTCCAACCACCCCGAGGTACAGTTCGCCCTGGCCCACAATTTTCCCGTGTTCCGGCCCGAGATGGCCCAGAGCGTCATCCAGGACACCGCCTTCCAAAACGCGGCCTGGGCGCTAGTCACCGGCCTGCCGAACACGGTTCCCGGGCCGCATACCGTCCTGACGAGCCCCTTCGAAGGGATTTCCGATTTCACCGTCCTCACCCTGAATGAAATCAAGCTGCTGTTCGAGCTTGTCGGCTTGTCGGGCCGCCGGGTCGCGCCTCTTTACCATGCCGTCGAATTCGTCATGGTCATCGGCCTCGGCAAGCTGGCGGAAACCGTCGCCATGCAGACGCTGGGACGGCTGTCCGGCCGGGCGGGCATCCTCGCCAAGGGCGCCATCGCCTACGCCTTCACCTGGACGATCGGCGAGGCGGTATTTTTCTATCTGACAACCGGCCGTAAGCTGGGCCGGCCTGCTTTTGCCGCCAGGTTCCGGGAGCACTTCCGGCGCGGCCGGACGGTGGCGGAGGAGATCGCCCCCGGCCCGCATTAAAGCGGATTTTCCGCCGGCGGATGTATGAGGTTGGCTAAAGATGGATAATCTATACGAGAAAAATTCGCCAGGAGAGGAAGCGGAAAGTGCCGAGCATCGAAACACAGCCAACAGAGACGCCAAAGAAGGAAATAAGGCCGACAAGGGCCAACCGGCTGCGCCAGCGGATAGCCGAATCGACCGACGAGGAAACGCTGGCCGGCCTGGAAAGAATATTCGAAGCCAAGCTGGCGGCGGTCAGCGTGTACGAACAGCAATTGGCGTCGGTTACCGACCCCTTCGCCAAAAGGACGCTGCACCGCATGATCCGCCAGGAGCGGCAGGAACTGCTCAATCTGGCGGAGCTCACCGACCTGGTCGAGGCCAGTCCGGACATGGGGAACATTGCCAGGGCCCGCCGCCGCCTCGGCCACCGGCTCAAAATGGCGACCGGCCAGGACACGAAGTTTTTGCTGGGAGCGCTGGTCGTAGGGTCGCTGCTCCTGCCGAGCGTGCGGGAGAAGGTCCGGCCGCTGGCGGTCAAAACGGTGCAGGGGATTATGGACCTGTCCGAACAGGTACAGGGGCTGTTCAGCGGGGTTAAGGAAGACCTAGAGGACCTGGTGAGCGAAGCTCAGTTCGAAAAATTCAAGCAATCGATCGACGAGGCTATTACCGAAGAATTGCCCCCGCCGGCCGGGCCGGATGAAAAGCCCCATTAAAGAATCAGGAATAAGGATGACTCAACATGGCGGACTTAAACGAATTGCGGGCCAAAGTGGACGGTATCGCCAAAGAACTGCGCGAAGCGGTCGACATGACGCTCGAGCTGCGGGCCCAGTCGCCCCAGCACAAAGGGGATGCGATCAAGGTGTGGGAGGATTTTCTCGCCGGCTTTTTCGGCTATATCAAGCAGCGCAGCAAAGAAGCCAAAGACAATCTGCTCGCCGGCGTTTCCTGGACGAGGATGAAATTATTCTAAAAGAAACCTCTCCGCAACTGCGGAGAGGTTTCTGCTATAGTTCCTGGGATCGCGAGCGCCTTCGGCGCGGCGGCGGGGAGTCGTCTGCCGGTTCTTCCGCGTGGGTCTCCTCCTCGGTGCCTAGCGTCGCCAGCGACGGGCCGGGCTCGTCTTCCCGGACCGCTGCCTCGCGGCTCGCGCGCGCTTCTTCAACGATGTCCCGCAGGCCTTCCCCGACGGCCATCATCCCCGCTGCGGTGCCGACAGCCAGGCGGCGGCCGTGGTCCCTGGCCGTGGCCATGAGTGACTCTTCGCCCGTTGCCAAACCTTCCTTGGCAGCCCTCGCCTCGGCGACGATGTCTTCCATGCCTTCCCGCACGGCGGCAACGGAGCCGTGCACCGCGTCCGTCACCGTCAGGACGCCGCGGGTGGTCACTACGGCTACAGACCGCAGCCCATGACGGACGGACGGAAAGGCGAGAGCCGCGGCGCCGCCCATGAGGAACAATCCCGCCGGCGACATCCGGCCCGCCATCCGCGCGCCCCAGCCCAACATATCCATACAGTGCACCTCCCGATTTTTATATTTTTAGGTTCTCCGGACGGCGCGCGGCCTATGTACGGGCAAATCGGCAAAATTAACCGTACCCTAACAGAGACTTAACATTCCCGGCCGTTTCCGGGCAGGAAAAGTAATCCGGCCGGACAGAAATATTTTGGTGCAAACTTTGTCGAACAACGGTATTTGACAGTTAGGGTGATAATTGTGGCAAGCAAACGTTTTAAGGTTATAACCGCGGTCATCGTCTGCTTCACCCTGATGATAACGGTACTGGCTTTTTCCGCTGCCGATCAGATGTATATGCGGGATGTCGAAACACGGCTGGCCCAGGTCAACGCCGAGAATGACAACCTCGCCAGAGCGCTGGAAGAATTCGTGGCCAGCAGGTTCCGCGAGGCGGACAGCATCCTGCTGTTCATGAAGGTGGAGCACGAAGCCCGCAATTCGCTGCGGCCGGAAACGCTCGGCCTGCTGCGGACATTTCCGGGCCAGCTCGTCAGTCAGATTGCCCTGTCGGACCCGGCGGGGAATCTTCTCTTCACTGCCGCGCCGCTAAACGGTACGATAAATATCAAAAACCGCGAACATTTCCACGCCCAGCGCGACGCCGACAAAGCGGGACTGTACGTAGCCCTCCCGGTGATCGCTCAGACGACCGGCAGAAACGCTATTTTTCTGAGCCGCAGGCTCGACGACGGCAGGGGCGGCTTCGCCGGGGTGGTGTCGATCGGCCTCGATCCGGATTATTTCTCGCGGTTTTTCCGGCAGATGGCCTTGGGGAGCGGCAGCAGCATCTTCGTAATGCGCAAGGACGGGCCCGTGCTGGCATCGACCACGCAGCAGAATATCCTGCTGGACACCAATGTGCACCAGCATGATATTTTTGCGCGCGTCAAGAGCGGCGAGCGGGCCGGAGTGTTCGAGGCGCCCGGCTTATTTTCCTCGGCGACCAATCTCGGCGCCTTCCGGGCCCTGGACGGATTTCCGCTCGTCGTGGCCGTTTCCGTCCTCAAGGACGTCGCGCTCGGTGACGTTTACACCAAACGGGCCGCATACAACTTTGCCGCTTTTGCCGCCGCCCTGATAGCGGCGCTGCTGTCCTTCGCCCTCTGGCGGCAGTTCTACAGTGTCTATTCGGCCGAAGCCTCACTGCGGGCGACGGAAAGAGACTACCGCAGCCTGATGGAAAATATGGTCGACGGTTTCTTCCGCACCGACGGCCACGGGCAAATCGTCCTCGTCAACTCCGCCCTGGTCCGCATGCTCGGCTACCGGTCGGCAGAGGAGATAATCGGCCGGCCGGCAAGCTCCCTTTGGGCCGACCAGCAGGCTTGGACCGGCTATGCGATGCAGCTCTTGCACAACAGGCATATCGCCGACCTGTCGGCGATATGGCGCAAAAATTCGGGGGCCGGGCTGCCGGTTTCGGTGAGCAGCCATCCGTATCGCGGCGAGGGCGGCCTCGTGGGCACGGAAGGCATCGTGCGCGATATTTCCGAACGGCAGAAGGCGGAGGAAAGTCTGCGCTATCTCAGCTATCACGACGGTTTGACGGGCCTGTACAACCGGTTTTATTTCCACGGCTACCTGCAGGATTTGGCGAACAGGGGGTCCGGGTCGCTCGGCCTGATCGTCGTCGACGTGGACGGCCTGAAGGTCGTCAACGAAACCCTGGGACAGGAAGCCGGCGATGTCAGGCTGAAAGCGACGGCCGGCATATTGCGGCATGTTTTCCCCGACCAAGTGGTGGCGAGGACCGGCGGCGACGAGTTCGCCGTGGCGCTGCCCGACGTCGGCGAGCAGGAGATGAACGCGGTGACGGCCAGGTTGAAGAAGGCCGCCAAAGCCAGGGGCGGCGGCCGTAAAACCCCGTCGCTGCCGCTGCGGTTGTCGATAGGGTATGCGTTGGCCAGCAGCCCCGGCTATAACGTGCAGAGCCTGTTCGTCCAGGCCGACAGGCACATGTACCGGGAGAAGCTCCGCCAGGCCGCCAGGCGGCGGGGGACGCTGCTGAACACGCTGAAAGATATGCTGGCCGCCAGGGACTATATAACCGAGGGCCACGCCAGCCGGATGCAGGCGCTCGTCCTGGCGCTGGCGGAGAAGGCCGGCGTCAAGATCGGCAGCCTGCTGGACATCGAGCTGTTTGCCCAGTTCCACGACATCGGCAAGATCGGCATCCCGGACGCCATTCTTAACAAGGAGGGGCCGCTCGACGCCGGGGAGCGGCTGGCCATGCAGCTGCACACCGAAATCGGCCACCGGATCGCCAAAGGCTCCGACGAGCTGGCGCCGATCGCCGACTGGATTCTCAAGCATCACGAGCGATGGGACGGGAAAGGGTATCCGCTGGGCCTGGCGGGTGAGGATATTCCCGTGGAGTGCCGCATCCTCGCCATCGTCGACGCCTACGACGCCATGACGAACGACCGGCCGTACCGCAAGGCCATGCCGGCGGAGGAGTCGGTAGCCGAACTGAAGAAATGCGCCGGCCATCAGTTCGACCCGCAGCTGGTGGAGCTGTTCCTGGCGATGCTGCAGGAAAACTGCGCGGCGTGAGACAGGAAGGAGGAGCATATGATGGCGATAATCAGGTGCAAGGACTGCGGGAAGGTCTGCGCCGCCAGCCGCGGGGAGCTGTGCGCCGCCTGCGCCCGGCGGACGCGGCAGGCCGAGGTGAAGGTGGCGGAATACCTGAATGGCCACCCCGAGGCTACCGCGGGAGAAATCCAGCAGGCAACCGGGGTCGAGCGGCAAATCATCGCACGCTTGATGGGCGGCGAATACGGCCAGGCAGCCCGGCCCGGTGCACAGCGGCGCGGGGGAACGCCCGTCGGCAGGCTCGCGGTCGGCCAAGGCTGAATACGGGCTCACACAAACCGGCAATGCCGGTTATTTTGTTTTATGCAGTTTTAACCAGAAATTAACATTGCATTAACCGGCGGATAACAACCCGCTCGGCCCGGGTTGCTACAATGATGGTAACGGCAACAAGAAACGGCGAGGTGAGAAATTTGGATAATCTGTTCGCGGACAAGGATTTGTCGCGGCGCGCGTTCCTGCGCCTGTCGGCCTGTGCGGCCGGCGCGGCGGCCTTGACGCAGGTCCCCGGCCTGGCTTTCGGCGCGGGCGCACCGAAAACTGCGGGCCGGGTGACGGTGGAGGAATGCCTGCAGCTTTCGCCGCTGGCGATGGCGGAAAAGTCGGCGGTAGGCCAGGCGAGCTACAGATTTTTGCTCGCCGCGGCCGATGAGATCGTCGACCGCGACCTGCGCGCGGCGGTAGGCGGGATTCTCCGCAACCCGGCGCCGACGCTGATGGCCAGGTATCGGACAAACGGGGAGCGGGAAGAGTTGCGGCAGGCCCTGGTGGCCGCGGGCCTGCTGGATCCGAAGGTTACCGCCGAACAACTGCTGCCGCCGCTGGCCAACCCGGAGCAGGCTCCCCAGCCCTTCGCGGCTGCGCCGGGCAGCGGCTACGCCAGCCACCACGCCTACCCCGGCGGGCTGGCCGTCCATACCGCCCTCAACGTCCGGTCGTCGCTCGGCTTATACAACGGCTATTATGAGACCTACGACTTCAAGCTCAATCGCGACACGGTGCTGGCGGCCCAACTGCTCCACGACCTTCACAAGCCGTGGGTTTTCCAGTGGCGCGAGGACGCGAGCTCGCTGCCTGAGTATACTGTCTCCGGGACGGGTGCCCACCACATCCTCGGCATCGCCGAGTCGATCTACCGCGGCCTGCCGGCCGAGGTGGTGGTGGCCCAGGCCAGCGCCCACGACAACGCCGGCACCCCGGCGGACGAAGCCCGGCTGGTCGGCTACATTAAGGCCGCCGCCCGCATCGCCGGCAAGGATCCGGTCGAGGCCCGCCTGCTGGCCGCCGGCGGCGCCACGGTCGCCCTGCCGCGCCAGATCGAAACCTTTGTCACTTACTTAGGCGACCATGACTGGATCATCAGCGTGCCGGCCGCCAAATGGGTCATCGGCCTGCTGGAGGTGCTGGCCGTGGCCGACTACGGCATGAAAGCCGCCGATCTGAAAGCCGGGCGGTTCAACAGCTTCCGCAACTACGTCTTTTCCCAGGCGACCATGATCGGTTTGTATCAAACTTACGCCGCCGGCGGGCAGGAGGGCCTGCGGAAGGCCGTCCGCAGCATCGTCGTCCCGGCTTGATGGCTGGCCGGCTGGCTGCCGATGAAAGCGGCGGCCGGGCCGCAAACACTCTTTACCGAGAATTAACAAGCGGTTAACGGCCGGTTAACACACTCCGGCCGCGGATATGCCATAATGAACTTGACGGACAAACAAGCCAGTCCCCCCTCCTAACATAGATCCCCACAGTACCTGTGCCGCCTTCCGCCGAGGGCGGCACAAGTACTATAGGGATCTTGTCTAGACATCCACATTCGACGAGGAGGAGCCGTCGTGATCGACCGGAAGAGCAGCATCCCCTACTATTGCCAGCTGATGGAGATCGTCCGCCAGCAGATTGCCGCCGGCATGCTCAAGGAGGGCCAACGCACCCCGTCCGAATTCGAGTTCAGCAGCGCCTACCGGGTCAACCGCCATACCGTGCGCCAGGCGATAGGCGAGTTGTGCCGGGCCGGGGTGTTGTACAAGCTGCGCGGCCGCGGCACTTTCGTGGCCAAACCGCCCGTCGACCTGGTGGAGTACCGGCTGTCGCCGAAAAACCGCTTCACCGAAAATATCCGCCAGAGCGGCAGGACGCCGGGCAGCCGGCTGCTCGCATGGCAGGAGGTCACAGCCCCGGTCCAGGTGGCCGAAGCCCTCGGCCTGACCGCCGACGAACGGGTCTATGTCCTCGATGTTCTTCGCCTCGTCAACGGGCAGCCGTTCCTGTTCTCGAAGGTGTACCTGCCGGCCGGACGCCTGCCGGAGCTCGCGGACCGGGTGGCGGATTTCCGGTCGCTGTCGGTCATCTACGACGCTTACGGCCTGTCGCCCCAGAGGGTCAAGTCGGTGTTCCGGGCCTCCTTCCCCGGCCAGGAGGAAACCGCCGCCCTCGATATCCCCGCCAATCTGCCGGTGCTCAAAGTGGAAAGCGTGTTAAAAACCCAGGACGATGTCCTGATCGAATACAGCGTTGCCTGCTATCGCGGCGATTTCGCCAAAATCAGCGTCGACTGGTAGTACGAAAAACGAGGAGGTTCACGATGAAAGCCATGCCCAGAGTCGCCCTTGTTCTCGGTATCGTCATATTAACCCTGTCGCTCGTTCTCGCCGGCTGCGGCGGTTCCGCAACCAAGCCGTCCGCGGCCCCGGCCGCTCCGGAAATGAAGGTGCTGCGGGTGGGCGCCATCCCGGCCGAAGACGCCCAGAAGACCCGCGAAAGCTACAAAGCACTCGCCAATTACCTGCAGAAGAAGACCGGCCTGCCGGTGGAAATCTTCGTCGCCACCGACTACTCCGGCGTCATCGAGGCCATGCGGTCCGGCAAGCTGGACATCGCCATGTTCGGCCCCTTCTCCTACGTGCTGGCGGCCGACAAGGCCGGCGCGGAAGCTTTCGCCGTCGAGATCCGCACAGGGTCGGGCACTTCCTATCAGAGCTTGGTCGTCACCCATCCCGGCAGCGGCATAAACACGCTGGCCGACCTCAAGGGCCGCACCTACGCCTTCGTCGACCCGGCCTCGACCTCCGGCAACCTCATCCCCCGCTCCTTCTACAAGAAAAACAACATCGACCCCGACAAGGATTTCAAGAGCGTCATCTACGCCGGCGGCCACGACGCGGCGGCCCTGGCCGTGAAAAACCGCAAGGTCGACGCCGCCTCGATGGACGACATCACCTTCAACAACATGAAGGATAAGAACCTGATCGCCCCCGACCAGGATATCAAGATCATCTTCAAATCCGATCCCATCCCCGGCTCGCCCTGGGCCTGGCGCAAAGACCTGCCCGCCGACCTGAAAACCAAGATCAAGGACGCCTTCATGAACGTCGCCAAGGAGGACCAGGCGGCCCTCGGCGCCGTCGGCGGCAAGGTCGAAGGCTATGCCGACGCCCAGGACGCCACCTACAACGTCATCCGCGAAACCGCCAAGATCCTCAACCTCGACCTCAGCAAAAAATAACCGCCCGGGTTTGACAAGGAGGCAATATCATGATCGCAATCCGCGGCCTGCGCAAAGAATTCGGCAACGGCACCAAAGCTCTGCGGGGCGTCGACCTAACGGTGGAGTGCGGCCAGTTCCTCGTGCTTCTGGGCCCCAGCGGGGCCGGAAAATCGACCCTGCTGCGCTGCATCAACGGCCTGGTCCAGCCGACCGCCGGCGAAATCACGGTGGACGGCGCCGCCGTCCACCAACTCCGGCACCTTACCGATATCCGCCGCCAGGTGGGCATGATCTTCCAGCAGTTCAACCTCGTCAAGCGGCTCACCGTCATCGAAAATGTCCTCTGCGGTCGCCTGGCCCACAGCAACATCTTTTGCAGCTGTCTCAAGCTGTTTCCGGCGGCGGACATCGACTTCGCCCTCCACTGCCTGGACAGGGTGGGGCTGGCCGAGAAGGCTTACCAGCGGGCCGACCAGCTGAGCGGCGGCCAGCAGCAGCGGGTGGGCATCGCCCGCGCTCTCGCCCAAAAGCCGCGCCTCATCCTGGCCGACGAGCCGGTGGCCAGCCTTGACCCCCGCTCGGCGGAGCGCGTTATGGGCATTCTCCGCGATATAAACCGCCAGGACGGCATGACCGTCATCGTCAGTCTCCACAACATCGAGCTGGCCGGCCGCTACGCCGAGCGGGTGATCGGGCTCCGCGACGGGGCGCTGGTCCTCGACAAGCGGAGCAGCGTGCTCTCGTCCTGGGAAGTGGAACTGGTATATGGCGACTATGCCGACGCGGCGGACGACGAGGGCGCCTTCCCGCAGGTGACTTACGCCCATGCGTAAAAACGGCGCCGTGACCCTTCGCCCTGTCCTGCCCTGGTTCAAGGACGGCCGGGCCGCCCTGCGGCAACTGGCGCTGGCCGTCCTGCTCCTCGGCGTCTACGCCTGGAGCGCCGCGGGCACCCACCTGAGCATAAGCGAGCTCCTCCGCGGCGTGCCCGGCTTGGCCGACATCGTGGCCCGCATGGTGCCGCCCAATTTCGCCATCCTGCCCAAGCTTGCCGGGCCGACGATTGAAACGGTGCAGATATCGATCTGGGGCACCACCCTGGCCGTCCTTTTCACCATCCCCCTCGGCCTGGCGGCGGCCCGCAACCTATCGCCCCACCCGCTGGTCTACGGCCTGGCCCGCTTCGTCCTCAACGCCACCCGCTCGATATCGGAAATAATCTTCGCCCTGATCTTCGTGGCCGCCGTCGGCCTCGGTCCCTTTCCCGGCGTGCTGGCGCTGGCCTTCCACTCCGTGGGCATGCTCGGCAAGTTCCTGGCCGAAGCGATCGAAAACATCGACGCCGGCCCGGTCGAGGCGCTGGTGGCCACCGGCGCCAGCAAGTGGCAGGTGATAAGGTACGCCGTCGTACCCCAGATCCTGCCCGAATTCGTCACCCTGTGCCTGTACCGCTGGGAGCTCAACTTCCGTTCGGCCACCATCCTGGGGATCGTGGGCGCCGGCGGCATCGGCTTCGAGCTTGTCACCAGCATGCGCCTCTTCCAGTACCAGGACATGACCACCATCCTCATCGTCATCCTCGCGCTGGTCAGCGTCGTGGACTACGTTTCCTCGGCCATCCGGGCCAAAATCATCTGACAGGAGACATACTTATGGACTTTCGCGAGATAATGGCCGACGGCGATCTCGAAACCTGGCTCAGTCTGGCGCAGGCCATCGCCGGCCGGAATCCGGTGGAAATCCTCCTGCCGCCCGAAACCTGCACGGCAATGCTGCAGACGGTGGACAGCGTCGGCGACACGCCCTTTTACCTGGGCGAGGTGCTGATGAGCGAGGCGGCGGTGTCCATAAGCGGCGTCGCCGGCTACGGGTTCGCCCTCGAGGACGAGCCGCAGCGCGCCCTTTGCATCGCCATCGTCGACGCCGCTCTGGCGGCCGGGGTGCCTGATGCGCCGGCAATCCGCCGGACACTGGACGGCGAGGCGGCTAAGGCGCGCGAGCGGCAGCGGCGGTACGAGAGCCTCGTCGCCGCCACCAAGGTCAATTTCGCTATTATGGAGGGCTGACAGTGAGCGTTCTATTCGAAGCGGCCTTCAACCGCGTTTTCGACTCCCAGAATCTATACCGCAGGATGCTTGACGCCATCGCCCGGCCGGGGAAGGTCGTCGCCCTGCCGTGTCTAGACATCTGTCCGCCGTCCGGCCTCAGCGTCTATGCCAGCGGCCTGGCCTTCACCCTGCTCGACGGCGACACTTCTTTCGCCATATTGCCGGCGAGCGAACCGTGGCAGGATTACCTGACCGTCAACACCGGCGCCCGGCCGGCCGCACCGGCGGACGCCGAATTTATCCTCCTGGCCGGCCGGGAGTACGGGCCGCAGATCACGGTCGCGCGGCGCGGCGACCTGCTGGCCCCGGAGCGGGGCGCCACCATTTTCGCCATGGTCGACGCTATCGACAGCGCCGCCGGCGGCGGCCTCAGGCTGACGTTCGCCGGCCCCGGCGTCGACGGCCGGGCGGCGGTATCCGTCACCGGCCTCAACGTGGCCAACCTGGAAAATATCCTCAGCCTCAACCGGGAGTATCCCCTCGGGGTCGACTGCTTCCTCGCCGACCGGCAGGGCCGGCTGGTGGCGATGCCCCGCTCGACCGCCGTGCAGTGGGAGGTGGTTTCCTGATGGGCTATGTGGCGGTAAGCGGCGGCAGCGAAGCCATTGCCGGCGCCGAGGAACTCGTAAAATTCTTCCGTCTGCGCGGCGGGTCGGCGGCGCTCGCAGTGCGGCAGATCCGCGACCAGCAGCGGCTGGCGGTCGACAAGGTGATGGGCGAAGGCTCGCTGTACGCCCCCACGGTCGCCGCCCTGGCCCTCAAGCAGGCCGAGGGGGACAGCATCGAAGCCTCGTTCATCCTGCGGGCCTACCGGGCCACTCAGCCCCGCCGCTATACGTCGCTGGCGGTCGACACCGCCGCCATGGCGATCGTGCGCCGCATCTCCGGCGCCTTCCAGGACATTCCCGGCGGCCAGGTCCTCGGCCCGACCCGCGATTACAGCCAGCGGCTGGTCGATTTCTCCCTGCTGGACGAAAAAGAGCAGGTCATACGGGCTTTCCTCGCCGGCGCCGGCCTGGACGCCGCCGGCCGGGACCTGCCGGACAGCTTTCCCAAAGTGGTGGCCCTGCTGCGGGCCGAAGGGCTGCTGGCGCCGCCGGAAACCGCCGACCGGGGCCTGCGGGACATAACCCGCGAGAGCCTGGGCTTCCCCTATCCCCGCTCGGCCAAGCTGCAGGCTTTAGCCCGCGGCGAGACGGGGGCCATGATGGCCCTGGCCTATAGCTCCATCCGCGGCTACGGCGACATCCATCCCTACCTGGGAGAGCTGCGGGTGGGCTACGTCAAGCTGTATATAACCCATCCCGCCCTTGCAAAGCCGGCGTACGTGGGCAAGGTGCTGGTCACCGAGGCCGAGATCATCGCCCAGTACGCCGCAGGCGAGAAAGGCGCGACCCCCAGGCTCAGCCTGGGCTACGGCCTGTGCTTCGGCCACAACGAACTCAAGGCCATCTCCATGGGCATCCTCGACCGGACGACCCGCTCGAAAGCGCCGCAGAAAGCGCCGGCCGAAGACGAGGAATTCGTCCTCTACCATATCGACGGCATCGAGGCGTCCGGCTTCGTCGCCCACTGGAAACTGCCCCATTACGTCACCTTCCAGTCGACCCTGGACAGACTGCGCCGTTCCCAGGCGCTGAAGGAGGAAGCGCCGGATGCTGAACCTCAGGACGATTGAGCGGAAACACGGCTACAATTTCGCCTTCCTCGACGAAAACACCAAACGGGAAGTCCGCCGCAAGACGCTGAAGGCGGTGGCCATCCCCGGCCACCAGGTGCCGTTCGCCTCCCCCGAGCTGCCCATCGCCCGCGGCTGGGGCACCGGCGGCCTGCAGGTGACCATGGCGATCATCGGCCCGGACGACGTGCTGAAGGTCATCGACCAGGGCTGCGACGGCGGCGTCAACGCCGTCAACATCCGCAAGCTGCTCGTCAAGACCACGGGCGTCAGGACGACCTTCGCCACCGGCGAGGCCACCATCGTCCAGACCCGCCACCGCATCCCCGAGGAAAAACTGCGGGCCGACCAGATCCTCGTCCTGCAGGTGCCCATCCCCGAGCCGCTGCGGTTCGTGGAGGCCTCGATGGCCAAGACGCGCGAGATGCACGCCGAGATGGACTACAGCCGCATGTGGGTGTTCCTGTACGAAAACATCGTCAAGTGGGGCGAGATTACCATCGGCGCCCGCTACCCCTCGCTGGTCAACGGCCGCTACCTCATCGACCCTTCGCCCATCCCCCGCTGGGATGTGCCCAAACTCCACATGGCCGACACCCTGTTCCTGTTCGGGGCCGGCCGCGAGAAGCGCATCTACGCCGTGCCGCCCCACACCAGCGTCGAGCCGCTGCAGTTCGACGACGTTCCTTTCCGGGTGGAGGACTTCGCCGGCAGGGCCTGCCTGCGCTGCGGCGCGACCGGCACCTTCCTCAACGAAATCTTCGACGGCCGGGGCGGCAAGCTGTACGTCTGCTCCGACTCGTACAACTGCGACGCCGTCAAGGCGAAAAGGGAGGGGACGACCGATGGCGGCGGCCAATGACGCCTTCGTCCTGCGGGTGAACCGGCTAACGAAGCGCTTCGGCGCCGGTTGCCCGTCGTGCTACGCTCTGACCGGCCCGGCCGGCGAGACCAACATCTGCCCCCGCTGCGGCAGCATCGTCGCTTGCCACGACGTCAGCTTCGACCTGGAGGAGGGGGAAATATTAGGCATCGTCGGCGAGAGCGGCTCGGGAAAAAGCACGCTCGTCCGCTGCCTGTACTTCGATGAGGAAGTTACGGACGGCGAAGCCTTCCTGGCCGCCTACGGCGGCGGGCGGGTAAACCTGTTCGCCGCCACCGCCCAAAAGAAGCGGCATGTACGCAACCACCTCATGGGCATGGTCTACCAAAACCCCTTGCTCGGCATAAAACCCCACTTCACGGCCGGCGGCAACGTGGCCGAGAAGCTGCTGACCGCCGATATCTACAACTACGCCGGCATCCGCACGCGGGCCGCCGCCCTCCTGACCCGCACGGAAATTCCCCGCGGCCGCATGGACGATTTCCCGGCCTATTTCAGCGGCGGCATGCAGCAGCGGGTGCAGATCGCCAAGGCGCTGGCCAACAACCCGCCGCTGCTGTTCCTCGACGAGATAACCATCGGCCTCGACCTGTCGGTCCAGGCCCGCGTGCTCGACCTTGTCAAGGAAATCCAGCGGGAACTCGGCATCGCCATGCTGGCCGTCTCCCACGACCTGGGGGTAATCCGCATGCTGGCCGACCGCACCGCCGTCATGAAGAACGGCCGCATCGTCGAGCTCGGCCTGACCGACCAGATTCTCGAAGACCCGCAGCACCGCTACACCCAACTCCTCGTCCAATCCATGCTTTAGGAGGGGAAAGATGAACGATCTGCTAACCGTCCACGGCCTCTGCAAAAACTTCCTGCTCCACCGCCAGCATGACGCCAAGCTGCTCACCGGCTGCTCCGACGTCAGCTTCAGCCTCAAGCCGGGGGAGTTCATGGGCATCGCCGGACCGAGCGGCGCCGGCAAGTCCACGATCATCAAGTGCATCTACCGGACTTATCTGCCCAGCGAGGGTGAGATATTCTACCGGACGAAAGACGGACGGGAGGTCGACCTGGCGGCCGCCCCCGAGCGGGACATCATCAGCCTCCGGCGGAGCGAGATGAGTTATGTCAGCCAGTTCCTCAAGGTCATCCCCCGCGTGCCAGCCGTGGATATCCTGGCCGAGCAGCTCGTGGCCAGGGGCTGGCGGCCGGACGGCGCCCGCGAACGGGCCCGCGAGTACCTGCAGATGATGAATATCGACCCGAGTCTGTGGGATACCTCGCCCGTCACGTTCAGCGGCGGCGAGCAGCAGCGGGTCAACCTGGCCAGGGCGCTTATCACCCAGCCCAGGCTCCTCCTGCTGGACGAACCGACCGCCTCCCTCGACGCCGAAACCAAGAAGATCGTCGTCCAGGCGCTCCTATACCTGAAAAAACAGGGTTCGACGATGATCGGCGTGTTCCACGACAGCGACGTGATGCGGCGGCTGGTCGACCGGGTGTTCACGATGACCGGCGGCCGATGCCGTTCCATCACCCGCATGCAGGAGGTCGTATGAAAAAGACGGTTTTGGTCACCAACGGGCAGTTGGTCCTGCCTGACCGCGTTTTGCGCGACGGCGAGATACTGCTGGAAGACGGCCTGATCAGGCATGTCGGCCGGGCCGGCGAGCACCGCGGCCGGGTAGCCGACCGGGTCATAGACGCCCAGGGCGGCTATGTAATGCCCGGCTTCATCGACCTGCACAGCGACGCCATCGAGAAGGAGCTCGAACCGCGGCCCGGCGCTTTCTTCAGCCCCGAACTGGCCTTCAGCGAGCTGGAGAAAAAGCTGGCCGGCCAGGGCATCACCACCATGTACCATTCCTTCTCCTTCGCCGGGGCCGAGTGGGGGGTGCGCCAGGACGACGGCGCCGCCGACTGCGTCCGGCGCATCGCGGCCCGGTCGGAAAACGCCGCCCTCATCCGCAATAAGCTCCATCTCCGCTACGAGATAACGAACTACAAGGCGGTGGAGCTTATCCGCGGCCTGGTGTTCGACGGGTTGGTGGACCTGCTCTCGTTCATGGACCATACGCCCGGGCAGGGTCAGTACCCGACGGTGGAAAGCTACCGCCGCTATATGGAGAAAACGTACCACAGCACGATCGACGAGATCGACAAACTCCTCGCCGTAAAGGCCGAGGGCCGGGCCCGGGCCGAGGAAAGCATCGGCGTCCTCGCCCTGGCGGCCCACGCGGCCGGTGTGCCGCTCGCCTCCCACGACGACGACGCGGCGGCCAGGGTAGAATACTATAAGGCCAAGGGCGTCACCGTCAGCGAGTTCCCCGTCAATATCGCGGCCGCCCAGGCGGCCCGCCGGCTGGGGGTCGACGTCTGCGTCGGCGCGCCCAACGTCGTGCGGGGCGGTTCCACCGGCAGCGGTATGGCGGCGATCGACGCCATCACGGCCGGCGCGGCCAATATCATCTGCTCCGACTACTACCCGCCGGCAATCCTGCACGCCGTGTTCAAGCTGGCGGTCGGGCCGCTGACTCTGAGCGAGGCGGCGGCGATGGCGACGAGCGTTCCGGCCAGGGCCTTGGGGCTGGCCGGGTTCGGCACGCTGGCCGAAGGCTGCGCCGGCGACGCGATCATCGTCCACAGCCGCGGCGAGATGCCGGTCGTCACGACGACTATCGTCGGCGGGGTGCCGGTTTACGACGTGACCTACCGCCGGCCGCTGGGCAGACGGCAGACCAAAGCGCAGCCCGCCTGAAGGGAGGAAAAAGCATGGATATCGGCGGTATCGCCATCAACGCCGACGCCGGCTTCATCGACGGCAATCTCGGCCTGTTGAAAAAAGAGCTGGCCTATTACCGCGAGATAGGGTTCAGCCATGTCGAGCTTGGCCCTCATGGCGTGGGCGCCATCGTCGGCGGCCGGCTGGTGCGGGAACGGCTGCGGGAAGTCCAGGCGCTGCTGGCCGGCCAGCCCCTCGGCGTGGCGGTCCACGGCCCCAACCCCCTCAACCTCATGAACCGTTGCCCGGCGGCGAACGACCGGGAAGGCTTCCTGTCCAGCCTCGAATTCACGGCCGCCGTGGGCGCCACGGTCATGGTCTACCACGCCGGCAGGTACCTGGCGGAGGAAGACTTCCTGGTAGCGCCCCAGCCTTATCCGACCACGGGCGAGCAGCAAGCCATGTGGGAAAGCGAGCGGGAAGAACTGCGGTCGATGGGGGAAGCGGCGGCCCGGTGCGGCGTCGCCATCGCCGTGGAGAACGCCCGGCCGTACCTCAACGCGCCCCATTACTGCTATGCCGAGTCGCTGGTGAAACTGGCGGCGATGGTCAAAGAGGTCGGTCATCCCAACGTCGGCGTCACCCTTGACATGGGCCACGCGTATCTGTCCGCCCGCCGCTACGGCCTCGATCTCTGCGAGGGAATCGCCGCCGTCGCCCCCTTCGTAAGGCATATCCACCTCCACGATAACTTCGGCCGCTGCTGCCATTCCTACGAGCGCAAGCAGCACGAAATGGCCGTCATGGGGCGGGGCGACATGCACATGCCCATCGGCTGGGGGGAAGTGCCGGCCAGGGAGATATTCGCCCGTTTGCCTCATTACATCGGCCTCGTAACCCTGGAACTGCGGCCGCGCTACCGCGACCACTATAGGGATGCGCTGGGCGCAGCCCGACGGATACTGATGTTCAAGGAAAGGTACGCCTCCTGATATGGTAAGAGTAATGGATGATCTCGTCAGCGTGCGCCGGGCGGAGCGGGGCGACCTCGGCCAGGTGCTGGCCCTTTATCGCCTGCTCGACGGACCTTACGCCGGCGCGGAGCGGGCCGTCACGGAACAAGAGGCCTGGCAGGCACTGACGGACGACCCCCGGCAGTACCTGCTGGTGGCTGAGGAGGACGGCCGCATTGCCGGGACGGCTACCGTAATCGTCGTGGCCAACATCGGCCATGGGGGTAAACCCTGGGCGGCGGTGGAGAACGTCGTGGTGGCCGAGGAGTGCCGGGGCCGCGGCGTCGGTACGCGGCTGATGGTCGCTGTCGGCGATATCAGCCGGCGGCTGGGCTGCTACAAGCTGGTGCTGTCAAGCAATATGGCCCGGACCGAAGCCCACGAGTTTTACCGGCAGTTGGGTTGGCGGCAGACGCATGCGGGCTTCTCCGTAGTCGAAAAATAAAAATGCCGCCCTACCGGGGACGGCTTATGGTCTGGCGGTTGCCACGGTGCTTAACCTATGCGTTTTAGGTATTTGGGGCGGATGAACCACAGCAGTTCGCCTTTGGCGGGCAGCGGCTGTTGCACGGAGAAGCCGGCGGCCGAAGCTTCGCCGAACGGCAGTTTCAGGCCGGTGAGCTTGCGGGACCACTCGCCCAGGTGGGGCTGGCTGCTGACGAAAACGAGGCGGTCATCATCCTTGCTGTGTTCGAAGGCTGTCGTCAGCAGGGTAGCGAGATCGTCGGTGTCGAGGGTTTTCAGGAAGCGGCGCTTTACGCCCAGTTCCTCGGCAAGCAGCTCGGCGGTCCGGGAGGCCGCGGCCGACATGCTCGACCACACCTGGGTTCTGAGTTTGCGGGGGATTATATGGTCGAGTCCCTGGGCGGCCTCAACCACCGTTTTTTCCCCGGCTTTTGTCAGCGCCAGGACGGTTTCGCCTTTGGCCGTCTTTTCCTCCGCTTCACCGGTGTGAAAGAAAATTATGTACATAGAGCATTCCTCCTAATATAGTGCGTTGGCTGTCCCGGAGGAAATATCCTTGCGTTTGAATGTAAATTTTTTGTTAATATTGTCGCTGGTCTACTTGCGGCGGTCGGTCAGGTAGACCGATCCCGGCATGGCTTTAGCCTTGCTTTTGAGCTGGGCGGCGATTTCGCCGATCTCCAGGTAGTTGGCGAAGCGCCGGTCGCAGTTGTCGATGACGGCGATGGACAGTGTGGTGACGGGGAAATTTTCGTCGATACCGCGGCGGTTGGGGATGGTTATGTAGCCCCGGGCCAGGTCGTCCGGCGCGTAAAGACCGCGGATTTCCCGGTCGAAACGGGCGATCACGGACTGGCAGAGGGCCTCCGCTTTTTCCGGCCGGCTGATGATTATGAAATCATCGCCGCCGATGTGGCCCAGGAAATCGGCGTGGCCGTCGCTCAAGGCCGTTATCGCCTGCTGGAGAATGGAGCCGGTCAGACGCAGGGCGTTATCGCCATGCTCGAAACCATATTTGTCGTTGAACGCCTTGAAATTATCGATATCGACATACAGTACCGCGAAGGGCTCATTCGCATGAACGAGATTTTGCAGGCGTTCGGTGATGGCAAGGTTGCCCGGCAGGCCGGTGAGCGGGTTGGCGTTGGCCGCCGTGCGGATCTGCCTGTCGGTGATATGCCTGAGCAGGTCGATGATCGACACCGTGCCCCAATAGCGGCCGTCTTTGGTAACAATGATCAGGTCGTATTGTTTGTCCTCCTGGCGGGCCATGGCCTGATGCGAGACGGCTTCGAGCGACAGGCCGGCGTCGACGATGAGCGGCGCCTTATCCATGAGCGCCCGGACCGGGCGGTTATAATAAAGAGGCACGCCGTAGCGGCTGCCCAAGAGGTAATATAGTTCGTTTTTCATAACCAATCCGACCGGTCTTTGTTCTTCGGTCACGACGATGCCTTGCAGTGTACCCGCGGGGAACAAGTCCTTCACTTCTGCTACCGTCTTCTCGCCGCTGACGGACGGACTTCGTCCGGCGATACCGCCGATGGTCGCTTCATTGTCGGCAGGATGGTCTTGCTGATGGCAGGATACGGCCGGACCGGGCAGGACACGCCCGGCCTCTTCCCAGGACAGAAGGTTTGGCGTTTTGCTCACGGGCGCCACTTCGCTCTCTTTAATGCCGGTATTCTCTAAGCTAATTATAGCTAAACCTTGTGCCGGCTTTGGTTAACTTTGTGTAAACAATTAATTAATTATGGCGGTTCGCAAAGCTTAACATTTCATTAACGATAAGTTAACAGAGGCCCTGAATTCGATGCAGGATTAAGGAATACTTACTCGGAATCAAATAGGTAAGACCCGCGGTAAGCGGCGCAGACGGAGGAAAGCGCAAGTGGCAGGCAAAATCATGATCGTCGATGACGAGGCCAATATTCGCCAGTTGGTGAGGTTCAATTTAGAGAAAGAGGGTTTTACCGTCATAGAGACGGAGGATGGCGATGCCTGCTTGGAAACCGTCGGCCGGGAAAAGCCGGATTTGATCATGCTTGACATAATGCTGCCGGGGAAGGACGGCCTGGAGGTATGCCGCCTGCTCAAGGCCCAGCACTCCACGGCGGGGATACCGATAATCATGCTGACTGCCAAAGCGGAAGAAATCGACACTGTCCTTGGGCTGGAGATGGGGGCCGATGATTACGTGACCAAACCTTTCAGCCCCCGTGAACTGACCGCGCGAATCAAGGCCGTGCTCCGCCGCAACCAGAAGGAGCCGTCTCTGGACGATGAACTGGTGTTCGGGAACCTGCGGCTAAACCTGGCCCGCTACGAGACCTTCCTCGGCCGGGATAAGCTGGAACTGACCCCGAAAGAATACGAGCTGCTCAAATGCTTCATCACGTGCGCCGGCAAGGCGTTTACCCGCGAACAGCTGCTGGAGCAGGTATGGGGATACGAGTACGCCGGCGACACCCGCACGGTGGACGTCCATA
Organism: Selenomonadales bacterium; assembly: GCA_029975165.1. Taxonomy (GTDB): domain Bacteria; phylum Bacillota; class Negativicutes; order Sporomusales; family UBA7701; genus Anaeroselena. The sequence continues at coordinate 95,710 of JARKPR010000092.1, forward strand.
TCCGCCACCTGCGGATCAAGCTGGCCGCCGACCGGGCGCTGGCCGAGGCCATCGAGACGGTCCGGGGCGTGGGCTACAGGCTGCGCAACAATTAACCAAAGCACAGGCGGACAATGATATAGTTCAGCATAGAGAAGCAGCGGGAGGACAAAAGCGGATGACCGATAAGATACGCATCAACAAACTAACCCTCTACTACGGCGACACCATGGCCCTAAAAAAAGTCT
>JARKPR010000095.1 GCA_029975165.1 Selenomonadales bacterium
ACGACCCGCGGCACGCCGTGGAAGTTCTCGGCGGTCGATGTGCAGTTGCAGAGCCCGCCGCTGCTGGGGCAACATCAGGATGAAGTGCTGAAGGCCGCCGGCTGCGATGCAGCGATTATAGCCGCATTGAAAAGCAAGTGGAGGGTGTCTTGAGAAGCAGGTCATTGAAAAAGACAACCTGATAAAAGGCTGAATTTTTGCAAAGTGTTTTGTGCATACAACTCATATTAAAAGCCGGAAGTGGCGAAAGTGCGCCATAGCCGGCTTTCTTTGTTAAGGGCGGACGTACCTGTGGCCAAAAGCAACAGCGATGCCCCAATAAGCTGCGGTTATCACGATTTGTAATAGAGCGATTACTAATCATAGTGAAAATTTGATCAATTTGCAAACTAAAATTAATTATAGGGGCACAACGTACGTCTATCACAAAGGTATTGGAGGAGAAAAAGTATGGATTTCAAGTTGTCGAAGGAACAGGAACTCATCCAGAAGACCGCGCGGGAGTTTGCCGAAAAACAGATCGCGCCTATAATGTTCGAGATCGACGAGAAAAACGAGATTCCGCCCGAAATCCCCAAGGCGATCATCGACCTTGAGCTGGCCGGCATCCCCCATCCCGAGGAATACGGCGGCGCGGGGTCCGACTATGTGAGCTACATCCTGGCAATCGAGCAGATCTGCCGCTTCTCCACCGGGGTCGCTTCGCTGATCACGGCCAACAACCTGTCGATCAACGCCATCAAGATGTTCGGCACCGAGGAACAGAAGAAGAAATGGCTACCCGACCTGTGCCAGGGCAAGCAGAATTCGACCTTTGTCTTCACCGAGCCAGGCACCGGCTCCGATCTCAAGGGCCTTACTACGAAAGCCAAGAAGGAAGGCAACTGCTGGATTCTCAACGGGACGAAGCGCTTCGGCACCAACGCCGATCTGAAAGGCCCGATCACCGTGTTTGCCGTCGATGACCAGTCCGGCTATCCCACGGCCTTCCTGTTCGAAAAATTCTGCCCCGGCTACACCATCTCCGAGCCGTGGGACAAGATCGGCTACCGCGGCACCCACACCTATGACATCTATCTGAAAGACGTCAAAGTCCCGCAGGAGAACGTGCTCGGCGAGGTGGGCAAGGGCTTCCAGATTCTTCAGCAGAACATCGGCTTCGGCAAGATTTCCATCTGTGCCACGGCCCTCGGCCGCGCCCAGGGGGCCCTCGAAGAATCGATCAAGTACGCCAAGGAGCGGACCCAGCGCGGCAAGCCGATCGCCAATTTTCCGACCCTCCAGGCCCGTATCGCCGATATGGCCGCCAAGACGGAAGCCATCCGCGCCCTCGTCTACCGGCTGGGCTACCTGGCTAGCCAGGCCAAGACGAGCGAGGAACGCATGGCGCTGGCCAAGCAGTCGGCGCTGACCAAGCTGTTCGCCACGGAAGCATGCATGGACGTTGTCCGCGACGCGATGCAGGTCCATGGTTCCTACGGAATCATGAAAGGCTACCGTGTCGAGGTACTGTACCGCGATGCCATCATTTCCGAGCTCATCGAAGGCGTTAAGGACGTGCAGCGCGTCATCATCGGCAGCAGCCTGCTCAGCTAACTTTCTTGAGGAGTTAACATGGAGAAATTCGATGTAATAATCGTCGGGGCCGGCTTAGCCGGCCTCGCCACGGCCTATACGCTGGCCAAGGAAGGGTTCGAGCCGCTGGTCCTGGAGCGCGGCGACTATGCGGGGGCCAAGAACGTGACCGGCGGCAGAATTTATCTCAACCCCGTGCGCGGCATGTTCCCCGCCGACTTCTGGGATAAGGCGCCGCTGGAGCGCCCGGTGACTACCGAAATAATAACCATGCTGTCCGGCGACGCGGCCACTTCGCTGAGATTCCGGGCCGCGGAATTCGCCGCGCCGCCGTATCAAAGCTATACCGTCCAGCGCGTCAAGTTCGACCGTTGGTTCGGCAATCAGGCCACATGCGCCGGGGCCATGCTGGTCACCAAAAGCCGCGTGGACGACGTGATCGTCGACGGCGGCCGGGTCGTCGGAGTAGTGGCCGGCGGTGAGGAACTGGGCGCCGATGTTGTCGTAGCCTGTGACGGGGCTTTGTCGCTGGTAGCGGAAAAGGCCGGCCTGCGCAAGCCCGGACAACCGCAAGACTACGCGGTCGGGTTCAAGCAGGTGGTCGAGTTGCCGGAAAAGGCCATCGAGGACCGCTTCGGCCTCCCTGCAGGCGAAGGCGCGGCCCAGCTGTTCATGGGCGCGCTCACCCGCGGCCGGTTCGGCGGCGGCTTCCTTTACACCAACAAGGCCAGTGTGTCGCTGGGGATGGTGGTCGGCATCCGCGATATGATGGACGGCCAGCCGCCCGTCGAGCCCGGCGTCCTGCTGGAAGAATTCAAACAGCGTCCGGAAATCGCTCCCCTGATAGAGGGCGGTGAAGCGGTCGAATTTTCGGCCCACGTCATCCCGGAGGCCGGTTACAACGGCGTAGGCAAGCTGGCCGGCGACGGCATCCTTTTAGCCGGCGACGCGGCCGGGTTTTCGCTCAACATGGGCCTGACGGTGCGGGGGATGGAATTCGCCATCGCTTCCGGCGTTATTGCCGCCCAGGCGATCAAGCGGGCGGCGGAAAAAAAGGATTACTCGGCCGGCTCCCTGTCCGCCTACCGCACGCTGCTGGGAGACAGCTTCGTTCTCAAAGACCTCGCGACGTTCAGGGAAGCGCCCCACATCCTCGACAATCCCCGCTTTTTCACCTATTACCCCGAGCTGGCCGGCAGAATCCTGCGGGATATATTCAGCATCGGCATCCAGCCAAAGGAAAGGTTCGGGCCGACCGTGCGCCGGCATTTCGGCCTTGCCGATATCACCGGGATCCTAAAAGACGGATGGAAGGGCCGCAAGCTATGATCAAGCCGAAAGATATGAAAGCGATGCTAGGGGTCAATGTTTTCAAACACAGCAATAAGCCGCACATCAAGATCGTTCCGGGTAAAGAGAAGGACGAAAGACTGCTCAAGATTATCTATGCCTGTCCTGCAGGCCTATACTCGCAGAACGACGACGGCGAGGTGACGGTCAATCTCGACGGCTGCCTGGAGTGCGGGACGTGCCGGATCGCCTGCGGGCCGGATGTGCTCGACTGGTATTATCCCGGCGGCGGCAGCGGCGTTCAGTTCAGATGCGGCTAGAGGAGAAGGAGTGGAAGAATGAACAGTATCGTCTGCGTAAAACAAACGGTTGACTTGCAGCAGATTAGGATACGGAAAGAAACCCGCGAGCCGATCATGGAGAATGTCCCGCTGACGATCGGCGACATCGACAAGAACGCCGTGGAGGCGGCGGTGCGTCTGAAGGAGAGCGGCGGCGGCAAAGTCACGCTCGTTTCCGCCGGCTCGGAGGACCTTGAAGAGACCATCAAGGAGGGCCTAGCCATGGGGGCCGACGAGGCTGTGCTGGTCGTCGACAGGAAGCTCGATGGTGCCGAAAGCTTCGTCGTCGCCACCGTGCTGGCAAAAGCGATCGCGAAGGTCGGCGAGTACGGCCTGATCCTGCTCGGGGAAGGCTCGGCCGACAACTATTCCGGCCAGGTGGGGCCACGGCTGGCCGAGCTTCTCGACTTGCCCTTGGTGGCCTTCGCCCGCAGCATCGAGGTCGCCGGCGGCAAGCTCAAAGCGGTGCGCAACATGGACGACTGCCTTGAGGCCGTGGAATGCGACCTGCCGGCAGTAGTTACGGTGTTGAGCGAGATCAACGAAGCCCGCATCCCGGCGGTCACCCAGATTCTCAAAGCCGGCCGCAAACCCAAAGAGGTGCTGGCGCCGGCCGACCTCGGGGCCGACCTCGCCGCGCTTGACCAGAAGGTCCAGACGCTGGCCAATATCGCCCCGCTCCAGGAACGCAAGCAGATTATGTTCAAGGAAGACGCGGACACCGCCGTGGCCAAGCTGCTGAGCGCTTTGCAGGCCGACGGCGCGGTGGGGAGGTACTAAAGTGGGCCAGATACTTATTTTCAGCGAAAACGACAATACCGGCTTCGAACTGGTCGGCAAAGGCCTGGAAATAGGGTCCGCAACCGGAGCGGCAGTCGCCGCGGCCGTATTTGGCACCGATGTTGCGGATAGGGCCAACGAATACCTTAACCGCGGGGTCAAGAAGGTATATATTCCCGGTGCCGGCAAGGAGGCGTTGGAGACGTTCGACGCCGCCGCCTACGCGGAGGCGCTCGCCCAGATCACCGCAAAGGCCGAGGCGACACTGGTTATGATGGGCTGCACCCGCCGCGGCAAGGAACTGGCCGGCCGTTTGGCCGAGAAACTGGGGGCCGGCTGCGTCAACGACGTCAACGGCGTGAGACTGGAGGACGGCCGGATAGTGTACAGCCGTTACGCCCTGGGCGGTATGACAGTATGCAGCCAGACGGTGGTGGCGCCGGTGGCGGTCGTTTCGGTGATGCCGGCGACCTTCGAGCAGGCACCCAAGGTGATGCCCGGGGGCGATTGTGTGGCTGTCGACTTCAGTATAAAGCCTGTCCGCGTCCGGCTGGTTGAACGGCAGGCCAAGACGACCGAGTCCGTGGATATTGCTGAAGCCAAGACGCTGGTATGCGTCGGTATGGGCCTGGGCGGTGTGGAAAAAGTCGCGCTGGCGGAAGAGTTGGCGAAGGCACTCGGCGGCGAGGTGGGCGGCAGCAAGCCGGTGATCACCGACCAGAAATGGCTGCCCGAGGCGAGAATGATCGGTTTGTCCGGCAAAAAGTGCAAGCCACAGCTGACCGTGTGCCTGGGCGTTTCCGGCCAGGTCCAGTTCATGGTCGGCATTCGCGAGGCCAAGACCATCGTGGCGGTCAACACGGACGAGAACGCGACCATCTTCCAGTACGCCGACTACGGCATCGTGGGCGATCTGAACGAAGTGGCGCCCAAGCTGGCAGCCCTGCTGAAATGATGGGCGATAGTAGTAATCGAGGGAGGGACAGTAGATGACAAGCTTGTTCGCAGGATTGCGGGTCGTGGATTTCACGACCAATATCGCCGGGCCGTTCACAACCGCCTTTATGGCCGATTTCGGGGCGGAGGTGATCAAGGTCGAGAAGCCGAAACAGGGCGACGACACGAGGTTTTTCTCCCCCCAAGTGGAGGGGGTCGGCGTACCCTTTTGCGTTAACAACCGCGGCAAGAAATCGCTTGTCCTCGACATGGCCGACTCGGAAGCGGTCGAGGTTGTCAAGAAGCTCATCCCCACGACCGACGTAGTCGTGGAAAGCTTTAAACCGGGTACGATGAAGAAATTTGGCCTGGATTACGAAACACTTAAAAAAATCAACCCGCGGATTATCTTCTGCTCCGTCTCCGGCTTCGGACAAACCGGTCCTTACGCAAGTAAGCCGGGCTATGATCTCATTGCCCAGGCGATCAGCGGGGCAATGGATATGACGGGGGAAGCCGGCGGCCCGCCGGTCAGAATCGGGCTGGCGGTGGCCGACTACAACGCCGGGATACACGCCTTTGCCGCCATCTCGGCCGCACTGTATCACCGCGAGCGCACCGGTGAAGGCCAGCAGATCGATATCTCGCTGCTGGATTGCCTGTGGGCGATCAACGGCAGCGTAGAGATCGCCGGCGTGGGCAGAAAAATAACCAGGTCGGGGAACCACCACGGGGCGCTGGCCCCCTTCGGCATATACCAGGGGACAGGCGGGGCGCTCATCGTCTGCGCGCCGGCGGCGGGCCCGTGGAAGGCTTTGTGCGACCTGATGGGCCGGCCGGATATGGTTGAAGACCCGTTGTTCAGCAATTCGGGGGCGCGGGTCAAGAATCTCGGCCAGCTCGTGCCGGTGATCGAAGGGTGGCTAAAGTCCTTCGCCGACACTGACGAACCATTAGCGCTGATGGACAAGGCCGGCATCCCCTGCGCCAAGGTTAACTCGACCACGCAGGCTTTGGATAACGAGCAACTGCTGGCGCGGGATATGATCGTCGATCTGGAGACGCCGGACGGCGTGGCGGTAAAGACCATCAAAGCCAGGGGCAACCCCATGAAATTCTCGGCGGGTAAGGCGGAGCAGCGGAAGGCTCCGGCCCTTGGCCAGCACGAGGACGAAATTCTCGAAACAATCGGCTACGACGCGGCGGCAATCGCCAGGGTGAAAAGCAAGTGGGGCGTGAATTGACGCGGTTTGCGGTGACATATTTACGGAAACAAGAAACGGGAGGAATGACAAATGGCGTACGGTATTAGCGAAGAACAGCAACTGATGGTCAACATCGCCAAGGAATTCGCGGTCAACGAAGTACGGCCGCGGGCCAAAGAAGTGGACGCGACCGACGAGCGGCCCCAGGACCTGGTGAAGCGGGCGGCGGAACTAGGCTTCCGGGGCATCCTCATCCCCGAAGAATGGGGCGGCCTTGGCGCCGGCCTCCTGACACAGGTCATGATCGTCGAAGTGCTGGCCAACGAAGGCTTCATCGGCGGGTCGCTGGCCAATAACCTCATCGCCACCACCCTGGCCCAAGGCGGCACGCCCAAGCAGAAAGAAAAGTACCTGCGCAAAGTGGCGATCGGCGAA
>JARKPR010000097.1 GCA_029975165.1 Selenomonadales bacterium
CGAGGACGTCGTTGGTGGGGTTCATGATCCGGGTGTAGATGTTGCCGAATTCCTTGAGGGCGAAGAGGTTGGCGGCGTGGTCGCTGTCTTTGAAGACGTAGGATGTGGTCTGGTAGATGGGCACGGCCCGCGAGCCGGTCGCGGGGTCGGGCTCCTGGCCGCCGTGGACGGCGAGGGTGTCGAAGCGCAGATTTTCCGGTAATGCCATGGGGGTTTTTCCTCCTCGTCGATTGTGATCGGTTTCTTGTTCCGGCCGTCCCGGCCGGGCGGCGGCAGAAAGTCGCCGCCGGAAAAAGGAAAAGGCTGAAATGCGCGGCACACGTGCCTACGTTTTCAGCCTTCTGCTTTCGGATCGGCTCACATATAGTATGCGTAATAAACAAGAAAGACCAAAGCAACGCGGCGCTCCGGCCTTTGGTTTCCCAATCGGCTAACTGTCTTTTCTAAAGTTTAGCTAACCGCGCCGGATATGTCAAGACTTTTTTCCAAGGACGCTTTGCGTGGCAGCACGGCGTCAGATGCCTTCTCCGTCAAGGCCTTCGAGACCCCGCCATCTGGTCCGCTCGTTGCGTTCGATGCGGGCGATCGTCCCGTTGTTCACCGTAACGACCACCTGGCCGAACTGCAGTCCCAGCAAGGTCTGAAAGAGTTTGCTCCTGGTCGCCGGGCCGCTTTTCTGACCGGTCGGCGGGCAGTCCTCGGCATTGTCCACGCGGATGATTTCCCTGACTTCGATTTGCACGAGTACCCCGTCTTGGACGACGAGGGTGACAGTGCCGAAGTTGTTGGCGGCTATCGCGTCCTCGATATAACGGAGGACGTTGTCGCTCAGGTTGGCGGTCGACAGCTGCCAGCGCGTTATTTTCCCGTGAGGTTGCATCCCGATTCCCTCTTTCCCAAGTTGGCGGCCATCAACAGCGAAGGCCAAGGATTGGCCCCCGGCGGGCATCCTCGGCCTTCAGTCGCTCTGATAGGCAGGCTGTTTTTTTCCGAACCGGCGCAGAGCCGGTCAGATAATGCCCTTCCGCCGGAAATAGCTCATATATTCCGGCCGGCGGGTCAGGCTCTCTTCCCAGGCGAAATAGCGGACCGCCTCTTCCACCCCGTATTCCGTCAGGTGTACGTGCCAGTCGTCGGGCGTCGTCCCTTCCAGGCCGTGAGCGCAGGCGTAGCCGGCCTGCCGCCAGGCTTCGTTGCCGCCGTCCAGGACACGGACGCCGGCGTAGCCGAGCTCGGCCAGCGTCCCGGCGGCGAAGACCAGGGCATAGCGGTCGTTGCCGGTGACGATCAAGGGCTCCCGGCCATCGCCGATCGTTGCGGCGGCCTGCTGTTCAAGCCGGCCGCGCGGCAGCCGGCGCGCGCCGGGAATATGCCCGCCGGCGAAGGACTTGCTGTCGCTTACGTCGATAACCAGGGCCGTCGCCCCCTCGTCCAGCAAGCTCTTCAACTCCGGGACTGCGATCCACCCCACCCGCCGTGAAAGCGCGCCGAAGCCCAGCGGGGCCTGTTCGTCCCTGCCCAGCTCCGGTTTGTTGCCGTCGCCCAGCCAGGCGGCGAGACCGCCGGCGAGCACCGAAACGTTCGCGAAGCCCATGCGCCGGTACCAGTACGCCGTTATCACCGACCGGGTGCCGTTGTCGCAGACGAAGACAATATCGGCCTGCCGCACCGGGACGACGTCGTCGGTGTTCTGGATCGCCTGCCCGCCGGGGACGGAGATAGCACCCGGTATGTGGCCGATATAGGCGTATTCCGCCTCGCTGCGCACGTCCAGCACATACAGCGGCCTGGCCGCGGCCCGGCCGCGCAAAGCCGCGAACCGCTCTGCGGAAATGAGCGGTATATTCTCTGCAGCCGCAAGCCTAGTGGCAAAGTTGTCGGCCGCTTTGCGGCTCACGGCCGAAGGGGCCGGGCCGGGGGGAATGTCCCGTTCCAGGTCGTAGCCGGCCAGCCGCCAGCCCAACGTCCCGTTGGTCAGGTCGAAAACATTGGCCACGCCCATCTTTTTCAGGGTAGCGGTGGCAATAATGCCGCGTGTGCGGCCGGCACAGGTGATGATTATTTTCCGCCCAGTCGCGGCGTAATCGGCGACGGCCAGCGGCAGTTCGACCCCCGGGATGTTGATCGCGCCGGGTATGCTGCCCGTCTTTGCCACCTCGCCGGGCGGCCGCACCTCGATGATTACGTGGCCGCCGGGATCGGCCTCCAGGTCGGCCTTGAGCGCGGCCGGCGAAATCGCCGGCACGCCGTCGTCCGCTTCGGCCACTATCTCGCCGAATGCCTTGCTCAGCACATGAACGCCTTCTACCAACGGAAACCCGGTTTTATCCCAGGCGCCGAGGCCGCCGGCAAGCGTATGCACATTGGCGTACCCGTGACGTTCCAGGGTAGCGGCCGCCAGACCGGCCCGCTGGCCGTCGTCGTCGTACAAAACTATCTTCGTATCCCTCAGCGGGATCAGCAGCGGGATACGGACCTCCAGCGAGCGGCGCGCCACCTGGGTAGCGCCGAAGATATGGCCTTGCTCGTACTCGTTCCTTTCCCGCACGTCGATGAGCGCGAATGGTTCGTCGCTCGTCAGCAGCCGGTTCAGTTCCGGGGCGGAAATAGGCTCAGCCATTCACCTTTCCTCCTTGCAAAACATTGTTTCAGATAAGTGCCAGCGCCGCTGCGAAATCCTCCGTCAGGTCCTCGTAATCCTCCAGGCCGACGCTTATCCTGATTAAGTCGGCGTACACGCCGGCTTGCTCCTTCTCTGCCTCGCTGCTATGGATATAGATTGTCGAGGCCGGATGGATGGCCAGCGTCCTGGCGTCGCCGATGTTGGCCAGATCCAGGACATACATAAGGTTATCGAGGGCGGCGAAAGCCCGTTCCTTGCTCCCCAGCCTGACCGTCAGCACCGCTCCGAACTTGCCGCCGAACTGGCGGGCGGCGATGTCGTTGTACGGGTTATTAGCCAGGCCGGGATAATTGACCGCCGCCACCTTGCCGCTGGCGGCGAAAAAGTCGGCCAGCCGGCTGGCGGTCTCGCAACATCGCTCCATCCGCAGCGCCAGCGTCTCCAGGCCGATGCTCGTCAGGAAAACGTTGAAGGGCGAAAGGCAGGCGCCGATATCTTTGTGGAGGCCGGCACGCAGCTTGGCCACATAGGCGAAGGGTCCAAATTTTAAGTATTCCTGCAGCTTAGGAAACCTGGCCGCATCCCAATTGAAACGGCCGCCGTCGACGATGATGCCGCCGATGGAGTTGCCGCTGCCGTTGATATACTTGGAGGTAGAGTGGACGACGATATCGGCCCCCAGCTTGAGCGGATTGACCAGATAAGGAGTGGTTATCGTGCTGTCGACGATCAGCGGGATGCCGTGACGGTGGGTCAGTTCGGCCAACGCGGCAATATCGGGAACGTCGAGCTTGGGGTTGCCGATGGTCTCGACGAACAAAGCTTTCGTTCTATCGGTCAGGCATTCCGCGAAGGCGGCGGTCGACGCGTCCCTGGCATACCTCGTGGTGATCGCGAAATTCTCCAGGTTCCTGAACAACGAATACGTACCGCCGAAAACGCCGCTACCACAAACAATCTCGTCGCCGCTGCCGACAATGTTCAGCACGGCCAGCGACACCGCCGCCATGCCGGACGAGCAGGCCACCGCCGCCACGCCGCCTTCGAGAAAAGCCATCCGCCGTTCGAAGACCTCGATGGTCGGGTTGTTCAGCCTGGTATAAACGAACCCCGGCCGGCTGCCCTTGAAGATCTGCTCCAATTCTTCGGCCTTCTGGCGCCGGAAGGCGACCGACTGGTAAATCGGCGTGTTAGTGGCGCCTGTTCTCTCGTCTGGCGCGCACTCGCCGTGCAGCAGCTTGGTGTCGAATCTCATTGGTTTCCTCCCTTGCGGACGAGGACGGTGAACGTCCCGTCGACGCGGCGCTCCACGGCGGCCACCAGGTGCCCCTCGTCTTTCAGGCTGCGGGGCACGTTCCGCACCGGCTCGCCGTCGTTCATCCTTATCGCCAGCAGCTCGCCGGCATCGATATCCTCCAGCGCCACCTTGACCTTGACGAAGGTTATCGGACAGATGACGTCGGTGATGTCCACGAAAGCGGCGATATTCTCCGCGCTCATTCTGTCAGCTCCTTTCGCAGCGCGTCCCAGCCGACGCGCTCGACGGTATCGCGGAACCGTTCCCCCGGCCGCCCGTGCCGGACGAAGAAGGCCAGCGTCTTTTCCACCAGCGGGAAGAGCTTCTCCTTCTCGAAGATGATCGGCAGCAGTTCCTCGCCGGCTGCGATCCGGTTGCCGAACAGGCCGCCGAAGGAAAGGATGTAGCCGCTTTGCCCCGACCAGGCCACCGCCGGGCAGCCGTGAGCACACTTGCCGCAGTAAACGCATTTATCCTCGTCGAAAGCCAGCGTGCGGGCGTCCCTGGCGACCGCGATCGCCGCCGCTGGGCAGACCGCCGCGCACAGGCCGCAGTAGTTGCACTTTTCTCCCGACCATTCCGGCTTGAGGCCACCCTTGAAACCGAGGTCGTTCTCCTCTGCCTTGAGGCAGTTGTTGCGGCAGCCGGTGATACCGAACTTGAACTTGTGGGGCAGTTCGCGGCCGCCGAATCTCGCGTCCAGGTCCGCGGCCAGTTCGGCGGTGTCGATAAGGCCGTCCGGACAGATGGCCGCGCCCTGGCAGGCGGTAATCGTCCGCACCCGCGGCCCGCAGGCGCCCAGCAGCACGCCCCCCGCGGCCAGCTCGGCCGTAACCTGCTCGATGTCTTCCAGCCTGATGAAGGGTATTTCGATGCCCTGGCGCGAGGTCAAGTGGACATAGCCCTGGCCGTACCGGTCGGCAACCTCCTTGATTTTCGCCAGCTGCTCGCCGCTCACCCGGCCGCCGACCGCCCGCAGCCGCATGGAAAAACGGTCTTTCTGCACCTGCCTCATCAGGCCGGCCTTTTTCAGCGCCTTATAGTCAACTTGCGCCATCGTCCTCATCCTCTCCCAATGTTATTTCCTCCTCGCTGACAAACCCTTGTCTGATGCTGAACGCCTTAAGAACCGGCCGCGCGGCGTCCTGCAGAGAGATTATCAGGTAGCTCGCCTGCGGGTCGAAGGCCAGCCGGATATCCTCGGCCGACGGCCGGGCCGGCGAAGCCGGGTGGCTGTGGTAATTGCCGATGAGCGTCCAGCCGTTCGCCCGCATATCCTTGACAGCCGCGAACTGTTCCTTGGGGTCCAGCGAAAAATGCTCGGCGCTGTCGTCCATGTTGGTGAGCGGATATATCCTGGTCACGATTCGCCGGCCGCTCTCCTCCAGGCCGGCGACAAGCCCGCATGCCTCCTTGGGGGCGGCCGCCGCGGCGTGCTCCGCTATTTTCCGGTGGTGGCGGCGCCGGATGAACAACACCCCCCTCACCTCGTTTCGCAGACCGGCTGTTCCTCGTCGAACAGTTCCCGGATGGCGGGATTATCGCCGCATACCCGGCAATTGCCGTTATGGGCCACGCGGACCTTGCGGAACTCCATGGTCTCGGCGTCGATGACGAGGATATTTCCGGTGAGCAGTTCGCCCACGCCAAGGATGTATTTCAGGGCCTCGGTGGCCTGGATGGTGCCGGCGATGCCGGCCATCGCCCCGAGAACGCCGGCCTCCCGGCAGGTGGGCGCGGTCCCGGCCGGCGGCGGCGCCGGGAAAATACACCGGTAGCACGGCCCAGTCCCCGGCACGTAGGTCATCGTCTGGCCGATAAACTGCAGGATGCCGGCGTGGGAAAAAGGCTTCTTCAGCAGCACGCAGGCGTCGTTGATGAGAAACTTGGCCGAAAAGTTATCGACGCCGTCGATGATGAAATCGTAATCCTTATCCTTGATGATATCGGCGATGGTGGCGGCCGATACCCGCTCGCGGTATGTACTGACCGCCACGTCGGGATTGAGCGTGGCAATCGTCTCCCGCGCCGATTCGACCTTGGCCTTGCCGACATCGGCGGTGGCATGAATGATCTGCCGCTGGAGGTTGGACAACTCCACCGCGTCGAAATCTGCCAGGCCAATTGTCCCCACGCCGGCTGCCGCCAGGTACATAGCGGCCGGCGATCCCAGCCCCCCGGCGCCGATTATCAGCACTTTGGCATCCAGCAGCCTCTTCTGCCCTTTCGCGCCCACTTCCCGTAGGATGATATGGCGCGAGTAGCGTTCCAGTTGCTCGTTGCTGAGCGACCGGCTGCCGCCGCCCATGAAATAGAGAAACTCTACTTCGTCGCCAGCGGCCAGCTTGCGGGCGAGGAATTCATCCCGCGCCACGAACAAGCCATTTACCTGCACGCTCACGTACTGTCGCGCTTCCACCCGCAGGTGCTCAAGAAGCTCCGCCACCGCAATCTCCTTCTCCAGCTGTACCGTCTTGCCGTTCACCTGAATTTCCATGTCTTTTACCCCTTTGCTGTATAAAATTGCGGCGGCGAAAACACAAGGCCGAAGAAGCGTTTTGCCAGCTTCTTCGGCCTTCAGTCTACTGATCAGCCGCATATTGAATTAGGCCCAGGGACGATAACCCAAGGCTGTGAAGACGAAAAGGCCAAAGAAGCATCTGCATGCTCCTTTGGCCTTCAGCTTACTGATCGGCGCATTCGCCTATTCTCTATCCGTTTAGTTGGTATTGATATTAGCATCGGATGCAGATTCTGTCAATAGCAGCATAGAAAAAAGATGCCCGGAAAACAAATCGCCCCCGGAAGAAAGACTCCCGGGGGTAATGCTACACAGGCCCGTTGGCGTTCAGCCAGCTAACCGGCCACGCCGAACGCGAAAACGAAGATTGCCAGCAAAACCACGCCCAGGCCGAAAGAATACCTGATCAGCTTCTTCTCGACCGGCTGGAGTTCGAACCACTCCTGCTCACCGGCCACCAGCCCGGCCTGTTTGTCGGCCGGAGCCGCGGCGGCGTAGCCTGTTTGGATACGAGTATTGGCCATTTTCCTCACTCCTTGTCTTGGTCGCGCTAGCCGCCGATTACCGGCGGCTTAACGCCATGATAGAACAGCCACGAGATGAACAGTCCCACCCAAAGGATGAAGCCGAACAGGGCCACGGCATAAACGGCGACGATCCGTCCCACCCCGGCCGCCCAAAGCTTGCGCACATCGGTGACAAGGCCGATGGAGAAAAAGCACAAGCCGAAAAAGGTGCTGCGCAGCAGATTGGCCTGGCTGGCGCCGGCGTCGGCTGCCTTCACGAGCGACGGGTTGAAGATCCCCAGCAGGAAGAGGACGAAGAACGTGAAGACGAAACCGAGGACGAATTTCGGGAACCGGTCCCAGATTTCCCGTGCCGAAACCTTGTACGTCTCGCCCTCCGGCCGGCGCGTATCCAGCCGGTACACCGACCAGATGGCGGCCAGGATGAAGGCCCACACGCCAATGAAGATGTCGATGAATAGCTTCGTCGTCGTCGCCGCCATCAGCACCCAGCCTTCCTGATACTTGATTCCGAACTGGGACAACGCCTTGGCGCGGATAAGCGCGTCGGTGATCGCCCCGCTGGCGACCGCCCCGCCGTCGCTCTTCACCGCCAGCCCCATCCAGGCCCCGGCCACCAGCGGCTCGTGGGCCAGAAAGGCGGTTGCCAGCCACGGCAGGAACAGCAGCTCGACCGCCACGAACACGATTATGATCGACGCCAGCACGGTCGGCACGAGCGGGCGGGCGCGGATGGCGCCGCCGGTAGCAATCGCCGCCGCCACGCCGCAGATCGAAATGCCTGACGCCAGCGGCGCCGCCCATTCCGGCGTGAATTTGAAGTAGCGGCGGGAAACGAAATACACAACCGGCCAGTAGAGCAGATACGCCTCCACCACCGCGCACAGGCCGCGGAAGATCACCGTCCCGGCCAGGCTCAGGGCCCCGACCGTCTTGATGCCGATCGCCATCCCGAGGATGACGATCCCGGTCTTGATATACCACTCCGGGCGCGCGGCGTCCGCCAGAAACCTGGCGGTGGCCGGGAAGAAATTGCCGATGACGAGGCCGACGATCAGTGCGAAAACGAAGCCCAGTTCGCCGAGGCTCAGCGACCAGGCGATCTTGAGGCTGGCCTGTTTGTCCGGCGTCGCTGCGATGTAGGCGTAATTGCCCAATACCGTCGCCATAAACGTGATCCAGTACACGGCCGTGAAGCCGAGGGCGAACCGCGCCGGCCTGCTCCCCATGACGGTGGCCCCCGCCGTGGTTATGGCCAGCAGGAATATGTAGGTCGCGCCCGCCGCGCCCCACCCGCCTAGACCGGCATACACCTTGGAATTCGGCTCGAACGCCTGGGCAAAATCCAGCCAGACGTTGTGTTTGGGCACCCAGCCCAAAAGATCGCCGCCCAACAGCGGACCGATACCGAGGACGAAGACTAGCAGGCCTAGCCAGACCGCCCACCAATCCTCGTTCCGCAGCACCGCCTTGCTGGCGTAAACAGAATCCTGTTCACTGCTCATAATATCACCTCACCTTTTTTATTTGGGACACCATGCGTTTCCGGCCAGCCGTCACCTCCTCCCATGCAACGCAAAAGGCCAAAGAATGATGTTACATTCTTTGGCCTTCGGCTTTCCCAATCAGCTCGTATTGAGTTAGTAATAGCCTAGCACGCTGTGCCGGGCGTGTCAATACCAAATAAGAAACTTATTGACATTCACCCGCTGTGAAGAATCCGCTTTAGCCATCATAGCCTCATTAGTCGCAATATGCCGCTATTCCGGATTCGCACCCTGTTGCGATCCGGGGCTTTGCAAAGGATTTATTATTATTCCGCAAGCTTTTCTAGCCATTCTTCACGCCAAAACATGAAGCAGCCTCGATCACAACGACCAGAATTTTACCGCCTTTGCAATATACGCCATCGAGCAACACTAACCGCACATCAGGCCGATGCCCAGAGAGGATTCTATCCCCCGCAGCGCCAGTTCCAGGGTCAGCCAGGCAGCCCGTTCAAACAAAGGGATGGCTGTTAGCACAAATTTCCAGTTGATATTCATTGCCCCACTCTCCCCTCCGAAAAAGAAAAAGGCTAAAGCGTCCGTTGCCGGAACTTTAGCCTTTAGTTCTGACCTAACTTTGTGTTAACTTGCCGCCGCACTTGGCAAACGCCTGCCGCAGGTCGGCGATGATGTCGTCCGCCTCCTCCAGACCGATACTGAAACGGAGGTGACCGTTCCTGAACTCTTCGGGGTAGAAATGATTTCTTTCGTCGTTGGGGCCGACATAGACGATAAGGCTCTCGTCGTGGCCGATGGAGACAGCCGGAACGACCAATTCCAGCGAATTGACGAACTTATTGTGGGTATCCGCATCCGCCTTCAGGCCGAACGCCATAACCCCCGAATACATGGTCATCTGCCTCTTGAGGCCCGACTGACGTTATACACAGGTAATGACCAGGAGCAGCGGCCTGGCCCTTCAGGCACAGTGACAACAGGACTTCAAAGTAACAGGAATTCCAGGAAACGGACCCGCGGCGCGCAAGTCCATACTCCCAAGTCGTTGGGCTACGAAAAACGTAGCGACAGAATAACCCACTTAACCTCCTGCAACATGATATAAACGCTCTCTGGTCAACCCTCGGCTGCGGGCTGCAGCGATAGCGCCTATACTGGCACATTCGCGATAGGCGGCCTCGTCGACGACAATCATCGTCCCCTTAAAAAAGCCGTCATGTTTCAAAAGCAGTTCGAACCCATTTTTCAGTATCTTTTTGCCCATTATTACCACCGTCGTTTCGGCGCCTACCCGGAATGTATTACTGTTCTTAAGGGCAAGTAAATCGGTGGCCAATACCGCACCAAGCAAGAAACTGGCTTTCTCATCGGTCTGATAATGGGAGAATTGATCTAGAATGCGGACGAGAAAACAAGTCCGATTAAGACCCACGCGCAGGGCATGGTCTGCTCCCTGCAAGAACATGTTAGGCTCGACTTCGGTAGCAAATGAAGTGTTTAGGGCATTAGCCAGGATGGTATTCGTCGTTATTGTTCCGAGCAATTCGCCGGCCAAGGTTGTAATGCAGCTTGTTATCCTGTTGCCGGCGTCGACACTGATAAATTTTGAATGTGAGCCGGGCAGAGCGAACAGCGCCGGACCTTTAAGGTTAAGCATTTCAATTGCCCCGAACGTTTCTACCTCTTCACCTCGCATGATATCCATTAGGTCGCAATTATCAACAGTAACTCTGTCCACACGGTTCTTGATCCCGGGAATAAACCATATCGGCCTTGGGGAAACCTCGGAAATCACTGCTTCCCTCATGCCCGCGGCGAGGTCTTCGACCCCGGCCGGCGCCAACACATGCGGTACTTCAAGCAAACCGACATTCGACGATATCATCCCGGACGCGAGGATTAAATCAATATCGCCGTTACTCATTTCCGCCGCCTTTTGGGCACGTTCGATGGCGTCCTTTACCCCTTGTTGCAATTTAATCCTGCTGCCGGTGATAGCTGTATCCCTGACACCTACTTCACTGCAGATCTCAGCCGACAGCCTTGTCCCTGCCCATACTCTTACTCGGGTGTTCGTGGTGCCGGTATCTATAGTGATAATGCCCATGCCAAACCTCCCCGCCAAGGGCAACCAGGGCTGTATCCCTTGCTTCTAGGCACCTTGCCGTGCTTCTTTTATCTTGGCTGCAAACTGCCTGGCTACCCTGGTGACCGTCTCATAATCCCCTGTTTGCGCGCCTGCGGTAAGCGACCCGCCCACGCCGAGCGCTACTGCCCCGGCGGTCAGCCACTCGGCCACATTGTCTACCCGCACGCCGCCGGTGGGCATGAGAGGCGCCTGTGGCAGAGGCCCCATGACTGCCTTGATAAATTGGGGACCCAGGATTTCCGCGGGAAACACCTTGACAATATCCGCTCCGGCTTCCATAGCTTCGACAATTTCCTTGACACTCATAGCGCCGGGCATTACGGGGATCTGATAACGATTACACAGCCTTATCACTTCGCTATTCAAAGCCGGCGTCACAACATATTCTGCGCCTACGAGGATGGCAGCCCGGGCGGTTTCCGGATCAAGAATCGACCCGACGCCCAACGTAACTCCTTCGTTCCGGCAAAACCCCGCCAGATCTTCGATAACTCGCAATGCTCCGGGCACCGACATCGTTACTTCAATTGTCTTTATGCCGCCGGCGTTTATGGCGCCGACCAGCCGCTTCGCTTTATCGGCACTTTCCGTCCGCACGATGGCAACAATGCCGCTTTCCAGCACTTTATGCAATATTGCCGTTTTTATCATCGCCTGCATCCTCCCGGAGATGTTATCCCAAATCACCACTCCGCGACCGAGCCGTCCTCGTTGCGCCAGATAGGGTTCTTCCAGTTATGGCCAACGCGGGCGGCGTCACGGACTTTGGCCTCGTCGATCGCGATGCCCAGCCCTGGTTTAGTCATCAGATTGACATGGCCGTTTTCATAGTCGAACACCGACGGGTCCGCCAAATAATCCAACAAGTCGGACCCCTGGTTATAATGGATACCCAAGCTTTGCTCCTGGATAAAGGCGTTAATCGCGCAGAAGTCGATCTGCAGGCTGGCGGCGAGCGCTATCGGCCCCAGCGGGCAATGCGGGGCCAGCGCGACATCGTAAGCTTCGGCCATCGCGGCAATTCTCCGGACCTCGGAGATGCCCCCCGCATGGCTCAAATCCGGCTGGATTATATCAACAGCCCGCGACTCAAATATCTGCTTGAAACCCCAGCGCGTGAAATTACGTTCGCCGGTAGCCAGAGGGATTGCGGCGTGACGCTGCAGTTCGGCAAAAGCCTCCAAATTCTCGCACAGCACCGGCTCCTCGACAAACATCAGCCTGAACGGTTCCAATTCCTTCAGCAGTACCTTAGCCATACCCTTATGGACACGTCCGTGGAAGTCCACCCCGATCTCCAGATCATAGCCAACCGCCTCCCGGATAGCCTGCACCCGTTCTACGCAATCCTGCACACTGCGGTAACTGTCGATCCAATTCATGTTCTCCGTGCCGTTCATCTTAATGGCCGTATACCCTTGCGCCAGCTTCTTGCGGCTTTCTGCGGCCACATTGGCCGGCCGGTCGCCGCCGATCCAGCAGTAGACTCTCACCTTGTCCCGAACCTTGCCTCCGAGCAGTTCATAAACAGGCACACCCAGGGCCTTGCCCTTGATGTCCCACAGCGCTTGATCAATACCGGATAGCGCACTGGTCAAAACCGGTCCGCCCCGATAAAACCCGCCCCTATACAAGGTTTGCCAGATATCTTCGATATGGCGGGCGTCTTTCCCGATTACATCCCCTTTAAGCTCCTCAACGGCTGCAGCCACCGTGTCGGCACGCCCTTCCACCACCGGCTCGCCCCAACCGGTGAGGCCGCACTCTGTTTCTATCTTTAAAAAAAGCCAGCGGGGAGGAACCTTAAACAATTCCATTTTCCTGATCTTCATTACAACACCTCATCCTTGCGTCCTCAACTATGAAGCGTGGGCACCGCCAAGGGCCCGCTCAAGCAACGTTGCGGGGGAAAGCGGCAGAGCCAATAGCTCCTGGGCAAAAGCATGGGCGGCAATTTCGCGGGTTGCCCTGACCCGCCTGCGGATGGTGATTATCCCCGCGTATTTTATCGTGATATTCCCCAATTGAACCTGACTGTAGCGCGTGAAATCCAAATGGTGAAATAATTCGTGCGCTATGCACATCGTGGGAAAGTCGACAGCCGTCAATCGTCCCCGATGACTGCCGGCCAGTTCCTCGACCTTGGCAATCGCCGCCGAGTAACAAATGATTTCCTTGTCGGCGTCATTGTACTCCGCCAAAGCGCCTGTCGAGTATTTATAAGGACTGTAGGTTATTTTCGCTCCAAAATTTTGGGCTATGGCCGCCATTTCGTCACGGTTGCGCGGTTTACCCCCGGGATTGATCTCCCGGGCGACACTTGCCCCGAACTCGATGGAATCCATAACCAGCGGCCCTTGTGCAATCTCAGGGATTCTGCAAAACAACGGATCGTTCGCCAATTCGCGAAAAGCCCACGCGGTAACATTATCAGCGGTGGACACTACAATCCCCCCAGCACTCTCAATAGCATTCGACGGCACTACCCGTCGGGCCAGGCTTGGCCTCTTCGTCCGTACACGTTTGCGACGACCGTCTGATGGTCAAGGTGGGTCTCTTGATAACGCTCCGTGATTCTCCGGCCCGGTTCATAAGATTGCACAGTGCGTCGACAGCCTCGTTGCCGACACTGACGATATCCAGCGGAAAACTCGTGACAGGCACCGGCATGTAGCTGCACAACTCGGTATCTCCGCAACTTACCAGACCTACGTCGCGGGGACAAGACAAGCCAGCGTCGCGCAACGCCGCAAAAATTCCCGGCACAACCATATCGTGGTCGGTGACGATGCCATCTACCTTTTCCAAACGTTTCAACAAAGACAGCGTAGCGGTATAGCCGCCGTTAATAGTCGCCGTAGTGTCAATCATGAACCCTGGCTGCATTGGAACATCATATTCGGCAAGAGCTTTCTTATACCCGTTCAGACATAGCTTGGCCAGTGGATTGATGTGGAACGTCGAGAGAAAACACACGGACCTTCTCCCCCTGCCGAGCAGGTGGGCGGTTGCCGTATAGAACATGTCTTCCACCGCGAACCCGATAAAAGCGGCAACATCTTCAGCATGATTGAGCGCAGTTACAATTGGCAACCCGAATGAAGCAAGCCGCCGCAACGTCTCCGCGTTCTCGCCGGTAGGTACGATTATCAGTCCGTCGATCCGCTTCTGATAAAGCGTTTCGAGCAGCTCCTGCTCCGCCCGCCCATCGCCCTTTGTCTGGACGAAATAAGACACATACCCGTTTCCCATGCCGGCAAGCTCAATCGCACCGGCCAAAGCACTATAGACAGGGTTGGTTAAATCAGGCAGCACGGTCCCTATCGTCCCGCTCGACCTAGTCACCAGTGACTTCGCTAAAGTATTAGGCACATAGCCCAGGCGCTTTGCGGCTTCCAGTACCTTTGCCCTGGTCAGGGGGCTCACATCGGGCTTATTGTTTATCGCCCGCGAGACAGTGTTGACCGAGCACCCTACTTCAAGTGCCACATCTTCGATCGTAACCAACGAAATCACCTCTCAAGATTTCTTGCAGACCGTAAAAATAAGCTCCAAGTCATTGTCGAGACCGGCCAGCTCCGAACGCAGTACAGTGACAATCTGTTCGAAGGAGACAAGACCGGATAGGTCGATTATCCGTGCCCCGGCCAACACGAAAACCTCCGGGAGTTTCTCGCTGTCGCCGTACTCGGTCATGTCGGCGACGATGGCTTTGAGCACGGCCTCGGCGTTGCGGGCCGGCGCGGTGGCGATTTTCGCATGGGTCTTCTTTAAGCGGATAACCCCTTCCCAGGTCACTACCATGGTTGGGTAGGTAAAGGATGATAATAAGCCGAAAAACGAGCTTTTCCTTACTTTGCCTTGGAATACCAGGAAATGATCGGATCTAGCCGACAGTTCCACGTTGGCTGTGCCGGCCGGGAACGACTGCTCAGCCATCTGGGTAAGTTCATCGACGCTCTTTATCTGGCGCAGGCAATCTCCCGTCCTCAGCTCCGTGGCGCCTGTCGCAATCGCTCTGACTAAATTTGTTCGGGAGTCCACCTCGATGGTTATCTCGATCGTGCCCGGCGACGCCCCCGCCTTCAAAACGCTTTGCTCGGCCTCCCGGCGCAGGCGGATAATATCTTCCTCCGAAGGGTTGTTTATTGTTCGTTCCACGATGTCGCGGACCATCGCCAGCGCAACGCCGATGGGCGATATTACTTCAGCGTTTTTCGCAATCTTATACGCCATCTGCAGCTCTTCCGCCAGAAAGGGAACTACCGCGGCACAGCCGCCGCCGCCGCCGACCAGGACGATATTTTGCCGGTCAAGTCCGTAGTCGGCAATGAGCTGGTTCACAACCCTCGCGTTCTTGATAGCCGCCAGTCTTTGCACTTCCTGCAGCAGTTGTTCCCCTGGCATTCCCACATGTTCGGCCAGCACCGAAAAAGCCTTTATCGCCGCTTCTTTATTGCCGCAGCAGTAGTGCTCCGCTTGAACATAACCCGCTGCATTCGCCGCGCAGGACAGGGTGGGCGCAAAGAGTTTGCCCGTTTTTTTGTCGCGTAGGGCGACGTAATCATCGTAGTCGCCGGGCAGAGGCTTTATGAAGACGACTTCAAGCTCTGCCATTTCCCGAGGATCGGAAAACACCACATAGGGCAAGCCGGCGATATGAGCGCTCCGCGGCCCGACGTCCACGACCTTTCCATCCCTTATCCGGATCATGCTCCCGCCGGCGACGCCGACAGTCCGAACATCCAGAGAATTGACATATGTCTTATGGCCGCCGACCTCAGCATAACTGACGAGCACTTGGCCGTTGTGAATAGCCGAGATATCGGTACTCGTGCCGCCGACTTCCAAAAAGATGCCCTCGGAAATCTTCTCGTACATAAGCGCGCCGGCAACCCCGGCGGCCGGCCCCGAAAGCATGGTCAGAATGGGCCGTTGTTTGACTTCCTCAATATTCATGACCCCCCCGTCGCAACGCATAATCATGAGGGGGGCCTTAATCGCCGCGTTGCGGACGCTGGCTTCCGTCATATTGGCCGTTTGCACCATTTTCGGCAGAATGCTGGCGTTGATTACCGCTGTCCGCGTACGCATCTTTAACCCGTAAAGCTTCGATATCTCGTGCGACCCCGACCCCAGCATGCCGGCAGACCTCGCCATTTCCACGACGGCCAACTCCTGCGAGGGGTCGTCTACGCTATAGGCGCCGCTTGCTACTACAACCCGTATCCCTTCCTCGGCATACCTCTCAAGAGCCTTCGTCACAGCTTCGCCTGCGCTCGCGCCGGTATCGACATACGTGTGGCTACAGCGCAAATAACGGTTGGGCGCGAGTTCGATGTCCTCGATAAAGGTATCGCTTTTTACCTTAAACCCTTCGAGCCCGCTGCCCAGGCCGATAATTCCCACCGGTTCGACGTCGCCCTCAAGCAGGGCATTTGTTGCCTGCGTTGTTCCGTGGGCAATGAAAACCACATCGTCGGGAGACAAATTGTACTTTGCCAGAGCGCTCCGCAAGGCTTGGATAATCCCTGCGGCGACCCCCTGCGGGGAAGTGTGCGTTGTCGGCACCTTAACCTTGCCGATCAGTTCGAAGCTATCGTTATCAATTACTACCGCGTCAGTAAACGTGCCGCCGACGTCGATGCCGATGCGAACAGGCAAAACTAACACCACCAATACATAATAAATCTGTCGCGATGATTAAAAGTACATAAATGTTGCTACGGCGATGCTGCCTGCGGCGACAGCCCAGATGTACGGAACGACCTTTCTGGTGATGTCGTTGGTTTCGAGCCCCAGGAAATCGGAAGTCCATACCAGATGGGTGTTGGTCGGGTCAGCCGTATTTTGGATCGCCTGACAGGTAATGAACCCGGCGACCAGGGCGGCGGCCGGAACTCCTTGCGTGGCGATGAGCAGAGCGAGAACTCCGCTGCCCAGGCCGAAGGGATTTAGCGGCCCACGGTATAGCGCCAGCGGCGCCAGGAGAACGAAAAACAGGAAAAAGCTCATCGCCCCGGTCGGCGCTATCGGTTTCATGATAATCGCCAGGCTGGAAGAAACTGCGGGGTTAGCCACAACTTTAAGTACGATACCGATCGCAATCATCAGAACAATTGCCGGTGCGCCAGCCTTCAAGCCGTCATGAACCGTCTTCGAAAGCACTCGCAGACTATCGCGTGGATTGGTAGTCAGCACGCCGTAAATGCATCCAAGCAGTAATGCCGGCACAATCGGCCATTTCAGTAATATGACGAACGGAAAAGGAATAAGCGGCGTGAGCAAGGCAAGTGCAGGTACCTTTTTTACGGAAATCCCGGAAAGGTTGCCGGTCAGATTGGGCGCGCTCCAAGTAGTACGAGGTTTTCTAAGCTCGATAAAAATGAACGACAGAACACCCAGGAAACAGACGGCCATTGCAAAAGCCGAGAATAATCTTATCGGTTCGACAGGCACTTTGCTGATATTCATGAAAAGCTGCCAGTTAACCATATTCATGCATGATCCGACCGACCGGGAAAATATGAATATTACCCCTGCCGCCAGCGGGTTGATCCCGGCTGCGCTCAAAATCGGCAGTACAAGCGTGCCCACCATGATAACAGACCCTAAGCCGTAAAGCGAAGTAAAAAGGATTGACACGGTGCTTGCCATCAAAATGGCGAGAATCACCGGCTTGTCTCCTCCCAGTTCGGCGGCTCTGCGGATAATATCCCGCGTAATCCCGGTCTCGTTCATTATCTCGCCTAGCCAAGCGCCAAATACCACAGCGACCATGGCATCGGCCAGCATAATGGAACCTGACGCTATTATCTGCACCATTCCCGTTTTGCCGGAAACCGGAATCGCACATATGGCGCCAAAAGTCAGCGCCATGGCCAGCAAGGCCAAAACGCTCGATATCTTCTGTTTATACATCAGTCCGGCATAGAAGAAAAACGCTATTGTCAATAATACGCCCTGTAACATGTTTTTGCCTCCTTCTCAATAACCCTAAAATCACTTATCTAAATACTACGCCCTGGGTTAGGAGATCAGTGCGCACATCGGCGAAATCAATTGATTTGACATCTCTGCCGGTTTTTGCGGCAATCGCTACCGCTGTCCCGGCAGCTTGCCCCATTGCCAAGGCGGTTGGCATTACCCTGACCGCCCCCAGCGCCTCATGCGTTACCGAAATGCAGCGCCCGGCTACGATCAAATAATCGATCTGCTTGGGAAACATGCACCGCAAAGGAATCTCGTAAACATTGGCCGTCCGTAAATCCTCCCTCAACCCTCCTCCGGTTCCCGTAGGACTGTGAATGTCGACGGGAAAACCTCCCAAGGCTATACAATCGGGAAAGTGGCGGGAAGTTGCCAAATCTTTCATCGTCAGGACGTATTCGCCAACAATCCGGCGCGTTTCCCTCACGCCTACCTGGCAGGCCGCATCTATCAGCACAACGTTTTCAAAACCGGGCAGGTAGTGCCGGAAGAAACGCATCAGCTCCTTAAGCTGTTTACGGCCCTCAATCTCCGCCAGGGTAAGATCTTCCGGTTTAGTGCCGTCGAGATTCAGCATGCGGATATTATTGACCCGCCAGACTCCCGGCTGTGGAGTCCTGTACATATTCACTTTGTTACGGGCGATTTTATAACCTTCGGCATTCGCCTTCGCGATATATTCCTCATACAGGCAGGCGACATCGCGGTGCGGTTGTTGCTCGGCATACTTTTGCACAGCAGCGTCGTCGACATTGCCTATGCGGAAAAACAACGATATAGGCTGGGTCAGACCATCGCTTTCCCGTCCCTGAACAAATTCGGCGCCGGCTTTGGCGGCAATATCCGCGTCAGCCGTTGCGTCGACTATGTACGCACCGTTAATAACCTGAAGTCCAGCCTTGTTCGCAACAATCAAACCGGTTAGCTTGCCATTCTCTTTAATTACATCTACGACGAAGTGATGTAAATACAGCTTAACCCCGGCCTCCAGCAGCATTTCCATCGCAACTGATTTGAAGGCTTCGGGTTCGAAAGGCGTCACATGGTGATGCCCGAAATAGTTATAACTTGCATAACCAGTTCCTGCTTGAACTTTGGAGGGATGAACCGCCCCCCCTTCCGTTTCCATTCTGCGGACCAGTTCGTCGAAAATCCCCTTGACGACTTGTTGCTGGCCATCTAAGGAGTAACAAGTCATCAACGGGCCGATCAAGCCGGCAGTAGCCATGCCGCCGACAAACCCGTACCTCTCAATTAGAGCCGTATCCACTCCCTTTCTACCGCTGACTATAGCGGCAGCAATGCCCGCCGGCCCACCACCGCACACCACCACTTGATGTTCACCCGCGAGGGGAACACCGGTCTGATACTGATACACGCTAGTCCTCCTCCCTGTTAATCGCAGTTCCTTTAACGTTACCGAACCATCGTCATTTCGTCAACCGTAATCACTTATATATTCTGTATATTATCGTTACCGGTAACGTTACCGGTAATTTAAATATATCACCCTGAATATCTTGATGTCAACATTTTCTCATTTCCCTTATACGAAATTGCCATCAATACTGACATAGACAGCGGCGCAAGAAGTTATGTCGGCTTGAAAACATAGTAAGGCCGCCGCCAGATTGGAGATGGCCTTACTACCGTCACCATATGTATATCAATACCGCCCCAAATCGAGTTAAGCCACTCTCGATTTGAAATTAGAATTATCTTTCTGAACTTTATAAATGTCCGCCAGTCAAAAGCCCCTATTAATATTAAATTCGAAGTGGCGCACGTCCAGCGGCGGCGGATATGCCTGCGGTGGAAAGACGAAGACGCCTGTGCGGAGTTCCCGCACAGGCGTCTTTTGCTTAGCTAGCGGCTGTGGTTCGGGGATTCTTTGGCGCGGAGCCAGACAGCTACCTCGTAGGCTTTGGCACTCGGCCCGCCCGGCACTATTACGGCCTTGTTGAAGTTCCGGGACGGCGATTCGGCGTCAAGGAGCCGTTGGGCGACGGCGTAGGCGTCGAGGCCGGGCACGCCGGGCTGGCCGAGCCTGACGGCCGTGGGATACGGCAGGGAGGCGTCGCCGTCGGGGCCGGTCCTGGCCGCGAGCGCGGTACCGGTAGCCAGCAGGAGCATCAGGGAAACAAGAAGCGGAACAAGGACCCTTTGCATTTCCTCTCACCTTTCCGTTCGGCTACCGCGGGCAAGCGGTTCTGGCTGTCCGCGCTAGTTCATCGTTAGTTGGCGGTAAGCGCCGGGGTGGTCTTGCCGAGCTTGAGCATCTTTTGGGTGGGCATCCACAGGCCGGTGTTCTCGTCGCGGCCCTGGAGGAGATATTTGGCGCCGGGCGTGCCGATGGTGGCGGCGGCTTCCTGACAGAGTTTGCCGAACTTGCCGCCTTTGAGGCGGTTGACGAGCAGGACGCGCTTGACGTCGGCGAATTCGGTCATCATGTTGTAGTCGCCCGAGCTGTCGCCGGCGACGAGGATGGGCCCGAAGCCGCGCTTGGCGGCGACGACGGAGGTGATGGCGATGGTTTTGCCGTGCTCGCCGGTCTGGACCCAGCCGTCCTTATAGGTGTCCTGGTAAACGTCGTTTACTTTGTTGAGCCGCATGCCGATGATGTTTTCGCGCGCCACGTTGTAGCCGTATTTGGGGTTGGTGGCGAAGACGGCGACCACGTCCTCGAGCGAGGCGGTGCAGACGTAGACGTCGATGCCGTTGGCGCGGAGGGTCTGCATGAGGTCGGCGATTTCTTCGGTCAGCCGCAGGCCGGTGGTGCGGGAGGCGCCGACGACGCCGGCTTTGCCGGGCAGGGAGGCCGGGCTGACCCATTTGTCCTTGCGGATGGAGAGGCCGAGGGCGTAGTCGTTGGATTTTTCGGCCAGCGCCTGCACTTCGGCGGTGGTCATGTTTTTGAAGAAGAACAGGACCCAGGTGTAGCTGACCTTGGTGCCGTAGGTTTCGCCGATGGCGTCATAAGCGTACCACATTTTGGCACGGAAGTCGAGGTACTGGTCGGTCTTCTTGATTTCGTCGAGGCTCATTTTGCCTTTGAGGCCGGCGTAGTTATTGTAGAGGAAGGTGTAGCTGTCGACGATATCGGTGGCCACGGCTTCGAGGGTTACTTCCTGGCCGGCGGCGTTGTTGTAGTCTTTGACGAACGCGCCGTCGGGAACGTTCTTGCGGACGAGGTAGCCTATCTCTTCAGGAGTGAGCTTGAAGGCGAGGTTTTCGATCTGGTACATGTACAGCGCTTCTTCAGTGTCGTTCATGATGCAGGTGTTGTCCCAGTCGAAGACGGCGTAGGGTTTGTTGGCGGCGTTGTAGCTGGGGCCGTATTTGCCGTTTTCGTCGATGAGCTTCTGCATGGATTTGTAGGTTTCCGGCGCCCATTTGCCGGGGGTGAGGACTTGGCCGGCCGCGAACGCCGCGCCGATATTGGCGAGCAGGAACAGCGCCAGGACGACCAGCGCGATCGCGGTTCTTCTCGTGTTGAACATTAGGGTTTCACGCTCCTTTTTTTTATTCGCTGCCACGATGGCGGGGAACCTTCATCACCTCCGCGTTGGTTTTTCTACCTCTCGCGCGGCAAGGCCGGCGGAAAAAAGCGTTGTCAGTCGGCAAGGTCGGCCCAGTTGGCCGGGTAGGTGACGTAGAAGACGCGGGCTCTGTCCGGCGAGGCGAACACGACTTCGCTGCCCTTGGGAATGTAGAGGACGTCGCCGGCGGCCAGGGTGTATATGTTACCGGCGGCCTGGACGGTGAAGGTGCCTTCGACGACGTAGTCGACTTCGTCGTAGGTGAGGCGCCAGGGGAGCCGGGAGCGGTCGAAGGCCATGAAGCCGGCGCAGAGGTTGGCCTCGCGGGCGGTAATGACGTCTCTGAGGCGGATGTCCTGGCCGGGGGGAGCCTGGGCGAAGGGCTCGAGGGTGATGCTGCCGCCTTTGACCAGGGTGACGCGCGGGTCGGCGCAGGCGGGTTTAAGTACTTGGTCGAGGACCTTGCGTACGATGACAGGGATGTCGGCGGCGGGGACGGTTTCGGTTGGCGGTTTGGCGGCCGGCGGGGCGCAGACGGGCTTGCCGGCCGGCTTAGCGGCCGCTTGGCGCCCGGCGGGTTCCCAAATGAGGGCGATGCCTTCTTCCTTGGCCATGTCGAGCGCCGAGGGGGTGAGGACGCTGCCGGCCGGGACGGTGACCTGCTTGCCTGTGCCGGCGAGCTGGCGGAGGTCGGCGGCGGTGATGAGCTTCGGCATTTTGTTTACACCTCCTTGCGGCTTAGAGCAGCGTTTCGATGACTTGTTTGTGCGGCCGCGGGATGACGATGTTGCAGACGAGCATGCCTTTTGCGGACGCGATGGCGCTGCCGGCGGCGACGGCGGCTTTGACGGCGGCGACTTCGCCGGTGACGACGCCGTAGCTTTTGCCGCCGATGCCAAAGGCGATGTGCAGGCGCATGGGCAGGACATCGGCCGCTTTTACGGCGGCGTCGGCCGCTTCGATGGCGGCGGCGACGCTGAAGGTTTCGATGATGCCGATCGCCTTGACGGCGGCCACCTCGTTGCCGCCGCCGATGGACGGCAGGATGGACGGGTGGACGTTGGGGATGACGAACTGGTCGAGGACGCCTTCGGGGGCGAGGTCGGCGCCGGCGGCCACCGACTGCTGGACGGAGGAGACGTCGCCGCCGACGAGGACCATGTATTTGCCGGGGCAGAGGTGCTTGGCGACGAGGATGGTGACATCGGCCGTCTTGGCCATGGCGTCGGAGGCTTCGATTCCCCGGGCGATGCTGGTGAATTCGACGAGACCTATGGCGTGGATCATCGGGTGTCGCCTCCCCTGTCGATGATGATGGCGTGCGGCGTGATTTCGGCCACAATGCCGGCGATGCCGGCGTGGACCCTTGCCCCTAGCGCTCCGTCGGGGATGTCGGCCACGAGCTGACCGCGCTTTACCTGGTCGCCGGCCTTGACGACCGGCACGGCCGGGCGGCCGGCGTGCTGCTTGAGGAGGAGGACGACGCGGCCGGGGCTGTATTCACCGTCCTGCAGGGGCGCTTCGGGCGGGTACCAAGGCTTGAGGTTCAGCCGGGCGACGATGCGGGACGAAGGGATGAGGCGGTGCTCGGCCATGGGGTCGGCCTTGCCGAGGACGCCTTCGTAGCGGACTCCTTTGGCGCGGAGCTGTTCCTTGAGGGCGATGTTGACCCGCCGGGGCGAGATGCCGACCGGGCAGGCGAGCACTTCGCAGACGCCGCATTCGGAGCAGGTGAGGGCGCTTTTGACGATGGCCGGGTCGCCGAGGCAGTTGTGGTTGACGGCGCGGATGATGAGGTGGGGCGCGAGCTCGTGGCCGACGATGTGGCGCGGGCAGAGCTCGGTGCAGTAGCAGCATTGCTCGCAGACGGTGCGGGCGATGCGCAGGATGCCGGCGAGCTGCTGCTGCTTGAAGAGGACGGCGGTGTGGCCGGCGGGCAGGACGATGAGGCCGCCGGTAGTCTTGGTGACGGGGGCGGCGAGATCGCCGACGGGCCGGCCCATGACGGGGCCGCCTTCGATGTAGACGGCGGGGTCGCATGCGGCGCCGCCGGCGAGGGCGAGCACTTCGGCGAGGGATGTGCCGACGGGCACGGTGACGGTGACGGGGTTTTTGACGGCGCCGGTGACGGTGAGCGTCCTGGTGGTGACGGGCTCGCCGTCCATGGCCTGGGCGACGTTGATGAGCGTCTGGGGGTTGCTGACGACGGCGCCGATGTCGAGCGGGATGCCGCCCGGCGGCACGCGGCGGCCGGTGGCCAGCCAGACGGTGATGACTTCGTCGCCGGCCGGGTAGATGTCGCGGATGAGGGCTATACGGACATTGGGCGGCAGTCGGGGCGTGAGGGCGGCGATAGCCGCCTTGTATCTGGCTTTGAGGACGATAATGCCTTCGCGGGCCCCGGTGGCGCGCATGGCGTAGTCGAGGCCGCGGAGGAGTTCGCCGGGGCGGCGGGCGGCGAGCTGCTGGTCGGTGCGCAGCATGGGCTCGCATTCGGCGCCGTTGACGATGTATATGTCGGCGCGGGCATCGAGCTTAACGTGGGTCGGGAAGCCGGCCCCGCCGGCGCCCACGACTCCCGCTGCACGGACTTTAGCGCTGATGTCGTTCACCGTGATCACCTGCAAGTCATTCGCACGTTTTTATTCGAAGGTTTCCTTGTCAATGATGCCGACGACCATGGCGTCGACGGGGACGTGAGTGTCCTCGAGGCTCTGGCGGGCGGACGAGCCGGCGGTGACCATGACGATCTCGGTTTCGCCGGCGCCAATCTTGTCGCCGGCAATGATGGTGTCGCCCCGTTCTTCAAGGGTGACGCCGCCCTTGTCGTCGCAAACGAGCCTGAGCGGCTGGACGACGAGAAATTTGAGGCCGCGCAACGATTCTTCCTTGCGCGTGGACCAGACGTTGCCGATTACCCTGGCCAGGATCACAGGAACCTCACCCCTTCCCTATAGACTTCGATTTTCTGCTTTCTGAGGATGTCCAGGGCGGACGGGGTGAGCACCGTCGACCCGGCGAGGAGGAGCACGGCGTGTTTGGGCAGGAGGATGGCGTCCTTTTCAGCCAGCAGCTTGCTGTCGAAGGGGACGGTGGAGCGCAGGCCGGGCGCCTTGGGCGCCGCGTCCCCCACCCTTTCGCCGGCCGTCCACGGCATTTCGGGTGTCGGGGCCGGCGGGGCGATAGGCGCAGGCGAGGCGGCGGGCGTCTCGTCGCCGACGGCGACGCCGTATGCCGCGACCTGGCGGGCGTAGCCGGCAAGCAGCGTTTGGTAGGCGGCCGGGGTTTGCGCGGTGAAGCCGTAGTCGACGCGGCCGATTGTGACGGGGATGCCGCGGAGGATGGCCTGGCCGACGAGCTCGGATATTTTGTCGGGACAGATGCCGGTTGCTATAGCCGCGAGCTGGCGGCCGGAGCAGCAGGGGACGAAGATGCGTTCCCAGGCCGCGGCCGCGGCTTTGTCGAGCGCGACTTGGGGCAGGATGGCGTCGGGCACGCCGAGTGGCCCGGCGACGCACAGGTGGAGCGCGTACTCCCGGCCGTGGCGGCGCTGGAGGCTTTCAACCGCCTGCAGCCCTTCCCGGTTCTCGATGACGATGAGGGCGTTTTTCCCGCCGGCGGCCGACTGTCCGGCGGCGGCCAGCAGGGGCTGGAACTGGGGGTCGGCCAGCACGCGGATGATTATCTCCCTGAGCAGGGCTTCGTTCACAAGGTCACACCCCCACGATGATGGCTTGCGTATCGCCGCTCGCTAGGGCGGCGTTGGCCTCGTCGGTGTCGAGATGGAGCTCGCCCCGGAAGGCGGGGTTTACGCGGACGAGGACGTCGGCGAAGACGGTCGGGCGGTCGCCGTCAATGCGGACCTTGACCCGCTGGCCGTCGGTGAGCTGCCAGGCGGCGGCCTGGTCGGGGTGGAGATGGATGTGCCTGGCGGCGACGATGGCGCCGCGGGCGAGGTCGACGGCGCCGGCCGGGCCCACGAGACGGAGCGGCGGCGTGCCTTCAAGCTGGCCGGAGTCGCGGACGATGGGCTTGACGCCGAGGCGGAAGCAGTCGGTGGCGCTGATCTCGACCTGGGAGGCGCCGCGCACCGGCCCAAGGATACGGACACTGTCGATGCCGCCCTTGGGACCTTCGAGACGGACGGTCTCCCGGGCGGCGAACTGGCCGGGCTGGGAGAGGTCTTTCTGTTTTTCCAGGGTGTAGCCGGCGCCGAACAGGTGCTCGAGGTCGGCCTGGGAGAGGTGGACGTGGCGGCCGGAGACGCCGACCGGCAGACGTTTCTCGTTTTTTCCCCGCTGCCCGGCCTTCTGCCGGCAGACGAGCACGTACAACAGGCTGGAGAGGCGGTTGAGGGCCAGGAGGATGTCGGGGCGGGGCGGCTCGCCGTCGTCGCCGAAGGCGCGGTTGGCGTAAAGCTCGACTTCGCGGGCCTTGGCGCGGAGACCGTTGAGCAGGGCGACGGGCAGGCCGTCGCGGTAGCTCATGGCGGTGTGGCCGCTGCCGAAGTGGCGTTCGGGATGGTGGGAGATGCCGCGGACTTCGTCGGCCGACCAGCCGCAGAGCGTGCCGAAGGCGAAGGGCCGGTCGCGCACTTCGGCGGCCATGAGCCGCTGGGCGAATTGGGCGACTTCCTCAAGCTCGGCGGCGAGCACGGCCTCACCGGCGGCGGCGAGCGTGGCCTGGGCCGCGACGAGCTGGCAGTCGAACAGGTCCAGCTGCCCGCGCCAGGCGATGACGGGATGGGTCTTGGCCACGAGGCGGGCGCCGCGCAGGTGGGTCATGTGCTCGGGTTTGGCGCCGGGTGCGGCGGATGAAGCCTTGGGCGTGGGCGCGGCGGTGGCCAGGATTTGATTGTTGAGGTCGACGACGCCTTCGCCGGCGACGGCGAGCTCGATGCCGTGGGCGCGCAGAAAGTCGCGGGCCGAGGGCGTGAGCACGCTGCCGCGGGGCACGGTTATCCGCCCGCATTTGTCCTTGTGCCAGCGGGCGCGGAGTTCGATTTCAGTCAATATCACAGGCTTCCCCCTTTCCAGGACGTTCAGCCTGCAGGCCGGGGGCGCTTATTTCTCGCCGTACGCCTTGTTATCGCCTACAGGCAGGATGTATTCGACGTCGCCGTTCGGGCGGGGAATGACGTGGATACTGACCAGTTCGCCCACCCGCTGGGCGGCGGCCGAGCCGGCGTCGACGGCGGCCTTGACGGCGCCGACGTCGCCGCGGACCATTACGGATACGTAGCCGCCGGAGACGTGCTCCTTGCCGCAGAGCGTGACGTTGGCCGCCTTGAGCATCTGGTCGGCCGCCTCGATCGACGGGATGAGGCCTTTGGTTTCGATCATGCCGAGGGCGATTACACTGCGTTCTGCCATTTTTTCGTTCCTCCTTAAAACTAGGGTTTAAGTGTTTTCATGACTTGGGCGACGATGGCGTCGACCAGCTTGGGATCGAAGACCGGGGCGCCGGCCGGCGCTGCGGGAGTCGCCGGGGCGCTCTGCGCGGCGGCTTGCGGCTGGATGGCGGGGCCGGCGGGGATGCCGGTGTGCCAGGCCACCCGCTTGGTGTTGATGAGGTGGAGGGGGGTGACGTTTTCGGAGACGCTCGACCCGCCCCAGGTGCCGCAGCCAAGGGTGAAGGACGGGGCCAGGCCGGTGGTCGCGCCCACGCCGCCGAGGGCGGCCGGGGTGTTGATGAGGATGCGGAAGATGGGTTTCTTGAGGGCGAATTCTTCGATGACGGCCTGATTGTTGCTGTGGATGGCGAGGCTGTGGCCGATGCCGCCGAGCTCGAGGAGCTGGATGCAGCGCTCGCAGCCTTCGTGCCAGTCCTTCACTTTGTAGAACGCCAGGACGGTGGAGAGTTTTTCGTAAGAGAGCGGCCACTGCGCGCCGACGCCGGCCAGCGGAGCGACGAGGCAGCGGGCGTGGTCGGGGACGTTGATGCCGGCGAGCTTGGCGATGAACTGCGGGGGCTTGCCGACGACCTTGGGGTTGACGGCGCGGTTGGGGAGCATGACGACGGCCGATACTTTGGCGACTTCGTCAAGGTCGAGGAAATGGGCTCCCTGGCGGCGCAGCTGGGCGCAGAGCTCGTCGGCAATGCATTCCTCGGCGACGACGGCTTGCTCGGAAGCGCAGATGGTGCCGTTGTCGAAGGTTTTGCCCATGACGATGAATTCCGCCGCTTTGGCGAGGTCGGCCGTGCGTTCGACGAAGGCCGGGACGTTGCCGGGGCCGACGCCGAGGGCGGGCTTGCCGCTGCTGTAGGCGGCCCGCACGAGGGCACTGCCGCCGGTGGCGAGGATGATGGCAGTGATGGGGTTTTTCATGAGCTCCTGGGTGGCGTCGAGCGATACTGTGCTGAGGCAGGCGACGGCGCCTTCGGGCGCCCCGGCGGCGACGGCCGCGTTGTGCATGAGCCGCGCGGCCTCGCCGGTACAGCGCACCGCCGAGGGATGGGGCGAAAAGACGATGGCGTTGCGGGCCTTGAGGGCGATCATGGCTTTGTAGATTACGGTGGAGGTGGGGTTGGTGGTGGGCACGATGCCGGCGATGACGCCGACCGGCTCGGCGATTTCCCACGTCTTGGCGGCTTCGTCCTTGCGGACGATGCCGACCGTCTTCATGTCGCGGATGAACGCGTGGACGTGGCGGGCGGCGAAGAAGTTCTTGAAGCATTTGTCTTCGTAGCGGCCCATGCCGGTCTCTTCGACGGCCATGGCGGCCAGGCGGCAGGCTTCGGCCTCGCCGGCGGCGCGCAAGGCGTCGCAGATGGCGTCCACCTGGGCCTGGGTGAAGTTCTTGAGCTCGTCCTGGGCCTTTTTGGCCTGGCGGAGCAGGTTGCGCGCTTCCTGGACGGAAGCCAGGTCACGGTCGAGTTCCATGGGTACCGCCTCCTAGTACTTGAGCGCGCTGTTGACGACGTCGACGACGGCGCGCTGGAAGGCTTCGCAGGCGGCCCGGCAGGCGCTCTGGGTCCCGGTGAGCAGGGCGCCGCCGAAGTTGGTCTCGGTCGGAGGGCCGTAGAAGACCTGCAGGCTGACCTCGGCCGCCTTGAGGGCGGCGTCGATGCCGTACATCGCCTCGAGCGGCGGGGCGATGAGGTAGGCCAGCGGGTCGCCGGCGGGGATGCCGGCGATTTTGGAGAGATAGGTGCCGGTGCGGGAGATGGTGTGGGGGAACCAGGCCGTCTGCCCGCCGTCGCAGGTGTAGAAGAAGGCTTCGTTCTCCAGGTGGTCGACGCAGGCGTCGACGCCGGCCCGCACCTCGGCCGGCGTGGGGCCGGCGAGGATGCCGAGGATCTCGCCCGAGCGCGGCCCCGAGGCGTGGGCGGAGCCGGCATAGAAGCTTTTGGCGTAGGCGACCTCGACTTCGGCCTTTTTGGTGGCCTCGTCCAGAGCGGCGTAAGTGGCGTCGTCGATGGTGCAGGTTATCATGCCGATGGACCGTTGGTGGGGCTGAAGGCCCAGTTTGGCGGACAGGTCGGCGGCCACGTTGGGGATGAGCCTCACCGCCAGGACCTGCGGTTTGATCGGTTCGATCACGTCGTTTCCCTCCTTTTTGCGGCCGGAATTATCGCCGGGTCATATGTTGACTCCCGACGCTTTGGCGTCGAGGATTTTCTTCAGGATGGTCGCCAGGTGGGCGCCGGCTTCGGCCGCCGGCATGCCGCCCTTGTGGATGTTGCTGACGACGGTGCGCTCGCTTTCGACCATGCCGATGCGCGGGTTGTAGCCCATGTAGGCGCTCATGCTCTCGGCGGTGCCCAGGCCGGGGCGCTCGCCAATGAGGATGATGGCCGCCTCGGGCTTGAGTTCTTCGCCGATTACGTCCATGACGGCGACGCGGGCGTGCCGGACGAAGACGGTGGTGCCGGTCTGGATGCCCATGCTCTCCAGGCCCTGGAGCATGGCCGGCAGGAGGTTGGCGATGTTGGCCTCGACGGCTTTGCTGGACAGGCCGTCGGCGACGATGACCTGGACGGCGGCGCCTTTGCGGCACCTCTCACGGATGGCCGCCAACCCCTCGGCGTCGAGCTTGCGCCCGAGGTCGGGACGGGTGAGGTATTCGTCCTTGTCGGCGCACATCGTCTTGACGGCGACCATGTCGTATTTGGCGGGTAGTTCTTCGGGGACTTCGCCGAGCACCGAGTCCTGGGCGACGG
This sequence comes from Selenomonadales bacterium, assembly GCA_029975165.1. Taxonomy (GTDB): domain Bacteria; phylum Bacillota; class Negativicutes; order Sporomusales; family UBA7701; genus Anaeroselena. The sequence continues at coordinate 29,315 of JARKPR010000097.1, forward strand.
CGTGGTCGGCCCGGAATCGCAGCCAAGTGTCGGTGAGCGGCCGGGAGCCGCACCGCCAGACGCCGATGCGGGCCGGGGTGGCGAGCTTCATTTCTTCGTACAGCGGCCGGTTGACGGGGCTGGGCACCTGCAAGTAGCGCTGCAGGTCAATCTTAGCGAGGTCGTCGGCGTCGGCGGCGGGCGGGGCTTCCGCCGCTACGGCCGGGGCGGGGCCGGGGCGGGAATTGCCGGCGGCCATCTCGGCCAGGACTTGTTCGACGATGATACGGATGTTGTCTTCCAGTGCCATGGCCTTCTCCCCTATCGCGTGAAAATGGTGGCGTCGCCGGCGCGGGCCGTCAGCCGGCCATTTTCGTAGATGCCCATTTTTTCCAGCCAGGCTTCGAAGGCGGGCAGCGGCCGCAGCCCGAAGATTTCGCGCAAGGTCGGAATATCGTGGAAGCTAGTGCATTGGTAGTTGAGCATGACGTCGTCGCCCATGGGAATGCCCATGAAGTAGGTGCAACCGGCCGCGGTGAGCAGCGTCGCCAGGTTTTCGATGTCGTTCTGGTCGGCTTTCATGTGGTTGGTGTAACAGGCGTCGACGCCCATCGGCAGGCCGGTGAGCTTGCCCATGAAGTGGTCTTCGAGGCCGGCGCGCGTGACCTGCCTGGTGTCGTAGAGGTATTCGGGGCCGATGAAGCCGACGACCGTGTTGACGAGGAAGGGCCGGTAGTGGCGGGCCAGGCCGTAGCAGCGCGCCTCGAGCGTGACCTGGTCGGCGCCGTGGTGAGCCTCGGCCGACAGCTCGGAGCCCTGGCCGGTTTCGAAGTACATGACGTTGGGGCCGGTGGCGCGGCCTTCCTTGAGAGCGGCGTCGTTGGCCTCGCCGAGGATGGACGCGCTGATGCCGAACGCCTTGTTGCCGGCCTCGGTGCCGGCGATCGACTGGAAGAAGAGGTGGATGGGGGCGCCTTTCTGCAGCGCCTTGAGCTGGGTGGTGATGTGGGCGAGCACGCAGACCTGCGTGGGTATCTGCCATTCTTCGACGAAGCCGCAGAGGTTCTCGAGGCTGCGGATGACGGCCGGCAGGGTGTCGTCGACGGGGTTGAGGCCGATGACGGCGTCGCCGACGCCGTAGGAGAGGCCTTCGCGCGTGCTGGCGAGGATGCCGTCGACGCCGTCGGACGGGTGGTTGGGCTGGAGCCTGGCCGCCAGCCGGCCGGGAAGGCCGATGGCGGTGTTGCAATGGGCGATGTTCTTGATCTTGGAGGCGCCGAGCACGAGGTCGAGGTTGCTCATGAGCTTGGCGGCGGCGGCGATCATTTCGGCGGTGAGGCCGCGGCTGAGGCGCTGCAGCTCGTCGTTGCCGGTGGTCGTGGCGAGGATGTATTCGCGGAGTTCGGCGACCGACCAGTTCTTGACCGCGCGGTAGATGGCCTCGTTGACGTCGCCGTCGATAATGCGGGTGACTTCGTCTTCTTCGGGCGGCACGACGGGGTTGTTGCGCAGGTCTTCGAGGGTGAGCTGCGACAGCACCCGTTTGGCGGCGATGCGCTCGGCGGCGTTCGCGGCGGCGATGCCGGCCAGCACGTCGCCGGATTTTATTTCGTTGGCTTTAGCGAGGATCTCTTTGACGTCTTTGAAGGTGAAGGTGGTGCCAAAGAGCCGCGTCTTCAGGTTCACGCGTTTCACAACCCTTCGCTCTGCCCCGCCGGGCGGCGCGCGCACGGTCAGCGGGCAAAAACAAGTGTTTTCACGATCACCGGCACCGCTTCCTCGTGGGGCAGCGGCCTGGCGATGTCGAGGAAGTCGCCGGCGCGGAGCGGGACGCCGTCGAGGCACACCAGTTCCCCGTCCTTGAGGTGCCTGCGCAGGCACTGGCCGAGGACCTTGGCGATGTCCTGCTGGGCGACGACCACTTTGGGCGCGCCGGGGATATCCGCGAGCTCGGCCGCGAGGTCGCCCGCCAGGGCGGTGATGGTGGTAAAATCGGTGTCCGGCAGCGGCGGCACGACGAGGGCCACCGTCCGGTAGAGGGCGGGGTCGAAGGCCCGGGCCGCCGGCCGCCAGGTGAAGTATCCGCCGGGCAGGCGCTCGGGGTATACGGCCGGCACGTTGCGTAGCGGCAGGGCGTGGCGGCTGACGGTGACGGTGGAGCCGGAGACGTTGACGGTGTGGGCGCCGGCGCCGATGACGGTGGCGTGAAGGGTCTCCCGCCCCTGCAGCACTTTGAGAGTGCGGTAGGCGCGGCTTTCGCGGTAGACTTCGGCCAGCAGCGGGCCGACGTCGCCGTGGACCCACCACTCTTTTTGGCCGGGCTGGTAGATGTAGCGGGCCACGCCGCCGGAGAAGACGACGGCTTCGGGCGGCCCGGCCGGCAGGTCGCGGCTCATGACGAGCGGCTGTTCGTCGCAGTCGAGTCGTTCGCCGAACAGGACGCGGTCGACGCACCGCACCATCCAGGCGAGGCAGCGCTTGATGCGCGCCAGTTCCTCGTCGGCCGTCGGCGCCGGGAAGAGGCCCCTCCCCTCCTGCCGCCCGAGCGCGTCGGCCACCAGCCGGGCCGGGGGGGCGATGTAGGCGAGGCGGCGGGTGAGAGGGTCGACTTCGAACAGGCGGCCGCCGACGTTGACGCAGGCCGTGCCGAGGCAGCAGCCGCGGTCGAAGAGGGCGATGTTGGAGGTGCCGCCGCCGATGTCGAGGTTGGCGACGCGCAGCCTGAGCGTGCGGGACAGGTCTTCGGCGCCCGAGCCTTTGCCGGCGATGCGGCTTTCGAGGTCGGGGCCGGCGGTGGCGACGACGAAGTCGCCGGCGTATTCCGCCAGGGCGTGGATAATGTCGGCGGCATTGTCTTTTTTGGCCGCTTCGCCGGTGATGATGATTGCCCCGGTGTCGATGTCGGCCGGGGTGACGCCGGCGGCCGCGTATTCGCCGGCGACGATGCGCCGCAGAGCCTCGCCGTCGACGCGGCTGCGGCCCTGGAGCGGGGTGAAGTGCACGTCGCCGAGGAAGAGGACGCTTTTGTTGACGATCTCGATCCGCGGCACCTGCGAGCCGGGCATGACATTGACCAGCGTCAGCCGCGACAGCACCACTTGGGTGGTCGTCGTGCCGATGTCAATCCCCACGCTGACCAGCGTCAGTTCCGTTCCCATGGTTACTTGGTCGTTTCGGCGGATTTGGCGGGTTTGGCTTTGTCGGCGCTTTTCAGCACCGGCAGGATGGCTTCGAGGTCCGGGTGGGGGCGGGGGATGACATGGCAGCTCATGAGCTCGCCGACCCGCGAGGCGGCGGCGGCGCCGGCGTCGACCGACGCCTTGACCGCGCCGACGTCGCCGCGGACCATGACGGTGACGAGCGCGCCGCCGACTTTGACTTTGCCGATGAGGACGACGTTGGCCGCTTTGACCATCGCGTCGGCGGCCTCGATGGCACCGACCACCCCTTTGGTTTCGACCATTCCGAGAGCGATCAAATTTTCCCTGTCAGTCATGCTGGTCTCTCCTTCCAGGTAGATATTCGCGCTTAGCCTTTATTTATCGAGCTCGTCCAGTACGCCGAATTCTTCTTCGAACGGGCGGATGTTCTTGTTGCCCCAGACGAAGTAATAGGCAATGGCGACGACGTAAACCAGGGCTACCCATTTCAGCACTTCGAACGAGGTGTTCACCATACTGACGAGGCAGAACACGGCCATGACGAGGCTGACGGCGGGGACAACCGGGTAGGATACCTTGAAGGGGCGATGGAGGTTAGGTTCCTTGGTCCGCAGTACGAAGAGGCTCACCAGGCTCAGCAGGTACATGAAGACCGAGCCGTACACCGCGATGGTGATGACGATGTCGGTCAGGCCGGTGTAGGCGGCTCCCAGCCCCACGAAGCCGGGCAGGATCAAGGCCCAGACGGGGGTGTGGTATTTGGGGTGGACGTAGGCGAGGAACTTGGGCAGGTAGCCGGTGCGGGCCATGGCGTAGGTCTGGCGGGAGTAGCCGACGATGATGCCGTGCAGTGAGGCGATGAGGCCGAACAGACCGATGAAGTTGACGAGGATGACGCCCCAGGAGCTTTCGCCGTAAACGGCGCTCAGCGCCATGGGGAGCGGGAAGTCGACGGCTTCGACGAGTTTGTAGTCGGCGATGCCGGCGGTGAGGAAGAGGGTGAGGATGGCCATGACGAGCAGGGTGGCCATGCCGCTCAAAAAACCTTTGGAGATGTCCTTCTGCGGGTCGACCATTTCCTCGGCGGCCATGGCGCCGCCTTCGATGGCGAGGTAGAACCAGATGGCGAAGGGCACGGCGGCCATGATGCCGGCGTAGCCGTTAGGGAGAAGCGGTTCTTGGAATACCCGGCCGAGCTCGAAATGGGGCAGGGCCAGCGTCCAGAAGATTGCCAGGCCTACCAGGGCGACGACGGTTACGATGAGTTCGAATGTCGCCGACATTTTGATGCCCCAGTAGTTGATGAAGATGAAGAACAGAAAGGCGACGATGGCCGCGGTCATGAGCGGGAAGGCAGGAAACATGTTGTGGATGTAGCCGCCGACCGCCAAGGCGATGGCCGGCGGGGCGAACACGAACTCGATGAGGCAGCTGACGCCGTTCATGTAGCCCCAGAATTTGCCGAGGGCCCTGCGTGCGTATGCGGACGGGCCGCCGGCGTGAGGGATGGCGGTGGCGAGTTCGGAATAGGAGAGGATGAAGGTAACGTAGAAGATGGTGACGGGGATGAGGGCGATTGCCAGGCCGATCGGGCCGCCGGCGCCGAAGCCGTAGCTCCAGCCGAAGTAGTTGCCGGAGATGACCAGGCCGACGGCCAGCGCCCACAGGTGGATGGGGCGCAGGACGCGGACGAGATGGGGCTTGTCGTTGCTCCCCACGGTCTGCTCGGTCCCTGTTTTGGTGATTTCCGGATTGCTCATCGACAGATTCCTCCTTGTCGCTTGTCTGGGTTTCCCGTCTACCTCTCTACCAAATCTCCGCTGCCGGCCGCAGCCGGCGGCGGCGAAAATCAAAAACCCTCCCTACGGACGCCGGCGGTGCCGGCGTCGTTGAGAGGGCGCTGTTGCCCGCTATTACGTTGTGGGGTTCGACAAATGCCAATATGTATTGTTCGCCTTCGACAGGAAAACTCCTCCTAGCGGGGACAAAAAGGGGGAAAAGCGCTTTATGCCGGGCCTTCGTCGGCGTAGCCCAAGCGGTCGGCGAGGTAGGCGATGCCTTCGCCGCTGAGGGCGGAGACGAGGTATACGGGGTCGGCGATGCCGGCCCGGCGGAGGTGGGCGGCCGCCGCCGCGGGGTCGGCTTTTTCGTGGTCGATCTTGGTGACGATGCCGACGACCGGCTTGGCGAAGGCTTTGGCGAAGTTGGGCGGGAAGTACGAGCGGCGTCTGGTGGCGTCCTGGACGGCCCAGACCTCGGCCGCCCGGTGGCTGGCATCGATGAGGACGTGATAGTAGCGCGGCATTTCGAGGTATTCGCCCGGGCAGTCGACGAACAGATGGGAGAATTCGAGCACCTGCGTCTTGCGGTAAACGAGCGATTCGCGCAACAGCCGCTGCCTGAGGGTGGTCTTGCCGCTGCCGACGCCGCCGATAAGCAGTATCCTGCTGTTCAACTGCGCGTCACCTCGGCGGCCGTGAACCCGAGGACGGTTACGAGGGTGTTGACGGCGGCGGCGACGGCCACTTCGACGTCGGCGACCTCGCCGGTGATGACGAGCGAGCCGGTGAAGCGGTCGACGAAGCCGATTTCGATGTTGCCGGCCTTGGAGGCCGCATCGGCGGCGATGATGGCCGCTTCGCAGGGGGTGATGGTCATGATGCCGATGGCGCCGGTGGTGGCGATGCCGAGGCGCTCGTGCAGCTCACCCTGCGGATTGGGAATGACGTGGGCCATGGTGACCTGTTTGCCTGGTACGTATTCCTGGATAACGCGCTGTTTTTCAACTGCCACCGCCTGCCGCCTCCCTTGCCGGTCCGGCCTGACCTTGCGCTACCTGCGCTTCCTCGAACGTGGCCATGCCGCCGAGGATTTTGACGGCGGCGTCGAGCAGCGTGAGACCGAGGGCCGCGCCGGTGCCTTCGCCGAGGCGCATGTTGAGGCGCAGGCAGGGCTCGAGGCCGAGTTCTGCGAGGATGGCGGCGTGGCCGGGCTCCTCGGACAGATGCGAGGCCATGAGGTAGGGACGCACGGCCGGACAGAGGCGGTAGGCGGCGAGGACGGCGGCCGAGGCGATGAAGCCGTCGAGCATGACGACCATGCGGCGGGTGGCCGCGCCGAGGACGGCGCCGGCGAGGGCGGCGATTTCCAGGCCGCCGACTTTGGCGAGGACGTCGACGGCGTCGTGCGGGTCGGGCCGGTTAAGGGCGATTGCCTCTTCGATGACGGCGATTTTGTGGGCCAGCAGCCCTTGGGCGATGCCTGTGCCGCGGCCGACGACCCAGGCGACCGGTTTGCCGGTGAGGACGGCGGTGACGGCCGAGCTAGCGGTGGTGTTGCCGATGCCCATTTCGCCGAGGGCGACGGCGGTGACGCCTTCGTCGGCAAGGACATCGGCGGCTTCGATGCCTACGCGGAGGGCGGCGAGGGCCTCCTCCCTGGCCATGGCCGGGCGGAGGCGCATGTTGTCCGTGCCTTTGCGGATTTTGCGGCTGACGACGCCGCTGCCGGGCGAGAGGTCGACGGCGACGCCGACGTCGACGAGCACCAGCCTGGCGCCGGCGTGCTCGGCGAGGACGTTGATGGCCGCGCCGCCGCGGACGAAGTTGTACACCATCTGGGCGGTGACTTCGGCCGGGAAGGCGCTGACGCCTTCGGCGGCGACGCCGTGGTCGGCGGCCATGAGCAGGATGGCTTTTGCGGGCAGGGACGGGCGGGCCGTGCCTCTGATGCCGGCCAGTTGCCTGGCCATGGTTTCCAGCACCGCCAGGCTGCCGGGCGGTTTGGTGAGGCTATCCAGCCGCTGCCGGGCGGCGGCCATCGCCTTTTCGTCGAGCGGCCCGATACGCCCGGTAAGCGCCATGATGTCGAGCATGTGTGGTGTCCTCCTTGTCCGCGGACGAAAATAAAAACCCTCCATGGTCGTTCCGTGACGGCCGCAGAGAGCTCTGTCGCTCGGGTATTCCATTCACCATATATTCTCTTTTCTCGCTTGGCGGGCAAATTCCTTCCGGGCGGTGAAAATTTTGCCAGCTTTGTCATTTGGGGAGGTCGCCGATTATTTCCTTGGCCATTTCGGCGAGCGGCAGCCGCCGCCGCATCGCTTCGCGGATGAGCAGCTGGTGGGCTTCCTGGGCGGAGATCTGGTCGCGGTCCATGAGGATGGCCTTGGCCCTGGCGATGTATTTCTGCTGGCGGAGTTCGTCTTTGGTGGCGGACAGTTCGCGGCTGACGCGCCGGGCGTCCTGCCAGCGGGCGTAGCCGATGCGCACCGCGGCCAGCAGGCTCTGCTCGGAGATCGGCTTGACGAGGTAGCCGCAGACGTAGACGTTTTCGGCGCGGGTGATGAGGTTGGTCTGGCTATAGGCGGTGACGAGGAGGACGGGTATTTCGAGCCCGTGGAGGACGCGCGCGACTTCGATGCCGTCCATGCCGGGCATCTTGATGTCGAGGATGGCCATGTCGGGCTTGACGGACTTGACGAGTTCGAGCGCCTTGAGCCCGTTGCCGCACTCGCCGCAGACCGAGTAGCCGGCCCGCTCGAGGATGCCTTTGATGTCCTTCCTGGTCAATGCCTCATCTTCCGCAATCAGAAACGATAGTTTCATCATCCGGTCTCCTCTGCCGATGCCAATTGGAACGAAACCTTGGCCACCGTGGACCCGCCGCCGCGCTCCAGGCTTAGCTTGCCTTCGAGTTGCTCGCAGATGAGCAGGTTGACGATGTATAACCCGAGATGGCCGTCGAGGTTGCCGAGGACGGCGGGGTCGAAGCTCCGGCCGCTGTCGGCGACAAGGATGTGGACGGTGCTGCCCGACTGCTCGATGAGGATACTGATTTCGCCGGCGGGTGCCGCCTTGATGCCGTGCTTGAGGCTGTTGGTGATGAGCTCGTTGAGGACGAGCGACATGGGGACGGCCTGGCTGGCTGGCAGCCGGACGGATTTCCCCTGGACGGATTTCTTGATGCGCTGGCCGGGGAGAACGAAGGTGTCGATCAGCTTGGAAAGCATGTAGTCGGCCAGCTCGAGGAGGTCGATGGAGTCCCAGCTCTGGGAGGCGAAGACGTCGTGCACGCGGGCGATGGAGAGTATCCTGTTTATGCAGGCGTCGAATTCCGTCTGGACGAGCGCGGATTCCGAGCGGCGCATCTGCAAACGGAGGAGGGCGACGACGTTCTGGAGGTTGTTTTTGACCCGGTGGTGGATTTCGCGGATGATGGCTGTCTGGGCGTTGAGCTGGCGCTCTTTGCGGCGCAGTTCGGTGACGTCCTGGAGGGAAACGACGCAGCCGCTGACTTCGCCGTAGGTGACGAGCGGGTGGGCCTGGAAAAGGTAGCTCTTGTCGTCGAAATCGTACTGCCGGGGGTTGCCGAGGCCGCCAAGCAGGTCGCCCAGCGACGCGAAGTTGAGGTCGGACATGAGGTCGCCGCTGAGGGGCTCTTTGCCGTAATATTGGCGGTAGAGGCGGGCGGCGTTTTTGTTGGCGTAGGTGATGCCGCCCTTTTTGTCGAGGACGAAGATGCCGTTGCCCAGCCACTCTTCCCAAGTGAAGCCGGTCATCGACAGGGACATAAGCGTACTGCTGAGGCGCTCGGCCGTTTCGCTGAGGAATTCGACCCGCTCTTCCTGGCGGATCTCGTACGTGATGTCGCGCTCCATTATCAGCACGCCGACCACCTGGCCGGACGCGCCCCGCAGGGGCACGACGGTCTGGTCGATGGGCACGCCTTCCTGGCTGACGCCGCGCACGTTACGCACCATCTCGCCGGTGGAGAAACACTGGTAAACGGCTGGCTCACGGGTGGCGTAAGCGATCTCGCCGACGACGCTGTGGCCGTAGAGCGAGCGGCTGCGGGGCCGGGCCCAGGCGAGGACGATGGCGTCGACGCAGTTGTCGGTAAGCGCGTCGATGAAGATATCGTTGTTGGTCAGCTCAGCCACGAAGGGTAGCTGACCGGCCAGTTCTTCGAGAAAGCAGATGTCGTCGGCCCCGAGTCTGGTGTGTTGGCGACACAATTCCTGTAGTGACAGGCAGATTGCCTCTTCCATGGCAACACCTTCTGCTACATGATAACCATAAAAGCCACTGGCCTCTCATGGGTTTATGACTATATATTACCATACGGGACCATGGAAATGTATTCCTCTTAGCGCTTTCTTTCGTTCCCGAGTCTCGGACAATAAATCCGGCATTCGTAAGTTCCCGGCAAATACTCATAAATTCGTCCTTGACTGTTTCATCAACAGCGGACAATAAGTACTAACCCGAGGATATCCGTCCAGGATACGCACCTGCGCCCAGAAATGGCCTAAGCCTTACAAATGGCTTGGGGTCAGGTAGTAGAGCACGTCAACTGTATATCCAGTTGCTGAACTCCACACCACATTAATCCCTGAAACCCGCTTTGGGCCTCAGAGTCCGCGTTTCGGTTACATCGCAGCATCGCCTTGTCTGTATTCAGAGTGACTTACATGATAGCAAGCCTGCTTTGCTCCCAATACTGTAAACTTACATGTACTTGAACTAAAGAGCCCTTTCGAAAAAAAAACACGGCGAACGCAGAGTTCATTGCCGTGTTTTCTTGCTGCGACCAATAAAATTCTAATAGTGCTATTCGGCAAGACGCGAGTCTAATCCTGTACTTTTTTAGGTTCGCGGAAATATTACTAACAACTATCGTAAGGACTGTCAACGCCGATTTGATTTTGCATGGCTTTTCCAACATGTCCAGTGTGTAAATATTTCATTGAAACCACCCTTCTTTATCCATAATTTTAATGTGTCCAAGTAAGTAGTAAGACGGATAAATCCTTGGAGAACCGATGGGTACTAATAGCATTTATTTATTGAGAACATCCGTAATCATCCTGCCCACCCTCGTCACTGCAACGACGTAGATAAAAATAAATAAAGCGGGGGCGGGAGTAGTCAAGCCCAAAAAGCAGACAGTAACAAAAAAGTCACCCTGTAAGCTGGCGCCGGTAGGCTACCGGTGCCAGCTTGTTTAATTTAATTTGAATCCGCTCTTCGTTGTATTAGCGGATGTAGGTCCGGACCGCTCTCTCCAACTGTGCGACAGATGTAAACTTTTCGAGATACAACACCTCGGTTTTCAGGTGGGAGAAGAAACTTTCTATGGACGCATATCCAGACAATTTCCCTTTCTTGACATGCTGGCCGCATGCCGTATCTTTGAAGTATCTTCTAATATGATTTTGAGATGTACTGGAATCCTTGGTCCGAGTGGATCAAGGTGCCGTACGTCGCCCGGGCCTGTTCCTGATTTATTTTATTGGTTACCCCACATTAGCAACTGCGTTCTGCCTAATACGTTAGCGCTTATTGTTATCTTTACAAGAATATGCCCATAAGTCTAATCATAACTACGATTTGGCCGGTTGTTCAAAACAAATTCGTACTTTTTGGTTTATCAGGCTGCTAATCGCCGCTTCATCCACCTGCTGTGTGTCGATCGTCGCCGCAGCGACAACGACGCCTGGTTTACTGCCATTGTTTTCGTGGTAGGCACAGTTTGCCGTGCAGCCGCTTAGATAGACAATAAAATCGGCATTTAGTTTATTAAAAACGACTTCGTAGCTATAGGCCGTCATCGCGTCCCGGACTTCCGCGACGATACGGGCACGGTCAATCCGCGGATTACATCCTCCACATATCTTTATGCTCACAAGCTTCTTGCCCACTTTTTTGCCCCTCGTATATTTGTACATCCGGCAATTGTTCTGTCAGGTAAGACTGCAATAATCCGCGTAATGCTCAGGCCGATTATTATCTGAGCAAGCGCTTTTAACAATTACTTTGGCGAATCGCCGCTTGGTGTCGACGGCTTCAGTCTGCTTTTCAAGGTGGTCTATTTCGCCGTATAGCCAAGCAAGACGCTCTTCTATGCTTTTCGTGTGGTCGGCGAGTACATGAATATTCGACAGACTGCCTTTTCCCCGGGGATGAATTTCTCGAATCGCGGTTTGCAGTTGCCACGAAACCCGCAGAGATCTTTCCTTTAGAAAACATCGGGCTTCGCCCTCCGATTCGAACAGTGGCACGAGGAGGTCGCCGCTGACCCAGGCCGCCCACCTTCCCTGGGTATATTGGGCCACCATGTATTCCCGGCCTTCGTCAACAACTTCCGCATCCGGCCCGGAAAGATTGTGCCCACTCCAGTATCCCAAGTGATGCATGAGATCGCCTAAGCTAGTCTTTGTAATGTTTGAATTCATGAAGAGTCGACCAATTCTTTAAGGGCCGGCGATGCATACATCAAATACGGTAAATCCTGCGCTACGCGTTTGAAGGCGGTAATAATCATGTCGACCATCATGTCGGCGTCAGTCGTGTGATGAATGATAATCGTCCATTGCTTGACTAATTTCCCTTCAGCTTTGTCCTTGGCAAAACCTTTTTGCTGGAGTATCTCTTCGATTCTTTCTCGGTTGTTGTAAACATGACATTCAATGGTGACTGCTGAACATAGTTTGCCGTCGCTTTCAGCGACCCGCAGAGTTACAACGTCGGGTCTATGCTCATGCCCTCTGTTAAACAAGTCGCCGCGGGAGTAGAAGATGCCCGCCTTTGCCAGCATATCAATCATCACTTGTGTCGTGTAACGCCGGTAATTTATTAACATCACTACTCCCCTTCCCGGACAAATAAACAATCTAGCCTCTGTAGTTAAGGATGTCTATTATATAGCCATCCTTGTTTCCCAGGCGATATCCTCTTCAAAGTTGGAGCCACCTATTGATTAATAATAGGGGCCCCTGGGTAAAGCGGTCGCCGTCTGCTTGAATACAGCGCCGCAAACCATATGGCGGGTTCCTCGAACAGCGCATCAGCTAGCTTTGATTTTTTTGAACTCTTCGGTAAGGATGGGCAGGACTTCGCAGACATCGCCAACGATGCCGTAGTCGGCTACTTTGAAGATTGGCGCGTCCGGGTCCTTGTTGATGGCAATGACGATATCTGAGGACGACATGCCGGCAAGATGCTGGATGGCACCGGAGATGCCACAGGCGATATAAATTTTCGGACCGACAGTCTTGCCGGTCTGCCCCACCTGATGGAGAGCTGGTTTCCAGCCGGCGTCGACCGCCGCCCGTGATGCACCTACCGCACCGCCGAGAACCTCAGCCAGTGCCTCGACCAAGGCAAAATTTTCCGGCTTCCCGAGGCCGCGGCCGCCGGAAACAATGATGTCAGCCTCCTCAAGGTTGCACGAGGCCGTGCAGACGTGGATGACGTCGATGAGCTTAGTGCGGACGTCCTCTGCCTTAACTTTGCTTTTGACTTGGATAATATCACCGATTTTGCTATAGTCAGGCTGCGGACGCTTGAAGACCGACGACCGGACAGTTCCCATCTGCGGTCGGTGTTCGGGGCAAAGGATGGTGGCCATGATGTTGCCGCCGAAGGCCGGACGGGTCCAGGCGACGAGGCCGGTAGCTTCGTCAATGCCAAGGCCGGTGCAGTCGGCGGTTAGGCCGGTGCCGACGCGGCAGGCCACACGCGGCCCGAGGTCGCGGCCATTATTGGTGGCGCCCAACAGAAGCACGGAAGGTTTGAAGGTTTTGATGAGGTCGACAAGTGTAGCGGCGTAGCCATCTGTGTTGTAGTTGGCAAGTGCGGACGCTTCCACTAGATATGTCAGATCGGCACCGGCGGCGAATACTTCCTTGGCTATGCCTTCGACGTTGTCGCCGACTAGGACGCCAGCCAATTTCTGCCCCATGGTATCGGCCAATTTGCGGCCTTCGCCCAGAAGTTCGAGGCTTACGTTTTTAGGTTTGCCCTCGGCGACTTCTACGAATACCCAGACGTTTTTGTATGCCGTTTTATCCATGGCTGCTTCTTTGGCTTCGTCTTCCCGTATGATGGCCTCTATCGGACAGGTATCGATACAAGCGCCGCACTGGGTGCAGGCGTCACCAATCACGGCTTTGCCGTCTTTCATTTCTATTGCGCCGAACGGACAGCCTGAGGCGCAGACGCTGCAACCGACGCATTTGCTCGTTACTTTTACCGCCATTGTTATTTCCTCCTACTATAATTAGTTTTGGTTATAAGGCGTATATCGCCGGTCAATTGACCGTGAGATATAATAAGCTCGTATGGGGTGAGGATTCCTATCCCTCCTTGCGGCAAAGACTGCTTTACTAAGAGTGGAACCTCTC
>JARKPR010000008.1 GCA_029975165.1 Selenomonadales bacterium
CGAGATCAGCCCGACCGTCCGCCTGGATCCCGACTACTACAAGCTCATCGACGACTTCGAGGAGCGGTTCCCCGATGGCCCGCCCTCACTGGCGCAGGCCCGCTCGCTTCATGTCACCGGGGACTTCACCTTCGGCAAGGGCATCGTGGCGCGCGGTGACGCGGTGCTGACGACCGATACCCCGCAGCGCATTCCCGACGGCACGACGATCTAGGGACGTCATCACCGGGGACGAGCCCTCAGCCTCGAGGTTCGCTCGGAGCAGAACGGTCGGCCGCCGGCCACGCGATTGACATTGCGGCGGGCGCACGCTTATGCTCCTTTCGAAGGTGTAAAAGCCTTCATCAGGGTTGTTACTTTCGAGGCAAGACCTGAGACGCTATCGCGCAATAGTCGCGCGGTGCAGTCTCAGGTGGTCATCGGTGATGAGGTACCGGTGGTCTACGACTACTTCACCAAGGCGGCCGGCATCTCGGGCAGCGGCGAGGTTCCTCCCGACGATGACGTTCCCAAGGGCAATCTTCTCGACCGGTTCATCGAGTTGATTTCGTCCATCTTCTTACCGATCCTGTGGCCGCTTGCCGGTATTGCACTGCTCAAGGCCTTCTTGTCGATGGCGGCGCAATTCAGCTGGATAGACCCCGCGGCCAGCACCTACGCGATCCTCAATGCCGCCGCAGATTCGGTCTTCTATTTCCTGCCGATGTTCCTCGCTATCACCGCGGCCAAACGCTTCAAAGCCAACCAGTTCACCTCGCTGGCCATCGGCGGTGCACTGGTCTACCCCGCGATTGTGGCTCTCAACTCCACCACCGACCCCGTGACCTTCTTCGGCATCCCGGTGGTCATGATGAACTACACCTCGTCGGTCATCCCGATCATCTTCGCCGTGTGGATTCAAGGTCATCTGGAGCGCAGGCTCGCCAAGGCGTTGCCGGCCATGATCCGCAACTTCACCGTGCCGTTGATTACCGTGCTGGTGATGGTGCCGCTCACGCTCATCGTTGTCGGGCCCATCACTACGGTGATCGCAAGCGCCATTTCGGCCGGGGTCCAGTTCCTCTTCGTCCATGCCCCCTGGGCTGCCGGCGCGATTGTCGGCGGCCTATGGCAGGTGCTGGTGATCTTCGGTCTGCACTGGGGTCTGGTGCCGGTCATGATCAATGACCTCGGTACCCTCGGCTACTCCCTGCTGGCCGGCCCGCTGCCGTCGGCCGTGCTCGCCCAGGCTGCGGCGGCCACTGCAGTCGCCATCCGGACGAGGTCGAAGGCACGCCGTGCGGTTGCTCTGCCCGGCGCCGCCTCGGGTCTTCTCGCCGGTGTCACCGAGCCGATCATCTACGGTGTCAATCTCCCGATGCGGCGGCCGTTCTACTTCGGTCTGGCCGGTGGCGCCGTGGGCGGCATGATCGCCGCGATCGGCGGCTCCGCCACCACGACATTCGTCGTCCCCTCGCTGCTGTCGCTGCCTGCTTACCTGGGCCATGGAAGCTTCGGGATGCAGCTGCTCGGCATCGCAGCCGCCGTGACCATTGCCTTCGTGCTGACTCTCCTGTTCGGCATGACCAGCAAGAACGACTCCCCCGATGCCGGCCCTGACGAGGCCCTGCCCGTCGAGGAAGCCAAAACCGAAGAGGCATCGGCGCGCGCGTTGACCGGTGTCTCCCGCAGCATCGTCAGCCCGGTCAACGGCCGGCTGATCGCTTTGGCCGATGTTCCGGACAAGGTCTTCGCCTCCGGCGCGCTCGGCGCGGGCGTCGGCATCGTG
>JARKPR010000018.1 GCA_029975165.1 Selenomonadales bacterium
CACGCTGATAAGCGAGCTGGCGGCAAGGGTGAAGAGGAAGGAGATCACTCCGGAGAAGGCAGGGGAGATGCTGGCTAAGCCGTGCATCTGCGGGGTGTTCAATCCCGAGCGCGCCGCCGCGCTTATCCAGGAGTTCGTCGACTGAGAGCGCGCGCGTTGGTGTATTTCGTTTTTCGATAGGGAGAAAAAATTGCCGAGTGCTTGCAGGACCCGCGTTTATGCGGGTCCTTGTTTGCGTCCGGCTTATTGCTGATCAGCCACGCCGGCCGGTTCGACAAGGAATTGCCGTATTGGGCAGCGAAGAACAAGCCATTAGCATTCGGGAGGAGATCGCAGTGAAAAACCCCAAGGTTGTCGTTGTCGCCACGTATCCGGGCATGGGGGAGGACGCGGCGGAAATCGTCGCCCACTTTGGGCTTGACGCGCAGGTGCTGACCGGTGATTTTGCCGAGGGGGTAAAGGCGGCCAGGCAGGCCATCGCCGATGGCGCCGAGGTCATCGTCAGCCGCAGCGCCACCGCCGTCCTCATCGCCAAATCGGTGGAAGTGCCGGTCGTTGAAGTGGAAATTTCCCCCTATGATCTGGTGCGCTGCCTGGCCGGCTTGAGAGACCGCCGCAGGCCCATCGGCGTCATCGGCTTCCAGAAGCTCGTCTACGGCAGCGCCAGCATCGGCAAGATGCTGGGCGCCGACATCCGGGAGATCGTGATCGGCGCCGCCGAGGAGCTGCCGGATAAGATGGCGGCGGCGGCGGCCGAGGGGATCGGGACGATCATCGGCGGCGCAACGGCTGTCGACATCGCCAAAAAATGCGGCCTCGAGGGCGCGGTGCTCACCTCCGGCAAAGAAGCGCTCGCCAAGGCCATCCACGACGCCTTGCGGATCGCGGAGGTCCGCAGCCGCGAAAGAGCCAGGGCCGAGCTGATAAGAGTGTTGGTCGACACGTCGAACGACGGCATCATCGTCATCGATACCGACGAACGGGTGACGCTTTTCAACCCGCCGGCGGCCAAACTGTTCAACATCCGGGCCGGCGACATCATCGGCGCCGGCATCCTCGACAAAATTCCCGACAGCCAGCTGCCGAAAGTCATCCGCAACCAGCCCGCCGAAACGGAAACCCTGCAGAAAATCGGCGACAAACTGGTGGTCATCAACCGCCATGCCATCAAGATCGACAACCGCACCGTCGGCGCCTTCGAAAGCATCCGCGACATAACCGAGATCCAGCGGGTCGAGCATCTTGTCCGGCGGCGGCTGCATGCCCGCGGGCTGGTCGCCCGGGCGCGGCTCGACGATATCGTCGGCGACGGCGCCTCGATCCGGGCCTTGAAGCAGAAGGCCGGCAAATACGCGCAGACCGGCTCGGCCATCCTGATCATGGGCGAGTCGGGCACCGGCAAGGAAATTCTCGCCCAGGGCATCCATAACGCCAGCCCCCGCAGCAAGGGGCCGTTCGTCGCCGTGAACTGCGCGGCCTTGCCGGAATCGCTGCTGGAAAGCGAGTTGTTCGGCTATGAGGAAGGGGCGTTCACCGGGGCCCGCAAAGGCGGCAAACAGGGCCTGTTCGAACTGGCCCACGGGGGCACGCTGTTCCTCGACGAGATCGGCGAGATGCCCCGGCCGTTGCAAAGCAGGCTGCTCAGGGTGCTGCAGGAACGGGTCGTGCTCAGGATCGGCGGCAACAGCATAATCCCCGTCGATGTCCGCATCATCGCCGCCACCAATCGCAACATCCACCATCTCATCGAACAGGGCCAGTTCCGCGCCGATCTGTATTATCGTATCAACACCCTCACCCTGTTCGTGCCGCCTCTGCGGGACAGGGAAGGGGACATCGGCCTGCTCGCCGCCCACTTCCTGCGCAAGCATGGCGGCACCAACCCCCAGGTAAAGGCTATCGGCCCGGCGGCGCTCAAGCTGCTTGCGACCTACAATTGGCCGGGAAATGTCCGCGAGCTCGAACATGCCCTGGAACGGCTGCTCCTCCTGGCCGAAGGCGAACTCATCGCCGAAGACACCGTCCACGTCCTTCTCGCCGATCTCCGCGCCGACCGCCAGTGGGGGCTGCCGGCCGGTCCGGCGCCCACCGCCCTGCAGCAGGTCGAGGCCGACTTCATCGAAAAGGTCCTCGCCGAGGAAAACTACAATAAGACCAAGGCCGCGAAAAGAATCGGCGTGTCCAGGTCGACGCTGTGGCGGAAGCTGGGACGGACAGGATATGATGCAAAATAGAGCGTCTGGCGTTCTAATGTAGAACGGTATATTCGCGGCAATTGCCGCAGAATTGCGAATATAATTTTGGCCGGCCGCCGGAAATCCCCGGCTGGACGGGCCGCGCCGCCCGAACGGCACGAAGGAGTCCGGGTTGGCACCGTTTTTGCATCCGGTAATAGCCGGATGCAAAAATTTTCCCGCCAGGGGGGGCGCCGATGCGGAAATTCGTATTCATCATCAAGGACAAGCAGCAGCCGGTTCTGACCAAGGAGTTGTATTACCGGCACATCGAGCACATCAAGGGCAATGTACTCGCCGGGAGATTGTGCCTGGTCGGGCCGCTCAAGGGCGGCGAGGATCAGCTTCTCCAGATTTACCGGGCCGACTCGGCGGAGGAGGCCAGGGAGCTGATGCGAGGCGATCCTTACATCGAGGCCGGGCTGTATACCGCCGTCGAGGAGTACGAATTGCTCGAACTCAGGGAAGATAACAACTGGCTCATGGACACCCCGCGGATTCAGGAAATGCTGCGCTCCCTGGAAAAGGCCGGCCGGCAGGCCTGAAGCCGGCAAGCAAAAAGGCGAGGGAGGTACGGAAAATGAAAATCGATGTATTGTTCCAGGGCTTTCCCGGGACAATCACCAGAGGCTACATGAGCTGGAGCTCGATCGTGTACGTCGAAAGCGGCGGGCACAAGATCCTTTTCGACACCGGCGGCATGAGCGAACACACTCAGCTGCCCAAGGTCTTCAAGGCCCGCGGTCTGAGCATGGACGACATCGACATGCTGGTGCTCAGCCATTTCCACCACGACCATGTCATGAATTACGAATACTTTCCTAAAGCCCGCATCCTGCTCCACGAGAAGGAAGCCGCCTGGGTGCTCAGCGATCCGGACGACTGGCCGATCCCCAAATATCTGTTCCCGGTCGTGGAAAAAACGGGCCGGCTGGAGCTTATCGCCAAGGACGAAGAGATCGCCCCGGGCGTCACGACCCTGCATTCCCCCGGCCACACCCCCGGCTGCATGTCGCTGGTCGCGCGCGGCGCGGACAGGCCGGTCACCGTTCTGGCCGGCGACGCGATCAAGAATCTGACCGAGCTGGCTACCGGCGAAGTGGCCATGTCGCACGACAACGCCGTCAGCGCCCAGACTATCCGCAAGATCCGCGACATCGCCGCCATTGTCATTCCCGGGCATGACCGCACCCTCAAGATCGAGGCCGACGAAATCGTCGCCGTCACCGCCCTGCACGAAGTTATCACCGTTCCCGCCGGGGTGGTTTACCCGGACAAACCCGCCCAATTCGATCTGGCCATCGAGCCGACAAGATTAAAAATTCGTTAAGGGGGCGACGCAGTATGGAAAAGGTCGGTAACGAAAGAGTAACCTCCCTGCTGAAGAGCAAGCGTTTCTACATCGTTCTCCTGCTGTTTTTCAACATCGTCATCAACTATGTCGACCGCATCAACCTCTCCGTCGCCGGGCCGCTGATCGCCAAAGAATTCGGTTGGGACGCCGGCACCATGGGCATAATTTTTTCCTCGTTCCTGTGGACTTACGCGCTGGCGCTGGTCCCTTGCGGCTGGCTGGCCGACAAGTACGGCAGCCGGATAGTCAACGGCTGGGCGATCAGCATCTGGTCCCTGGGCGCCATCCTTACCGGGGCGATCACCAATTTCGGCAACATGCTCGCCGCGCGGTGGGTGCTGGGCGCCGGTGAGGCGGCCTCTTACCCGCTGGCCGGCAAGATTGTCCGCCAGTGGTTCCCGGCCAACGAACGGGCTACGGCGATCGCCATCTACAACGCCGGCGCCTTCGCCGGCCCCGCCCTGGCGACGCCTGTGGCGGCCTGGCTGGTGCTGGAGACCGGCTGGCGGCTGTCGTTCGTCATCCTCGGCTCGCTGGGCTTCGTCTGGCTGTATTTCTGGCTCAAGAAGTTCCGGATTCCCGAAGAGTGCGACTGGTTGCCCGAGGACGAAAAACAGTACATCATCGGCTCTCGCGACAACCAGGCCGATCCGAAGAAGGTCACCGTCAGCAACAAGCCGATAAAAATCTCCCTGGCCCGCATCTTCAGCCAGAAAACCATGTGGGGAATCTTCGTATCCCAGGGGTGCATCGTCTACAGCCAGTACCTGTTCCTGACCTGGCTGCCCTCTTATCTCGTACAGGCCCGGGGCATGCAGCTCATGAAGGCGGGCATTTTCAGCGCCCTGCCGTTCGTCATCGCCGTCGTGCTCGGGATAATCATCGGCCGCATCAGCGACAGGATCCTCGACGCCGAAAAGATCCGCCAGGGCAAACGGCGCACGGCGGTCATCGTCGCCATGCTGGTGTCGAGCGTGGTCCTGCTCACTAACATGGTCGAAAACGAATATCTGGTCCTGGCGCTTATCTCAATATCCCTGACAGCCGTTTCCAGCTCCTTGACGCTCAATTTCGCCCTCACCAACGACCTGATCAGCGAACCGCGGATCGCCGGCACGGTCATCGGTTCCCAGGTGCTCGGCGGCAACACCTTCGGACTGATGGCGCCGATCGTCACCGGTTTCATCGTCAAGACCACCGGGAGCTTCAACAGCGCCTTCATCCTCGCCGGCGGCCTGCTGATTTTCGGCGCTTTCATGTCGTACGCCTTCACCAGGAAGCCGATCGTTTACGAGGTAGGCGAAGAAGCCGACGCCGCTTAAGCGCTCCGGGGCAAACGGCTCCTTCGTGAAGAAGCTTTGCGAAGCCTCCTCGCCATAACGGCCGGGGGCTTCGCTTGCGCGCGGTAAGATAATAAGTGGCAAGTCCAGGTGCAGGCGATGGTGCAGCTTAAGGCCGACTGCTCCCTCTATTTCGACCGTGGCAAAGGCCGCGTTCATCCAGATGCCGATGTCGAGCAAACCCTGGCCGGGCTGTTCGCAAAATATGGCCCGCGCCCCCGCGTTGCCGTCCTGCCCCTAGGTCCGCTGGCCATTCCCTATGTAAAGTAACCTGGCGACCCGGTCGCAAGTTGGCTTCCGCGTACAAGAAAGATGCACCCGCCTGTTCCTGCGGGTGCATCTTCGTTATGTCTCGGCCAGTATCTCGCCGGTGCGGCTGATGTCGTAGCCGCCCATGCCGGCCACTTCGTTGCGGAAGGCCGTCGAGCGCAGCACCGTCAACAGAGCCTGGAATTGGGGCTTGGCGGCGTCCTCGCGGCGGATGACCAGGTCGTACCGCTCTTTCTGCAGGGGGATAAAGTCGATCTCCCGCACTTGCAGGGCGGCCTTTTCGATGCCGAGGCCGACGTCGGCCTCGCCTCTGGCGACTCTGCTGGCCACCGCCAGGTGGCTGGTTTCCTCGCGGTCGTAGCCGGCAATGTCGCGATGGTCGATGCCGAAGACGCGCAGCTTCTCGTCGAGCAGCACCCTGGCCCCCGAGCCGCGCTCGCGATTGACGAACCATACGCCCGGTTTGGCCAGGTCCCGCCAGTCGTTTATTTCCTTGGGGTTTCCTTTGGCTACGTAGAAGCCTTCCATCCGGTAGGCCAGGTTGATTATCTGCGTGCGGTGGCCGGGCAGCAGCCGCCGCACGTAGGGGAGGTTGTAGGTGTCGCTGTCGCTGTCCCACAGGTGGGTGGTGGCGATGTTGGCCGTGCCGCGGTACAGGGCCATCAGGCCGTCGATGCTGCCGGCGTAGTTGCGCAGGCAGCGGCTGTAGGGGAGCAGTTTCTCCAGGTGCCTGGTGAGGATGTCGAGAATGACGTCCTGGCCGCAGATGATCAGTCCTTCCGGCGCCGGAGCGGGGGTTTCGGCGGCTTGCGCCGCCTGCGCCTGGGTCTGGGCGGCGGGGGAGAGGCTTTTCGATTTCTTGATGTAGGTATCGAGGTCGGGGGCTTCGACGCGGACCTTGCGGCCGATGCGGTAGGCGGTGAGGTCGCCGCGCTTGATCATTTCGTACACGGTGAACCGCGAGATCTTCAGAATTTTGGCTACTTCCTCGGGCGTATAGGAGATCGTGTCGGTCATCGCTCCACCTCATTCGATTGCATATATCGCATGTATATATTGGCAAACCCTCTTGCGTTAATCATACCGCAAAATATATAATAACACCATAGAGATTTAATTAGTTTTTGTTTGTTTATATTGGCTGAACCTTTCGGATATAGATTTAATACGGGTTGTTTTTGTCCGCCGGCCGGTATTTAACCGCGGTGAAGTTGGTTTTGTTTTGATTATGGCAGTTTTCGTGTGATGCTTTATAGGAGGGATGGGCGCAATGCTGCTTGCTAAGAGCCCGACGCTGTTCGACTGCCTGACAGTGGGACTGACGGAGGATTGCCCTTACGGCGACATCACCACCGAGCTGCTGGCGATCGGAGGGCCGGGCCGCTTCCAGTTCATTTCCCGCGTGGACGCCGTCGTTTCCGGCACCCTCCGGCTGGCGGAGTTCTTCGCAGCCCAGAAGCTGGACGTCGCTGCCTGCCGCCGGCCGGGAGAAGCGATACATAAAGGCGATGTCATCATCGAAGCGACGGGGGATATCGGGACGCTGTTCAAGCTGTGGCGGATATGCCAAACTTACCTGACGGTGGTGTGCGCCATCGCCACCCAGACGGACAGGATCGTGCGGGCGGCCAGGGAGGAGAACGGCGGCATCGAGATCGTGGTGGCCTGCCGCAAGGCCCATTTGGGGATGCGCGCCGACGAGATCCAGGCCGTGCTGGACGGCGGGGCCATCTACCACCGCAACTCGCTCAGCGATACTATCCTGATAACCCAGAACCATATGCGGGTGCTCGGCGCTTTGCCGGACAGGCTGCATTCCTTCCACCACAAGCTCGAGTTCGAGCCGTCGTCCGCCGAGGAGGCCTACCGCTACGCCGGCGTGGTCGACGTGATGCTGCTGGATCATTTCACGCCGGATGAACTGGTCGTCGTCGCCGGCAAGCTGCGGGCCATCAACCCGCGCCTTGTCGTGGGGGTGGCCGGCGGCATAACCATGGCGACGGTGAGGGATTATGCCCCGCTGGTCGATATCATCGTGCTGAGCTCGGTTTTGTATGCCCCGCCGCTTGATATCACCTGCAAGATAACCAGGCTGTAAAAATTAGGAGGAGAGAGCAATGAACAAACGGACACTGTGGATTATCATCGGCATGCTGGCGATCGCCTTGCTGGCCGCGGGCTGCGGCGGCGGAGCGAAACAGGCGCCGCCGGCTCCGGCCGCCCAGCCCGCCCAGCCGGTGGAGCTTTACGTCTCCGCCGCCGCGAGCCTCAAGGACGCGCTGGCCGAGATCCAGACCAATTACCAGAAGAAGAGCCCCAACGTGAAGCTCATCTACAACCTGGCCGCGTCCGGGACGCTGCAGAAGCAGATCGAGCAGGGCGCGCCGGCCGACATCTTCTTCTCCGCCGCCCCCAAGCAGATGAACGATCTGGAGGCCAAGAATCTGGTAAACAAGGCCAGCCGCAAGAATCTGGTGGAAAATAAGCTCGTGCTCGTGGTGCCTGAGAACTCGACCCTGGGGTTGAGCAAGTTCGAGGATATCACTAAAGCCGGCGTGCAGAAATTCGCCATGGGCGAGACGGCCACCGTGCCGGCCGGCCAGTACGGGCAGCAGGCGCTCCAGAAGCTGGGCCTGTGGGACAAGGTCAAGGATAAGGCCGTATTCGGCAAGGACGTGCGTACCGTTCTGACCTATGTATCCACCGGCAATGTCGAGGCGGGCATCGTCTACAAGACCGACGCCGTTTCCCCCGGTGCCAAGGTCAAGATCGCCGCCACCGCTCCCGAGGGCTCGCACGATCCGGTCATATATCCCGTCGCTGTCCTCAGCGGCGCCAAGCAGCCGAAGGCGGCGGAGGAATTCCTCGCTTACCTCGCCGGCCCGGAATGCAAGGCGGTGTTCGAGAAATACGGCTTCACGATGAGCAAGTAGGCGGGAAAGAGGCATGCGATACCGCAAACTGACGGCGTGGCTCGCCGGCGCCTGCGTTGTTCTGGCGCTGGCCGGGTGCGGCGGGAAGCCGGAACCGGCTCCCGCCCCTGCCCCTGCTAAGGTCGAGTTGAATGTTTCCGCCGCTCTCGGCCTCAAGGAGGCCTTGCTCGACATCCAGAAGGAGTACGAGCAGAAGAATCCCAATATAACGATCGTCTATAACCTGGCGGCCGCCGGTGTTCTGCAGACGCAGATCGAGCGGGGCGTGCCGGCGGATGTCTTTATCTCCGCCGCCCCCAAGCAGATGGATGAGCTGCAGAAAAAGGGCCTGCTCGCGGCCGGCACCCGCCGGGATCTCGTCGGCAACAAGCTGGTGCTGGTCGTGCCCAAGGATTCCACGCTTGGCCTGGCGAGCTTCGCCGATCTGGCGAAAGACAGCGTCGGGCGCTTCGGCCTGGGCACCCCGGAGACGATGCCGGCCGGGCAGTACGGCGTCGAGGTGCTGAAGCATGTCGGCGTCTGGGATAAGGTGAAGGACAAGGCCGTCCTGACCAAGGACGTCCGCCAGATCATTGCCTATGTCGAGACAAAGAATGTCGACGCCGGTATCGCCTTTTCCACGGTCGCCGTCCTCAGCGACAAGGTCCGGATGGTGGCCGACGCCCCGGAGGGCAGCCACGAGCCGATCGTCTTCCCCGGCGCGGTGTTGAAGGAGGCCAAGCAGCCCCAGGCCGCCCAGGCTTTCCTCGCCTACCTGACGGGGCCGGACGCGGCGAAGGTCTTCCGCAAATACGGCTTCAGCGTGTTAAGCCCGCAAAAATAACAGTGTGGTGACTACAATGGTCGAATGGCAGCCGGTCATCCTGTCAATCAAAGTAGCCCTCTGCTCACTCATATTCGTAACCGTGTTCGGCGTCATGGCCGCCCACCTCATGCGTCACCGGGAGTTTCCCGGCAAGGCGGCGGCCGAGGCCATCTTCACGCTGCCGCTCGTGCTGCCGCCGGTCGTCACCGGCTTCCTGCTGCTCATCCTCATCGGCAAGCAGGGGCCGGTGGGCCGGTTGCTTACCGAGGTTCTCCACACCCAGATCATCTTCACCCCCTACGCCGCCATCCTGGCGGGAACGGTCGTCGCCTTCCCGCTGATGTACCAGAGCACCAAGGCCGCTTTCCTCGCCGTGGACACCAACCTCGAGGACGCCGCCAGGACGCTCGGCGCCGGCGAGTGGCGGGTCTTCTTGACGGTAACCCTGCCGCTGGCCTGGCCCGGCCTTGTGGCCGGGATGGTGCTGTCCTTCGCCCGCGCCTTGGGCGAGTTCGGCGCCACCATCATGGTGGCCGGCAACATTCCCGGCAAGACCCAGACCATCCCGCTGGCCATCTATTTCGCCGCCGAGTCCAACGATCTGACCCAGGCCGGCCTGTACGTGGTGATCATCAGCCTCATCACCTTCGCGCTCATCTTCTGGCTCAATACCTGGTCCAAGGCCAAGGCCAAGCCGACCAGGACGGCGAAGGCGGTGTCGTGATGCTGAAAGTTGACATAAAAAAGGAGCTCGCCGATTTCACCCTGGAGGTGTGCTTTACCGTCGAGCGCAACGTCCTTGTGCTGTTCGGTCCCTCGGGCAGCGGCAAGACGACCATCCTGCGCTCGATCGCCGGCCTGCTGAGGCCGGACGGCGGCAGCATCGTCCACGACGGGCGGGTGCTTTATGCTGCGGAGAGCGGCGTTTTCGTGCCGCCGCGCGAGCGCCACGTCGGCTATATGTTCCAGGAGTTCGCCCTTTTTCCGCATATGAATGTGCGCCGAAACATCTGGTACGGGGTCAAGAAGCACAACCAGGACGCGACGCGGATGTACGAGCGGCTGCTGGAACTGCTCAAGATCGGGACGCTCGCCGACCGGTACGTCGGCCAGCTGTCCGGCGGCGAGAAGCAGCGCGTGGCCCTGGCAAGGGCGCTGATGGCCGAGCCGGCCATCCTGCTCCTCGACGAGCCGCTGTCGTCGCTCGACGTGGCCACCCGTCTGGAGCTGCGGGCCGAGCTGAAAAGCCTGCAGGAGCTGTGGGACATACCCTTCGTCCTCGTCACCCACGACCCGGACGAGGCGAAAATCCTCGGCCACAATATCGTGTTCCTCGACAAGGGCCGGCAGGTGGCGCCGCAGTGGACGTAAACGCGGCCGGAGGAAAATGCCAAGTCCCCGGGAAATTCATTTCCCGGGGACTTGTTTGCTTTTTGGGACGCGCCGGTCAGTGTCGCTCCACGGCGGCGGCCATCTGGTGGACGGCCAGGGCGGTGTTGGTCCTGGAAAGGAATACGAGCCGCTTGTTGTGGCGGCGGACGATGTCGGCCAGCCGGTAAAAGCAGCCGTGGTTGAATTTGAAGCGGGTATCGGCGAAAACGATGTCGGCGTTGATGACCAGCGATTCGTCGAAGCCGGCGGCGTCGCCGTACAGGTAGACGAAATGGGGCAGATGGCTGCTGAGCTTCGCCTGCCATTTCTCGGTGCCGCCGATTACGACCGCCCGCACCGCTTGCAGTTTTTTCAGATCCTGCGTCGTATCGGGGGCCGCAAGGCGGAGCGGCGCGGGCGCGGCGCCGGCATCGGCCGGGGTCGTGATTTTGGGCTGGGCGGCGCGGGGCGCCTCGTTTTTGAGGGCGGCGATTTCCCTGGTCAGGGCGGCGATCTCCAGTTTGTGCCGGCGGTCCTGCTCGTCGGCCCGCTGGTCTTTCAGGGCCAGCAGGCGGTCTTTGGCGGCCAGCGCTTCGTCGGCTTTGCGAAGCTTCTTTTCGGCGTCGGCGAGCTTTTCTTCCGCAGCCTCCAGCTCGCCGCGCAGATGGTCGGCGCTGTGGGCGGTGTAGTAGCGCCGGGCTTTTTTGTATTCCCGCACAAGGCCGAGCCAGACCAGGCCGAACATGACGAATTCGGCGCATTCCTGCTCGACTTCGTCTTGCGTCTGGTCGACAGGCCCGAAGCGGAACATTTCCGCGGTTATCTTGATGAAGTAAAGGCGGCAGAGGAGTTCGACGTCCCGTTCTTTCGGGGCGGCCAAGAAATCGTGGCCAAGCAGGGTGACGCCTTCTTCCGCCGCCAGGAACGCCCCGCAATGCGCCCAGCCTTCGATATAGCGGTCGTTATGCCAGATCTGGCGGGAATCGGGGCGCGCCTGCTGGAATATCGCGTTTTTGAGCCTGCGGG
Organism: Selenomonadales bacterium; assembly: GCA_029975165.1. GTDB lineage: Bacteria > Bacillota > Negativicutes > Sporomusales > UBA7701 > Anaeroselena. The sequence goes on from JARKPR010000018.1 coordinate 11,334, forward strand.
TCACTTTCCGGAATTCGGGCGTGGACAGCCTGCGGTTTAAATCCCGGAAGCAGCGCGTAACGGGTATTTTGCCGCCCAGGAGCCCGACTTCCGGCAGCAGTTCTTCGCTTTTCACGCGTATATCCCGCCCGAGGGCGCAGGCGGCGAACAGGGCGAATTTGAGGGCGGCCTGGCGAGGCAGGTCGAGGACGGGGTAAGCTTTGACGAAGCTGGCGAAGAAATGGCCGGCCACGCCCGAGACCAGGCTGACGTCGGATCGGTCCGCCGCGGGGGCGTGGTATTGGGGGGCGACGACTTCGTCGAGAAGTATTTCGGCGCTGTCGGTTATGTAGCGGTGAAGGTTGGCCCAGCGGTTGGCCATCACCGCGAATACGCGCGCGAACAGGGGCGAGTCGAGGCCTTCGTCGATGGCCGTGAGCAACAGGCCGAGATACTTTTTGGCGTATATCTCCCTTTCGATGCCGCCGCCGGTGAACGCCGCATGGCCGTAATACGGCGACCGCGCCGCGGCCGCGTGATAGCGGGCGCTTTGTCGGGCATGGAGAGCGTCGATTTCTTTGTGCGCGGCGGCGGTGTCGGCGGCGAGCTGCACGAACGGGGGGATGGTGTCCACGGCGATCGAGCCGATGTTCACGGTGAAGACGGCGCTTTTCATCAGGCGAGCCTCCCTTCGTTGCAGATTGCACGCGTGTTGCTCCGGATTTGGCGGCAGTTACCGCACCCTCAAGGCGGACAATGGCCGGGGACCTGTCGGCAGCTTTTTTTCCGCCTCGAGGGCGAGGAGAACTTCAGAAAGTTTTGCCAGGTCGCCGGAGAGCGAATCGAGGAAGCGGACGTACTCCTCGAACAAAAAGGTGTTGCGCGTCATGCTGGCTTCGCGGATGGCGTCCCGGATGACGGTGACCGCTTCCAGCAGGGCCTTTTCCATGTGGTCGCGGGTGGTTTCCTGTTGTTCGGTATTGTCATTATCGTCCCAAGGCATAGCTGTTCCTCCTAAGGCGGTGTTGCCTGGCAGGGGATCGCTGGAACGGGGCCCGGAAAATGAAATATGCCAAGCCCGACGGATGTGGAAAGGCTTGGCAACATATCCTGGCGGCCGGCGCAACCTTAAATAGGCGCATAAGAACCTGCGCCGCCGGACGTATCGCTCCTTTCCAAGGGCAGGGAAGCATAGCCGTTTCCCGCTATGCCGATCGGCCGGATACCTTGCCCGGCAGGGTTTAGGTAGGCCGGCTAAGGAGCACGTATTTGTATTGGCAGGACTGGTGGGCCGGGGGGATTGGCGTGACCGTTGTCCTGGAACAGCAGGTGTCGTGTTAGAAATCCTATAACATAAACCAATATAAACCAGCTTACTGATATTATAATATTTGTTTCAGTACAAATGCAATAGGGGAAGTTCGGTCATGATCGTTGGCGGCCTTCCCTGCCGGGGCGGAAAACCCGGCAAGAGCCGCGATCAGCCAGGCCAGGCAGGGCATCGGCGGCGGAATTTAAAAGTTGATTAAAAGAATGTAAAGGCCTGGTTAAAAAGGAATTGACTATCAGGCTGTCCTGCTATAAGATAACGGTGTAGGATATTGTATCCAATATCCTAAAATCGTATCCAATATCCGTTTTTAATAAATAAGGATCGTTCTTCTGCTGCAACATCGCGGACCCCGAGGAAGGTTTCAATAAAGGGGTTGGCAGGCGGTCAGCAGTATTTCGCGGCAAGAAAAGACCAAAAGGTTTGGGGATGATGAAAAAGAGCGTAATTTTAAAAAGGGGCTTTGCAAAAACAAAAACGGAGGGGAAAAAATGAAGAAGGTTCTGGTAGGTCTAGTGTCGGTCGTTTTGTTGGTTGCTTTTCTGGTAGCGGGCTGCTCGAGTCCGGCGCCGAAAACCGCGCAGCAAGCACCGGCCGCGGTAGCGGATTCGAAACCTGTCGACCACAGCAAGCTTCCCACCAAGGGAATCGGTACGAGCATTTCGACCGATGTGAAAGCAAAGAAGCCCTATAAGATCGCGATTATCGTCAAGAACACGACCAATCCGTTCATGGTCAAATCGATCGCCGGCACGCAGAAGGCCGCCAAGGACATGGGCTTCGAGTGCATTTCCCTGTCGCCTGCCCGGCAGGACAGCATCGACGATCAGGTCAAGATCATGGAAGACGCCATCCAGATGGGCGTAAACGGGATCATCCTCCATCCGATCGATTCGAACGGCATTATGCCGGCCATCAGAAAGGCCGAAGCGGCTAACATTCCAGTGGCTGTCATCGGCACGCCGGCGGCGAAGGAAACCTTCCTGCGGAGCGGGGTCGACTACACGGAGACCGGCGTGCTGATTACCAAGGCCGTTGCTGAGCTGATCGGCAAGAAAGGCAAGCTGATAATCATCGAAGGGCCTCCGGGGGCGCAGAACGCGATCGAAAGGCTGCAGGGCATCAAGACTGCGCTCAAGGATTACCCGGACATCCAGGTCGTCGCCTCGCAGACCGCCAACTTCAAGCGCACCGAGGGCATGCAAGTGACCGAAAATCTCCTGCAGAAGTATAAGGACGTCAACGCGATCATCGGCGCGAACGACGAGAGTGCGCTCGGCGCCGCCCAGGCGGTGAAGGCTGCCGGCCTCAGCGGCAAAGTCGTCATCGGCGGGTTCGACGGCAACCAGGACGGCAGCGCCGCGATAAAGAGCGGCGAAATGGCTGTTTCTTACAATACCGACCCCTTCGGCTCGACCTATCTGGCTGCGGCCTATATCGTGCAGTTCCTCAACGACGGGACCAAGCCGCCCAAGTTCTTCGTGCCGTTCCCGTCGGCCCTTGACGACCCGATCATCAACGCCAAGAACATCGATAATTACATTAGCAATATCGCCTGGTGGAAATAGGACAGACTGGAGCACGGCAATAAAGGCTGTTAGTTAGCAAGGCGAGATTGGAAGCTGACGTTTTCCCGGCCGATTTCCGCTCTAAAATCTGCTACGGTACGGTGCCGGCTCCCAATCTCGCCTTCATTTTCGTTCAGCGGTTTTCAGTCTTGAGGGTCGAAACTTTCCCTTTGGTTGGGAATTTGCCTGTGTTTTTTATGATTTGCAGGAAGTTTCGAGGTGGGAAAATGGACGAGACAATTCTCAGGGTGCATTCGATAACCAAACGGTTTCCCGGCGTAAAAGCCCTGGACAACATAGACTTCGACCTCAAGCGAGGCGAGGTGCATATTCTGGTCGGCGAGAACGGCGCCGGCAAGAGCACGCTGGCGAAGGTCATTCTCGGCGCTTATGTGCCCGACGAAGGGGAGATATTCTTCGAGGGCCAAAAGGTGGCGTTCAAAACCACCCGGGATGCGCTGGAAAAGGGCATTGCCGCTGTTTATCAGGAATTTACCCTCTTCCCTTATTTGAATGTGGCCCAGAATATCTTTTTCAACCGGGAGCCCCGCAATAAACTGGGGATCATCGACCACCGGAAGATGGAGCGCGACGCCGCGGAGCTGCTCCGCTCGCTCAACTGCGAATATATCGACGTCAGGGCGTACGTAAAGAAGCTGAGCGTCGCCGAGCAGCAGATGGTCGAGATCGCCAAGGCGCTCTCCTATAGTCCCAGGATAATGGTATTCGATGAGCCGACGGCCACGCTGTCGGAACGCGAGGTCGAGTCGCTGTTCGAGCGCATCCACAAGCTCAAGGCGGCCGGCATCGGCATTATCTATGTGTCCCACCGGATGCAGGAGTTCAAGTTCATCGGCGACCGGATCACGGTGCTGCGGGATGGGAAGAAGATCGGCACCGTGGGCATCAACGAAGTAAGCGACAAGGAAATCGTGAAAATGATGGTCGGCCGGGATATCTCGCAGGTATTCCACCGCTCGGCGAATGTTTTCAGCGGCGAAGTGCTCAAGACCGAAACCCTTTCCGACAGGGCCGGAAGGGTCAAGGAAGCGAGCATCGTCTTGAACAAAGGGGAAATCGTCGGCCTCGCCGGCCTGGTCGGCGCCGGAAGAACCGAGCTGGCCAAGCTCATCTTCGGTGTCGATCCCATCGGCGGCGGCAAGGTTTATATACACGGCCGGGAAGTAAACGTAACTTCCCCGGTCCATATGGTGAAATGCGGGGTGGGGATGGTCTGCGAGGACCGCAAACGCCTCGGTTTGGCCGTCAACGATTCAGTGGCCTGGAATATCATGGCGGTGAGCCTCAAGAAGTACTTCCCCAGGTTCATCATTTATTACAACAAGGCCTACGATATCGTGGAGAAGTACAAAACGCAGCTGCGCATCGCCACGCCCGATGTCCTGCGGAAGTGCAAGTTCCTCAGCGGCGGCAACCAGCAGAAGGTCGTCCTGGCGAAGTGGCTCAGCATGGACACCGATATCCTGATTTTCGACGAACCGACCCGCGGCATCGATGTGGGCGCGAAGATCGAGATTTACGGCTTGATGGACAAGCTGGCGTCCGAGGGGAAATCGATCCTGATGATTTCGTCGGAGCTGCCGGAGATAATCGGCATGAGTGACAGAATCTACGTCATTCGCGAGGGAAGGATCGTCGGCGAGTGCAAGCGCGCGGAGTTTTCCACCGATGACATCGCTTCGCAGATGCTGGGGATAGTGGGGGATGCGCATGCAAGCTGAAGCCGTGCGTGGGAACAGGTTGACCGGCTTTGTATCCGGCCTGCCCCCCGTGGCCTGGATATTGTTCGTGATGGTGGTCGTTTTCAGTTTTGCGTCGCCCAATTATTTCGAGCTGCGCAATATAAGCAATATCTTCATCCAGTCGATGCCGCTGATGCTGGTCGCTTTCGCCCAGACGATCATCGTGCTGACGGAGGGCATCGATCTTTCCCTCGGCACGCAGGTGAGTTTCGTAAGTGTGCTGTGGATACTCCTCTGCCAGTACGGGGTGCCCATCCTGGCCGCGGCGGCGATAACGGTCGCAGTTTCGATGGGCGTCGGCGCGACGAACGGGCTGATAATCGGCAAAGGCAAGATTCCGGCGTTTATCGCCACCTTGGGGATGCAATACGTGCTTTATAGCACGAGCCTGCTGCTGACGGCCGGCGCATCGATTTCCTTTTCCGATTATCTATTCCAGTTCGTAAGCGAAACGAAGCTGTTGTTCATTCCCCTGCCGGTGTGGATAACGGCCGTGATGTTCTGCCTTACATGGGTGATGCTGTATAAAACCAGGCTGGGAGCAAGCGTGTTCGCCCTTGGCGGCAATCCGGACGCGGTCACGCTCGCGGGCGTCAACGCCAACAAATCACTGATCAAGATTTACGGGTTCGCCGGCTTGCTGACCGCGGTCAGCGGCCTGATAATAACCTGCCAGTTGGAATCGGCGCAGCCGATCGTCGGCTCGGGCTGGGAATTCGAGGCAGTGGCGGCGGCATTGATCGGCGGCACGTCGTTCCGAGAGGGCAAAGGCGGGATCGGCGGCACCATTCTCGGCGTGCTGTTGATCAGCACGCTGAAAAACGGCCTTAATATCGCCCGAGTGCCGTCGCTTTATCAGAGCGCGATCATCGGGACAATTATTCTGGCTGCGATCATTATCGACGTAATGGTGCGCCGCAGGAGAAACGGCTAGGGGAGGTGGGTACGGTGAAAAAATATCTGGACAGTATCAAGCACTCCCGCACGATTTACAGCTTCGTCGGCTTGATGATTATGGTCGTGATATCTTCGCTCACAGTCAATAAGTTCATGACCTTCGACAACGTCATCACGATTTTCAGGCAAGCCAGTACCCTGTTCATCCTCAGCGCGGGCCTCACGGCGACCATTCTCATGGCCGAGATCGATCTTTCCGTCGGAGCCGCCTCGGGCTTTATCGGCTGCGTGTCCGCCCAGTTCCTTAAGGCGGATTTGCCGGTGCCGATGGTCTTCCTGCTGGGGATGGCCTTGGGCGCGTTGGTGGGCATGCTTAACGGCTTTCTCGTCGGCACGGTCAAAATGCCGTCGTTTATCGCTACATACGGCGTCAGCTGGGTTCTGGCGGGCCTGTCGGTCATCGTGATGAACGGGGCGGTTATCTTCGGCCTGCCCGAAGGTTTTACCTGGTTCGGCACCGGGTATGTCGGGCCGATCCCGGTGATCGTCATCATCGCTTGCATTATCGTGGCGCTGGTGTATTTCCTGTTGCATAGAACGACGTTCGGCCGCGATATCTATTCGTTCGGGTTTAATCCCGACGCGGCTTTGTATTCGGCTGTGCCGGTAAATAGGACGCTGTACGCGGCGTTCATCCTTTCGGGCATCACGGCGGGCATCGGCGGCCTGCTGATGATGGCCCGGCTCAACGCGGCCGACGCCACGATGGGCGACGCCTACGGCATGCAGACGATCGCCGCCGTCGTGATCGGCGGCACGTCGCTGCTCGGCGGCGAGGGCGGGATAGTCGGCACGATTATCGGCGCCTTGCTGCTGACGATTGTCGTCAACGTAATGAACTTGCTGGGGATTTCCTCCTTTGCCCAACCGATGGTTGTCGGCCTGCTGATTCTGGCCGTGGTCATGTTCGACACCTATACGCGGGCGATGCAGGAGAAGTTGATTGAATAAAGGCGAAGTGGAAGCAATTATAGTCATTCAGAATGGAGGAATTGTTTATGAAGAACTTGACGGTAAGGCCTATCAACACGGGTTATGTGCCCACATATCCGCTTCAGTATCATTACCACCACTCCTGCGCGCCTTATCTCAAAAACGTGCCGACCGAAAAGGTGCCGCTGCCGGTGTTCACCTTCCTGGTCGAGGGCGGCGACCAGCTGCTGCTGGTCGATACGGGGATGTCATGGACGGAAAGGGCCAACGATTATCACCATCCCGGCTCCTGGCAGGATCCCGGCATGGCTATCCACGAGCAGCTCGCCAAGATCGGCTACAAGCCCGAGGATATCGATATCGTGGTCTTTACCCATCTGCATTGGGACCACATGTTCTACATGGAGAAATTCACGAAGGCTACCTTGATCGCCCACGAACGGGAGTGGGCGTTCGCCAACGATCCGATCCCCCTGTATTACAAGTCTTACGAGCATCCCGCCCTCGGCATCACGCGGCCTTTCGAGGGGCTGACGTTCAAGACGGTGAAGGGCGAGACGGAGATCATGCCCGGCGTAAGGGTGTTCGAGTCGTTCGGGCATTCCCCCGGCCATATGTCGGTGGAGGTCGACACGAAGGACGGCAGCTATATCTGCGCCGGCGATTCGATCTTCGTCAAGGGCAATCTCAACGAGATTCCGGAGCTGCATTACAATATCACCCCGCCGGGGCGGTTCTACAATATCGTCGAGTCCTGGAAGAGCATCGAGTACCAGAAGGCGCGCGCCAAAGACCCCAGCTTCCTGTTGCTCTGCCATGACAAGGAGCTGGAGGAACGGATCAAGACAACGCCGATTTTCGGCAAATAACCGGCCAAGGCCGGCTCCTGCAGAGCCACACCTTTCCGTTGCGCGGGGTGTGGCTCCGTGGCACGGAGACGCGCGAGAGGAAGAGCCCGGAGGAGCCTGACTTATGAAGACTGTTGCCATAATCGCCAGTTGCGATTCGAAGCTCCAAGAGGTTAGGCATGTTAAGAAATTTATCGAAAGTACCGGCCAGCGGGTGCTGGTGATCGATATCAGCATCGGGCCCCGCCAGGTCGACGCGGGCGATATTCGCCGCGAGGAGGTCATCGCCGCTGCCGGCCGGCAATGGCAGGACGTAAGGGACCTGAGCAAGGGCGAGCTGATGGCGATCGTCGCCGAAGGGGCCGAAAAGCTGGTTCCCACGTTGTACGCGCAGGGGAAATTCGACGCCGTATTCGCTATGGGCGGCGTGCAGAATACGACGGTGGCCGTAGGCGCCATGAAGAGGCTGCCCATCGGCGTCCCCAAGGTGGTACTGTCGACCGTGGCCAGCGGCAACAGGACCTTCGAGCCGCTGGTCGGCACGAAGGATATTGTCGTCATGCCTTCGGTGGCCGATATTTCCGGGGTCAATACCGTGACGAGAACGGTGATGGAGAACGCCGCCGCGTGCGTGGTCGGCATGGTCAGCTATGCCGGCCGGCCACTGGGCGCCAGCGGCCGGCTGGTCGTCGGCACGACCCTCATGGGGGTGACGAACGACGGCGTATGCAGCGCCATCGACCACCTTGTCGCCAAAGGGATCGAGACTATCGGCTTCCATTCGACCGGTGTCGGCGGCCGGGCGATGGAAGAGCTTGTCGCCGGGGGCGTCGTCACCGCGGTGATGGATCTGACCATTCACGAGATCACGTCCGAGTATTTCGGCGGCGGCTTCTCCTACGGGGCGCTGAACAGGCTGACCGCGCTGTGCGAGGCGGGCATCCCCCTGCTGGTGTCGCCGGGCGGCCTGGATTTCGTCGATTACCCGCTCGACAATCTGCCGGCGGATATCGATAAACGCAAGTATATCCGCCATAACGCCCAGCTTGCCCATATCAAGATTCTTCGGGAGGAAGCCCCGGACGTGGCCCGGATCGTCGCTGAGCGGCTCAACAGGAGCGTCGGCGAGGTTACGCTGCTTATCCCCACGAACGGCTTCCGGAAGAATACCCGGCCGGGCGAGCCGCTGTACGACAAGGAGGTCGACGACGCCATCGTCGCCACTCTCCTGGCGAATATCACCACTGACAGGGTAATCGTCAAATACGTCGACGCCAACCTCAACGAGGAAGCGTTCGGCGTGGCGGCCGCGGAGGAGATGATCGCCATCCTCAAACGCCGCGGGAAACTGGACGCCAACTTCGGAAGGTGACGTGAAATGTTGGATTACTTCGATTATCCTTACAGCCGTCCGGAACAGCTGGCCGGGGACTATATAGTCGCTACCTATCTCGTTTACGGCACGGATTGCGGCAACGTGCTGAAAAAAGCGGGCAATTTCGCTGTCGGCCAGACGGTCGGCACGTGGATAAAGATTCCCGGCGTGACGCCGGAAATGGTGGAGAGCTACCAGGCCCGGATACTGTCGCTGCAGCTGGTTCCGGCCGGCGAAGAGCAGGTGGCCGTCGTGCGGCTGGCTTTCCCGCTGGCCAATCTCGCCGGCAATTTCGCCATGATGTTTACGGCCCTAATGGGCAACGACGTGTCGACGGCCCTGCGGACGAAGCTCGTCGACCTCGAACTGGCCGGCAACGCCGCCGCGGCCTTCAAGGGCCCGGCGCAGTCGATGGACGACCTGCGCGGACTCACGGGCGTATACGGCCGGCCGCTCATCCTCAATATGATCAAGCCCTGCACCGGCTTTTCGCCGGCGGACGGGGCCAAGCTTTTTTACCAGGCGGCCCTCGGCGGCGTCGACCTCATCAAGGACGACGAGCTGTTGGGCAACACCGGCTACAATCAGGTCGCCGACCGCGTGACCGAGTATACCAAGGCGGCGAAAGAGGCGGCGGAGAGCACCGGCAAGGAAACGATCTATTTCGTCAATATAACCGACCGGCCGGCGCGGATGAGGGATAACGCCAAGGCGGCCATCGCGGCGGGAGCGAAGGGCTGCCTGGTCAACTTCGTGTTCGCCGGCATGGACGCGCTGGCGGAGATTTGCGAGGAGTTCGGCGACAGGATGTTTATCATGGCCCATTACGCCGGCGTGGGCGCGATGAACTGGCAGCGGGGCGGCATCGCCAACCCGGTTTATATCGGCCTGATCCCGCGGCTGGCGGGCGCGCATGCCGTCATGACGATGTTCGTCGGCGAGAACAACGCCGCGGACAGATACGATTTTTTGAAGACTGTGCAGGCCCAGCGGCTGCCGCTGCAAAACATCGGGCCGGTGGTGACGACGGTCGGCGGCGGGGTGACGCCGCTCAACCTGGCGTCGATATACCACGATCTCGGCAAAGACGCCATCCTCGGCGTCGGGGGCGCCATTCAGGGCCATCCCGGCGGCGCGGCCTGCGGCGCCAAAGCGACCATGAGCGCGGTGAAGGCGGCGGTCGCCGGCATATCGCTCGACGAGGCGGCCGAAAGCTGCGAGCATCTGCAAGCGGCGATCGACTGCTGGCGCAAGTGAAGCGCAGTGACTCAGAAGGGAGAAGAGAAGGATGAAGGCGAATACCATCGTGTTGGGGTGCGACAACGCTGCCGTTGACATGAAGAATATGGTGGCGAAGTTTCTCGAAAGCAAGGGGATTACCGTCGAGGACGTCGGCGTGGCCGACGCCGGCGACGGGACTTTTTACCCCCTGGTGGCCCAAAAGGCGTGCGAGAGGATAATCGCCAGCGGCTATGCCAAGGACGGCATCCTGATCTGCGGCACCGGCATCGGTATGGCGATGACCGCCAACAAGTTCAAGGGCATCAGGGCCGCCGTGTGCCACGACAATTTCTCGGCCGAGCGGTCGCGCCTGAGCAACGACGGCAATGTGCTGTGCATGGGGGCGCGGGTGATCGGCCCCGAGCTGGCCAAGAAGATCGTGGCCGAGTGGATCAGCCTGTCGTTCGTGGACGGCAGCTCGACGCCCAAGGTGGCGGCCATGAAAGGCATCGACGAACAGAATATGAAATAATCGGGGCGAGAGCGATGCGAAAATTAGCCAAGCTTTATATCGGCACCAATACGAAGATGTACAAAACCGTGGCCGACACGGTCGCGTTCCTGACCGAGCTCGGCCGGCTGACGGCCGATATCGACCGCCAGGCGTTCGAGCTGTTCGTGATCCCGTCGTTCACCGCGCTGGAGAGCGCCCGCAAATGCGTGCCGCCGGCGCTGGTCAAGATCGGCGCCCAGAACATGCACTGGGAGGACGAGGGCCAGTTCACAGGGGAAATTTCGCCGCCGATGCTCAAGGAGCTCGGCGTCGAAATCGTCGAGATCGGCCACTCCGAGCGGCGCCACGTATTCGGCGAGAGCGACGCCGACGAGAACAAAAAGGTGCTGGCCGCCCTGAAGCACGGTTTTACCCCCCTGCTGTGCGTCGGCGAAACGCTGGCGCAGAAAGAGCTCGGCATCAGCGACGAGAGCTTGAGCATTCAACTGAAAATTGGTTTGAGCGGCGTTGCCAGGGAGGATGCCCGCAAGCTTTGGGTCGCCTACGAGCCGGTCTGGGCCATCGGCGTGAACGGCATCCCGGCTTCCGCCGGCTACGCCGCCGAAAAACAGTGGGTAATCAAAAGGGTGCTCGGCGACATATTCGGCGACGCCGGCCGGGAGATACCCGTTTTTTACGGCGGGAGCGTGAATCCCGGCAACGCCGCGGAGCTTATCGCCCAGCCCTACATCGACGGCCTGTTCATCGGTCGCAGCGCCTGGAACGCCTGCGCCTTCAACGAGCTGATCAGGAAGGTCGTCCCCGTTTTCGCGGGCAAGTGATAGTGCCGCCGACCGGTCTGTGGCAAGAGAATTTCTGACAGGAGCTGACGCATATGACCGATATCGATAGGATCAAGGACGAGATGATACTGGCCGCCTCGCGGGCTTATACGCGGGGCATTCAGACCGGCAACGGCGGCAATTTCAGCGCCCGCGTCCCCGGCAAGGACCTGATGGTTCTCAAATCCAGCGGCGGCTCGTTCATGGATGCCACCCGCGACAATCTGCTGATTACCGATTTTGCTGGCAAGCTCGTCGAGGGCAACGGCAAGCCCACGCGTGAAGCGCTGCTCCACGGCTTTATCTATCAGGCCGCGCCGCAGGTGAACGGCGTCATGCACTGCCATTCCCCCTGGGCGATCGCCTGGGCCGCCACGGGGCAAGACCTCGACAAGGTCACCTACCACCAGGAGCTCAAGTTCGGCTGCCCGATCGCCGTCATCGATGTAAAGTCGCCGGTCGTCAGGGCCGAGGACTTTCCGCTGATCGAGGCGTTGTTAAAGAAGTATCCGCAGCTCCCCGGGTTCGTGCTGGCCGATCACGGGGTGGTCGCCGTGGGCGACAATATAGTCAATGCGGAGCACAACGCGGAATTGATCGAGGAGACTGCGCAGGTGGCCTTTTTGAAAGCGCTGGCCGCCAAGCTGGCGATATGACGCCTGATGTGGTAAAATCTGTTTAATGATAGAACACAGAACTGAAACGGTAATATTTATGTGTTTGACTTGCGCAAGGAGGGCAGAGAAACAATGCTGATAGAAGGATCGCACGGTTCGGGAAAGATCAAATCGAAGCGGATGCCCGAGCTTGTGATGGAGCAGCTTATGGACTGGCTGATGGACGGCACCATTTCCATGGGCGACAGGCTGAATGCCGAGGATCTCGCGGCCAGGATGGGCGTGAGCAGGATGCCGGTGCGCGAAGCCCTGAAGTCCATGGAAAAGTCGGGCATCGTCGAATCCATTCCGTATGTGGGCGCCAGGGTCGTCGACCTTTCCATGCCCGATGTCGCGCAGATATATATCATAAGACAGGCGCTCGAACCCTTGGCGGCTTATTATGCGTGCCAGAATATCACCGATAAAAAGATCGAAATCATCGAGGAAATCAACGAAAAGCTCGCCGATGTGCTCGACCAGCCGCAGCCCGACGGCAAGAACATCTTTTTGCTCAACCGGGAGTTCCATTTCGCGATTTATAATGTGAGCGGGATGAAGCATCTGGTGGATACGATCGCCGTGCTGTGGTACAAACTCGCGTTCTTCAAGCTTATTTACGGGCGGAAGTATGTCAAGGACAAGAGCAGCGCCGGGCGGAAGATCGCGGAGCACCGCAATTTTATCGCCCTGCTCAAGAACCGGGATTGCGACGGCGTGAGAGACGCCATCGAAAAGACGCTGAACAGGCGGCTGGAGAAGATCCAAAATGCCGAGGACCAAGACCCCGACATCATCACATCGGATCATCCCCCGGCGTCCTGGTACGCCAAAAGGAATCCGGGCAGGCTGTCGTAGACGGGGTGCAAAAACGGCCCGGCAGCAAGGCCTATTGCCGAATCCATGTGTTTGTGCAGGGGCCGACATGCTTATGGAGCCGGATAACGGCCGGATAGGCGCCAGGGTGGGCGATCCTCGGCAAATGGTGTGTGCCTGAGCGGCAGTAGGCTTCTGCCCCGGGGGTTGTCGCGGCCTGAATTCGCAAAGGGTAGTCGAGATTTTATCGGCTACCCTTTTTCATGCGCGCCAGGATATTGCCGCACCGTTTGACAAAATCTCACTGCGGCGGAAGGAGATGGCCGGACGGGTGCGGTATATAGTCATTATTTGCCGTGCGGGCCGAAGGGCCATGACGGCGGTCGGCCGGAGGTGCAGGATGCCGGGGAGTTTTTTCGACAAGCGCAGGATCGCGGCGATGCTGAACAGGCGCAATTGGGGCCTGTTCAGCAAGATATTCGCCGTTCTCGTCGGCGTGAGCATCGTGCCGGTGATCGCCTGTTCGCTGTTTTTTTATTTCATCTCCCGGCAGAACGTCGAGGCCGAGGTCAGCCTGTCAAACCTGGACACGCTGAAGCAGACGCAGATGGCGGTGGACAATATCCTCGAGGCGACGGAGCGGATATCGCAGCAGATCGTCCGCAACAAAGAAGTGGCCAATTTCATGACCAACCCGATCGACAAGTCCCGCCAAGGCAACCCGGCCGTCACCAACGCCATCAATGTGGCCGATTCCTTTTCCGAGGGGGTCCAGTACATCGAGAGCATCAGTATTTACAGCTTCCTCAACAATATGCTGGTCTCTTCGGGTACGCAGCGGTACGCCGAGATGGACGACAGCTTCATGGACAACTACGGCAATTCCATCAGGACCAAGGGCTTCACGATGTGGATCGAGCCGGACGACAGCGAGCTCTTCGGCGAGAAGAGCCGCTCGCTCCAATTCGTGGAGTTCATTTTCGAGACGTTCAACAAACCGGAAGGCATCGTGCTCATCAAGCTGAGGAACGACGAGTTCGCCAAACTGATAAACGCCATGTATATCCGCAAGTCAGGCCATATCTTCGTCGTCAACGACAAGGGCAAGGTCATCCTCGGCCGCAACCGGCTGCCGGAGGCGTTCGACGCCGCCGATTTCCTCGGCCGCTACAAGGCGACGGGCGAGGGCTACTACAAGATCGACAAAGGCGGGCAGCAGCTGCTGGTCTCGTTCACGACTTCCCGCTACAACCAGTGGAAGTACGTAGCCGTGCTGCCGGTCAACGAGATATACAGCCGGACGCATCTCATCGGCGGCATGATCGCCTTCCTGTGCCTGACGTTCGTCCTCCTGGCCGTCGGTCTGTCGTTCGCCGCCTCCAAGGGGATTTACAACCCTATCGGCGCGCTCGACCAGTGGCTGCGGGGCCGCAAGCGGTCCGCACAGGGGGGCGAGCTGCTGAAGGCGCGGAACGACGAGCTCGGCCGCATCCGGCAGGAGATCGACGATCAATTGGCGAAGCTGCGGAATTATTTTCTCCACCGGCTGACGTACGGCAGCGTCACCGACAAGGATGAGATCCATACCCAGGCCGATTTCCTCGACATCCCCGTCGACAGGCAGTTCGTGGCGCTGCTGGTCGAGCTCGACCGGGGCGGCGAGGGCGGCGCCGACCGGGAGGCGACCCGCGCCGCGGTGGCGGGCAGCGTGCAGGGCGCCCTGGCGGAGGCCGGCTGCCTGCTGAATGTCGCCTGGGAATACCGCGACGACAGCGAGCGGCTGGTGGCGGTGACCGTTTTCGGGGCCGAGCGGCCGGCGGCCGATATCTGGCCCGTCTTGGCCGCGGCCGTGGGGCAGGCCCGCGGCCGGATCGGCGAGCGCTGCCGGGCGACGGTGACCGTCGCGGTGGGCACGGCGCAGACCGGCCTGGAGAATATCCGCGTTTCGTACAACGAAGCGAACGAGGTGCTGAAGCATAAGTTCATCAAGGGGGCCGACGCCGTCATTTTCAGCCATGAGGCCGCCGGCGGCATGAGCGTGGACGCCCGCAAGCATTATGCGAAGAGCCAGTTGACGAACTGCCTCGACGCCCGCGACCGCCGCCAGTTGGAGAAGCTGCTGGCGAAGTTCAAGGCCAGCATGAAGACGCAGGTTTCCGCCAAAGCGGCGTATGTTTTCTACTGCAAGGACATAATCGACATCCTGCGCGAGTATCTCCGCGGCCTCGGCCCCCGCTTCGCCGCCGAGCGGGCCGCCCTCAAGGATATGTTCGACAACTTTGAGAAGCGTTTCGACAATATCGACGCCGCCGTGGCCGCCATCATGGACTGCGCGGCGCAGGCGCTCGAAAAGCTGGAGAAGGAGAGCCCGGAAGCGGCCAGGCGGCAGGCGGTCGGGAAGGCGGTGGCGATCATCGCGGCCGAGTACGGCGACGATATCGGCCTGACCTATGTGTGCGAGAAGGTCGGGATGTCCGAGCCGTATTTCTCGAAGATTTTTAAGGAGGAGCTCGGCCAGAATTTCAAGGATTACCTGACGGGCATCAGGCTTGACAAGGCCAAGGAGCTGCTGCGGGATACGGATGCCACCATCGCCGCCGTCGCTGACCAGGTGGGCTACAACAACACGAACCAGTTCGCCAAGATGTTCAAGAAGTACGAGGGCGTCACACCGGGGGCGTACCGCGAGTCGGCGCGGAACAAGAGCCGGGTGATCAACCTGCGACAGTACAAGAAGAACCAGGAGAGATAAAAAAGCATAGTCCGCGAAACCAGATTTTTTAAGGGGCCGGCCACCGGCCCCTTAAAAAAGTTCCTAGGACGATAAAATAAACGGGTTGAATTCTGAAAATTTGTACAGGACAATTATTGCTGACTGATGCTGGCACCCTGAGAGTCACGCCGGTATGGACCGCCGGGACCGGAGGAAAACACGCGCGAGCGGAGGGCGACGATGGAACGGATGAGTGGCAAGGTGGCCGTATGCGGCATGGTGTTGGCGGCTGTGGCCCTGGGAGCGGCCGGCTGTTTTTTGGGCACGAAGGAGGAGGCCAAGCCGCCGGCCCAGCCGATCGTCTTCCTCATCCCCGCCGGGCCGGGAGGGGGCAACGATCTGACGGTGAGGGCCCTCATCCCCGGCATGCGCCAGGCGCTCGGCCAGGAACTCATCGCCGAGAACAAGCCGGCCGGCAAGGGCGCGGTGGCGGCGGCCGAGATCATGAACGGCCGGCCGGAGGACAATAAGTTGTATTTCAATTCGCAGACCGTCTTGCTGATGCCGTACGGCGGCATGCCGGACGTGAAGTTGGAGCGCTTCCAGCCCGTGGCCCAGGTGGTGGAGGACATGGGGGCGATAATCGTCCGCCAGGACGCCCCGTACGACACGCTGCCCGAGTTCATCGCCGCCGCCAAGCGGCGGGGCGGGAAGATCCGCGTGGCCCACAACGGGGTCGGCAGCCTGTGGCATCTGGCGGCCATCAGGTTTTCGCAGGCCGCCGGCGTGGATTTCAAGTATTGCGCCTACACCTCCGGCGGGCGGCAGATGCTGGGGGCGCTTGTGGACGGCGAGGTCGAGGTGTGCGTCATAAGCCCGTCCGAGTCGAAGCCGTTCATCGAGGCCAAGAAGGTCAAGGTGCTGGCGGTGATGAGCGACAGGCGCCATACCGTCGTGCCCAACGTGCCGACCTGCCGGGAGGTGGGCCTCGACACGGTCTTCAACGTCTGGCGGGGCGTGTTCACGACGGCCGGCGTGAGCGAGGAACGGCTGAACGCTCTGGATGCGGCGGTGCGGCAGGCGGTGGCGACGGAGGAGTTCCAGGCTTTCGCCCGCAACAACGGCCTGCCGGTGAAATTCCGCGGCCACGAGGAGTTCAAGAGGATCGTGTACGAGCAGCGGGAGATGTACGCGAAGCTGTTCGGCGAGATAGACAAGTAGCCCCAAGGGGCATACCCCGACGCTGTGCGGGGAAAAAAAGGAGGAATCATCGTGAGTGGAACCCGGAAAATGCTGTGCCTCGTAATGCTGCTGGTGTTCGCGGCTGTCGTAGCCGGCTGCGGCGGAGGCAGCGACAAGCCCAAGTACCCGCAGGGCGACGTTACCTTCCTCATCCCTCAAGGACCGGGCGGCGGCAACGACATGACCGTTCGCGCCCTTATCCCCGCCATGAAGAAGGAGCTGAACGGCAACGTCGTTCCCGTGAACAAGGCCGAGGCCAGGGGCGCGGTTGCGGCCAGCGATCTGGCGTCCGCCAAGCCGGACGGCCAGAAGCTGTATTTCAATTCGCAGTCGCTGCTGCTCATGCCGTACGCCGGGGTGGACGTCAAGCTAGAGAAGTTCCAGCCGGTAGCCCAGGTGGTCGAGGATACCGCCTCGATCATCGTCAAGGCCGACGCCCCGTGGAAGACGCTCGACGAATTCATCAAGTACGCCCAGGCCAATAAGCTCAAGGTGGCCCACAACGGCAACGGCGCTCTGTGGCATTTGTCGGCCCTCCAGCTCGCCAAAGCCATCAAGGCGGATTTCAATTACATCGCCTACCCGAGCGGCGGCGCCCAGATGCTGACCGCCCTCGCCTCCGGCGAGGTCGACTTGTGCGTCATCAGCCCGTCGGAGTCCAAGGCCCTCATAGACAGCGGCCGCCTGAGAGTGCTGGCGGTGATGAGCGACACCCGCCACGCCGTCGTGCCCAACGTGCCGACCTGCAAGGAACTCGGCCTCGACCAGACTTTCCCGGTATGGCGCGGCATCTTCACGACCGCCGGCACGCCGAAGGAGACGCTGGCCCTCCTCGAAAAGGCCATCAAGACGGCCACCGAGTCGCCGGAATTCACGACTCTGGCGAAGAACAACGGTTTCCCGATCAAGTTCCGCGGCGTGAACGAGTTCTCCGCTTTCGTCAAGGACGAGACGGAAAAATACAAGAAGCTGATGGCGGATATCAAGCTCAAGTAGACGGCGCGATAAAGCGGCGCCGCAAGCAAACGGGCACCGCCGGGGTCCGGCGGCGGAGTTGCTTGCGGCGCAGCCTACGCGCCCAAAGGAGGCTAAGCGGTGAAAGATTTTATCCTGGCCATAGTCGCGGCCGGCCTGGCGGTTTTCATCTACGTCGATTCCCGGACCTTCGCGGCTCCCCAGGGCGGTCTGGCGAAAGATCCCGCCCTGTATCCGCAGATGCTCGCGCTCATTCTGGCCCTGCTGGCAGTGGCCCTGGCTGTCAACGTTATCAGGGGCAAGCGGCTGAACGAGAAAATCGTCCTGGACCGTCAGGCGCTTTTCAACGTCGGCAGGCTTGTGGTCATTCTCTGCCTGTATGTTTTCGCCATCGTGTATGTCGGCTTTCCCGTTTCCACGGTGCTGTTCATTTATGTCGGCGTCGTCGCTCTCGGCGGCAGCCGGCTGACGGCGGCAAAGCTCTGCCTGCCGGTCGCTCTGGCCTTGTATGTGGTTTTTTTCGTCCTCTTCCAGATGCCGATGCCTGTCGGGAAATTGTGGGAAGGGTTGTGATGCACCGTGAGTTTTGAATTCTACACCGCAGGCTGGCAGCTTTTCACCTTACCGGTGCTGGCCTATATGCTGCTCGGGACGGTCATCGGCATCATAATCGGCGCTCTGCCCGGACTGACGGCGATGATGGCCGTGTCCGTGCTGGTGCCGCTCACTTATACCCTGTCGCCTACCGCCGGCATCATCATGCTGCTGGGAGTATACTGCGGCGCCAACTACGGCGGCTCGATCTCCGCCACCCTCGTCAACATCCCCGGCACGCCGTCGGCGGTGATGACGACGATGGACGGCTACCCGCTGGGCCAAAAGGGCAAGGCCGGCCTGGCCATCGGCACGGCCACGGTCGCTTCCGGCCTCGGCGGCATATTCAGCGTCGTAACCATGGCGATGTTTGCGCCGCTTATCGCCAATATCGCCCTCAAGTTCACCTCGCTGGAGATTTTCGCCATCGCCCTGTTCGGCGTGACCATCATGGGCTACATTTCGCCCGGCTCGGTGCTCAAGGGCTTGATCTCGGGCGTTTTCGGCCTGCTGATCGGTTGCATCGGCTTCGATCCGACGACCGCCGTGCCGCGGTTCACGTTCGGGGAACAGAACCTGCTGTCCGGCGTGCAGTTCGTGGCGGCGATGATCGGCTTGTTCGGGCTGGCGGAGATATTGCTGGCGTCCGAGAAGATCAAGGATCTGCAGACGCGGCCCGAGCTCTTCAAGATGCAGAATCCCCTGGAATGCCTGAAATACCTGCGGACGCTCTGGGGCAATCTCCTGCGCTCCAGCGTCATCGGCGTGATCGTCGGCGCCGTGCCGGGGACCGGCGGCACGATCGCCGCCATCGTCGGCTATGCCGTCCAGAAGAAGGTGTCGAAGAATCCCGAAGGGATGGGCAAGGGCGCGGTCGAAGGGATCGCCGCCCCCGAAGCGGCCAACAACGCCTGCTGCGGCGGCGCGCTGACGACGCTGCTGTCGCTCGGCATTCCCGGCGACGCCGTCACCGCCATCCTGATCGGCGCTTTCGTCCTCCATGGGCTGACCCCCGGCCCGATGCTGTTCGAATCCAATCCCGACCTCGTTTCCGCCATTTTCATCGGCATGTTCCTCATCCAGATGCTGATCATCGCCCTCGGCCTGAACTTTGCCCAGTATTTCGCCAAGCTGCTTCTGGTGCCGCGGCCGATACTCAATACGATTATCCTCGCCCTGTGTGTCGTCGGTACGTACGGCGTACAGAACAGCATCTTCGACATCGGCACGATGATCGTGTTCGCCGTGCTTGGCTATGTCATGGCCAAGGCATCCATCCCGCGGGCGCCCATTGTCCTGGCGCTGATTCTCGGGCCGGTCATGGAGGAGAACCTCCGCCGCTGGCTGTCGCTGGCCGAAGGACACGTGCTCGAAAGCCTGGCCGGCGCTTTCACCACCAACCCCATCGCCATGGCCATCCTCGCTATCACCGCCCTCACGCTCGTGCTGCCCCTCTTCCAGAAGTCCGGGCGCCTGAACGAGGGCATGGCCGAGCACATCGTCGGCGGCAAGAAATAGCTGCGGAGACTACACGGACAATCATTAAGGGAGGCGCACCATGATCAAAGAAAACAAGATCAAAAAGCTGCTGAAAGAAGGCCGGGCGGTCATCGGCACGTTCGTGAAGATCACCGACCCGTGCACTGTCGAGCTGATTACCAACGCCGGCTTCGATTTCATCGCCATCGATAACGAGCACACGGCGATGAGCAAGGAGACGATGGTGAACCTCATCCGCACGGCCGACGCCACCGGCATCGTGCCCACCGTCCGGGTGCGCGAGAACAGCCGGCCGGAGATTCTCCAGGCGCTCGACGCCGGCGCGTACGGCGTCATGGTACCCGAGACGAGCTCGGCCGAAGAGGTGAAGCTGGTCGTAGAAAGGGCCAAATATGCCCCGGAGGGCAACCGCGGCTACTCGGCCAGCCAGCGCTCGGCCAACTACAGCGGCATGAACCCGGCCGAATACGCCCGTTTGTCGAACGACAACACGCTGGTGGTCGTGTACTGCGAGACGGCCAGGGCACTCGAAAACCTCGACGCCATGCTGGCCGTGGAGGGCGTGGACGTGATGTTCGTCGGCCCCTTCGATCTCACCCAGGCGCTCGGCGTGATCGGCGAGCCCAACCATCCCAAGGTGCTGGCGGCCATCGACACCATCGTGAAGAAGACGCGGGCGGCCGGCAAGGCGGCCGGCATCATCGCCGCCGACGCCGACAAGGCCAAGCAGCTCATCGCGCAGGGCTTTCAGTACATCGTCCTCGGCTCGGACCAGGCATTCATCCAGAACCTCGGCAAAAAGTATCTCAAGGAAATCAGGGGCTGAGACCGGCAAGGAGGAAGGCATTATGGGCAAGATAGGCTTCATCGGCCTCGGCGTGATGGGCAAGCCGATGAGCAGGAACCTCATCAAGGCGGGCTATTCGCTGGTGGTCCACAACCGCTCGCAGGCGGCCGTGCAGGAGCTGGTGGCGGAGGGCGCCGCGACGGCGTCCTCGCCGGCGGCGGTGGCCGAGCAGTGCGACCGGATCTTCACTATGCTGCCAAATTCGCCCCAGGTGCGCGAGGTGCTGCTGGGGGAAAAGGGCGTGATCAAGACGGCCAGGCCGGGCACGGTCGTCATCGACACCAGCTCGATCGCGCCTGTCGCCGTACGCGAGATCGCCGGCGAGCTGGCGCGAAAACAGGTCGCCATGCTCGACGCCCCGGTGAGCGGCGGCCAGGCCGGTGCCGTCGCGGGCACGTTGTCGATTATGGTCGGCGGCGACGAGGCGGTTTTCGACGCCTGCAAGCCGCTGCTCGATACGGTGGGCAGCTCGGTCGTCCGCATCGGCGGCATCGGCGCCGGCAACGTCGCCAAGCTGGTCAACCAGACGATCGTGGCCATCAACGTCGCCGCCATAGCCGAGGCGCTGACCCTCGCCGCCAAGGCCGGCGTCGACCAGACGGCCGTTTTCAAGGCTATCCGCGGCGGTTCGGCCGCCAGCCGGATGCTGGAGATCAAGGGGCCGTTCATGCTGGCACGGAAGCACGAGCCCGGCTTCCGCCTGGGGCTGCACATCAAGGACCTCGGCAATGTCCTCGAGACCGGCCACGAGGTGGGGGCGCCGCTGCCGCTGAGCGCCGCCGTGATGGAGATGATGCAGATCCTCAAGGCGGACAACTACGCCGACTGTGACAACAGCGTGCTGATAAAGTACTACGAGAAGCTGGCCGACGGGGCGGCGACGGAGTAGGGGCGCCCCGTCACGGCGAGTCGAACAGCCAGTCGCGGTTGAGCATGTGGAAGTATCTGTCGAAGATGGCCAGCACCTTAACCGTGCTGGCCTTCGGGTATTTGTGGGTGACCTTGAAGACCGGCATGGCCGGCGGGGCGGGCGACAGCCGCCGGATGGCGTAGTTGCCCCGCCGGAAGGCTTCTTCGGCCACCCACATCGGCATGATCGTCCAGTGCCGGGGGTCGCGCATGAGCTGGAGGATGACGGTGGCGTTGTCCAGGCTTATACGGGAGGGGTGGAGCGGGTTCCACCATTTGTCGTGCCAGGCCTGGAAGTGGGGCGAGGACCAGGACAGATACAGCTCGAAGTCCGGGTCGAGTTCTTCGGGGCGGACGATGCCGGTGGCCGGGTCGTCGGCCGTTTTCAGCATGATGACGACCATGGGCGAGGCGAAGCACTGTTCGACGTTGAGGTTGGGGAGGGTGGTCTCGCGGAGGACGACGGCGACGTCGAGCTGGCGCCGTTCGACTTCGCCGTAGAGCTCGACGGAGTGAAAGGCGCGGATGACGAGGCGGACGGGCGGCTGGTGCTGGCTGATGGCCCGGTAGAGCGGCGGGAAGTAGAAGGTGTTGAGGCTGTCGGTCGTGCCGATGGACAGGACGGCTTTGGGGCCGTGGGACTGGAGGAGCTGCGTCTCCCGCTGGAGGGCGCTCCATTTTTCCGCCAGGGCGACGAATTCTTCGCCGGCCGGGGTGAGGCGGATCTCCTTGAGGCCTTTGCCGCGTTCGATGAGCGTGAGGCCGAGATTCTGTTCGAGCTTTTTCAGCCGGTGGCTGATGGACGACTGGGCGAGATGGAGCTCCTCGGCGGCGCGGGATATGCTGCCCGTCCGCAGCACGGCCAGAAAGGTCTCGACGGCGAACAAGTCCATGGATACCTCCTAATATCGAAACTGTTAATATTTCATAGCGATATTATTCACTTTACTGTGGGTAACCCTTATTTTAAAATTATAATTAATCCAAGCATTCCGTCAATAGAGCCGGCAGAAATCGGTTCGCCAATCACGGCCACGGCCGAAAAAAAGGAGAGTAATATATGGGAAACGCTGGATTCCGCATCTAC
Organism: Selenomonadales bacterium; assembly: GCA_029975165.1. Lineage (GTDB taxonomy): Bacteria > Bacillota > Negativicutes > Sporomusales > UBA7701 > Anaeroselena. The sequence continues at coordinate 33,982 of JARKPR010000018.1, forward strand.
ACCAAGGTTGCCAGACCGTCCAAGGAACTGGTGGAAAGCTTCCGGGGCATGCCGGTGGCCAATATCGCCGACAACATGAACCGGACGTTCGTCGTCGACGCCAGGATCCGCCCGATTAACAAGCGGCCCCTGCTGGGGACGGCCTTCACGGTTAAATCCCGCACCGCCGACAATCTCATGTTCCACAAGGCGATCGACCTGGCGCAGCCCGGCGACGTCATCCTCGTGGACGTGCAGGGCGATACGACGAATTCGGTGACCGGCGAGCTGATGATAACCTGGGCCGAGCACCGCGGCGTCGCCGGCGTCGTCATCGACGGCGCTATCCGCGATGTCGACGCTTACGAAAACATGCATATTTCGGTGTATGCCGCCGGCATCACCCCCAAGGGCCCGTACAAGGACGGCCCCGGGGAGATAAACGTGCCGGTGTCGGTCGGCGGCGTGGTCGTCAAGCCTGGCGATATCATCGTCGGCGACAGCGACGGCATTGTGGTCATCGATCCCAAGGACGCGCCGGGGATTATCGACAAGGTCAAGGCGATGATGGAAAAGGAAGCGGCCATCATTAAAAATATCCGCGAAAAAGGCGTGTGGGAACGGCCGTGGGTCGACGCAACCCTAAAGGAGAAGGGCTGCGAGATCATCGATTGACAAGCTAGGCCGGATTCGGGCCGCAGCAAAAAACTTATTTTCAGGGGAGTGACGATTGTGCAGGACGGAACGAGGCTTGTCAATGCGGGTAAGCTGCGGGAATACTGCGGCCTGCTCTTCCGGAAGGCGGGTGTGCCGAAGGACGAAGCGGATATAAACGCCGATAATCTGGTCGAAGCCGATCTGGCGGGAGTCGAGTCGCACGGCGTGACCAGGATGGGCATTTATCTGAAGAGGCTGCGGGTCGGGGCGACCAACCCCGTCATGGAAGTGAAGACGGTGGCCGACGCGCCGGGGACGGCGGTCATCGACGCCTGCAACAGCATGGGGGCGGTGTCATCCCGCCACGCCATGCAGGTGGCGATCGAGAAGGCCAAAAACGTGGGCGTGTCGTTCGTGAGCCTGCGGAATTCCAACCATAACGGCATGGCCGCTTACTATACGAAGATGGCTCTCGAGCATAACATGATCGGCTTTTCGGCCACCAACAGCGCTTCGCGGACGGCGCCGTGGGGGAGCCGGGTGGCCTTGCTGGGGACCAACCCATTCTCATGGGCGATTCCGGCCGGCAAGGAGCTGCCGATCGTCGCCGATATGGCCAGCTGCGTGGTCGCCCGCGGCAAGATCCAGCTGGCGCAGAAGAAGAATGTCCCCATTCCGCCGGGCTGGGCGCTGACGAAGGACGGCGACGAGACGACCGACCCGACGGCGGCTTTGAGCGGCTGCGTGCTGCCGTTCGGGGGCCCGAAGGGCTCGGGCATCGCCACCATTGTCGAGGTGCTGACCGGCATCCTCGCCGGCTCGGCCTTTTCGACCCATATCCGCGACATGTACGCCGATTTCGACGGCCCTATCTACGTGAGCCAGTATTTCGGGGCGATCGACGTGGCTGTGTTCGAACCGGTGGCCGAGTTCAAGGCCAAGGTGGACGAGCTGATCACGATCATCAAAACGAGCCCCAAGGCCAAAGGGGTAAACGAGGTTTTCCTGCCTGGCGAGATCGAGGCGCGCACGCGCCGGGAGCGCCTGGACAAGGGAATCCCGCTGAGCACGCTGACGCTCGACGAGCTGCGGCGCGAGGGCGAAGCCTACGGCGTGCCCTATACGCTGGCTTGATCTAGATGCGCCTTATCCGATATATGGTTTAAATAACGGAGGGAGGTATCGTGTTAATGCGGAACTGGAAGACTTTTGTCCTTGTGGCGCTGCTGGTCGCGGCCCTGGTCGCGGCCGCCGGCTGCGGCGGCGGCCAGCAGGCCGCCCAGCAGGAGAAGTACCCGACGCGGGCGATCACGGTCATCGTGCCGTACGCGGCCGGCGGGGGGACGGACGTGGGGGCGAGGATGCTCCTGCCGTACGTCGAAAAGGACCTCGGGGTGCCGCTGACGGTGGTCAACAAGGTCGGCGGCGGCGGCTGGGTCGGCTGGTCGGAGCTTTTGAGCGGCGACACGTCGGGCTATACCATCGCCTATATCAACACGCCGTCGCTGCAGGCCGGCTATCTCAATCCCTCGGTGAAGCGCAACAAGAGCCTGGATGACTTCGAAGTGATCGCCAACCATGTCCTTGATTACGGGGCCATCGTCGTGCGGGCCGACGACAATCGTTTCAACACGATCAAGGATCTCATCGAGTACGCCAAGAAGAACGAGTTGATCGCCACCTCCACCGGCGTGGCCAGCGACGATCATGTGGCGATGCTCAAGCTGAACAAGGCGTCCGGCACGAAGTTCGTCGCTCTGCAGACCAAGGGCTGGGCCGACGGCAAGGCCGCCCTGCTGGGCAGCCATGCCGACGTGGTGTTCGCCAATGTCGGCGAGGTGGCTGTGCCGCACAAGGAAAAAGAGGTAAAGGTCCTGGCCGTAATGGCTGAGAAGCGGTCGAAGTTCATGCCCGACGTGCCGACGCTGGACGAGATCGGCTATAAGGGGATTTACTCGTGGTCGGGCCGCGGCCTGGCCGCCAAGAAGGGCCTCCCCAAAGACAAGCTCGACAAGCTGGTGGCGGCGTTCGAAAAGGCGGTCACCAACCCCGGGCATGTCAAGAAGATGGAAGAGATGGGCCTGGAGATCAAGTTCATGAAGGGCGACGAATTCCGCAAGTTCCTCAAATCGGACGAGGACGCCATCAAGAGCGTCAATAACCTGTTAGACTGGAAGCAGGCCCAGTAAGCCCCGGGGGCGGGCCGCCCGGCCCGCCCCCGCAATTTGTTTCGCCCCTGAAGAAAGCGTGGCAGTTCTTTCGTATCAAGGCGGGAAACGCATATTGCCGGCAGCGGCGTCAGCCAGGCAGCCTGCCTGCGGACAAATCTGGCGGCGGTATTCTCATAAAGGAGGGCGGCATGAACAACGCGGCTCTGTGGATCGGCCTGGTTATCCTGGCTTTCGCCGGCGTTCTTTTCCAGCAGTCTACGACCTACCAATACTTCGGCAGGTTCGGACCGGGTCCCGGCCTGTTCCCGTTATGGCTCAGCGGGACGCTGGGCGTAATAACCCTCATTTATATCATTAATTCGTACCGGCACAAGATCGTCACTTTCGCCGCCATCCTGCCGAAGGGCACGGGCAGGATACGGGTGGTCTCCCTCTTCGCCGCCCTGATCGTGTTCCTGGTCGCCATACGGTTCACCGGCTATACGGTCGCCAGCACGATCATGCTGTTCATCCTGCTTGTCCGCGAATACAAGTGGTATAAAAGCCTGGCCATCGCCGCGGCCATATCCGTCGTCGTCTTCTATGTATTCAGGGGGATTCTCGACGTGCCGCTGCCGGTGAACCCGTTCGGTTTCTGACGGAATCCGCACTCCATGGGGGGGAGAATATGGAATATCTATTGACGGGATTTGCCACGGCTTTGAGCTGGCAAAACCTGCTTTACTGCCTGATCGGCGTGACGTTCGGCATGCTTGTCGGCGTACTGCCCGGGCTCGGCCCGTCGGCCGGGACGGCGGTGCTGCTGCCGCTGACGTTCGGCATGGAACCCATCTCGGCGATCATTATGCTGTCCGGTATCTATTACGGCGCCATGTATGGCGGCACTATCACTTCCGTTTTGATCAACACCCCGGGTGAGGCCGCTTCGGCCATCACCTGCCTGGACGGCTACCCGCTGGCCCAGCAGGGCCGGGCGGGGACGGCGCTCGGGGTGGCCGGCATCGGCTCGTTCTTCGGCGGCACGGTCGCGATCATCGGCCTGGCGTTCATCGGCCCGCCGCTGGCCAAGTTGGCGCTGAAGTTCGGCCCGCCCGAATTTTTCGCCCTGATGGTGCTCGGCATGACGATGGTCATCGGCCTGATGGGCAAATCGGTGCTGCGCGGCCTGATCGCCGCTTTCATCGGCCTCAACCTGGCCATCATCGGCATGGACCCGCTGACAGGCACCGTCCGCTTCGCGTTCGGCGTCGAGGAATTATCGAACGGTCTGGACTTTATTCCCCTGGTCATGGGGATGTTCGGGCTGTCGGAGATCATCCTCTGCCTGGAGGACGAGATGAAGGCCGAGACGCCGCCGAAGGTCAGGGGCCTGTTGCCGCGCCGCGAGGAATGGGGGCCGGTGACGAAGGCCATAATGCGGGGGACGGGCATCGGTTTTCTCGTCGGCCTGCTGCCGGGGACCAATTCGGTCATCCCGACGATCATGTCTTATTCGCTGGAGCGCAAGCTGGCCAAAGACCCCTCGCGCTTCGGCAAGGGCGCGATCGAAGGGGTCGCTTCGCCGGAGACGGCCAACAACGCCTATTGCGGGGCGGCGCTCATCCCGCTGTTCACCCTCGGCATCCCCAGTTCCCCTACCGTGGCCATTCTCCTGGGGGCCTTCATCATGCACGGGCTGCAGCCCGGCCCCCAGTTGTTCAGCAAAAACCCCGATTTCGTCTGGGCGGTCATTGCCAGCATGTTCGTCGGCAACCTCATCCTGCTGTTCATGAACCTGCCGATGGCCGGGTTCTGGGCGAAGATGCTGATGGTGCCGTACAAGCTGCTGTTCCCGATAGTCCTGGCGGTCGCCATTGTCGGCTCCTACAGCGTCAACAACAGCATGTTCGACGTCGGGGCGATGATCCTTTTCGGCATCCTCGGCTATTTCCTCAAGAAGGTGGAGATTCCCCTGGCCCCCGTCGTGCTTACGTTCGTGCTCGGCAGGCTGATCGAGGATTCGCTGCTCCAGTCGCTCACGCTGTTCCGCGGCGATTTCACGCTGATTTTCAGCCGGCCGATCGCCGGCACGCTGCTGGTGCTGTCGCTGCTGATCTTCGTCGCGAGCGTGATCGCCGGCCTGAAAAACAAAAAGGGCGCCCTGGCGTCCGATGTGGAGATGTGACAGACTAAGGAGTGATTGTGCTTGAAAGCAGTCGTCCTCGACGGCTACACCTTAAACCCCGGCGACCTGAGCTGGCAGGCTATCGAAGCGCTGTGCGACCTCACGGTCTACGACCGGACGGCGTACGACCCGGCCGGCACGGCCAAGGTGATCGACAGGATCCGCGACGCCGACATCGTGTTTACCAATAAGACGCCCCTGCCGGCGGCGGCCATCGAAGCCGCGCCGCAGCTTAAGTATATCGGCGTGCTGGCCACCGGCTACAATGTGGTGGATGTGGAAACCGCCAAGGCGCGCGGCATTGTCGTCACGAATATCCCCACCTACGGCACGGACGCGGTGTCGCAGATGGCCATCGCCCTGCTGCTGGAAATGTGCCACCATGTCGGCGCCCACGATGCGGCGGTGAAAGACGGCGAATGGGTCCGCAACCCCGACTGGTGCTTCTGGAAA
>JARKPR010000026.1 GCA_029975165.1 Selenomonadales bacterium
GTCGTAATTGCCAACACTATCAATGGTGGTATCGCAAACCGTATTTCTTCAATTTGTCGTATAGGGTCGAGCGGTTTATCCCCAGGAGCAGCGCCGTCTTTTTTTTGTTTCCCTTCGTGGCACTCAGGGCCGAAGAGAGCAGTTCCTTCTCCGTGTCGGCCGTACGGTTCTTCAGTTTCTGCTCGAACGGCTCGAAGGCGGCGTGCTCGCCGCGGATGTTCTTGGGGATATCGGCCGGCTTCAGGACGTTGTCCTCGGCGAGGTTGACCATCTTCTCCACCGTGTTCTGCAGTTCGCGGATATTCCCCGGCCAGTGGTACGACTGCAACTGGGCCATGGTCTCGGGCTGCACCGTCTTAAGCGGCGACCCGTAATCCCGGCACGACTTCTCCAGATAGCGCCCCACCAGCAGCGGGATGTCCTCTTTCCTTTCCCGCAGGGGCGGGATGGCCAGCGAAACCACATTGAGGCGGAAATACAGGTCCTCGCGGAATTTGTTGCGGGCGATCATATCTTCGAGGTTCTGGTTGGTGGCGGCGATTATTCTGATATCGATCTTGCGCGGCCTGATGCCGCCCACCCGCTCGATCTCCTTCTCCTGCAGCGACCGCAGCGTCTTGGCCTGCAGCGCCAGCGGCATATCGCCGATCTCGTCCAGGAATATCGTTCCGCCGCTCGCCAGCTCGAACTTGCCGATCTTGCCGGATTTTTTGGCGTCCGTGAACGCGCCCCCCTCGTAGCCGAACAGCTCGGCCTCGAACAGATTCTCCGGGATGGCGGCGCAGTTCAGCCGTACGAACGGTCCCGACGCCCGGGGGCTGGCCTTGTGGATGGCATGGGCGAACAGCTCCTTGCCGACGCCGCTTTCTCCCCTGATCAGGATGGTGGCGTTCGTGCAGGCTACCTTCTCCGCCAGTTTTTTAAGCTCGGTCATCTTGGGGCTGCAAGTCAGAATATCGTTGAAACGGTACTTGGCCTCGAAAAGGTTTTTAAGCTCGCTCTCGTAATACTTGACCTTCGTCTCCAGCTTATGGATTATATCCTGAACTTCTTCCTCGTTGCGGAATATTACCTTGCCCACGCCGGCGATCACTCTGTCGTTCTTGAGGATCGGCAGCCTCTGGACGATCATGTTCCTCCCCTTGATTTGCTGAATCTCGCCGATTTCCGGTATGCCTGTCCGGATAACGACGTGCAGGCGCGTGAAATCGATTACCTCCGTGACATGTTTGCCGATGGCATCTTCCCGTTTGATGTCCAAAATATCTTCGTACGCCTTGTTCAAAAAGACGACGATCCCGTTTGCGTCCACTACGACTGTACCCTCGACAGCGCTGTCGATCACCGTTTCCAAGACGGTACCAAGGTCCAGCATGCAGGCTCACACTCCATCCGAATTACTGATGGAAACAATAGGAACAAATCGGGCCCACCATTCCCCAGCGCAAGCAGCCGGTCGGTCCTGCCTTTCGCATGTATCCCGCCGGAGCGTCGAAAATCCGTAACCTCACAAGTAGGCCGTCGACCACCGCCTCTCCTGATTTTTGTTAATTTTTGTTAGTTGAGTATTTAAATTATAGCATATATGGAATATCCAGCATAGCAGATATGGCCGCGGCCCGGCCGGGCTTTTTTCGGCCGGGCGGCGCCACCGGCCGGCGGCTGTGGTAAAATATAGCCAGGACAAAAGCGAACTGGAGGGAAAACCATGCACCACCCCCACAAGCTCGACAAAAGCGGCAGCGTCCTCGTCGTCGTCGATGTTCAGGACAAACTGCTCCGCGCCATCCACGACTGGCCGGCCGTTCTCGCCGCCAACGTGACAATGGTCAAGCTCGCCTGCGCTTTAGGCGTGCCGGTCATCGTGACCGAGCAGTACCCCAAGGGCCTCGGCCCCACCGCTGCCGAGATCGGCGTTCTGTTCCCCGCCTTCGCCCCGCTGACGAAAACGGTCTTTAGCTGCTTCGGCGCGCCGGGGTTCGCCGCCGCCCTCGAAGCCGCCGGCGCGAGAACCCTCGTTCTCGCCGGCATCGAAGCCCACATCTGCGTCCAGCAGACCGCGCTCGCCGCTCTGCACCGCAGCCTGGGCGTCCACGTCGTTGCCGACGCCGTCGGCTCGCGCACGCCGGCCAACAAAGAACTTGGCCTCGCGAAGATCCGCCAGGCCGGCGGCGTCATTTCCGCCGTCGAGATGGCCCTTTATGAATGGCTGGAACGGTCGGACGGGCCGGAATTCAAGGCCGTCCTGCCGTTGATAAAATAGCGCTCGCCGCCGGCCAGGAGCTGCTCATCCCGCCGCTGCCGCCGGCTAAGGCTATAAACCGGCGGGGACGCCGCTGACGCGTGCCGGCAGCCGGAAAAAAGACGATAAAAACGCCGACAGTTGCGAAGCAGGGAAACATTTAGCAGGAATAATGGTTGCCGCGGAGAAACAAGCATCTTATAAACCAAAGAGTAGACCACAGAAGACAATTTCATCACCCGGGAGGCGGCATCATGTGGACAGTGGTATATATCGCGGCCAACCGTACACAAGCAGAAGAAATCAAAGGTGTACTCTATCAGGAAGGCGTACTCGCCAACATCCGGCCGGCCGGCATCTCCATGCTCGGCGACGGACTGTACGAAGTCATGGTCCTTGAGTCGGAAGCCGACGAGGCCCATGCCGTACTCTGCCAGTTCGCCGCCCGCTAGCAAGGAGAATGTTTATGCTGAAAAAAACGAAAATTGTCTGCACCGTCGGCCCCAGCACCGATAAGCCGGGGGTACTTCAGTCCCTCATCAGGGGCGGCATGGATGTCGCCCGCTTTAACTTTTCCCACGGCAGTCATGAGGACCACGCCCGGCGCATCGCTATGGTCCGGGCCGCCGCCGAGGAATGCCGCCGCCCCATAGCCCTCATGCTCGATACCAAGGGCCCGGAAATGCGCATCGGCAAAATCGCCGCCGGCAAAGTCACCCTTACCGCCGGCCAGCGGTTCGTCCTCACCGCCCGCGAGGTCGCCGGCGACGGCGGTACGGTCGCCGTCAGCCACAAAGGCCTGCCCCGCGAAGTCGGCCCCGGCGACACCATCCTCCTCGCCGACGGCCTCATCAGCCTCAAAGTCGCCGCAGTAGACGGCGACGATATCACTACCACCGTCGAAAATGGCGGCGAAATCAGCAGCAACAAACGCGTCGCCGTACCCGGCGTCGCCGTCAAGCTCCCGCCCCTGTCCAAACAGGACGTCGCCGACATTCTTTTCGGCATCGACCAGGACATGGACATCATCGCCGCCTCCTTCGTGCAGCGGGCCGCCGACGTCCTGGCCATCCGCAAGGTCGTCGAAGAAGCCGGCGCCGCCCTGGACATTATCGCCAAGATCGAAAACGCCGAAGGCGTAGCCAATATCGACGAAATCCTCAAGGTGGCCGACGGCGTAATGGTCGCCCGCGGCGACCTGGGCGTCGAAATCCCCACCGAGGAAGTCCCTGTAGTGCAGAAACTCCTCATCGAAAAAGGCAACGCCGTCGGCAAGCCGGTGATCACCGCCACCCAGATGCTCGAGTCCATGCTCGCCAACCCCCGGCCGACCCGCGCCGAAGCCAGCGACATCGCCAATGCCATCTTCGACGGCAGCGACGCCATCATGCTCAGCGGCGAAACCGCCGCCGGCGCCTACCCCGTCGAAGCCCTCGAAACCATGGCCCGCATCGCCGCCCGCACCGAAGCCGCCCTCGACTACAGCGACATCCTCCTTACCAAAGGGCTCAATGTCCAGCGCACCACCACCGGCGCCATCAGCCACGCCACCGTCCAGGTCGCCCACGAGCTGGGCGCCGACGCCATAATCACCGTCTCCGAATCGGGCTTCACCGCCCGCATGGTCGCCCGCTACCGTCCCCAGGCCGCGATCGTCGCCGTAACTCCGCGGGCCAAAACCCTGCGACGGTGCCAGCTATACTGGGGCGTACATCCCATCCTCGGGCCGAGCACGCGCAATAGCGACGAAATGGTCGCCAACGCCATCAACCTCGCCCTCGGCACCGGCATCGTCAAAGAAGGCGACCTCACCGTAATAACCGCCGGCGTGCCGGCCGGGACACAGGGGACCACCAATATGATCAGAGTGCACGTCGTCGGTGAGATCCTCCTCCGCGGCACCGGCATCGGCCAGCGCGTCGCTACCGGCCGTGTCTGCGTAGCCCGCACCCGCCAGGACCTCACCGCCAAATTCGTCCCCGGCGACATCCTCGTCATCGCCGGCATCGACGAAGAAGCCGCCCCCATAGCCGCCAAAGCGGCCGCCATCGTCACCGAAGAAGGCGGCCTCACATCCCATGCCGCCATCATCGCCGTCAGCTACGGCCTGCCCGTCGTCGTCGGCGTCGACGGCGCCACCGCCAAGCTCGCCGACGGCGCCACCGTCACCGTCGACCCGGCGAGAGGACTGATATATCAAGGCCAGATAAAAGCAAAGTAGGGGAACCTGGGTTTAGCGGTTCCGTGAAAACCAGGGAAGGGGAGGGGCCTATGGAGTTTTCGCAGCCGATGCCGATTGTCGCCGTTATCGCGGCCGCCATTGTCATCCTTGCTGTCGCTGCCTATCTCCGCAAGCGCCCCCGCGGCTTCGCCGGGCAACTGCGCGTCCTGGCCGACCAACTGGCCCGCTGCCGAGGCGGCCGCACCAGAGCCGCCGCCGCCAACCTTCCGCGGCAGTTGCACGGCCTCATCCACACTGCCGTCAACGCCGGCGACCAACAGGGCGCCGCCGAAGCCGTCGCCCTCCTCAGGACCGCTTACGAACTGGGGATCTCCCGGCCGGACGAAGCCGAGCTCCTCGCCGCTTTGGCCGTGCGGGCCGCGCGCGCCAAACAGCCCGCCATCGCCGCCGCCATCCTCGACGTCTTCAAATTCCTGCTCGCCTGCCTGCCGACCGCCGAAAAGGCGGCCGCCGCCGAACAGCTCACCAACATCACCGCTGTGGCTCTGCGGGGAAAAGAAAACCTTTTGGCTGCGCAAGCGGCCGAAATTGTTTTTAGCCTCCTGGAACAGAGCGACGCCAGTCCCGGCCGCTATGACCGGGACGTTGCCGCCGCTGCCCTGCGCTTCGTCGATACCGCCGGCATCATCGCCATCCGCCGCCGCGACCTCGACTTCTTCCGCCAGCTCGTCGCCCGCCTCGACGCCGCCCTGCCCGCGCATCCGGCCGAAAGCCTGGCCGGCGGGCTCATCGCCCTCATCGGCGCTTGGCTGCACCGCATCATCCAGAACAACGACACCGACATGTACGACATACTTGCCGATTTCGTCGCCCGCCGCGGCCTTGGCGGCTATTGGCCGACCCCGCAGCTCGCCGGCCTCGTCAAAGAATGGAACACCCTCGCCGGCACCGCCAGCCTCCGCCCCCGCAGCCCCCTGGCCCCCGCCATCGCCGGGCTCGTCCTGCGTCTCGCCCTCGCCGCCGGCGAGGAAAAACTCTGGCGGGAAGCCGTCAACGGCGCCGGGCAGACGGCCAGGATGGCCATCCAGCGCCACGGGCTCGCCGAAGGCTTCGCCCTTGTCAGGCCCATCCTCGAAAGCGGGCGCGAGCTCCTCGCCCGCGAACTCAAACCAGGCAGCTTCCTCGATGAATCCCCCTTCCGGGCGCAGGCCCTCTACATCGTCGTCCGCGAAAGCCTCGCCATGGCGGAATTCGCCGCCCGCCAGGACATGATAACCACCGTCGGCGATATCCTTGTCGACTTCTACACCTGCTGGACCGAAACCGACAGCCCCAACCGCAAGGCCGTCAAACGCTTCTGCCAGCTCCTGGCCGCCTGCTGGGTGCGCAGCCGCAGCCGCCAGTCCAAACGGGCCGTCATTAGCGACGAGCTCACCCTGCCCGCCCTCCTCACCGACGCTGACAAACAAAGGCTGGGATACCTGCTATGAACGCCAACTACTTCCAAGAACTCGCCGCCAAATACGACGCCTGGTTCGCCACCCCGCACGGCCGTTACGTCCACCGTTACGAGCGCGAGGCCGTCATGGCCCTCGCCGCCCCCGCCCCCGGCGTGTCCGTGGCCGACATCGGCTGCGGCACAGGCATCTACACCGACGAACTCTGCCAGGCCGGCGCCAAAGTCACCGGCGTCGACATTTCCCCGGAAATGCTCGCCATCGCCGCCGCCCGCACCGCCCGCCACGGCGACGCCGTCGGCTTCCTCGAGGCCGACGCCGCGGCCCTGCCTTTTGCCGACGCCAGCTTCGACATGGTCACCAGTATCACCGCCATGGAATTCTTCGCCGACCCCCGCGCCTGCCTCCACGACATGTACCGCATCGTCAGGCCCGGCGGCCGCCTCGTCGTCGCCACCCTCGGCAGCCTCAGCCCCTGGTCGTGGCAGCGCCGCCTCAAAACTTTCCTCACGAAAACCGTCTTCCGTCACGCCACCTTCTACAGCCTGGGCGACATGCGCGCCTTCCTCGCCCCCCACGAAATCTCCGCCTGGCGCGGCACCATTTTCGTCCCCCCCTTCGCTCCCGCCGCCCTCATCCGCCACCCCGATTCCTTCGAACGCTGGTGCCAGGAGCATATACCGGCCATGGGCGCCTTTTTGGTGGTTAGAGTTGATAAACCGGCATAACAAAACCCGGAACTACGTTCCGGGTTTAACCTTTCTTAGCCGCCCCGTCCCCGTCAGCAGCAGTCCCAGCGCCGGTGCGGCCGCCGCTGCCCGCGCCAGCGCCGCCGCCAGCAGCAGGCTTGCCGCCACCGTCACTACGTAAAACCCTGCCACCACCGGCGGCGCCATCGCCAGCCCGGCCGTGTCCAGCCCCTTCGCCAGGTGGAACATCGCCAGCGGATGGACGAGATACACCGCGTACGAATGGCGGGCCAGCAGGGCGAGAGGGGGGACAAGGCCGGGCGGCAGCGGCCGGTCGAATACCGCGAACAGATACAGGCAGGCCGCCAGCGTATACACCACCCCGCCCGGGCTGAGTTGCTGGGCGGCGTTCAACGCCCGCTCCGGGTCGTAGCCGCCGGCCAGCAGCCAATAATAATGCCCGAGCAGCGCCGCCAGCGAAAGGGCGAAGAACATCCCTATCGCCCGGCGATAAGACGCCGCCAGCGCCCGGAAATCGTCGAAGCGCACCGCGCACACCGCTCCCAGTAAGAACACGAACACATAATGCAGTACCCAGTAGCTCAGACGGTGCCTGAGCGCCAAGTCGACATAATAATCGTCGGCCCGGAACGGCAGCACCTGGCACGACCAATAATTGAACGCCATCTGCGCCGCCAGCAGCGCCCCCAGCCACGGCAGCGGCCGCGCCGCCACCGCCGGCACAACCGCCCGCCACAGCGGCATCAGCGCGTAGAACCACACCAGGATTACCAGGAAATATAGCTGATACGACGCCAGCCCGAACAGCAGGAACTCGTAGATGTGCGGCGCCCCCCAGATATGTTCTTCCCCCGTTGTCGCCGCATAGTGCCACATGTACAGCAGCGACCACACCAGATACGGCACAAGCACGGTCAGCGCCCGCCGCCGGTAAAAAGCCGCATAATCGAGCGGCTCCCCCGGGCGGTGCTGACGGAACAGGCCGAACGCCGACACGAAAAAGAAGATCGGCACGCTGAAGCGGGTGAAAATCTCCAGCAGCGCGAACAGATGGACGTTCACCTCCGGGCCGGTCAGCGAATAGGCGCCCGTATGGATGCCCACTACCCCCAGCATCGCCGCGCCGCGGATATATTCGACAGCTTTTACCCTTTCCGCCATGCCTGGTTCCTCGCCTGCGGGACTGCGCCCCGCTCCTTCGCCCGGTTGGTCACATACACGCCCGCCAGGACGATCGTACCGCCGGCAGCCACATATACGCTCAACTTTTCGCCCATCAGCAGCACGCCGACGATCGCCGCGAACAGCGGGTTGAAATACGAAAACGCCGCCGTCCGCACCGCCCCCAGCCTTTCCACCCCCAGGTACCAGACGAAATATGCGTACACCGAGCACAGCAACGCCAGATAAACGGCGCTGGCCACCGTCGGCCACGTTATGCCGCCGATTTGGCCGGATAGCGGCACGGGGGCCAGCGGGGTCGCCACGAAGGCGAACGGCAGCAGCAGCGCCGTGCCGAAGATGTGGATCCAGGCCATCGCCGTGAACGGGGGATACCTCTGAAGGATCGATTTGCCGTACAGCGTGATTCCCGCCCACGTCACCGCGTTGACCAGCACCATCAGATCGCCCGGCAACGTTGCCGATGACAGCAGATCCGCGCCAGCGCGGCCGCCGCTGATAATCAGCGCCACCCCGCCCAAGGCCACCGCGATGCCCGCGGCCCCCAGGAGCGGCACCCTTTCTGCGCCCATCGCCGCCGCCATCGCCGCCGTCCACACCGGAGCGGTCGCCACGAGCAGCGCCGCGTTAACCGTCGTCGTAAACGTAAGGGCGGTATACTGGATATAAAAATACGACGTTACCGTCAGGAAGCCGAGGACCACGAACCGCGGCACATCGGCCCTCTTGAGGGTAGTCTTTTCCCGCCGCGCGGCAAGTATGCCGGCGAAAACGGACGCCGCGATCACGAAGCGCAGCACCACCAGATTGAGCGGCGCCAGTTCGGCTATCCCGATCTTCGCGGCGGCGAACGACGCCCCCCACAGGCAGGAAACGCTCAACAGGGCGGCGTACATGAAACGGTTACTGGATAAGGTCATCGTAAATCCTCCGTCTGACTAGCGGCGGCATCGTGTGTTATAATAGAGACAGGCTAAAATGATGCGAAAGAAGGGAAAAATGTGAGCGAACTCGGCATAGGAACGCCGGCGCCGGACTTCACGCTCCCGGCCACCGGCGGGACGACGGTGAGCCTGAGCGCCCACCGCGGCAAAAAAGTCATCATCTTCTTCTACTCTAAAGACAACACCGCCGGCTGAACGAACGAAGTTCGCGAGTTTCGCGACATCCACCCCGAAATCGTCGCCGCCGGCGCCGAAGTGTTCGGCATCAGCCGCGACAGCTTGGCCGCGCACGAAAAGTTCCGCGCCAAGGTCGATCTGCCCTACCCGCTCCTCAGCGACGCCGACGGCGCCGTCTGTCGCCTCTACGGCGTGCTCAAGGAAAAAAACATGTACGGCAAAAAGGTCCTCGGCGTCGAGCGTTCCACCTTCGTCATCGACGAACAGGGCCGCATCGCCCGCAGCTTTAGGGGCGTGAAGGTGGCCGGCCATGCCCGCGCGGTGGTGGATTCCCTCCCAGGCGGTTGAAAAATTTCGCCTAGCGTTGTTGCTCCAGGGCTAACCGCTATTTTCCCCGCCGGCTGCCTCTTTTCCTGCCCGGGGCATTATTGCGGCAGGAATATTCCTGCCCCGGGAGAAATAGAAAGATATAACCAACTTTATACGGAAAGGACTGACCTGCCATGGGCCCCATCGGTCTTGTCGACGGACGGATAATCGACCTCAGTGAAAAAATAGTGGAAATGGAAGACCGCGGTTACCAGTTCGGTGACGGCGTCTATGAAGTCACCCGCATCTACAACGGGCGGCCCTTCGCCCTCAGGCCCCATATCGACCGCCTCTACCACTCGCTGCGCGGGCTCAGAATCCCCGGCGTCTACACCTTCGACGAACTGGCCGCCTTCCACGAGCGGCTCATCAAAGAAAGCGGCCTCACCAGCGCGGCCGTCTACCTCCAGATCACCCGCGGCGTCGCGCCCCGCTACCACGGCTTCCCCGAGACCACCGTCCCCCGCCTGACCATGTCCATCCGCCCTGCCAAAACCAACACCGAGCTCCAGGCGAGCGGCGCCAAAGCCATATACGTACCTGACGAGCGCTGGCTGCGGTGCGACATCAAGTCTATCAACCTCCTCGGCAACATACTCGCCAAGCAGGCCGGCAAAGAGGCCGGCGCCTTCGAAGCCGTCCAGGTCCGCGGCCGCATTGTCACCGAAGGCTCCAGCAGCAACTTCTTCCTTGTCAAAGACGGCGTCCTCTGGACCCACCCGGTCAACAACCTCATCCTGAGCGGCATAACCCGCACCCTCGTCATCGAAAAGCTCGCCCCCCAGCTCGGCCTCCCTGTAATCGAAAAAGAATTTGACCGCTCCTTCGCTTTCAAGGCCGACGAAATATTCCTCACCGGCACCACCACCGAAATCATGCCCCTCGTCCTCATGGACGGGGACCGCGTCGGCGACGGCAAACCCGGCCCCGTCACCCGCAAGCTCGTCGCAGCGTACGACGAGCTGGTCGCCCAGGAATGCGGTTCAAAGTAACCGGCCGCTGATAAGCAAACTACCAAGCCACCCGTATGGGTGGCTTGTTCTTTCTCTTTCCGGCCGCGGGTAACAATCTGTCAAACGTTTACATATTATGTAGCAAAGCACATTCTGACGAAGGGAGTGCCACTATGCGTAGGCCTTACAACTGGGATTATCCCGAAATAGAAGAATGGGAAGATTTTGCGAAGCGAGACAGGCCGATCTATATCGGCGGCTTCGGCTGCCGCCCGCGCTCCGGCTTCGGTTATGGCTTCGGCTTCGGCGGTTTTGGCTGCCGGCCGCGTTTCGGTTTCGGTGGCTTTGACTGCCGGCCGCGTTTCGGTTTCGGTGGTTTCGACTGCCGGCCGCGTTTTGGTTTCGGCGGCTTCGGCTGCTTCCCGCGGCGCTGCTTCCCGTATTGACACGTACAAATGCGCAAGGCCGGGCTTTATCGCCCGGCCTCTTTCGTCATCGCTTCCCATCTCCCGGCAGCAGGCAGAGGAGAAGCGTCCCGGCCAGCATCAGGACGCCGCCGGCCAGCATCGCCGGCACCAGCGAACCGGTCACGTCCCGCAGGTACCCCGATATCGTCGGCGCCACGATCGCCGCGGCCATGCTGATGCAATTGAACACGCCGACTGCCGCCCCCATCAGCTCCGGATAGCGCCGGCTGACGATATCGCCCGTCCAGGCCACCATGATCGGCGCGAAGGCCGAATTGCTGAACAGCCCGAACGCCAGCAGCGTCGCCACGATTCCCTGTGTGCTCGCCACCTGCGACAGGGCCCCCAGCGTCAGCGCGGCCGCCGGCAGAATCGCGAGCGCTATGCGTTTGCGTCCGTAGCGGTCCGACAAGCGGCCCCACGCCAGCCCGGCCGGCAGCGCCGTCAGCGCCACCAGGCCGGTGTACAGGCCGGCCTGGCCGAGGCTGAAGCCCCGTTCCAGCTTCAGGAATGTCGGCCCCCACGTCACCGCCACCCAGAAGCCGTACAGGGCGGTGAAGGTGACGATATTTATCAGCCACAGTTCGCGGTCGGCCAGGATTGCCCGGTAATCCCGCCACGACG
The DNA here is from genome assembly GCA_029975165.1 of Selenomonadales bacterium. Classification (GTDB taxonomy): domain Bacteria; phylum Bacillota; class Negativicutes; order Sporomusales; family UBA7701; genus Anaeroselena. Next base: position 11,308 of record JARKPR010000026.1, read on the forward strand.
GTGTACCCGCGCTGCGCACCGCCGGCACCGCCAGCCGGAAATAAGCGAGCATCAGGAAGGTCGGCACGCTCAGCAGCAGGAAGGGAGCCTGCCAGCTCCCCAACCAGGCGTACACCGGCCCGCTTACCGCCAGGCCGCCCAGAAGGCCCGCCGCCATCCCCGTGCCGATCACCGCCGCACTCAGGCCGCGCTTTTCCGGGGCCACCACCTGCAGCATCGTTCCGTAAGCAGCCGGGTAATAAGCCCCGGCGCCGAGGCCATGGACGGCCACGAAAAAAAACAGCGCGGCATAATTCGCGCCGGCCAGCCCCAGGCCGAGGACCCCCATGCCGGCCAGGGCGTAGGTCGCCAGCAGCACCTTCTTCAGGCCCCAGCGGTCGCCGGCCATCCCCGCCGGAATCTGCATCGCCACGTACAGGAGAAAATAAACGCTCGTCAGCATGCCGGCCTGCGTAGACGACAGGCCGAGGTCACCGGCAATCACCGACAGCAGCGGGTACAGCGCCGTCCGGTCGGCGTAAATTACCGCCCAGCCGGCGGCAAAAGCGTTCAGCATAAACTAATTCCCTCCGTGTCCGTGCCGAGCGGGGGAAAACCCCACCCCGCAGAGGCGATAAATAAATCCGATAGTCCGCCAGGCGCAAAACGCGTTATGGTCTTGACGGACCCAGGGCACCATATTACAATAAAAGCAGCCACCCTCCCCCAGGAGGGGGGCCGTGTGAGAAAGGAGATGCTGCCCCGTGAACCTCGCGATTAGCCCCAAGGCGCAGGCCATCATCGCCGACCAGGGCAACGTAGTATCCGTTAAAATCGAAAAGAAAATCGCCTTTGGCTGAGGCGGTCCCCGGGTGAGAACCATCCCGTCCGTGCGGCGGGGCACACCGGAACAGTACGAAGCCGGCGAATACCGTCAGATCGACGTCAACGGCGCCACCGTCTACGTCCACAGTTCCCTCCAGGATCTGGCGCAGGTCGAGATCGACGCCGAAAGCTCCGTCTTCGGCAGCAAGCTCGTGCTGCGGGGTATAGAGGATAATGACAAAGGTTGTTGCGGGTGATTTTACATAATATTCTATGCGGGCAGGATTAATCCTGTCCGTTTCTTTTAAAAAATAGCTTGCTGCGCCATAGCCGCAAGGCCGCGCCGTACCGGCGCCGCCGGCGTTGCGCCCGGCCTGGTCAATTGACGAAAGGCATACCAATCATTCCCAACCGTTATTTTACTGCCCGTTGTTCCTATTATAAAATACAATCAGGGTACCGGATTTCCTGCCCTGTCTTACCTCCAAGAGGGCAAGCGCGAAAAAAACCGGCCGCAGTCTCCGGGCGGAGACTGCGGCCGGGATGTCTCAAAAGGGCTTGGCCTGGCCGGGAAACGGCGGCCTGGCGGGCCGCCGCGGCGCCTTCTTCGCCCCGTTGTCCACAGCAGGTGAATCCTGGCGCACGGCGAATTTTACCTCATAGGCCTCATCGGCTTCCTTCAGCGGGAAGGTGAACGGGCGGACGATCCGCCAATTTGCGGCGTAAGGCGCGAACAGAGCGGCGAAGCGCTCCTGGCCGGAAGTCTTCCGACCGTAGATATCCGGCAGCACCCTCAAGTACAGCCCGTCCGCCTTCTCCACCAGCCGCAGCGTCTCGTACACTACCGTCACCGGCGTGCCGATAGCCACTTTATCGTACAACTCCAGGGCATCCTTGTCATGCATGCGGATACAGCCCCCCGACACCGGGTAACTGATCGACCAATCCATATTCGTACCGTGGATGCCGTACGAAGGCGAAAACTCCATCCAGCGGCTGCCCAGAGGATTGTCCGGGCCCGCGGGCACCGGCGTGCGGTCGGCGAACTTCGCCCCCGGATACCAGGTCGGGTATTCCTGCTTAAGGAAAACGGCGAAATTGCCTGTGGGCGTCTGCTCGTACGGCGTGCCCACCGCGATCTCGTATTTCTTTACCATTTGTCCTTTGTCGACCACCGTGAGTTGATATTCGGGGATGTTGATGTAGATCTCGGGGCTGGCGCGTACGGTGCCGAAAATGCTGGTCAGAAACAGGAGCAGGCAAAGGACAACACGCGTATCCATCACCTCCCTTCCGCGGGAAGATAAGCCTTATCTGTCAGACCTAGTATCAGATAAGGGGCGGAGCGGCCATACCAAGTAAGTTATGGCGATGGAGGCAAGCGCTGCACAGCAAGGAAAATAAACCATAAGGAGTGATTTCATGGAACTCAAGGGCGTTTATCCGGCGATGGTAACCCCGCTCACCCCTGACGAACAGGTCGACAAAGCTGCCTATAGGCGCGTCGTCCGCTACTGCCTTGACGGTGGCGTCCACGGCGTGGTCGTCCTCGGCACCACCGGTGAATTTCCGGCCATGACCGACGCCATGCGCAGCGATGCCATCGAAACGGCCCTCGACGAAGTCAAAGGCCGCGTCCCCGTCCTCATCGGCTGCGGCGACACCAGCACCGCCCAAACCATCGTCCAGGTCAAGGCCGCCGCCGCTACCAAAGCCGACGGCGTGCTCGTCGCCCTGCCGTACTACTATCCTCTCGACCAGGCTGCCGTCACCCGCCACTTCCTGGCGGTCGCCGAAGCCTCGACCCTCCCCGTCGTCATCTACAACTTCCCCCAGATGACCAAGATTGCCGTCGCCCCCGACACTATGGAAAAACTCGCCGTCCACCCCAACATCATTGGCGTCAAGGACAGCGCCGGCGACTTCGTCACCATGCAACGCTACATAACCCTCACCGCCGGCCAGAGCTTTGCCGTCATGTCCGGCAACCCCGCCCTCGGCCTCGCCGGCTACATCCACGGCGCCAAAGGCGGCATTTTCGCCGGCTGCAGCATGGTCCCCAAACTGTGCGCCGATGTCTACAACGCCTTCGCCCGCGGCGACCTCGCCGCCGCTCTCGAGCTCCAGAAGTGCGCCTCCCTCATTCCCCTCATGGGCGGCTTCGGCAGCCCCGCCCCGGCCGTCATCAAATTCGTCCTCAGCAAACTCGGCATCTGCGACGCCACCGTCTCCGCCCCGCTCGGGCTGGCGCCGGGGTACGAAGACAAGATCCTCGCCTGGGCCCGTAAGCTGGGCGTCGAGGTCTAGGGCAGGCCGTTGATGACGCCAACTGCGGCGTTGCTCCTCGGCTGCCATCCTCAGCGTACGTCCCGGGTACGCGCGATGCTGTTAACCCGATCCGGTGAAAACAATGTCTATGAACATTGTCGCGGAGGAAACGGTGGTGTCGGCCTTCGGTGCGCCTTGCATTTGGGGACCTAAACGGCCTGCGCGCAATCCAAAGCGTAAATAACCGAATTACCTCATACAAACTAAAAAAGCTGCTGATTGCTCAGCAGCTTTTTCGTTCCCGGCCTAAAACCTCATGCCGATGAACTGGCCGTGCTGGAAAGGCGTGCTTTCCACCACCTGCTCCGGCAAAATGCCGAAATGGCGGAAAAATTTCTTCGCGCCGATATAAGCGCCCTTGGCCGCGTATCTCACCGGAAAAGCGTTCGATTCCTGCTGCGTAACCGGCATAATCCCCAGCGCCCGGTTGTCGCTGTCGTAGCCCAGCATGCAGAAAAAATGGTTGTCGAGCAATTCCGCCGCTTTCTTGTTGAAAACGATGCGGCCGTTCGGCTTGACGACCACCAGCGGTTCATCTTTCCTGCCGCCGCGGGCCCGATACGGTTTGAACATTGTAAACGCGAAATCCACCTATTTCACCCCTTATGCAGATTCTTAATAAAAGTATGTTCAATTCAGGCGAAATATAATCATCAATTTGCCAATTCTAGCGCAATTTATCTTTTTTCTTTTCCCCGCCCGCCGATTGTTAGCCGCGCGCCTTTTCGTATATAATTTTAGTGGGAAAGTGAAAAACGGAAGGGGAATACCATGAACACCGTCTGGTGGTACATACTGGCCGCCATCATCGTCGGCAGCATCCTCAAATACTTCGTATACAACCCTTGGGCCTGGGTCGCCGTCGATATCGCCGTCTTCGTCGCCGTATACTTCATCCTTCGCCGCTACCCGTGGGTTAATCTTAAAAGCAGCCTCACTTTCTTCGCCTGCCTCACCGTCGTCAACATCCTCGTCGACCTCGGCATCATCGCCGGGATGGTCGGCAATATCGCCCTTCTCATCCTCCTCGCCTGGATGATGTTCGGCCCGGGAAGAGGAGGGCAAGGGGGAGGGAGGCCGCCGCGCCCGCGCCACCCCTGGCACAAGTAGATTTTCTGCCGAATACTGAATGGCCGTTGATAAGCCCTCATTGCGGCGTTGCTCCTCGGCTGCTGCGCTCGACGTACGCAACCAAGTACGCCTGCGCGCGCAGCCTCCGGTGCGCCTTGCACTGAGGGCTTCTGAACGGCCGCGGCATTCCTGGGAACGTCTCAGTACAAAAAAGGGAGCAAATAGCATGACCCCGAACGTCCTGGCGCGGGCCGCCCTTCTCCTGGCCCTCACCATAGTCTTCCAGTCCCTGCGGCTCATCATCCCCGTGCCGCCCTTCTTCACTACCTTCGTCATCGGCAGCCTTGTCAACGCCTGCCTGCTCGTCGCCTTAGAGACCGCCGGCCTCGGCGCCGCCGCCGTCATCGCCCTCGTCGCCCCGGCTGTCGCCTACCTCCAGGGCCTGCTTTTCCTGCCCGTCTTCGTTCCCCCCGTCGCCCTCGGCAACCTCCTCTACATTCTCCTCTTCCGGGCCGCCCTCGCCCGCGGCCGCGTCTTCGCCATAGGCCTCGCCGCGGCCGGCAAATCGGCCTTCCTCTTCGCCGCCTTCGCCTGGCTGCTCACCCTCGTCGCCGTCCCCGCGCCGCTGGCCGCCGGGCTCATGTTCGCCATGGGCTGGCCGCAGCTGTTTACCACAATAATGGGCGGGATACTGGCAACAATTGTCTGCCGCCGACTTGGGGACCGTTGATAAGGGTAAACACAAAAAAGAGGCACGGTACCAACCGTGCCTCTTGTCCGTCCTCTGGCCTACTTACCGGTAAGGTCAGCCTCCTGCTTGCCGCCGTCGGCGAAGAACAGGGGCTGGCCGAATTTATCCTTGCCGAAATTCCTGATAATCTCCTGGCCCTCGGCCGACAGCAGAAAATCGGCGAACGCCTTCGCCCCGTCCTTGTTCACCTTCGCGAATTTGGCCGGGTTGACCTCCATCACGTGGTAGATGTTCAGCAGCACCGGGTCGCCCTCCACGAGGATATCCAGGGCCACGTTCTTCTTCTGCGCCAGGTACGTCGCCCGGTCGGTCACCGTATAGCCGTTCTTCTCGCTGGCGATATTCAGCGTCTGGCCCATGCCGGCCCCGGCTTCCTGGTACCAGGCCCCGGCCGGCTTGATGCCCGCCTGTGCCCACAACTTCTTCTCCAACTGATGGGTGCCCGAATTATCGCCGCGGGAAACGAACAGCGCTTGCGTCTTCGCGAAGCTCTCCAGCGTTTCCTTCGCTTTCTTGCCTTTCACCTTCGCCGGGTCGGCCGCCGGGCCGACGATGATGAAATCGTTGTGCATCACCAGGCGGCGATTCACTACCGACCCGCCGGCGACCACCTTTTTCTCCGCATCGGGCGCATGGGTCAGCAGCACGTCCGCCTCGCCCTTCTCGCCCATCGCGATCGCCTGGCCCGACCCCACGGCGATCGTCTTGATCTTATAGCCCGTCTTTTTCGCGAACGCCGGGATGAGCGCGTCCAGCAGGCCGCTGTCCTGCGTGCTCGTCGTTGTAGCCAGGATGACGTCAGGCTTGGCCGGCGCCGGCGCCTGCTGCGGCGCCTCGGCCTTCTGGCCGCCGCACCCCGCCAACGCCAGCGTCAGCACCAGGGAAACGATCACCGCAACGGAAACGAATCTCTTCATAATATTATAATATTGCCCCCCTATTTCAGATTTCTGCCGGCCGGCGAATTGGCGAAGAACAGCGGCTTGCCATACTTGTCCCTGCCAAAGTCGCGGATAGTCCGTCGCCCTCCTCGCCGGCCACCCGTTCCGCGAACCGGTGCGTCGCCCCCACGATCCCCGCGTCGATCGGGCCGATCGTATTTCCAGCAGAATCTGCCGGCCTGCTTCGCGGCCGGCAGCACGAGCGCCAGCAACGACGCCAGCGCCGTCAGCAGCGTTCTACGCGACGATACCGGAATTAAGCCAATTTATTATCCATCTGTTACACAGGATATCTATAAAAACATATTTGACGCCGGATAAAATTTCTTTTAGATTTTAAAAAAAGAAGCGGGGCCCAGGGGCCCCGGGTTTGTCAGCGGATGCTAAGCCTTCTTGCCCGGCAGCCGGCACTTGAGCCCCTCTGCCGGGTTGAAACACGCGTTGCACGACACGCACGTCGCCCGTGTCGCCTGTCCTGTACGGAACTTGGCCACCAGATCCGGTTCCCTCACCAGCGGGCGCGACAGCGCCACCAGGTCGGCCGTGCCGTCCTGCACCGCCCGTTCCATCACATCCAGCGACCGAAGGCCCCCGACCAGGATCACCGGCACGTTCGCCGCCGCTTTCACCGCCTTGGCCGCCGGCGCAAAATACGCCTCCTGCTCCGGCCGCGCTATTCCCGGCGCCGACATCACGCCCTTGGCCTCGCGAATGCCGCCGCTCACCTCGATCGCCGCGATGCCCCAGCCGGCCAGGGACCTGGCCGTGGCCACCGCGTCCTGGAGCGTCAGGTACCCCTCGCCCGGCAGCCCGTCGGTCGAATTTAGCTTCGCCAGGATCGGGAAATCGTTTCCCGCGGCTTTGCGGGCCCGTTGCATAATCTCGCCCAGGATGCGGATGCGGTTTTCCAGGCTGCCGCCCCACATATCTGTGCGGCGGTTGGTATACGGCGAAATGAACGACGACAGCAGATACCCGTGGGCCACGTGGATCTGGGCCCCGTCGCAGCCGGCCGCCTTCGCCCGGCCCACCGCCGCCGCGTACGCGTCCACCAGCGACCAGATCTCCTCCTCCGTCAGCGCCCGCGGCGTAAGCCCGGTCGAGCCGTCCGTCACCGCCGACGGCGCCACCGGGTCCTGGCCAGCCGGCCAGTCCTGCGGCGTCTGGCGCCCGGCGTGCGACACCTGCACCACCAACGCCGCCCCGTAGGCGTGTACGGCCTCCGCCGCCCGGCGGTAGCCGGCCACGAAGCGGTCACCGTAAATCGCATTCTGTCCTACGCTCGCCTTGCCCAGCTGGTGCTGCACATACGCGTGGCCGCTGATTATCAGCCCCGCGTCGCCAGCCGCCAGCGCGCGGTACAGCGCCACTTCGCGGTCGGAAACTTCCCCGTCCGGTCCGCCCATATAATCGTTGGTCGCCGAGCGGACGAACCTGTTTTTCACCTTCAACCCGCCGATACTCACCGGCTCGAACAATACGCTCACCATTGCTCCTCCTTGCGGGCGTCGCCGCCCCTTCGATTTTGACACCTGCCCGATATCCGTTTATCGGCCTAATCCCCGCCGGCGAACAGCCGCGCCAGTAAGGCCCCGTGGTTGCGCAGCCATTTGCGGTGCTCCTTGAACAGCGGATCAGCCTCGCCGACCAGCCCCCAGAAAACGGCCGAATGGTTCGGCGCCTTCAGGTGGCAGAGCTCATGGATCACCAGATAATCCACCACCGCCGGCGGCGCCATCACCGCCCGCCAGTTATAGCTCAGATTGCCGCGGGACGAACAGCTCCCCCAGCGGCTTTTCTGCTCGCGGATGAAAACCCGCTGCGGCCGTACGCCGAGAACGTCGGCCCAGTATGTAGTCCGCTCCGTCAATACAGAGCGCGCCTGCTCGGCGTACCAACGCCTGAGCGTCGCCGTCAGCACCGCCGGCCGCCCGGCCGCCGGGCCGGCCGGCAAATGCACGAACAGCCGTTCCTCGGCCAGCGTCACCGCCGGCCGCGCCGTGCTGCCCTGCAGCACCGTCAGCCGCCGCGGCTGGCCGAGGTACAAAACCTCCGCCCCCGGCTCCACCGCCGCGTTCAGCGGGCTCGCCGCCACTGCTGCCAGCTTCGCCGACTGCCGCGCGATCCATGCTTTACGGCTCTCCAGAAGCCTCGCCACTTCCGCGTCGGCCAGCCCCAGGGGCGCCGCCACCTCCAGGCGGTCCGCCGCCGCCACCTTTATCCTCACCGTCCGGCGCCGGCTGCGCACCACCTCGCACGCCAACCGGCACGCGCCGATAACCAAATCCTCCATAAGCCCTTCCTCGCGGCCGCCTGTCGGCCGCCGCACTTGACAACGCCTGACGACGATGATATTATATCTATTGTCCATAGCGGACCCTTTATATTATAACACAACTACACATGCCCGGGTGGCGGAATGGCAGACGCGGAAGACTCAAAATCTTTTGCTGGCGACAGCGTGGGGGTTCAAGTCCCTTCCCGGGCACCAAAAGGATAATACGCGCTGTTGTAGCAGCGCGTATTGTATAACGGAACCCCTTTTTTGTTGGGCTCTCGTGTTTGCGAGAGCTTTTTTCTTTGTCCCAGCGAATATGATAGACCTCGCTTTGTCGGCAGTTTTCTCCTTCGTTTCGTCGCTGTCGTGTACATAGGCTACGATGAAGCGACTATAGAACTATAGCCGGGTTGTAAAGAAAATGGGGGATGCCCTGAGAATTGGGGCGTTGAACAAGACAACCTAATAAAAGCTGAATTTTTGGAAGGTATTTATTGTGATATTGAAAGCCGGAAGTGGCAAAAGTGCGCCATAGCCGGTTTGCGTTATGTGCGGCAGAATTCCGGGTGTCAGAAAAAATGACGATACCCCCAAATAAGCTGGATTTCAAGTTGCCAAAAGATTTTGGGCCGCGGAGTTCGCCGCGCCGTCAGTCCGGCTATCCCACCGCCTTCCTGTTCATTAACATGGTCAACAAAAGAACTATCGCCTGGGCGGTGGAAGATTGTCTGCAATTGTTCAAATAAAATAGCATAAATTGTCCAATATGCAGCATCAGTTATCGGTATTGGTGAGTGGCGTACATTTATTTGCATAAATATTATGCGTTCGAGTAGTTAGCCAAATTCGATATACAAGATTGTATTGATGCACATTTTTGTGACGGGTAATACCAAGGGGAATATGAAAGATCGAAGGTTGATTCAGCAATAAAGGGATGCTTAGAAATCAACAAACTAAACCGGTTGGGCTGTAAAAAGCAAAATGGATCTGCCTTGGCATACTTCTTGCTTTTTAGGTTTTGCCGAAGCAAAGGCCACACAAAGGAGCGATCACGATGTTTAAAACCCGTATCACAGAACTGTTGAAAATCAAGTACCCGATCATGCAAGGCGGCATGCAGCACCTGGG
>JARKPR010000041.1 GCA_029975165.1 Selenomonadales bacterium
TCGGTCGTCTGGAGTTTGCGGGTCAGCTCGTCGATCCGGGCCGCCAGCTCCTTGGCCTTGCCTTCGCCGGCCTTCTCGGCCTTGATCCGGGCGATCTCGTCCCGGGCCTTTTGCAAGGCCTCCTTGGCGTCGGCGAGCTCCTGTCGCAGCCGCGTCAGTTCATCCATGTCCGCCTCCTTGGCGAATTCGAAGGTGATTCCATCCTCGGCCCCGGCCAGCCGGACCTCCTTGAGGCCCGGTATGGCCGGCTGGGCCGCCCCCAACAGGCCCACATGCCAAAGCCGCCACCCCCGGGCGAACTTGGCCGAAACGTTGCGGTAGCGCCCCTGGTCCACGGCCTCGCGTACCGGCTCCGGGACGTCGCCGAAGCGGGCCAGCAGCACGTCGCCGTCGCGTCTGACGGCGGCCAGCCAGCCGTAGGCCGGGTCGTCGAGCTTGGGATGCCCCAGTACCAGCGGCACGCGGCGATCGGCCGGGTCGAAGGAGGTGACGGCCGCGTCGAGGTCGTCGCGGCTGATGCTGACCGCCTCGCCGGAAAGCGCCGTGTACGGGCCGCCGGCGCGGGCGATTTCGATCCATTTGGTGAGCGCTGCCATGGCCCCTGGTATGCCCGAGGCGGCGAAGGCAAAGGAGCGCGATACGGACGCGCACGGACACAATTGCGGCAATGCCCCACGTTTCGGGGCACAGGTGGGATAATCCCGGGATAATCCTAGGTCTAAAATGGGTCTAAGAATCGGGGAGGCGGTCGCCGAAGCGGGCGGGCGTCGGGAAGGCCGGGGGAGCGGCCTGGGATAGGGACGGAGTCAGGCGGTCAAAAGCGGTCTAAGAGGTCGGGGACCGCTTGACCGGGTTGGGCGGAGTTCCTACAGGATACAGGCGAAGCAAGGACGCCGTACCTGAACCTCGCCCGGGCGGGGGTAGCAGCAAGGGCGGCGTCTGTTCGGCTGGCCCGGGACGGCCGGATGCTTCGCGTCACGCGAAGCGGCGGCGTCGCGGCCGAGCCCCGGCCGGGGGATCGGTAGGCCGCGCGTCCGCTCCGAAGCCGGCCCTAGCGGAGCGCCTCGCGATACACCAGCGTGCCCACGCGCTGCTTCTCCAGATAGGCCAGCATCCGAGCCGAACCTTCGGCCGTGACCTTGGGCGTGAACGCCGTGGCCGCCCGCCACTGCCGCCCGCGCACCAGGTTGAAGACCGCAAAGCCGCCGATGCGCTTTTCCGAGGTGGTAAAAAGGCGGATCAGCCGCAGCACGTCCATGGGCTTGCCCGCCACCTCGGCCGGGGTCAGCCACACCTCGTAAGGCGACAGGATGGTCCTGGCCAACAGCCGGACGAAAGGCTCCCGGCCTTCCTTGTCCACCTTCCAGCCGCCGGTGCGCTTGTCGATGAAAAAGCCCTTGCCCACCACCATGGGCAGTTCCACGCCGGGCAGCGTGACGAGCTTGCTCCCCTCGATGTCGGCTATCCCGAATTCGGACAAGAACGCCTGGACGTAGCGCTCCGGGGCCAGGCCCGTCGGCAGGATGTCGGCGGCGTCCACCGTCAGGACATGCCGGGGATCAATCCCGGCCAGCGGCGGCCGGCAGGGATCGTCGGCAAAAGCCAGGCCGCCCCGGCAGATGGCCCGCGCGACAAGGGGTCTTATCTCGTCGGCCAGGGGGCCGGGCGTCAGCGACTCCAGCCAGTCCTTTCCCACATTGGTTGAAAATCCCTGGTCCGGGACGATGCGCACCGGCCCGGAGGCCGTGTCGATCTCCTTCGGGATGTCATCCTCGACGGTCAGACCCCGGTCTTCGACTTGGCGGCGGGTGAGCGCCTTGACCGAACAGCGGCAGTTGAAGCCGTTGGGCGGATACCAGGTGTCCCAGAAGGGATGCCCGGCCGAATAGATCTTGCCGGAAAGGGCCCGATGGGCCGGCCGGGTGCGGCCGTCGTTGACGGCCGAATACTGCCAATACGGGAAGGTATCCCGCATGGCCCACATCTCTTTATATCGGCCGGCCATGTAGGCGGACTGGACGTTGGTGCGGAAGATCGTCTCCAGGCGAAGCGGCCGCTCGCCCGTGAAGCCGGCCGCGTCCAGGGCCTGGCTGACTGTGGCCTTCCACTCCTTGAGCGGCACGCCGTTTCCCATGGCGCCGAGCATGGAGCGGCGCACGGCCTCGACCATGTCCAGCCGGGCCAGGCCCGAGACGGTGAACGCCCGGGCCTTGGCCGCGTCGGAAAGCCGGTCGAACTGCTCGCGGGTGACGGCGACCTTGTCTTGCAAGTAGCGGATGGCCTCGGCCGGCCGCACCGGCGTGAAGGCGATGGGCGACGGGCTATCCGGCACGGCCGGTCTCCAGGCGCACGGCGTAACGGCCGAGCAGATCGGCGGCGACCTGCGCCGCCTCCACGGCCGCCTGGAAGTCCCCGTCGTCCAGGTCCGGAAAGGCTTCGAGCAAGAGCAGCTCAGCATCCTCCCAGGACGCGGCGCGCACCATGAGGTCCACGATGCGCCCGGCCTGGTCGTGAACGGCCCGGCCGCCATCCTTGAGGGCTTCGGCCACCAGCCGTTCCACGGCCTGCTGGTCCGGGGTGAAACGATCGTCGCCGGCTGCGAACATGGCGGATTCGCCGGCGTCGGAGGCAGGCGCCTCGACGCTGGCCACACTGAATTCCTCGGACGTCAGGCCGAAGCTCTCGAAGTACGGTTCCTTGAAGCGCGCGCCCAGGGCGTAGAGCGACCTTCCGAGCTTGGCCTTTTGCTCCAGGTCTTCTGGCTCCACGTAGGAAAACACGGGCGTCAGGGCGTCGGGCGCGTTCACCTGGCCATACATCCAGGCCAGATCGTTCATGGCCGTGACCACGAGCGTCTGGTCGGCCTCGGCGTAGTCAGTCAGTACGTTGTAGTGGGTCTGGCTGGCGGCGTAGCTGCCCGTGGAGCCGATTTCCTGGGTAAGGGTCTGCCCCTGGATGATCTGGGCGATGGCCGCGTCCATGTAGTTGACGATGGAGAGGTGCAGGCCGCCCGTGGCCTTGCCTTCCACGGATTCGATATGGACCTTGGCCCCGCCCGAGACCACGGCCACGGCGTCGCGGATCATGGCCGCGAGGCTCGCCTTCATGTCCTGGCGCTCTGCCGGCGTCGACCCGGGCCGGGCTTCGCCCACCACCCAGGGCATGCCGAACTTCTCGGCGAACCGCATGAGGAACTCGATGCCGCCCCGCTTGAAGGCCACCGGGAAGAGGCAGCGGGAAAGCAGCCGCAGCCCGTAGGGGTTCTTGTAGGTCGGGAAGTGGCGCGACAGCACCACCTTGAACGGATGCACCTTGTCGCCGGTGACGGCTTCCTCGCCCCGAAAGCACAGCGCCCCATCGCCGTCGAAGACGAACCACTCGCGCGGCTTGGGAATCAGGTCACGCACACGCAGCCGGTTCCCCTCGCGCTTCCACAGGATTTCCGTGGGCGTCGGCCCGAAGTACGGCGTGTCGAGGACCTGGGAGAACAGGTTATAGAGGTCCACCCGCTCCAGGTCGCGCGTCAGGTCGTCGCACAGGCGCTTGGCCTCGGGCGTGGGCTCCCGGCCTTCCTCCTTGCCCGGCGTGAACTTGTAGTCCCGCTTGTTGAGGGTCTTCACCTTGCGGCCCTGGATCGAGGAGCACACCTTGCCGTCGGCGGTCAGATCTTCGAGCACCTTGCCGTCGTCGCCGCGCTCCCGAAGGACCGGATCGGGGTCGGGCAGGATGCCGAGCAGCCCCCAGGAAGCCGGGGCCACGGCCACCTCGCCGAGCAGCCCGGCCAGGGGCGTCGCGCCGAATTCCACGAAGGTCTTTTTATCAAGCCACAGGCCGTCGCTCATCGATACCCCCGAAACATATTGCCGGCCGTGTAGGGCATGGCCGTTTCCACCGTAAAAGGCTCCGCTTCGATAGTCTTGGCCGCGAACACGGCCAGGGCGGCGGCCACGCCGGCGTCGCCGTGGCGCTTCTCGCCCTTGGCCCCGGTGCGCGTCTCCGGGAGCTTGGCCACGCCCTTGACCACCTTGAAGGCGCGCAGGTCATCCAAAATGAGCGCGTCGCGCGGCAAAAGGATCGTCTTGTCCTCGAAGGCCGCCTTGAGCTTGGGCATGTGCTCCCGGTACCAGCCCTCGGAAAGCATGACCTCCTGGATGAGCTCCGGGCCGTATTCCTGCCGAGCCACCTCGGCCAGGTACTGGCCGTTGCCCCGGGCATCGAGCGCCGCCCCGCAAAAGCGCGGCAACCGGTCGCAGATGAAAAAGAGCGCCTGCTCCTGTTGCTGAAAAGGACAGTCGCGCAGCTCCAGCACGAAGGGCGCGGCCAGGGTCAGGTCGGGATGTTCGACCAGCGGCACGTCCACGGAAAGATCGGCCGTGCGGCCGAAGTCCTCGCCGACAAAGGAGGCCAGCCCACGGGGAAGCCGCTCCAGGAGCGGCGACAACTCGGCCGTGAGCCAGTCGCGCATTTCCCGGAAGCGCCGCTCTTTGGGCCAGTCCACGAAGTCCGAGGCCGGCGGCGACCAGCGCAGCACCGGGATGTCCGGCGACATGCAGGATTCGACGAGCTGGCGGGTCAGGAAGGTGCCCGAGCCCTGGGAGGGGATGCAAAAGAGCTCCTCATCCGCGCCGTCGCCGTAAAATTCGACCAGGCTGGCCCGCCAGGCGGCTTCTTCCCCGGGCGACCAGGTCAGGCCCCGGACCTTGCAGATGCGCCGATACAGCCCCTCGGCCAGGGCGTCGTCCAGGGTGACGCGGTGCAGGCTGTAGGGCAGTTTCCCGGCCCGGATGTCCAGGACGTAGTTGTTGAAGGGATTGGTCTCGCCGTTGTGCGTGGAAATCACTTCCACCATGCCGCCCCACATGGTCAGGGCGATGGCCGCCTTGAGGAGTTCTTCCAGGTCGTCGCAGAAGGCGGCTTCGTCGATGACGATGCACCCCTGCTTGGAGCGCAGATTCTTGGGCTTGCCCGAAAGCGCGACGACGGCATGGCCCGAGGCGAAGCGCACGCGGTAGGCCAGCACGTCCTTGTCCTCATCCTCCAGGACCACCTCTTCGAATTCCGAGGCCGCCAGATTGAGGCGCTTGGCCCACTCGGCCACGTCCTTGATGTAGGTCTCGGTCATCTCCTTGTTGTAGGAGATATAGAAGGTGTTCATACCGCCTTCGCTCTTTTTCAGGCCGGCCAGTGTCGCGGACTCGGCCGCGTCCGCGTAGGACAGGCCGATGCGACGGGACTTCTCACAGAACTTGACCGGATTGCTGTCCCGGTTCCAACGGTCCTGGTAGGCCAGAAGCGGTGCGTCGCTCATGGCGTTTCACCCCCGAGCAAGGCCCGAATCCGGTCGGCCGTGTCGGCGCTCAAGCCGCGTTCCAGGCTCGGTGTTCCGTCCTTGGCGGCCGCGCCGGCGGCGGCCCGCATGTCGCCCAGCAGATCGAGCACTTGCTTGACCTCGCGAAGGGCGGAAAGCGTCACCTTGTCAGGGCTGGCCAGCATGGCGTTAAGCCGCAGGCCCACGGCTTCTTCCAGGGCGGCCACGGCGTCGGCGTCGCTGGCGATCTCGCGCAGGGGCAGCGAGGACGGCGTGGCCTCGGCCCGCTTGTCCGCGATTTCGGCCGCCTTGAGCGCCATCTCTTCCATCTTGGCCACGGCAAAGGCGTCCATGGCGTTCATGCTGGCTAGGCAGTTCTGAATCAGTCGGGCGCGCAAGCGGATGGTGTCGGCCCGGATGGACGCCAGGGCCTGCCGGATTTCGTCGCGCTTGGCGCGCCAGCCGTATTTCTCGGCCCAACGCTTGAGCGTCGAGGCGGCCACGTGGGTGCGCGCCGCCACCTCGTCGAAGGTGAGGCCGTCCACGCACCACAGCTCCTCGGCGCGCTCTACTGTTTCCATGGGATGTTCCCGGCGTCCGGCCACGGCGGGCATGGTATCAAGCCCCCAGGTGGCGGTTGATAACCGCGATCTCGGCGCGGACCGCCCGCAGGTCCATGATCGCCTGGGCCAGGGCGAGCCCTTGGGACGCGATCTGTTCGTCTTCGAGGGCGTCCACCGGCGTGGTGGGCAGCAGGAGCAGTCGCAGCGAATCCCGCAGGCCGCTGGCCCGGATGGCCAGGCCCTTGGCCGTGAGCTCCTTTTCGGTCTTCTGGCCGACCATGGCCGCCCGTTCGAGATTCATCATAGTCCGCTCCTCATGGGGCTTTCGTTTTTGGCAATGCGCCCCTGCGGGCAAAACTGGTTGGTACAGATGGCATCCACCATGCGCTGCATGACTTGCGTGTTGAGAACCACCTGGTCGTGTAGGCTCGTGGCCAGGGATTGGTAGTCTTTCACGAGCTTGACATTGTCACTGTAGTAGCCGGTCACCACTCGCAAATCGTCGCCGTAGGCCTTGAGAATGCGGTCCATGTCCTTCTGGTAGCGGGTCAGATCGGCGCGCCGGCGGCGATCCTCGATCAGCCAAAAGACCACGATGAGGAGCACCAGCCCCATAGGGGTGAGCGTGACCAGGGCCACCAGAAACGAGAGCGAACCCGCGTCCATGGCCGACAGGATTTTAAGGAGGGTCGCCGCCAGCGGTTGATCCATGGTTAGACTCCGGTTGTTTCGCCCTTGATGCTGCGGGCGGCGATATAGATGGCGGCCACGCCCACGATGCACACCTGGGTCACGGGCGAGAGCTCGAAGCCCAGCGGATGCTGGGAAACCAGGGTGGCCACCGTACCGATCATGGTCCACAACCTGCTGGACTTGAGGCGCGATTCCTGGACGGCGGGCGAGACCGTCAGCGTGGTGCCGATTGCTTCGAGACGGCCGGCATATTCGCCGAGCGCCCCCGCGGCCGGCGCGAGCTGAGCCTGTGCCGCCTGCGGCAGGGGTGCGCCTTGTGGCGCGGGATCGACCGGCGCGGGATCGGCCGGGACGGCAAAGTGCTTCAAGACGTCGTCGATGATGCTCATGGTTTCCCCCTTTCTTGCGGGAGCAGAGTGTCCACGGCTACGATCTCCTCGCTGCCGGCGACCGTCACCCACCAGCGGCCGTCCATGCCCAGGATCGGCGGGCCGGCCACGAAAGTCTTGTCGTAAGCGCCATTCCCGGTCGGGACGCGCACACGGTCGCCCCGGCGAAGCTCCGGGCGGGCTTTGGGATTGACCGGTTCGCCGCGCAAAAGCGAAGCGACCAGCCCGGCAATGCCGGCCGGCGCGAAGAACTCGTATTTGCCGTTGCTGGGAGAATGCCAGCGGCCGCCAATACGAAGCCGGTAGCAACCCGCCGGGCCGCCCCAGGACGTGGCCGGGAACAGCTCCAGCTTGATCGTCTTGCCCCGGATGCGGAGCAAAATCGTGCTCTCTTTTGCGCGCTTCTCGCTCATTACTATTCGGTTTCCTGCAATCAATCTGAGAAATGAGGTCGTCGCCATTGGCTCGGCGGCATCAGCTGATTACGAATCAGCTGGCCGGAACAGGCCGGCCAGCGCCTCGACCTGCTTCTCCCAAAGCGTGCGGCAGCTGCGGCAGCGGCGTTTGTCCGTGGCCCGGCAGCGAGCGCAGCCGATGCGCTCCAGCACCGCGAAGACGGCCCCGGGCGTCACGTCCGCAACCGGGGCATCGGCCAGGGCGGCCCGGATGCGCGTCGCCTGGCGCTCCTCGTTGCCGGGATAGCGGCCGGCCAGAAGTTGGAGCACCACGCTTTTGGTGATGCCGGTGGCCTTGCAGAAAGCGTAGAGGGTCCGATGGCGGGCCAGGATGGCGGCCCGCAACGCCTCGCGTTCGTCCGGCCCCATGCGTCATCTGGCCACGGCCGCTTCGCGCCGCGTGCCGCCGGCCTCGGCCGGTTCGGGATCGATGCCGGCCTTGCGGCAACGGCTCCACAGGTCCTTGGCCAGGGTGGCCAGGGCGGCCGGGTCGGTCAGCCAGACGAATGTTTCCACGCCGAACTGCTTGGACACTCGGGCATCCAGGCTCCGGGGTTCGTAGCCGAGCAGGCACCACAGCATGAGGATGTAGCGTTTCTGCCGGGCCAGCGGACCGGCCGGGATGTCCAAGCGCTCGTAACCATCGGCCTTGTCGCCTTTCTTCCATGTGTGCAGCCGGTTGGGCAAAAGCGGAATGTCCACGGCCGCATGCGCGTGCAGCCATCGCGTGGCCAGGGCGTCGAGCACCTGGTTGCGCTGGCCAAGCGTCAGCCGCGACCAGCTCCCGGCCGGCCCGCCCAGGATGCGTCCGAAGATGGCGACAAGCTCGTCCTTGTCGGCTTCGTAGGTGAACGGCGAGGCCGGCAGCAGGGTCCCGAAAAAGACCTTGCTTTGCATGTTGTAGATGGCGGCGCAGGGAACGAAAGATCGCTTGGCCATGGGGTTCCTCTCGTGGTTTCGGCGCATCCAGGCCGTCTGCTTGGAAGGCAGAGGGTCGGCTGACGTGTCGGGCTGCTCGTCAGGCCCGGGCCGCCACGCCCGGACGACCGCCCAAGTCGGGCGGTTTCGCAGGGATCAGGCGGCCGCGTTTTCGATGGCCTCGGCCTTGAGCTCGTAGAAGAATTCGTCCTCAGCCACCTTGTGGACGCCGACCGTCGCCAGGCGCTCTTCCGGCCAATCGCGCATGGCCTCCTTGTCCACCTCGACCTTGGTGCGGATCGCCTCGCGGAACGGCGTCCCCTCGGGATCGGCGGCCAGCGCCTGGAGCCGTTCCAAGACCAGCTTCCACGTCCACTTCACCAGGGTCTTGAGCTTGGTGGACTGCCGGAAGCCGAGCGCGCCGAAGGTCAGCTCCAGAGACTTTTTCTTCGGGAAAAGATCGTCCTTGCGGGCCACGGCGAAGTTGGTCAGGGCCGTTTCCAGGTCCTTCATGCGGATGGCCAGCGGCGCGGACTGAGCCTTGGCTTCGGCCTTGATGGCGTCGATGGATTCATTCATGACGCACTCCAAAGAGGCCATGTCGCGCTTGATGCCGGCCAACTCGGCCAGGGCCGCGTCGGCCTCCTTGAGGTCCGCCAACACCATCACTCTCGGCTTCGTCCTAGCCACGGGGCACCTCCCTGTTTTCACCGAGGCCGACCACCCTGGCCGTGGGCAGCCCCGTTTGCTGGATTATCCGGCGCAGGTTCGTCCGGGCCGCGACCACGCGTTCCTTGATGGCCTGGGGATTCGTCAGCCCGTCCACGGCCCTGAGGTCGGCGAGCACCTCCCTAAGCTGTTTCACCACTTCCATCCTGGTCCTCCTTCTCGAACCGGGCCAGGATAGCCCGGCAGTTCTCGACGATTTTGGCCTTCACGGCAGCACGGCCCGGGTCGCGCTCCATAAGTGCCCGGATCAGCCGACAAGCGGCGTTGCGTTCGGTCTCGTAGGGAGCAACGATGTCCAAGGGCGGGTAAGGTGTCTCCACCGTGTCCCGGGCCAACGCTGTGGCCCGGAAGAGGTGTGTGGTCCCCTTGCAGCCGTACCGCTCAAGGTACCCCTCGCTGAGGAGCCACTTCCCGTATTTACGAATGTGGGTGTAGGAAACCCGTGACACCTCGGCGAGATCGTCCCAGGAAAAACCCGGCTTGGCCGAGCGAATGGCCCGCCATGCCCGTTGATAGTATTCGCCGCTCCGCACCCGAGCCTTGGGGTGGTACGAATACTTGCCATCCGCGATCCGCTTCAGTTCCCCGCGCTTGACCAAGTCGTTGACGCGCGACCGTAGGCGGTCCTTGTCCGATTCGACGGTCAAGCCCATGGCCTCGTAAAGGAGCGCGTTGGTCACGGACTCCTTGCCGTTGACAGTCAGTCCCTGGATAACCAGGCGCACCCGGTCCATTTCTTCGGTCTTCATGCCCGCCTCCAGGACCGTTGCTTCTGTATGTCTTTCACCATGGCCGCGTCGGCGCGATTGGTTTCCCGGGCCTTGGCTGCCTGTTCCAGGAGCTGCACCATGTTGCGCACAAGCCGCATGTCGCCATCGGAGGTGGTGCGCACCATGGCGCAAGCCTCAGGCGTCAGATCAAGGGACGCCGCTTCCAGGGCGAAGGCCGCGATGTCGGCCTCGTCTACTGGCCCAAACGGCACCTCCTGGGTAACCCGGGACCAGACGCGGCGGCGTTGGGAGAGGAGCCCGATAAGCTCCTCCTCGCCGATCAGGATCACGGCCGCGCCGGTCGCCTCATGGATATCGCGCAAATCCTCGACCCGGCCGAAGGCCAGCCGGTCCGCCTCATCCATGTAAATGGTGACGACACCACCTTGCTTCCGGCGATTCTCAAGGGTTTCGACAATGCGCATTTTGCAGGCATGGGCCGATCGGGGGCACTTCTGGTCGCCAGTGACCTCGAAGCAGAGCTTGGACAGAAAAGCGGCCTGCGACATGCCTTCCCAGGCGGAGAGGAAAACTCCTCCGCGCTCGGTGTAGGAATTTCTCGCGGTAAAGGTCTTGCCCCTCCCGGCCTGCCCCCAGGCCACGACAATGCCCGGCTGACCGCGTTCGGTGTCCTCGACGGTCAGCACGGCCCGCCGGAATGCGGTCACGTTGCCCGTCTCCACAAAAACCGATTTCATGCGTTTCCTCCCCCGTTGGCGGCCATGCGGCGACGCGCGTAGACCGTGCGCAACTGCTCGAAGCGCCGGCGCGCGCAAGCCGCGTATTCCTCGGTTTGCTCGTAGCGGGCCATCCAGGCGGCGTCGGCCTCGCGAAGGGGCACGCCGTCCCGGACGGACACGTTGAAAAGGTATTCGTAGCGGTCGAGCTCGGTGACGATGGTTGTCATCTGCGCCGGAGGCACATAGGCCGGTGCGGCCTCGAGCTTGGCCCGTGCTGCGGACTTGGCGGCTTCGATGCTCTTGACGTTCGGGGCGGGAGGTTCCGGCAGGGCAGGCGGGGCCGTGGCGGCATCTTTGGCGGCCACAAGCTGCATGCGGTGCTGCGTTTCCGGGAGCACCACGTTGGCGAGGAACTCCCTGGCGTCGGCCGTGACCTGGTTTTCGAGGGCCTTCTTGTAGGCGATCTCGGAGGCAAGAAGGGCCTTGTCCTCATCCGTGCCCAGGATGCCGGCCGCCGGATGCACGTTGGTCGGCACCGGGATGGCCTCGCAGATCAGCCGTTTGCCCGTCTCGTCGTAGACCAGCACCGATCGGCGGTCCTGGTCGTCGTACCGGACCAATACGGAATGGCGCAGGCTGTGCAAAAAGGGGTGCCGGTAATACCGGCCGAAAATCTTGACGCCGTTCTGCTCGATCTGGCGGACCGCCTTGGAGAGCATGCACAGCCGCAGCTTGAGCATCTCGGCATCGGTCAGGCCCGGGCCGGCTCCCGGTGCGAACGCATCAAGGGGGGCTTGGCCTTTCAAGTGGCCACGTTGCGGCCGGTGGGCGTACTCGTCAAACCACATGGCCACGGCCGTGTGGGCTTCTTCAAGGGTAAGCGGGCGATAGCCTGATGCCTGATAGAGCTTGCGGTGCAGGTTCTCGCCACGTTTGAGGCGAGGGGGCTTATTTTCGATGCAAGAGCCGACGTAGGAAGGGCACCAGCGTTCCAACTCCCCGAACGTCCCGAAGAACCGTTCGATGGTCTTGGACTGGCCGTGGTATCCCCATGCGAAAATTGTCTGGATGCCGAGCTCTTGAAACACGCCGCCCAGGCCGGTTTGCGTCAGGTCAACCCCGGTAAAGAACTTGCCCTTGAACGCTTTGCCGTTGTCCAGGTAAGCGATGCGGGGAAACTTCCCGAGGCGCATGCAGGCCCTGCGTAAAGCTGAAGCGATTGCCTGCGTGTTTTCCGTGGGCAGGATTTCCCAGCCCAAAGGGTAGCTGGACGCCATGTCGTACCAGAGCACCAGCTCCATGCGAGCGCCCTTGCCGGTCTCCGGGTCCAAAATCTCAAAGTTGAGCACATGCCCATCGGCCACCAGGATGTCGCCGACCTGAATCTTCGAGTAGTCGCGCACGATGTACGGACAGCATTCGTCCACCCAGGCTTTTTTGCCTTTCCTGGAGTAGACGAATTCGCCGTAATTGTTGGCGATCCACTTTTCGATAAACCGGCGGATGGTAATTTCGGAGCACGGCGGCAAGCCCGCCGGCTTGAAGGCTTTGAGCGCTTCGCGGCAGACTTCGGCGATATTCGGCGCGTTCGGATGCCGCACAAGGGCGGTGATGATGGTTTGGTGCGCCACGGTCAGGACCGGTTCGATGCGCACGCCGCCGCGCGTGTCGGCCAGGGCCAGGGCGGAGCCAGTACGGCGCAGCTTGAGCTTCCAACGCTCCAGGGATTGCACGGATACCGACTCGCCGAGCACTTCCTTGATTTTCGGCCATACTCCGGCCCGGTAGGCGGCGATAAATTCCTTTTGCGCCACGCCCTTGCGAGGGGCCTTGGCCAACGCCTCGGTATAGAGCCGCACGAGGTCCGCCCTGGCCAGCGCTCCACGCCGTTGGTCTTCGGTGAGCGGTGTTTCCTCCGTGGTGACAGCGGGGAGGTTCGCGCCTTCATGGGCGGTCAGGGCGTCCCGAACCTCGGCAGGGAGCGACGCGGTCAGGTACATACGACGGCGGCCGCCACGGCCCGGGGACGGCTCCTCTTCGTAGAGCCAACCGTCTTTTTTCGCCTTGGCTTCAGCTGCTTGACGCGATACGCCAAGTGCCTTGCCGATTTCTTGGGCTGTGTACTTATCCTGCATCACACTGCCGTCCGATAGTATTCCGTTGGGCTGTTCATTAGGCCGCTTGCTTGCTCTTCATGTCCGCCGGTAGGGCAAGCCACTTCACCGGGCATCCGGCGTTTATCAGTGCCTGCAATGCGTCGCGGTTGTTGCGCCGGTCCCAAATAGTGTCCGACATGGTTTCCCGCTTGATGCCGGCCACGCGGGCAAGAGCGATCACGGAGATACGCCGTTCAGCCATCCAGCCTTTGATCTTGGTGCTTGCACGTTTCATAATTCCGCCTCGATCCTGCTTTTCCGCTTGCGGAGCGCCTTGATTTCTCGCTCGGTGCGCGCCCACTCCAAGAGTTTCGCGTCCTCGCCGCGAATGACGCGCCAACCCAAGCCATGCGACCGAGCCAGAATGTCGAGAGGGTCGGCCGCGCCGAACACATGACAGAAGAGATTGAGCGCCCGGACACTTGGTACGTAGTCGGCTTCTTTGGGGTTGAGCCACTTCTCGAAGGTGGCCAGCCCCAGTTCCCGAGCGTTCCCGGATGCCAGCCGAACCCCAAACCGCCGCGCGGCCGCGTTAAGCCGGTCCACAGCTTCGGCCCGCGACAACCCCGCCGCCTGGACGATCCGATCCATGGACACGGCAATATCCGCATCTGGATTGAGCTCGGGCAGCTCCAGCAGGCTTCCTTGTCGGGCCGTGGGCATCAATTCCGTAATCTCCGATCCAAATTTTCCAGGGAGCTGGACATTGTGTAACCGTGACTCCCCTGGTAGCTACGAACGTAACGGGTCAACCGACCCCGTCTGGGGTAGGATTAAAACCCAAAATTGTCTTAGTCAATCGAAATTTTGGGTTGCATATTCGAAAAAATACCTACTAAAAAGGTTCTAAACCTTAATTGCGCGGGATATATACCGAAATGAGCGATAAAAAGCCCACTCCGTCGGTTGCAAATTTGGTTGCAAATTCGGACGCGGAATTAGCAACGAGGTTTGATGAGATTTTCGTCCGCCTGAAAAAGGCTGTCGGCGCTCAAACCGATATTGAATTGGGGACGTCGCTTGGCCTAAAACAGCAAACGATTTCAACAACAAAGAAAAGAAAACAGCTTCCTGCGATATGGATCACACGAGCGTCATTAGCCTATGGGATATCCTCGGATTGGATTCTGTACGGGTCCGGTCCTATGCGTCGCGATGAACTGAAAATTGCCCAAGAATTAGGGCAAAAAACGAATATTGCGCTTGAGGATGAACCCACGTGGATGTCTCCAGAAGCCGCTCCACGCATGGGTTACAGCTTGATTCCCAAGGTCAAGGCGAGGTTGGCCGCGGGCACGGGGAGCTTGGAGACAGAAGGGGAAGTGATCGGCTATTATGCGTTCAAAACAGATTTTCTATGGCGCAAAGGACACCCTAACAAAATGGTTCTTATGGACGTATTAGGCGACAGTATGGAGCCAGAAATATGGAACGGCGATACTGTGTTAATTGACGAAAGTCAGAACGAAATACTGTCAGGTGGGCTATTTGCGGTAGGTATTGATTCGGCAGTTCTAGTTAAATATGTTGACGCTTTGCCCGGAAAGCTCAGTTTTCGTAGCCGTAACGAGCGTTATGCGCCTATCGAAGTCGATATG
>JARKPR010000078.1 GCA_029975165.1 Selenomonadales bacterium
GAATTCACCTTCGTCGTCACCGAAGGCATCGTCTCGGCCATCCAGCAGGTCCAGGGAATGGGCGGCGATACCTGGATCCAGTTCACCGCGCCCGTGTCCCAGGGCAACAGCGGCGGCCCCCTCATCAACATGAACGCCGAAGTGGTCGGCATCGTCACCTGGGGCAGGACGAGCGGCCAAAACCTCAACTTCGCCCTGCCGATGTACGAGCTGCGCAACCTCCTCGACTACGCCGCCGGTCCCGACTACGCCCCGCCCGGCAGCGACCTGCCGCTCATCCCCGCCGCCGGCGCCGTCCAGAAGGCCAAGCCGGAAAAACCGGTCGTTTTGGTCACCGCTTACGCCGGCCCCCTCCTCCAGGGTTATCAACAGGCCTTCGATCTCGTCCGGCAGAAAATCAACGCCAAAGTCGATCCGAAAAAATACGTCGTGCTCGGATATAACGACGTCAGGCCGATGTTGTTCAAATACCTGGACGGCTACGTCGACCTCCGCAACGACCCCGACCTGACCCTCGCCGGGGGAGAATTCCTCGTCGACTTCGGCCGCAAGGCAGGTATCGATTATATGTTCCTCACGAGTTTTTCATTATACCGTACCAGTTACAGCAACGGCGCCCAAAAGATCGACCTGCGGATGATCGTCAAAATCCTTGACATCGCGGAGGGCAAATATCTCTATTTTAATGCCTTGCAAGGGAGTGCGAGCAGCAACGCCTATTTTTACGGCAACGAGACAAATGCCGAGAATGCCGGATTCAAAGCTTTGGACATTGTATTGGCCCAGTTTGAAAAGGAAGTCAAGTTCCCCTAAGGCCAAAGACGAAAACCTCCGCGCGGCGGAGGTTTCAGACTGGTGAGAAAGGCCCATCTGCGGCGTTGCTCCTCAGAGCGCTTGCTTGCGTACATCCCGCAGTACGCGGCGCGGCGCGCTCTTCCGGTGCGCCTTGCATCTGGACCTTTCTCACCAGTCTGACTTTGTCTACAAGCCGCCTTTTCCCCGAACTACCGTCCCAGCCAAGTCTCCGCCGTCAGCCGCTCCCCGTCGCTGCGGAACACCACCGCACCGGCGCGGTCGGTGCGCAGCACGACCGCGCCGGCGGCCGCCAGCCGCGCCAGCACGTCGGGGTGCGGGTGGCCGAATTTATTGCCATAACCCGCGGAAATAACGGCGTATTGGGGCCGGAAAGCCGCCAGCATCTCGGGCGTCGTAGCCGACCGCGCCCCGTGGTGGCTGACCTTCAGCACACTGCCCGGCCCCGGCAGCCGGCCGGCGGCCATCTTCTCCTCCGCCGGACCGAGATCGCCGGTTATGAGAAAGCTATGGCCGCCATACGACACCAGCACGACGGTCGACACCTCGCCCCGTTTGGAGGCGACCTCATCCGCCGCCTGCACCACCCGGAATTCCACGCCGTCGAGGACGACGCTCTGCCCGGCCGCCGCCGGCACCGCCCCCTTGCCGTCCGTAGCCCGCAGCAGCGCCCGGGTCGCCGGCGACGGGGCGCCCGGCGGCAGCAGGAGCGTGCGCACCGGCAGCGCGGCGGCGACTGCGGCCGCCCCGCCGGCATGGTCCTGGTGGCCGTGGGTCAGGATGAGATAGTCGAGGCCCGTCACCCCGTAATGGCGAAGATACGGCACCACCACCCGCTCACCCACGTCGAAGTCGGCCCACTCGCGGCCGCCGCCCGTATCCACCAGCACCGCCCGGCCGCGGGGCGTCACGACTAGCGTCGCGTCCCCCTGGCCGACATCGATGAAGTGGACCGCCAGCGGCCGCGGATACAGCGCATAGGCGAACCACGCGACGGCGAGAACAACGGCCCCGGCAGCCGCGCGGCGCGGCCAGCGGCGGACGACGGCCGCCGGCCCCGGCAGGCGGGGCAGAAAACCGTATACCCACGCCAGACCGAGGTAATACGCCGCCCCGGCCGCCAGCCCCATGGCCGGGAAGTAAAGCGTCGCCCCCGGCAGCGCTGCCAGCAGGGCCGCCAGCTTCACCGCCACGCCGACGAGCTGGGCGCAGGCCACCAGCAGCAGCTTGCCGGCCACCGGAACGGCCGTCGCCGCCAGGACGGCCAGCAAGCCGCCCACAACTACCGCCTCTATGAGCGGCAGAACGACGATGTTGGCCGCAAACGCGCTCAGCGGGAAACTGCTGAAATACCACAGCAGGAAGGGGAGGACGCCGAGCTGGGCGGCGGCGGTCACCGCCAGCGGCCCGGCCAGCCACGGCGGCAGGAAGGCCAAAGCGGCGACCGTGGGCGGATATAGGAGGATGAGGCCGAGAGTCGCGCCGAACGACAGCTGAAAGCTGATATCAAACAACAAGGCCGGCTGCCAGACCAGCATCCCGAGCGCGGCCAGCGCCAGGGCCTGCAGCGTGTCCCTGTCCCGTCCCAGCACGACCGCCGCCAGCGCCGCCAGCCCCATGACCAGCGACCGCACCACCGGCGGCGTCAGGCCGGCGAGTAAGGCGTACACGGTCACGGCGGCCGCGGCCAAAAAAGCCGTCTTCGCCCGCCGCATCTTGAGGCGCGCCCCCAGCCACAGCACCGCGCCGGCCACCAGGGCGATATGGGCGCCCGACACCGACAAAATATGGACGAGGCCGGTGGCGGCGAAATCCTGCACCACCTCGCGCTTGATGCCGGCGTATGGATAAAAGAAATTATCCTATTTACCACAGCAGCCCTTAAACGTAGATTCTATCGTCCGAGAACTCGCAATGAAAATCGTAATTGCTTTTTACTGCTTCTCCCTCATCCGTAGAAAACAAGAAATATTAATTTTTACTGATATTTTATATGGAAGAAAAAAAGAAATCCCAGCCAGTTGGCTGGGATTCAACGTTTATTCATTCACGATTTTGAAAGGGTGATGCTGTCGCCGTTGAGCTTTGCTATGCCTTTTTTCTCCATCTGTGCTGCAATCGTTTCCAAATGGTTGCGGATACGGGTGGTTACCCGCAGAGTGCCGAACAGTCTGGCAGTCTCTGAAAACAATGCATCCGAGCTGATTCCCACGCATTGCCTAATTATCAGTTCCATTGCCGCTTGAATTTCTTCCGGTGCAACATATTCTATGTCGCGGAAGGACTCCGGGGTGTCGCTTGGAATACGCGGCACAACGGACATGTTCTCTGGACACCACAGGAAGCTGTTTCTCTTCACGGCCCACTTCTGCAAGGCGGCCAGATTTGCAGCGGACTTAACCGCTTGCAGCATCCTGGGCCCGACCTTGGCCAAGCCATACGCGTTCGCCAATCTGCGAGCCACGATATCGATGTGCACCGGCCCTTCCGTCTCAACAACTTGCTTTAAAAGCCACGCGAGCGAATTTCGGTTCTCTGGAGCGTGGAACTCGTATCCGTTCTTCGATACCGTTACCCTACGCGCCTTGTAAGCCTTGACCCCCTTGAGTTGCCGAACATCTATGTCCTGTTTCTCGGGAACCACGACCTCCTTGACAACCAGCTTGCGGACTGCCGGTTTCGCGGCATCTGCGCGCGGTACAGCCCCAGGTGCAATGACGGCCGACTCAAGAGCATCCTTCAGCTGGACGACTTGCCTCTCTCTGTGATGGAACCAGTCTTGAGACCAAATGCGATGAATCTTCCAGCCTAGCCGTTCCAGGACCTGCTGGCGCAAGCGGTCGCGGTCGCGGGCCGTGGCTCCCGAGTGGTAGCTTGCTCCGTCACATTCGACGCCAAGTATGAACCTGCCTGGTTCCTGAGGATGTAATACTCCGAGGTCGATTCTATATCCGCTGCACCCAACTTGCGGTACGAAACGATATCCAAGCTGGCTAATCGCGGATGCAATTTCCTCTTCGAGCGGCGACTCGATTTCGCCCTGCCCGGCAGGATGGGTGGTCTCCAGTGTTGCCGCTCCGCGTTCGGCGTAATCGAGATAACGGTACAGATGCAAGACACCTGGTTTCGGCTCGGCCGGAAGAGTGAAGTCGGCTGCCCTTACGGAACTTACGACAAGCACCTTCTCGCGGGCCCGGGTGATAGCGACGTTGAGCCGGCGTTCTCCTCCCGTCTTGTTAAGAGGCCCGAAACTCATCGGAAATCTGCCATGCTGGTCGTAGCCGTACCCTACGCTGAATATCATTACGTCTCGTTCGTCACCCTGCACGTTTTCCAGGTTCTTGACAAAGAAGCCTTCCAGACGGTCCTCGTTGAAGAACTGTTCGAACCCACTGTCGTCGCGACGTCGACGTTCAATTTCGTCCTCAATCGCGTCCGCCTGCTGCTGACTGAAGGCCACGACGCCCAGGCTCTTTCCGGGACGGGTTCGAAAGTGCTCGAAAACCTTGCCGGTCACAACCTCGGCCTCCCTGAGGTTGGCTCGCCGCCCTCCCCGGTCGTAAACCCCGTCCTTGACATGCGCGAATTGCACTCCGAAGTCGTCGTGCTTGGCCAAGGATGACGGGAAAGTCACGAGGTAACGGTAGAACGCCTCGTTGGAGTATGCAATCAAGGACTCGTGGCGGCTCCTGTAATGCCACCGCAACGGGAACGACGGCAAAATCGTGTCGCACTCGTCGAGAACACTGCTGAAATCAGCGGAAGAGAGCGTGTCGTCGTCTTCATCGTCCTCGTCCAGTCCGTCGTCCAGCGCCTTGAAGAAATTCGTAGGCGGCATTTGCTTGCTGTCGCCGGCGACTACGACCTGCTTTCCTCGGTATATGGCTACTATGGCGTCCTCTGTGAATATCTGCGAGGCTTCGTCAAAGATAACGAGGTCAAAGCTGAACCGCTCGGGATTGATATACTGGCTGACGGACAAGGGGCTCATCATCAGGCATGGCTTGAGTTTGAGCAACAGGTTGGGGATTTTTTCAAAAAGCCTCACAAGGGGCATGTGCCTACGGCTTTTCTTAGCCTCCCGCCGAAGCAACGCGGTTTCGGAACCTTGCACCTCGAATCCGTTGACTGTTGGCCGAAGCTCGTTGCACCGCTCCATCACGGCCGCCGGCGCCAGCTCTATGAGGCGACGGTCGGCGTCGCGGAATTCCGCGATGAGTTGTTCATGGTTTGCGCCTCTGAATTCTCTGAGCCACGGGTCTTCCTCCATAAGCAGGCGGACTCGGGCCTGGGCGACCGACTTTCTCAGCACCCTCGTTAAATCCTTGGCCGGCGGTGGGTCCGCCGCTAATCGCGCGGCGTAACCGCTCGGGCCGTCTGTGGACAGGCGGTCAAACGCCCTTTTATAGTCGGCCCAGTGCTCAAGGTCCTTTACGCGTTCAGCCATTACGCCAATATGCCTGGATATTTCCTCCAAGCCGCACTCAATTAGGCGGGCGCCTCTCAACGCTGGTCTACCAGCCGCGAATCCCGCCTCGACTTCCTTCGCCGCCTCGGTTGCCCGGGCCAGCGCGACACCAAGCTCTTCCGAGGTGAACGGGGAATCCTCGCCGGACGACAAGAATTCCACCGACCTCCTAGAAACGGAGCGTCCGTCACACAAGCGTCTGAACTCCAAGGTCCACTCGATGGCCGCCATGACGTCCTTCCACGTCGTCGCGAGACCTTGAAACCGACTGCCGAACAGTTTCCCAAGGCGTTCGGACTCCCTGTCTATCGCGGCCGCGATATTTTCCGCCGCAAGTTTCAGTTCCAGGTCGTCCAGCAATTTTCTGAGCGATTGCGGAGTCCATCCTGCGCAAGTCTCCAAAACTGTATCCAAGTTGCCGGCAAGCCGGCGAAGCGTCGTGAGCAGGTTCCCGCTCCATTCCGCGAGTTCGGTGATGTTCCATGTGTTAAAAGCCTTGTTGAGCGGCGGCATCGCGGCAAGGTCGGCAACCGTCCCGAGAGTCGTGGCCAAAGTGAATATCTCCCTGACGTTTGACGCCGTCCTGTCGACAGCCGCCGCTATTTCCGCAGGGAGCTTGCCTCCCGAGCTCATGCTCGCGGCGAGGCAGGCCGGTACGTCTCCACCCGCGATGTGGACGGTTTCCTCGGCCACCCTGGCCGCGTGGCTCGCGGTGTCGAAGTCGGTGTTCTCGCCCTTGTAATATGCGCCAAGCATCGAGGCGGCCTCGGAGCTCTGCCCTTCAATCTTGCGTCTGTGGCGCGCGACGGACCTGGCCGTGTTGAGGTCGGCGAGTATGTTCTTAGGGCACGCCAGGTCTCTGGTGTGCATTATCAATTCTTTTCGGGACCTGTGCCACCCCGTGTTCAGGAAGCACAAAGGGGTCTTGTAGAAAAAGCTGTTGAAGCGGACGGCCATCTCCGTGTGGTCCAGTTCGAGGAACGATTCTTCGTAACGCTTCAAAAGCTCCGTCTTCTGGTTCCGGAAATCCTCGTAGACGGCCCGGTTGTCCTCGATGAAGCCGAGGACATCTTGGACTGCCTTTTGCGACAGCCAAGAAGCTTCAGGCTTGTGCGCGCTGGCGCACAAGGTTCCCAAACGGACGAGGCGGGCGACCGAGTCAAGCGTGAACGGAGCCTTTTCGCAGCCAAAGGCCCTGGCCATCAAGGAGCAGTCGCTCTCAACCTCTGACAAGAGGCCGGACATCTTTTTCAAGCATTCAATGACGTCCCGATAGGCCCGAATAAGTTTCGAGCCGTCAGGGTCGTGGGAAAGGACACGGGCGGCGGCGGTCCAGGCTTCTTCGATTTCTGGTAGAACCTCTGGAGTCAGTTCGAAGAAAGGTGCGGTATAGCGGAAACCTAAGTCGTTGCGCGCCTGCCAGTACTTCTCGGCTAAGGAGCCATACCCTTTGGCCTCCTCAAGGACGTCCTCCAGTCCGGATGCCGTGACCCAGCTTGGGTCCGGATTAGGCCTTCCCTCGACGTGCCGCAGGACTTTCCATAGCCATTCGGCCTCGGTCAAAGTATCCCCGGCCGGCAGGCCGGTCTTGGAGACGACAGCCTCGCGCAATTTGCCAAGCCTTTCTATTGCCTGCGTGGTCTTTTGCAAGCGAATCAGCCACTCTTGTTCGACTCCGGAGTCGTACCTCCCGGTCAAGCATCCAAGCCAGGGAAACCCTTCTCCCTCCTCGGCGACCTGCCAGACGGGAACCAGGGCTCTGACCATGTCTTCCAGCGACTGCAGCCTGGCTGGGGACAGCTCGTCGAGACGCGCGGCTTCCAGCCGGATTTCCTTCACGCCATCCGCCGACATGGAAAGGGCTTGGCGCGCCGAACAGCCTATCGCCGGGCGAAATTCATGCAAAGCGTTGACGTAATAATTCAGCTTGGTCCGATAGGCGGTGAAATTGGCGTAGTCTTCTGGAGTGAGCGTCTTTTGGGGAACGAGCCTCCGTTCCATGCATGAATAGAGCTCCTCGACAACTTCCTTCTTGTTCTTCTTCCGGCTGTGAAGTTCCAGGCAATATGTGCCCAGCTTGGCCTCGTTGAGCCTTTTTGCCACGACTTCCAGCGCCGCCATCTTCTCGCTAGCGAACAGGACAGTTTTGCCGCGGGCGATGGACTCGGAAATTATGTTGGCTATCGTCTGGCTTTTGCCTGTGCCCGGAGGTCCCTGCAGCACGATGCTCTGCCCCTTCAGCACGGCTTGGATGGCCTGTTGCTGGCTGCTGTCGGCGTCCAGAATCTGAAACGTGTCCTCCGGCTTCTGTATCGCGTCGAGCTTCCTCGGGTCCTTGATTTCGGACAGGTCCGCGGCCGGAAACGCCTCGCCGCAGAGGGCCCTGACACAGGCGTGGCCCGACAGCGTGCCGAAGTTCTTGTCAAGGTCCTGGTACATCCCCAGTTTCTCAAAAGTGAATATACGAAGCACAACAGAGTCCTGTACTGACCAATCCCATTCCTCCGCCTGGTTGCGAACGCTGTCCAGGTAACCGCTGACGCTCATTTCGTCCCAATCTTCCGGAATCGGAGGCAGCTCCCAGTTGAAATCGCGTTTCATCTTCACTTGCAGCGCAGGATTGAGCACTAGGTCTTCCTCTACGGGATGCAGCACGAATGGGTCGTGGGCCGATTCCCGCTTTAGTTCCACGGGGAAAAGAAGCAATGGGGACAGTATGTGCTCGTCGGAGCCTGCTTCCATCCATTCCAGCATCCCGAACGCCAGGAAGAGCACCCTTATGCCCCGTTCCCTGTATTCTTCCCTTTCCTTTCTATAAAGGTTCTTCAAGTTGTTCGAGATGGTCTTCCGGTCGAGCCGGCCGCATACGAGTTTTCCTTCCTTGTCCTCCTCCAGAGGGAAAGTGTCGTCGAACTCGGCAGGGATTTCCGCCTCGTCGGGAAGGTCCGTCGATGGTTCCGTGGCCTCTTCCTCCGGAGGCATCCAGAACTCGAAGCAACCGCCTTCGAGACAGACCGTCCTAAATATCTCCTCTGTCCCCGGTTCCGAGATTTCAAGGGTGCTGCTCTTGGTGCGCCTATAGCAAAGCAGGTGGTTCTTCCGCGTCAGGTCTATAAGACGCTGCTTCCACTCGTCGACTCTTTTACGTAGGACTTCTTCCGCTACAGGGGCCATCAGAGCATCTCCCTTTCCCAATGGCGTACATAGCCAATCCTGGATATATTTTCCCGCCAGGGCAAACCCTATAACTATTCTATGACCGCTTTACGCTTGTTTTGCCCGAGCTATGAACGATTCAAAAACGAATCCGCGCGGCCTCAAAAGTCGGCCGGCGGAATCTGCCGGCCGACTTCCCGGGAGTTATTGGAAAAGTTCTGACTCTGTTCTACGAAATCCTTCCCCAAAGTTGAACTTGTTCGCCCCATTCGGCAAACTTCGATATTCGTTTAACTGAAGCTGGCTCGGTTCACGCGCGCGGAGCCGGACCCGCGGATGTAGAGTGAAATATGACAAGAGGTGACCTAGGTGAAGCGACAGGTGTGGTTGGAGTTCCGGTCGCCCGGCAAGGACCTTGCAAAGCTTATGCAGGTGACCGACGGGCGTGGAGTCGTCATTGTAAGTAAGGAATTTGAACCGGCTTATGTGATGATGACGGCTGATAAAGCGTTGGAGTTGCTTATAGCGGCCTCGCCTTGCCTAGAACGACTGCCCATTGACAAGGCGTTGATGGCGTATGAAAAGCAGAGGGCAGGAGGGCGAGAGCGAATCGCTTATCTACGGTTGAACCGTGTGGGCCTATCCGGTTTTCCACGACGGCCATTGCCAAGTTTTGACGAGGTCATGGGCGCATACAATATTGCCCTGGAGGCTCACAAATCAGCGCCGGCCGACATACGTCACCGACTCGACGAACACGTAAGACGCTGGCCAACATTCGTCTCAGGGGAACTTACGCGATTGTTCGAATCTTATCTTGTTTCGCGCACGCAAAAGGACTGGGACGAGTTTGGCTCGTATATGAATAAGCTTGTTGAGCATTCGGTAATACGCAGAGACATTGGCCGTGCCGCGGTGCCAGTGGTCCGTTGTTACGGCGCTTGGCCTCCTGGTGATGAGCTTGAGGAGGACTAAGGAAAATGCGAATAACCATAACCGATTCCACGACGACCGAAAACGCAGCACTGCAAAAAAATAGACCCCAGAATATATGTAGTTGTCCGATGTGCGTCGGCAACACTTTTCTTCCAGGGGTTCTAAGCGCTATTCAAGTTTTAGATAGAGCCTTTTGATGAACCAATGATTCGTACAATCTGTCCTTCTTTAGACAACCGAACATTACTTGGGCCAGTTTGCCAGCAACGTGTCCGATAGCTTTCATCTTTGGCATGTCTCTATCTACAAGTCTTTTATAGTGTTCTTTGAAAAGGTTGTCTCCTCCGTTGGGCGATATCAAGAACATGGTCATCTGAAAAAGCACGCGCCTTGCCGGTCTCGCCCCATGGTGACTCATCCTTGTTGCTCTTACCGAAATCCCCGACGTTTTACTTTCGGCCGTAAATCCGACATACTTTTTGAACTGCTTGTAATTGCTGAACCGATTAACATTTCCGATTACGCCGATTAAAGTACACGCCCAAATGTACCCCTTTGCCGGCAAGGACCAAAATATTGGCTTGTAAGGGTGATTATCAACGATTTCCTTGATTTGGCCATCCAGGCAGGCGAGAATCTGTTCAAGCCTTTCGATATCTTCAATCAACATTTTCTGCCTCGATACGAAGAAAGGCATATCGATGATAATCGCATTGTCTAGCAGTTTCCTAAGAGTAGCGCTTTTGCTTTTCGCCTGAAACCTGCCGCCGAATTCAAGCAAGTCTTTGTATATCGTCTCTCCCGAGGCTCCTGCGAGGTCACGCAGCGTGGGATATTTTTTTATGAGTCGCCTCAGCGTGACACCCGCCTTAGCAATGTCGAAGACCGTTTTCAACTCGGGATAGGTAACGGATAACAGTTGCTGGAACTGCCTTTTACGACTGTCCAGTTGCCTTTGGGTGGACCATCTGTCCGCAGAGATTGCCTTGCAAAGGTTCTGCAATGGTTGATAGTATTCCATCATCCTTATGCCGAAAAGCGACGGGGTCAATGCTTTCTGGAAAGCAAGGTACGCCATCACCCTGCAGTCTATGGCGTCGCTTTTTTCCCATATCCCCAAACTCTTCTCCCGAAAGTCCTTGACTGCCCTATTCTCCACAAGATTAACCTGATAGCCGGCTTTTATCATGGCTTGTATCAGGACATAACCGAAATATCCCCCCGTTGGTTCTAACAGGAGGCAAAAGCTTGAGGGCTTGTCCGAGAACTTTTTCAAGAAGGAAAGAAGCTTGCTAGTCCCGTCGCCATCGGAATTGAACTTTATCGTTTCGCTTTTTTTCCACGACTGTTTTTCATCGCAGAAAAAGTCCTTGGGTATGCATGAAGCTTCATGAAACTTGTAGCCTATGTCGACACCGACGTAGTAATCGTGAAACCTGCAAGCATTCAGGCAAAGGTCCCGGTCCATGATTCCACTCCGAAACGTGTTTGGACTAGTTTTCTCAAACCTGCCATTTCTATGCAAAGAAAAACCAGGCCGGCATCGGCCTGGTTGCTCGTGCTTCTGCACGCTTAATTCACATCTTTATTTTCGCCTAAAACTATATGAGGCACTGGCTTAGAGAAAAATCTCTGCCTGTATTCCTCAGTCTTCGAGCAAGCCCCGCAAATGCAAGTGTTTATCTCGTCAATTTCCTCGAACGATTTTCCAAGTGCTTCTGATAGAGCTTTAAGGTCTGAGAAGGAAATTTGTTGCTCATTGCTGCAAATTGCGCAACGAAAATCTTTGTACAACATGATTCCCCCTTTAAATTCGAAGGCTCCAAAAACACCGTAGTTATGCAAAAGCTAACACTCTTATCTCAAGAGTCCTTCAGGCGTAATTTGTCCGTGCCAACCTAATTTATACTGATTCACAGATATCAGGTATCTAGTATCTTACTTCATCATAGCAAATTTTGAAAAAATTGTAAGAGGCGCCAGTCCTCATCTGCTAGGTCGTGAGTCTCACTTCTATTTTTCTATAAACCATTTCCCCTCGTCACAGAAGAGGTGTACTTCCTTGCCTCGAATTCGGCAAGTGTACCTAATGCCCAATCCGCCGCCTTTTAGTGAGGGGGCCTGGCGCACGTCAAGCACTCTGTCAACCTCGTACTTGCTACCGTCGACCCAAGTTAAAAGCAGAGGCCTTATTCGGCCGCTTTTATCATGTTCCGCTATCACGTCAATAAAGACTTTGCCCATATTACCGCCCGTAACGAACATGTGTTTGGTCAAATAATAATTTTATTATATCACTTGTTTGTTTTTGTGCAAGAGAAAAGACGGGAAAACCCTCTTGTAGAATAACCGGTCACTCGTTTATATAAGTATCAATTAAAATTGGCGCTTTGTTACTGACCTCCACCGGAAATGTCCCCAACCAGTGAATATAGAAACTATTGACAAGCACTTAAAATAATGGTAATTTGTAATATGTAAGCGGACAGCGAACATAGTGGAAAGGACGATTACTTTGGAACTCTCCTTTGGGAGATTTATTGAGGACAAGCGAACTAATAAGGGCATAACACTCAGAGGTATGGCCAAGCAACTTGATATTGCCCCCAGCTACCTATCTGATATCGAAAAAGGAAGACGGAACCCGCCCGACAAAGACACTTTGGAGTTAATGGCCAATATCTTAGCCCTAACGGACGATGACCGTTTGGAAATGTATGACCTTGCAGGAAAGATGAAGGATTCTATACCACCAGATTTGCCCGATTACATAATGAAAAATAAAGAGGCGGTTACCTTCCTTCGAACGGCTCAAAAAAACCAGATTTCATCCGGAATCTGGAAGAAGCTTACAGAGCAAATTGAAAATATGGACCGGTGATTGGCTTGGGCTATATGGAGGTCCCCATCCTTTCTAAGGACCAGATTGAAACCGAAAGTTATAAGGTAATGGCTGCTTATGACCCTTCTTTGATAGAAGAACCTGCGGAAGTGGATATAGAGCATTTGATAGAGCAATACTTTAAACTTAACGTGGATTATCAGGTACTTTCAAAGCAGGATGATGACATCCTCGGCCTAATTGCAATCACCGGCGGAGCACTTACAGTGTTTGATAGGAGTACCCTAGAAAAGAGAAGAATTGAGGTCGCTCCCCAAACGGTAATAATAGATGAACGTTTAGCCATGAGCGATTCCCAAATTGGTCGATTTCGGTTTACCATCGCTCACGAAGCTTCACACTGGCATTTGCATAGATTCTACTGCGAGGACGAAAATCAGACAAAGCTTTTTGCAGACCAAGACGCAACTGCCATTAAGTGCTTTAGCCGTAATATTGAGCGTAGATTCGCATCGTCCTTCAGCGACAAATCGCCTTTGGACTGGCTTGAATGGCAAGCCGATTACATGGCAAGCACCCTTCTAATGCCCGCAAAGTCATTTAAAACCGCATTCCAATCTCTTTCTCCGTCATCGCGCATATATAACCCCCAGGATAATGAATGTCAAAGAATTATCACTTCTTTAGCGAACCTTTTTAAAGTCTCAAAGCAAGCAGCGAGAATACGGTTATTACACCTTGGACTATTCAAAAACATGCATTCCGGTCAGACAAGTTTTCTCTAAAAAATTTTGTAGCCAGTTACGCATGTTCGCGAACACAGAACGGGCAACTGTGAAAGGAGGTGATAAAAATGGCCGCACAGCTAAAAGGAGGTGAAAAAAAAAGACCAGTCGGCATAAGCGCAACCAGTCAGAAATGTGTTATGTTGATATTTCGGGCTTTTGGCCCTAATTCCTGCTGAAAAAACAAAAGGAGTGTGAAAAATGAATCACAAGATTACCGTTTACATCAAGTATAACGAGACGAAGTCTTTTGAATTCAACGACGAAACCAAAGTTGAACACGCTCTTCACAAAGCGCTGGACGAATTCGGCATCCCGAAAAGTGACGCTAACAAGTGGATGCTTACTTTTGACACCGCCCCGCTAGACAACGGCGCAAAACTGAAGGACCAAGGCGTTCATGAGGGGAGCACTCTAAAGTTGGCATCTCGGCTCCCCGGGACGGACGGTTGACATGCACCCGGCGTTGGCAAAAGAATATTTTCTTCGCCACGCCGAACTTCTACCTGAATCCCCCGTGCTTCTCGCACGGGGGATTCAGGTGGTTGAAATCGGCGATATGTATATAGATTTAATCTTCAAACATCCTCAGCAGGGTGTCTATTGCCGAATGAGGCTTGATTGCAAAAACTACGACTTTGAACCGCCGCTAGGTAATATGATGCTTCCGGACGGGTCGGGGTTATTGCCCTTCGGGTTTTGGCCAAGCTCAGCGATAGAGCATCACATGTATACGAAAGGGTTCTGCACAGCAAAAACGAGAGGCTATCACGACCATCAAAGCCACTTGGAGCCAAGGGATAATCCTTATTATCAGCTTCGTAACAGCATAACCCTTGACTCTGTTATTGTAGATTTATATAACAAGGTAGTTTCCGGAACATTTCCACAAGGAGGTCCTTATGATGGCTGGGAACCTAAACCTGGTTGAATCTATATCCATACCCACCAAAATATTGGTAGAAACAAGGGCTTTCCTTGTAAGTCGCGGTGTCAAGGGATACGAAGGGTTGGTGTTCTGGATTGGCAAGAGAACCCGGCAGGGACATGCAGTTGTCACCAAGGTTTATATACCTAAAGAGCAAGTGGCCAGACGTACACCTTTAGGCGTTTCTGTAGAACTTCCCGCTATTGGGTTTTCAAAATTGCTAGATTCCACTGCTCCGGATGAAATTATTCTTGTCAAGGTTCATAGTCACCCGCGAGAAGCGTTTTTGTCCGTTGCAGATGCAGCTAACCACATGTTCCGTTTTGAAGGAGCTGTTCAAATTATAGTTCCTGACTTTTGCCGAAGACCACTAGACACACTAGGACACTGTGCCGTTCTTAGGTTTTGGGGCGGAAAATGGACGCAACTTGCTCCAAAAGAGATATCTGCGATTTTCCATTTGGACGGAGTAAACGGCAATTAAGGAGGTGGTCATCTTGGAGGATTTTGAGTTAGGTGTCTTAGCGCAGGTAGGTATATCCAGTTTTCAGCAAGCAGAGGAAATCCAGTCATCTTACTGTGTAGAAGTAATCTTAGGCGAAAAAGCATCTCGCAATTATGGCGCTCAAGTTTCTTCAGAGGTAGTCGTTAACCTGTTGGCAAAGCTCTTTCCACATGTGAAACTTGATGTTCAGCCCTTCCCAACTTTGCTGCCTGCCCCACTAAGTTGTTCTATCGACGCCCATCTCCACCAAGTACGCGCTTTAGCGCGAAAGTGGCCTCAGTATCCTGCCCCGTCTAAAACGGTACGGCTAGTAGTTGGAAGTGAAGGAGAGGGAGACATCTATGTCGTCGGCAATGGCTGGCTTGTTGGTGTAGGCCCAAGGCCATCCATACTTCAGTTATCGAGTAATGATGAGAAGAATCCTCTTGGACCAGTAATGTCTGGAATTCTAGGTTGTTCTGAGGTTTTCAAGAGAACTCTCGGTCAACTAATGCCCGGCCAAGGAACATCTCCAGGATGTATTCCGGCAGATGAACCTTACATCTTTTCTCTGTTGGATTACAACTGCGTTAAAGGGCAACCTCTCCCGCAAAACAGTACTCTATCGGACCTAGCATTGGAGAATCCTATATTTTTCGGGATTGGCTCGGTTGGTTCGGCTTGCCTTCACGCACTGTCCTATTTCCCCGACCTATCTGGGCGCATCACCGTCGTCGACCATGATTCAAGATTGGATAGACGAAATCTTCTTCGGTATAGCTTCTTGACTGAAAGTGACTTGGAGCAGTATGGCGATAGGCCAAAAACCGAGTGGATTATGAAAAAGCTCAAACCTAAATGCCCGAAACTTGAAATTGAACCGTGCAAAGAAACCGCCAATGACTGGCTTGGACGGCAAGCGTCTGATTATAAGCTTGAGCTCGCTATAAGTGCGGTGGACTCAGCGGCAGCGCGAATTCAGGTTGCTGAAGTTCTCGCCAAAAGAGTGGTCAATGCTGCAACTGGGTCTATGACTGTTGATGTAACGAGACATGGATTCGGTGAAGACGGAAAGCCTTGCCTCGCATGCCTCTATGAAGGACAGGCTGCGGCAGCTAGAGGGATAAATCAATATGCCGATACAACGGGAATTCCTCATGCCAGAATCGTTGAATTGGTTATGAAACAAGCTGTACTTAATGAGTCTGACCTAAACTATATTGTTGCACGAGGGATAATTTCCCCGGAGGTAAAACGGCAATGGCTTGGCGGTTCACTTGCATCTCTTCTTCGAGAGAGAAGGTATGCAGGTGTCCTATTGACACTTCCCGGAGGACGAACCCAAATAGTTACCTTGGCCTTTGTGTCCCAGATGGCCGGTACTCTCCTGGCGGCCGAAGTTATTAAGGAATCCAAGGGATTGGCAAATAGCTGGCACGGAACAAGATTCAGTGTAGATGCTAGATTTTTGCCTGATGCCGGGCCAATTTCCGACCTTCGCGGTGCAAGGGACATCGATGGGAATATATTGGCGGGCAGATGCCTGTGTGAACATGGATTTCGCCGCGAGATTTACAACAGAAAATACCAAAGCACACCCGCCGTTACGCTTCCGTAAAACTGTACTTATGAAAAAAGGGTCTGCGGTATACTGCAGGCCCTTTAGCACCCGGATTATGCGATTTACTGAAGCGTTGTGTTAGCTACATACGAATTGGCATAGCTCTGGCACTCACTATAATTCGATAGTGTGATAGAATCTTGACCTATTAGGCGAGAATTTCGTCGCACTTCAACTTTATGCGTTCTTGCCGAACGCATCTCTAGGCTGTAGCTATCTCCGCTAATGCTGCAACTCCCATGCCATTGAAGCGGAGATATTTTTACCCAGTTTATCTTCGGTCTCAATTGCTCAATTGCCTGGCACATCGCGGCAGCACTTTGATAGCGGCGAGTGGGGTCCTTATGACAAGCTTTATTAATTATCCTTGCTATAGGTGTGGGAACATACTCTTGATATCCTAGTGAACTTATCACTTTACCTTGAGCCAAAAGTTTCATTCGGTGAGTCGCATCGCTGGGAATTAATGATTTCCAGTCCCTCATATTGTTTACTATCCGGAAGAAGGTAATGCCAACAGCAAAAACGTCTGATATTACTGTGGTCTTTTTAGTCTTGAATACTTCAGGTGCAAGATGTGTAATATATCCTTGCCCAGATGCATAAACTTGCTGACCAAGTTCAGTTGCTAACCCAAAATCGGACAACTTCGGATAAACATCGTCAAGCAGAACATTCGCAGGCTTGATATCTCTGTGTAAAACATCCTGACTATGGGCGTGCCCTAGCCCGTATAAAACACCACATATTATTTTCATTGAATCAACTACAGATAGAAACGAAGCATTGAGACGGTTCTCAAGAGAGCCGTTTGGAATGTATTCCATATCTATTATAACTTTGTGGGCACCTTCGACCAAAAATACATTAGCTTCATTAACGCAGACAATATGTTTATGCTTACACTTGTGGAGTATCTGCGCTTCTTCAAGTTTTTTCAAATACTCCTCTGGCTTGTCTAAATTGAGTACCTTTATAGCCTTTTTAACAGCGAGCGCCCTATCCATAACTAGGTATACATGGCCGAATCGACCTGCACCTAACGAACTTAGTATTTCGTACTTGTCAATTTCATCACCTGACTGCAACATATTCGTTACCTCTTTTTAAGGAAGTTCAAACCAAGCAGCTAAAACTGCGTTTTTCTGGTTTTTGTCCCAATACGGAGGATGAGTTCCTAATTTGTTATCGCAGTACTCATATAGGTCTGTGCCTTTAGGCAGTCCTAGTTTTGAAGGGACATAACTTAACGAACTGTATGAATTTGTAGGAATATGCCTCTTATAACAAAGAAGGTGTAGAATCCCCAGCGGGAATTCTACATTGATTAACTGGTCCTTACTAGGGTCCAGCGTTAAGCGATAAACTACTTTATTGGGATTAGTGCGGTTTAGAATAATATCGAAATTGGTTTCAAACCAGTTCATTAATTCACCGACATCCGCTGTTTCAAGGGTAACTAGTCGACCTTTTTCCAAAAGCATGGGGGATTGTTTTGTTCCTTCAAGAACCGCAAATCTGAGTTGCCCAGTGAGAATATGAAAAGCCAATATACGCATCGCGTAACTCCTCGCTACTATTTTCAACTACAATCTTCGATAATAGCTATCAAAATCCTGCCATTTTCTTGATATTATCACCATGACCGGTTACTGTTACCGGCAAAGGGAACGGCTCCCGTCCTGCTGCCAAGTGTTTAAATGTCTCATCTTTTTGAAAAAGCATAGGCGAGTCCGAAGGGCTCGCCTATGCTTTCAGATTCTATAAAAGTAAAGGCCAGGTATTACTCTCGGCCCATTGACCTTTTTTGATGAGTATGGAATTAAATAACGACAATGGCCGTTTGGAATCATTAAATGTCCAAACGGCCATCTTCAGGTAATAGGTAGCACTAATAATGGGCTAGATTAGGTAACTTTCAAGTTGTTTGTCTACTTGGCCACCTAAATCCCCCCTTCAAAATGTAAATTTTCGACCACTAGTTTGGACTCCTCTAAAAGAAAAACCGCGTGCCAACGCGGTTAATTAATTGTGTCCCAAAGCCAATCATTTTTTCCAAGGTAACATTTCTTTTTTAATTTCAAAATGTTTGAGTTGCTCTGTGGATAACTCTGAACATAATAAACCATGATTTGTGCAATACTCGTCAATTCTAGGCAAATCATAAGTAAAATCATCATTGAAGTTAGCTATTAAAATTCCGCTTTCAGGTTCTTCAATATCATCATACGGGTTATCGTCATTCAAATTCAAAGTTATCCCCCTTGCCAAGTAAAAGCTTCTAACAACTTTATTGGATTATTGAGTCGCATTTTGCGGCCAACTTTTGTTACACCAAGTTTCACGAAAAAACCTTCCGACTCTTCTTTGAAAATCCAAATAAGATTGCCACCGAGTTTTAAATCAAGACTTTTCTGGACGGCAAAAGCCATCAATGAGCAGCCAACATACTTATACTTCATAGGTCGCTTCGACTCTAAAAGCGCCACGTCTAAAGCTCCGCCAGTAATGGAATTAAACGCGATTAGTCCTTGATATGACGTATCTCCAGGAACGACAAGCCCATAAACTTCGTATTTCTGCGAGATACTAAGACGCCAAGGAAGCTCCCATTCTTTTAAAGCACCGATTTCCTCTGTTGATAAACATCGTATTTCCGCAGGTATCCTAATTTTTGTAACTACATCAATAACACTATACTTGCGATTCTCCATATTAATCCCTGCTCTCATCATTATACTCGTGATTTATAATAACTCAAATTTGTGCTCAGGGTTTTGTGGCGAAACCAAACATAATACTATTATCGATATTCCCAAAATTCACATTTCAACATTGCCAAACAACCGGCGATAGCCGCCTAATGACGCTCTTGGGCGAGCCCTTCCCCGCAAGTACCTTTGGCAGCAATATCCATTCTCAAATTTGAAGACCCAAATATAGAATATCCTCCTATATGTAAGGAGGTCGCTTAGGGTCAACGAGGCCCCGACCTGCGCCGGAGTAAGTTTCCGGCCCTCCGAATCTTGGCTCTAGAATTGACTTTAAGGGCAGCCGCTGTCAATACAAATGATTTTTATGACTAGTTTTCTTGCTTACTCACTAACTGAACCTTGCAACTATCTTCGTCATTCTGGAGTCGTCAGGGTTGTATCCAGGCCGCCCCCGGGAGAATCGCTCCGCCATCATTGTCAAGTCCTTCATGTCGCCGACTCGGAATAACCGCCAGCCAAGGGAAGGATTTGAATTGCTATGGCCGGCTGTTTGGTACGCGCAGAGCACAAGGCTGTTCGCCCTGCTTAACCCCAGGCAAAAGGGTTCGACTGTGCGCAATCCGCCTCCGTAATGGAACTGTAACATGTGCCGCTCCTGGATTGCCGATTCGATTGTCTCGTTCATCTCCGACAGCTCCTTTCAATGCTCTCAGGCGATAGAGTTTATCAGGCTTTCCTTTACCATCGCGCCTTCCACTTGATGCGCGGGCAGTTGGAAAAGCAGCCAGTCGCAAGGGTAGCTACCTTCTATCATCTGCTTCAGAGAACCGAACATCCTTCCGATTACCAGGAGATGCCTCATCGGGTCGTGGTCTTCACCCCTTAACACGGCCATCGGCCAATACGGCTGGCATTGCGTGAGTCTCACCGAATGCAGGAAGCTTTCTCCATAGTGCTGAGCCATCTCCTCGTGAGTCAAAGCGTCCCATCCTAACTCGAACAGCCTTGCACGATACACTTTCTTGAGCTTTCCCGGTTCGAAAGCAACCCTTGTCTCTAGCAGCATTTTCACGTCCTGGGCATAAACAAGCGCCGCTCCGAGGTGCCCGACGATGTCTTCGGAACGCCCCGGAGCGAATAACGGGTGCCCGTTCCGGCAAGCGGCCCGAAGCGGATGGTAGTGCTGCCCGCTAATCCCGATTTTATCCCCGCACTCTTCGCAAGATGACATCAGCTTCCTTTTGTGCTCCGAGCACACGCTGACGCCGGGAGCCATATGTACTCTGTGCCAGTATGGCTCGCCGTGCCTTTCCATGTCTTCGCGCACACAGTCTGGGCAATATCTTAGCTTGGCCAAGAACCTCGACGTGCTGGCGCATATGCTGTTCGTCCCGTACGTTCTGGTCACGGCCCCTCCGAACATGCTCCAGAACACCTTGTTCCGTCTCTTTGCCCCGAGAAATGCCGTGTAGAATGGGTAAAGCGTGTGCTTTTCAATCACCGAGTGAACGGACCTGTATTTCCCCATACCGGTCACATCGACGAGCAGTGATATCTTTTTCGGCAAATCCCTCACCACATGCATGA
This sequence comes from Selenomonadales bacterium, assembly GCA_029975165.1. Lineage (GTDB taxonomy): Bacteria > Bacillota > Negativicutes > Sporomusales > UBA7701 > Anaeroselena. The sequence goes on from JARKPR010000078.1 coordinate 20,335, forward strand.
AAGGCTTATTGAACAAGTCCATGGAGGTCTGCCTCAGGGAATGGTTCCTCATGTGAACCTGATAGCGCGCTACAGCGCTGTAAAGCAGCTCGTCCTCGTGAATCTCCGGAAAGTACTTCAGGTCGCTCAACCTTGCTTCCCCCTTCTTTCGAAATTGTCGCCAAGACGTCGGTTATCGCTTGTTCGGTAGAAGGTCGCTTTCTCGACAAGCCGGCGGTCTTGCTCACACGGTATTTGGTCAACGGCGCCCCGGCCCGGACCAGTTCCTCGACGCTCCACAACACCTTCCTAAGTTCGAAATCCTCAATCGGCTCCGCCGCCTCTTTCAGCAATTCATTCGTGCGGGGCAACCGCGCCTCACCGACTACGTGCGCGGAAGGTCCAAGGCCCGCAACGTCAAGCACTCTTCGCTTTGTAATCCTTTCCGGACGTCCTGACGTGCCGAGCAAACTTGACATTGCCTTGCCGACCTTCTGGCATAGGGTCTCGTCGCGGGCGTTCCAATCCACGGAGCCCTTTCTCGCCGCCGTTGTCTTACGCTTTACAACCTCGGGAAGGTGGCTTTCCATCCAAGGACGGTCGTTCCGCCATAGCCAGTTGTACGCCCCTCTGTCCTGCCTTCTCAGTTGGGTTCGTGTCAAGCTTTGGTCACTAGCCATCAGTGCCGTCAATACCGCCCTGTGTTTCTCGCGCTCCACCTCGGTGTCGCGGTCTCGGCCAGCGCCTTCGTCCCCGGCCTGAAGCGAGGCTACCTTCTTCAGGTGGTTGGAGACCGTGCTCCTGGCCACGCCAAGTGTCCTTGCGATGGCGCGTATGCTTTTGCCGTCTTGCCTTAACTTACTCAATGCTTCATTCCAGGCCGTTCCGTAGTTGAGCACCTTGCTCGCCTTGCAGCCCCCTGCCTCCGGCGAAGCCGCCCTGCGAGTGTATGTGAAACCACAGTCGCAGGTGAATTTGCCGGTGAGAGTGCCCCCAACGGTTTTTGACGCGAAGCTGTTAATCCTGTTCTCCCCGAAATGGCTGAGTGCTCTGTTGAAGCAGGGCCATGGCCCGGGGCCGAACGGCTCGTATCTGCAGTCCGAGTCCCTGACAAACTCTTGGAACGAGCCGAACAAGAACCTTATGACCAGTAGCGTCTTGACGGGACTGACAGCCTTGCGACAGTGGCGGAAGGCCCTGAACAACCAGTTGTCGCCTGAATTCAGGTCGAGTTCGGAGTCCAGATTAGCCAAAAGCTCCTGACCATAGTGGCTGATGAAACTTTCTCCCAGCCTGGACTGCCGGAGAGTCCCGGACAGGGTCACAAGCCCCAGCTTCTTGAGCCTTTCTTGAAACGCATGGTGCAGTGCATCCGGCTCGTAATGAGGATAGGTCGCTAGCACTTCCTGCGCGTCGAGGGCGTAACCGAGCATCGTTTTTTCGACGGAACCCTCTCCCAGTCCCAGCGCTCCCTCGCGGAGGGGGTGGCCGTTCGGACAGAATTCGGCGAGCGCCATGTATTCGTATTTGCCTGATTTGTACTCGTGCCCGCAGGACTGACACTTCGAAATCAGCTGGAGCCGGTGGGAAGGGCAGGCCAGGACGCCTGGCGCGCGGTGCAACCTGTGCCAGTAAGGCTCTCCGAAAGACCTGATATCTTCTTCGACGCATGCGGGACAATAATACAGGCCGTTCCCTTTTGAAGAGCCGTAGATTCCCAGGACGCTTCGCGGACTCCGTCCCCGGTTCCCGTTGGCCATCATGTCCATCGCTTCAAGCCTCGCGCCTTCGTGCGCGAACGCGCCGTAGAACGGCAAAAGGGTGTGCCGGAGGATGACGTCGCTTTCACTCATATTCCGGTCAAGCGGGGATTGCGCGAGAATATGGGAAATCCTGCTGGGGAGGTCAATCTCCGCATGGAAGTTTCTTCCCCCGGCCAGCTCCGCCAACGCCTGGGCGGAGCTGGACACCGTGTGCACTCTGTAGCGCGCTATGGCGCTGTAAAGCAGTTCATCTGGCAAAATGGACGGAAAGTACATACCCATGTGCGCTCCTCATTGGCCGTCTCGTTTTGCCTCAAACCTCGGAATCCTCGATTATCCCCTTGTCTCTGAGCAGTTCGCTCACAAGCTCCCCGGACTTGGCTTGTTTGCCTACCAGTCTCAAGTCCCCGGCGTTGTACTTCGGCTCGACCCTTTTGCGCTTCGCCTTGCCCGCTTTCAATTCGCCGACCCGTGCGAACGCCTTGCGCATCAATGACGGAAGGTCGATACCATGCCCTTCCCTTACGACTTCCTCCGCAGCCTTGACAGCCACCTCGTGTTCAATGCCTGCCCGAACGAGCCAGTCTAAGATTTTTCCCGTGTCGGCGGCGGCGGGGTCGAAATCCGAGGTGCTTGTTATAACCGGCTTACGCGCCAAAGAATGGACCATCTCCCCCGTCCACTGAACGTACAGGTCTTCATATTTGGCCAACAGAAGGTTATCGCGATTCGTTAGGGCTTGTATCATCGGTTGTATAAGCCTTAGGCACTCTCCTGCTACCTCCCGTATGAACTCTGGCGTAATAGTCGGGACGCCCTGGAATATCGCCTTGTATTGGGCGAACATGTACAGCTTTACTGCGATGTCCGTGATTCCCCCAGATTCTTCGAAGAGCACTTTCTGGAACTCGGACGTGAGTTCGGCGGGCTCATCAAGCCATTGGTATTTCCACAGCGCTCTCGTGAAGAGCTCCCATTCGTCGTGGTAGCTAAGCTGGTCCCAAAACATGTCCCCTTGTCCTGTCGCGCGCCTCGCATTCCTAAACTGCTTCGTGACATGACGGATGGCTTTTACGGTCCCGATAGGAACTACCGGAACTCCCAGTGTGTTCACTAGGGAAACGAAGAAGTTTAGCATGTTGTCTGGTCCACCGCTTTTCGAATGGCTGAGATTCTGGATTTCGTCGATGACCAGGATGCCGAGCGCATGTATCCAGGCAAGATGCCTTATTACCCCCACCATCTCGTCGATTGTCTTGCGCCCGCACCCGTATTTGTGCAAATAGCCTTTCTCTCTCTCCTTTCCCAAAGCGCTGTCGAAAGCGGCCAGGATGTCGAGGCAAAGCGCTCTCAGGGAACCATCATGAGGACAGTCGAGTTTCAGCCAGACGACCTGTTGGAAGTTTAAAGGCTTGTCGTTGTAGCGGGTATGGCTTATAACTTGAGGGTACGTTAGAAGTATCCGCTCCATCGCGGTCGATTTTCCGATGCCGCTGTAACCGAACAGGGCGAACCCCGTTGCGCAAGGTTGGCATCGGGCTGCTATGCTCATGCTCGCCGCATCTTCGTCTTCGCGCAGTTTCGCGTAAAATGCTGCTGACAAGGGGTTCCTGGCCTTGTATCCACCCCTTATCGCCCTCGATACCGCCTGTTCGAGTAATATGTGCCTGCTCAAAGGAACAATTAGTTCCGTGAGTCGCTGGATGCAGTGCCCGCGAATTTCGGTTGGAAGCTCTCTCTCGGGGATGGTGAACGAAGGTAGCATTCTTATCTTTAAAATCGCCTCCTCTTCCCTCATAAAAGGAGGAAGCGCCTCAATCCAAGGGTTTCCGGCGTAGTCGGAAATTTCGACCTGCCTGTATTGCGCCAAACACCTTGTCCCCGTGAGAATCCTCCCTTTGGCTGCCCAATCCTGGGAAATCGCGGTGTTGTTCATCCTTGTCCCTCCTTTTTCTAAGCCAATGCGTTCTGAAGCATCTCTCGGCGTTGTTGTTCCTTATGCGTTGATTGGACCTGATGTGTTTCGGGAAATTCCTTGGATGGCTGCTTGTCCTGCTTACTTACCCATGCCTCTTTCGCTCGCAGTGCCTGATTTTCCACCGCGCGGTTGGCCCGCATGTTCGCAAATCTTGCGGAGGAGCTCATCGGGTTCTTGCGAAGCGCTTCCTCCGTCAATTTTTCCGCTTCTTTTCTGATTTGTTTGATATGAGCTTGGTATTCCACGTCTCCGGGGATGTTGATGTCCTCTTCGGCTATTCTTGTTTCGATGGCTTTCCTGTGAAGATAAAGCTTCCGCTCGTTTTCACCAAGCCCTCGCAATGCTTGGTCTCTTTCCGAAAGCCGGCATTCGATGAATTTCTTTCTCTTTGGCTCCCAAAGCTGAACCGTGCTCAAGTCCCTCGGGTCGTAGGAAATCCTGAACTTGTGCCCTCTCAATCCGTCGTACCATCCTTCGTTCATGGCGGTGTCGCACACGTAATCCGCTCTCATGAAGAGAATACCGTGCCTGGTGACTTTGCCAAGGGCGTGGGGCAAGAGGTTGAACTTGACGAAGTCGTCGTCTAGGGTTCTCAACGCGCCTCGCTTTTCCTTAATTCCCCATTTCCACAGTTCTCTGGGAATCGGGTCTACTCCGGCCTTGGCAGTTTGCTCGTCAAACTTGTAATGCCCCATGTGTCGCCCGTTATGATTCAGAATGCTACGAATCATTATCTTGTACATATCCTCCATAGTGAGGCGTGCTTTTTTCTTCTGGAGGTCCTTTGTTGCATTCGCCTTGCTGATTTCTGGACACGACCACGGCAGTCGGGCCCCTTCAAATTTCTTGAAATGGGATTCAACCACAGCCTTCATGTCTCCCCTGTAAGAAGCCGTGTTTTCCACTTGAACCCCCAATGCCGTTATCAGGTTGGTGACGGCGCTGTCGCTGGCAAATTCGCCCCTGTCGGCGATTATGCGTCCGGGCAAACCCTTCGCTGGCCATTGCCAAGGCTGGATATTTATCCCGAAACGTTTGCAAAATTCAACTTTGTCCATGTACGCGTTGTACAGTGCCTGCATCGCTCCAATCCAGCTTGGCCCCTCCAGCCCGATGTATAGGCCAGCGGGCATCCTAGAGTAAACGTCAACCACGAGGTAAATCACGCCCTGACCAATAACGAGAGAACGGTCATGGCTTGACACTAGATACTCCTTTGTAATCGTGGCGTCCACTTGGTAGCAATCGCCCGGGCCCATCGTGTCCTCAATGGTTGAGCCAAGGACCGGCCGTTCCTTCAGCTTGTATTCACGCTCGCCGATAGTCCGGATTTTGTCCTGTACTGGGTCCATCTTCTTTTTGTACCAATACTTGAACTGCGCCAGAGAAGGACATTGGTGGGCCGGAAACAGGTTAGGCACCATCACGCCGTCCCGCTCTTCGTAACCGGACGAGAAATATCTTCCAAGCATTTCGTCGTAGGCAGCCTTGAAGGCTTTCGCTCCTTCTCCTCTATAGAAAAGAGCCAAGCCGTTCGCAAAGATTCGCTCGATATCTTCCGTCACGATGATGCCCTTGGCGTCTGGATTTTTTTCTGTCCTGCCGTTCGGTCTGCCAAGCTTGTTTTTCACCTTGCGCGCCGCCTTGTCCCGCCCCCGAAAGTTCGGAAGCAACGCGTTGGGATTCATGCCGCCTTGCCAGAATTGACGGAGATACTTGTTGGCCGTAGGCTTCGTTATTTTGAATCTTTTCATTGCCTCCAGCACCAATGGGCCGCGCTTTCTCGGGTCGAAGATATCCTCGTTCCGAGTGAGGTATTCTACGACTCTCATCGCCTGTTCGCGCCTATCCTTGCTCTTCTCGCCAATCTCTTCCTCGGACACCTTCATGAAGTCGAACACCATTTCCTTGACGAGGGCCTGCCCGTTTAAAACGTCTTCTTCGAGGTCAGCCGTTAATTTGGCTACGGGGAAACCCTTCTTGGAGAGCATGTCTATGACCACCGAGTGTTTCTTGCCGAGTTTCAAGACCCTCATTAACTTTGGTGTTTTTTCGCCAGGCCACTCAAGCACGCTGTTTATGCTAAGCATTGGTTTCCACCTCCAGTTTGATTGGGTTGTTGAATCTTAACGGTTGGGACATGTCGACCCTGATTTTTCGCGTGGCTATAAAGTGCCGGAGAAGAAGCAGGCTCGTCCCAATTCCCAGGCTCAATTTCGCGTCAAGCCAATTGCACATGTGTATCGGTGCTTGCCCGCTCTCCAACGCCTCTTTGAACTTATGCGCGGCGTAAGCTATGCCCTCGCTGTCCGGAAGCCCTTTGACCCCCTCCAAAGAATATGCGTCCCTCACGAACATGAGGTTTTTCACGAGGGCTTTCGGAGGCGTTTTTTCGGTAAGAATCTTCCAGCTGGCTCCGAGGTCGGTCCAGTACTTTCTTTCGATTTCGAGCTTTTCCAATATCCGCTTCATCCGTCTGGGGTTATTAATTTCCGATTCCCACTTGCAGGCGAACGCTAAAGTCCGGCCGTCGGCCTTGGTTACAACCAAGTCCGTGGTCATAACGAGGTATTCCTTGGTCTTGTTGTCCTTGGGATGCCTTATCCCCAACCGAGCCGCTAAGTCGATGGTTTTAGCGAGAGGCAATGGAAATTGCTCCCGAATGTCGGTCACGTCTTGCATCCATTGCAGTTGATAGAAGTTTCCCCGTTCGTTGTCGGAGAGGAAGACTTGTTCTCTATCCGTCTTTAGCCCTTTCACACGGGTCGAACGTCCTTGACTGGGAACTTCTCTTACCGTTAGCCATGGTCTGTAATCCGCTCCAGTACCCTGTCCAAAACCTGCCTTCAGCTTGTTCACGGTGCTTTTGCCTCTTCCCATTCGATTTCCCCTCTCGTTTGCTCTCTTTGATGGTGTACCCGGTTATACCATAATTCTTTATGAATAACCCCAGAAATACAGCGAGGCCCCCGGCAGTGACGGGGAACCTCTACGATTTTAAGATACGCCTCCATCCGTGTTCCTATTCGTCTATATGACATGCAATAAAAGCCATATTTGTGCGGATTTGCTGACCGTGGCTCACAAAATTAAGTAGGAAAAGGACATGAGAAAAGCCGCCAATCGTGCGGCTTTTCGTGGTTTTCAGGCATGTCGATTATTAAATGTTGCTTATTGGGCCATTCACAGTCTCGGTCCTCGTTGTGTTGTGCCTTGCCCCGGGTAAATTGTAGGGGTGGCCGGTGCTTGGCATGGATGAAATAGAATCTCTCATGCAGAAACACAAACGGCTCAAGAAAGAAAATGAAATGCTGGTGGAAGCGATTGAGCAACGAGAGATTATTGGGACCGAAAAGGAAGAAATGTTCAAAAATCCGACGTCACAACTCCATAAGAAAACGCCGTCCGGAAGGGCGGCGCTTTTTGCTGTTTCCCTAGCATCTGTCAAACAAATATAAACGGGCAACTAATTATAAAACGTCAAATGAAGTGCCTATCTACAAGAATTTCCTTCATCGTCATTTGGCGGGATGTACAAGAGTGTTAGAATCATTCCCAAGTCAGAAAAGTAGCGAGAATGCTCAAACAGGGGAACATCTTGCGGTATTCCGGTATTTGTCAGCCATCCATGGGGCAAAAGTTCTTGGAACTTGTCCTTGACGGGAATGCCGTCGAGGAAGTCTGATGCATATGTTTGCGGATTTAATGGCCGGCCTTTAGGAATTATGTTGTAGCCAAAGTACTTCGACCTGATTGACCAAGCGACTTTTCCATGACGGGAAAAGACGACCGCGCATCTCTCGTCCAATACCTCGGTTAGGCGCATCGCCGCGGTCGTGCTTGTTACCTTGAATTTATTAGCTACTTCGTCCACCGTGGTGAAGTTGAATGGTTTCGATTTGGTGAACTTCCTCACTTCTTGGAGAGGCATTAGCAATTCGGCCGCGAAGCAGTTCGCTTCCTTTTCCCGTCGCATGTCGTCTGCGTTATATGACATGACATTATAAGCGGAGCAGGAATAAACATGGCTCTCATGGCCTTTTATCCTAAAATGCCCGAGCTCGTGCCCCCCGGTAAAATTGCGTCTTCTTTCGTAGGGTATTCCCGAGTTGACCACCATTATCGGTACGTCGCCACGACGGTCCAGAACTCCGTCAAACCCTTTCACACCGATGTCTTCTTCAACATATTCTATGCCTAGCTTCTTGGCGATTTCCGGTATGCTTACAGGCCATATCGTAATTTTTAACTCGTGGACCAGTTCGCGCGCATAGCTCTCCGGTGATAACGGATTGCCAAATCCGAAGTTCAAAAGTTAATCCTCCTTTTTGAACCTGCTCCGTATCTCGGCTAGCTTGTTTTCCAGCTTTTGCTGGTTCGCCACGTTTTGATGTTTGGTACGCGCTGCAATTCCAGCGCACACACTACGATTTTCTTTGAAGATTTGTTCCATTTTTGCAAGGACATGGCGTCTAAAAGTTGGAGTGACCTCATAGTTCGTACAACTGTTCTTGAACGCTTCCCTGAATATTATCAACCTTTTTAATTCGTCTCTGTCTTTCACAGGACATTCCAGCAAAAGCGCCTCCACATCAATCCGCTCTCCTCTGATGCGAGAATCCTCATACCTAGTAAGCAATTTGTCAATAATCATAAAAATGCACCTCTAACTCTACTCTTCCCTCGATAACACATCTAGCATAACTTTATTATAATAATATAATTGGGCCTAACCGGACTACTAATATTGAAAGACTTGTCCTTTACGGGTTATACCTTGCCAATAATCGTATAATTGCACTTCAGGTTTCTATAAGTTAGTGTAGTTTTTCTGGAAAATCCGTCCGTTTTGGCAAAACTTTTTCATAAATTTCCAAGAATTTTTTCTCAAATGCATGTCCAGCATTTCTTCTCGCCTTTTCTAAACTATCAATGGACCGTCCCGTCCTCGCCGAAATAGTCTTATAATCAAGGTCACTTATAATCCTATAATAGATAATATCCTGGTATTCGGGCTTCAATGCAGCATATGCCGCCCTCATGCAAGCTGCTTTTTCAAAATGTAAAACTACTTCTTCCGGATTGTCGTAATAAGATATGGACGAAAAAAGGACGCTTTCTATGTCAACCGATTTTTCATATCGAACTTCCTTCCTGGTCATTTCCTTGATGACCAACAAAGCTATCGAGTATAACCAAGTGAAAAAACTCGATTCGCCTCTAAATTTGTCTAGCTTTTCCACGGCTCGGCAAAAAGTTTCACTTACTATATCATCCGTTTCTTCGTGCGAATATTTGCCCGCAAGGCAACGACCTAGCTTTGCCGAATTTTCGTCAAAGAGAATTTCGCTAGCTTTCATATCGCCTTTTCTCCAAGCCATTACCAACGTATAATCTCGGTTCAATTCAGCGCCACTCCTGTCTTCTTACAGTAAATCTCTCCATTAAAGTTCCAAAACACAGTTAGTGAAAATTTTTGACTTAATTAGACGAAATCCTTCCAAAAGATTCATTTTGTGACATATTTTGTCGCGTGTCAGCCCTTCATGGTACCGAATGTGCATGTGTTTTTGGACATAAACGGCTGCCTTCTGGCAGCCGTTTATGCATTGTTACTGAGTATTGGGCTTTCTCGGCTTCTTTTTCATGCAAGAATAGCTAGTTGTTATCAACGGTTCCTTTGAATGCCTCGCCTAGCTCGATGTCGAACAATTGCTCGGCGTTCTCGCTAGAGTACCCCAGCCTCCGGGCTTCGTCTGCGAAACCGGCCCGCATTTCATCGGGGCCAATCCCGGCCGCTGATATGAGCGCCTCCCAATTACCTTTCACGTCGTATGGGCCAAGGCTGGCCCTGATTATTGGGTTTCTTGCCCAGAACATCATGACCCCCAGTTCGTAGGTCAGACCCTTCCTGCTGGCCAGCATTCCCTGCAAATGAGCGGCGATGGTCTTGGCGGTAGCCGAGCTTCGTATCAACGCCACCGCCATTTCCGAGGAAGCTTCAGTTATCGGATTATCGACTTTGCCACAGGCTTCGTCGCACCATTCCGCTTGCTCCAGAAGCATTTCAATCAGGCTTTGCATCCAAGCGTTGCGTCTCATGTCCATGTCCCTCCCTTTTCCACCCGCCGGCCGCATGTTCCGCAGTCGAATCGGGGAATCACGGTAAGGATATCCGTTTCGCTACGGTATTTCAAATCTTGCCATCGAAGAGGACGAAAAATCTAGCGCCAAAGTTTGAGAATTATATGCAAAGCAACCCTGTTGGAGGAATGACGTTCGGTATAAAGTTAGGCTATGAAAAACATTGAAAATTTTGTCGTGATTTCTCTTTCAAATGACAATCAAGATAAATACTTGTAAATCCAATAGTTTACACAAAATTTTATAAATTGTCATTAAAAATGGCAGGATAATGTTATTAAATTATTGAACTAAATACTTATATAAATTACTGTAAATATGCAGAATATTTATAGCCAATTTGTTTGTCATTTGGAGGGACAAATGAAATACTTGAAACCCAGAAAGCCATCCAAAGTCGGCTGGACGATTTCCGACCAGACCCTTTGTATCATTGAACAGTACGCCAAGTTTTCCAGCTATTCAGAGGAATTCATCGTCGAGGAATTCATGAAGAATCTCCTTGGCAACCCTGAATTCACCGTTTATCTAAGGGGGCTCAGACGCAACAAACGGATGGTTGACCGAATATTTTACGGCGATGAAGAGATGAGCCTTCTCAAGGAATTTTCAGCTCAGGGCAAAAATAGTGCCATGGAAGCGCCATCCATAAATGATATTGCTCCGAACAGCGAGTCGCCGAACTGACGTATCGTTGACTTGCCAGAGAAATCCACATATTATGAAACTGCAAACTCGTGAACTATCACCGGGAGGTGAAGACGTGCAATCCTCAATCTGCGAACTGGAACACCGTGTTCCGCCCCATAGACTGGAGGAAATGGCAAAGGCGGTTAACTACGCCTACAACTCGCAACTTGATGATTATGGTGTTTGGCAGGTCATAGTCGATTGCGCGCCCGAAGAGGTCATTCCGGTTCTCGACCGTATGAAAGACCACTTTGTTGGCCACGAGGTTGCCAATGCTCTGCTCATGAAGTACTACCCGAGCGAGCGTGTGGTCAAATATCATATAGCGAAATCGTTCATGGGAGTCAAACGTGACACAACTCTTTTTGAGATGACAATTGACTCTAGCCGCCTCGATTTGGGCAGAGTTAACGGGCATTCCTATGCCTACGAGATAAAGACCGAGTTCGACAGTCTGACCAAGTTGACGAAACAGCTTGAGGATTATTCTCGGGTCATGGAATATGTATTCGTAGTTACGGTGCCTGAGCATGAAGCCGATGCTCTAGCCATAATCCCATCGCATTGCGGTCTTATTCGATACGAGTTGAAAAAAGAAAGGTTCAGGACCGAGGAGATAAAGCCTGCGGTCATGAACCCTTTCATCGATATGCGTGCTCAGATTCGGAATCTGACGTCCCAAGACATTGCTTTCATTCTTAAAAAAATCGGTATAAGGAATTTGCCAGCGACCCGCGCTGAACGGGAGCCTCTCCTAATTGAAATGCTCGGCGCAGACGACATGAACGAATTTTTCAAGCTCGCCTTGAAGCACAAGTTCTCCAGACGATGGGCGTACCTTCAAAAAGTCATTAATGACATTCAACCTATCGACGCCCAAATGTTTTTCATGGTGCCGTCGGACCCCAAATGGGTGTATTACAAAAACTGCTCCAGCGTGTGAAGATAGTGCATGACCGCAAGCCCTTTCCACTTCGCATGACTTTTGAACAGCTCCGCATGCTTGCCAAGCTCAATAAGTATCCTGCATGCGGGGCATTCTTGTTTGTGCTTAGCCGAGTAATCGTTGAAAAATCTGGAATTCAGGACACTGGGGAGTATCACGGTATAGTAGTGATTCATGTCTTTGTCATTGCCCCGGAAACCAATATATTGATTGCTATCCCAATGGTAGAACACAAACCCAGGGGTGCCTTTGCCGCCGCGCGTAATGCGGTCGTTCTTCAGGCCGGCGTAATCGCCAAAAGCACCGAACCCAAGACCTGTATATTCCTGAAGCAAAGAATTGTCGAAGTTGTCAATCGGTTCGTCATGGGGAAGCTCCGAATTCATCAGTTCATCATTGATAGCGGCCCGAATGAGGACAGTCTGGCAATGTGCGTCGGAAGCAACCTTTTGCAGTGCCGGATAACTGTTCTTCTTGTAGTTGACATTGTCGTGGCTACCCCGGTCAATGTCAAGCATAATAATATCGCCACCTGCTGCAACATGTTTCACCTCGTTTAGCGCCGTACTTAACCCTGTTGGGAACAGCCTGAAAGCCAACTTAGGAAATTCGGCTCGCAACGCTTGGACTTGCGTCCGTATTGGTGTGTTCTCCTTTGTGCGTTGGGTGTAATGGATTGATGGCGCGTAGGTAACAACGGGGATAAGGTCGGGAATGCCCTTCAGTTCCTTGAGGTACTTGACTCGTAGCGAAAAATCCCGTTGAGTGGCCGTCAGGAAATCCTTGATTCTTGCCTTGCCGCTTGCGGCGCCAGTAATATATGTGGGAATGTCAATCATCAATGGCCGTCCAATTTCCTTGAGTTCCGGCTCATAACACTCGGTGAATGACTTGTTGGTGTTCTCTCTTGATTTGCTGGCAATAATTTCGACCAGCGGCAAGGTCTTATCGCTCAGTTTAACAGTTTTCAAAGCCGTCCTTTCTTGGTCCCGGAACCTTAGCACAGGTACATATTTAAACATTGATTCTCCTCCTCCGCAAAACAAAACACGGCCAACGTTTTCCGTTGCCGTGTCTTATTGCTGCGACTGTCTAATATTTATATTACAAAGTTCTCCAGTAATGAACGAAGTCCTGCACCTTTTTATATTTTTTGTCAACAAATACTAAATATTACAATACGAAAAAGATGTGTTCCCCAGTTATCGAAACCCGCATAGGCGATAGTTTAAGATTACGGTCGTCAGGAAATCACGATAAGGATAACCGCTTTTTTCAAATTTGAGCTGGGCGCTCAATACAACCACTATTCGGTTTATGTCGGTATTCTTAACTCTCAATTTTTATAGAGATGGTCACCAGAAGCGTAGAATTCACAAAGCAGTATATAAAAGACAGTTAGCGCCGCCACATTAGGAGTGGCGGCGCTTTTGTGTTATTCCTGTTTTTTCGTCAGGTCCCGTATAAGCCCGACCAACTCCTTCATGGTTTCGGCTGAGTTCGTCGGCGATTCCTTGCCTTCGTCGACAGGTTTATCGGTTGTTCCGTTCCCGAAGAACTTTTCCGCCATTTTCTCCTTGAGCCGGTCCCCTATCTCCTTGTCCAACTCGGCGAGGTATGGATTGAGGGAGGCGAGTTCCAGCTCCTTCCGCCTGGTCTCTGTGGCGAACGCCTCGTTCCGCTCCGCCTGCTTGGCTGCGTAGGCGCCAAGTATGGCGAAGGTGGACGCGACGAACACTCTCGCGGCGAACTTTGCCCAAGTGAACGCAGAATCTACGGTGTAAAGGAAGGCGTATATCGCGAACGCGGATAAGGAAATGAAAGACAATACAGCGACCACCTGCCAGACCCTGGCAGCAAACTGGGCGCTGTTAGCCGCTTTCTGGTAGCCCGCCATCATACCGGTGTTGCCGATGATGTGCACGAGTTCTTCGGCGTGTTGCCGAAGTTCTTGTATTTTCTGGATAGTGCTGTCAGTCTTAGAAACAAGGACTTTCTCCTTGTTGTCGGCTTCATATTGAAGTTTTTCAGCAAGTTCGGTGAACTGTATAGAGAAGTCGGTGGTTGATTGCTTCACTTCCGCCGCCACTGCCTGGATGGCCTTGGTGAACTCCTCCCTTCTCTTTGTCTCAGCGACGTTGGCGGCCTCTGCCCTAGATGACTCGGCTTTAAGAAATTGCTCCTGGTATTGAGCGATGGCGTTGTCAAGACGCGCCTTCTGCTGGTCGACGACCTTGACGAGCTCGTGAATCTTGTCGGAAGCAGATAACAAATCCTGTTGCAACCTGTCGCGGGAAGCCTCCAAGACCTGGATGCTCCGCTTTGCAGACACGCGTAGGGAACGTGTCGCCTCCCTTATGCCGGTGATGTCGGCGACGGTCTGGGGAACGACTAAGAGGGATAGTTCCCGCAGTAGCGAGTCAAGGTGCTGGTTGATGAAAGCAAACTCTTGAATATTTGAGTTCGCATGGAAATTTTGAAGGTTCGCCTTGACATTGGTCAGGAAATCTAAGATATTCTTCAGCGTTATCGTCGAGTTAACTGCGAGGTCGATGTTTTCCAAGCGTTGTTCAAGAAGTTCAACCACCTGACGCACACGTTCGATGTCCTCAATGACTGATGAAGAGGAAAGACCTTGTTCGTCAATGCCGGCAAGGCTCTTCCTTATATCGTCGATAACCGGCTGGATTGGGTAGTCCTTGAGCTGTTCTGACCATTTCCCCATGATATCACCCCACAGCGGGGTTCGACAGACCAAGACACATTTCCTTCAATTTCTTGTAATTGTTAACAGAGAGGCATCTTGGGGAGGACTTCGACCCGTTCTTGGCAAAAACAAAGTGAAAAATACTTTCAATGCAAGGAGAGGCAGAACGACCAGACCACTCCGTTGCCATTTTACGGCCTTCGTATTAAACTTATACCAGAAAGATGCTCTGGGAAAGGAGCGACACACTTGCAAGCCAGGAAGCAACGACCCGACACCCGCGACGATACGGATTCCCTCGAAACCGGTTGCGACAAGGACACCGTCGTCGTTATGACCAAAAACGGCACCTCTACGCATGTCATCGTTGACTACAAAGTTTTCGAGGAGTTGGAAAAGGCGGCCGCGAATGCCGACTTCTATAAGGCATTGTGGGAAAGCGAGCGGGACATGAGAGACGGCAAAGGATTGCCTCTTGAAGAAGCGCTCGCCGAGTACGAACGCCTTAAAGAGGCTTATCGCGCCGCGTACATAGCCGAACAAACGGCCAAACCCAGCTCGGCCCTATAAAGTCCATTGTATTGTCTTAGGCGTACGCGCAAGTGGCGAAGCGGTGGCCGATATCGGGCAGGAGGTCTGGGAGAAAGGCAGTCCGGACATCAGGTATTCTCGGAATTTCTCGACTGCGAATTCCAATGCCGAAGACCGCCCTCTTGGGGGCGGTCTTTAATCATGCTGTCGCATTTGGTTCGTTATCGCTGCTCTGACTTACATCCCTAAAGCCGACAACGTCTTTTCGTCGATTGTTCCGTTGGCCGGCAAACCGGACGCTTGCTGGAAATCCTTGATGGCTTTAATCGTTTTTACATCACGAACCCCTGTGGGGTCTACGTTGTAACGGAGCAGCCTGAGTTTTTTCTGGATTTCGAGAAGGTTCATCGAGTCAAGCTTTTGTTTGGTCGCAAGATTGACTGTTCCGTCGCCATCGAGTCCGAAGCTAGATTGAAAGCTCTGGACGGCGGTCACCGTCTTCTCGTCCCGTGTTCCCAATGCGTCGCACTCGTATCCCAAGTCCTTCAGTTTCCGTTGGATGTCGGACAGGCTGAATGACTCCAGACGTTTTTTTGTCTCGCTTCCGATAATCCCGTCTACGGCCAAGCCGTAATCTTCCTGGAATTTCTTTATTGCCGCCACGGTTTGCCCGCCCTTGATGCCGTCGGCCGTTCCGGAATCGTACCCTAGGTCGTTCAGCTTTCTCTGCGCGGCTCGAATGTCCATCAGGTCGCCGACTGCGCCGGATGAACTGTAACCCGTGCCGGGGCTTGACGCCGCGGAATAGTGCGACGAGTGGGAATTGTGGGAACGGTGAGAGCTGTGCGAGCGGTGAGAATAGTGCCTGTACTGTTCGAAATTGTCCGCGTCGCCACCTATCCGGGCCAAGTCGGGAGCGGCCCAGGATGGGACCAGATACAACGGACTATTGCGGAGGGAATCCTTGCCGCTTTCAGAAACTTTTGGGGGCTTCGCTTCGAACTGCTGCGCGGAAACGAGGCCGGCCTGGGACATTAACCACCAAAAAGTAACGCCTGCGTACGACAGGTACCGTTGCCACCCCTTCATCAAGCACCCTCCTCATTCCATGCCTTCCGTTGCTCCCCGTTAATCGTAGGCAATTGTTATTGGCACGATGTTCGAACTCTGTCGCGCCGCTGTTCCGAACAACCCGGCGCAATTCCCTTTGGCCTGGCACGTGCCGCACGTAGGTAGGTAAGTCTTCTTCCAGGTGGAAATGCTGTCTCGCGAGAAACGCCACAATGATTTAGGCAAAAGGCAGTGCGGTAGATTGTATACTGAAACGTTCATGGCCCTCTGGTGAAGAATTCTTACGCTCTCCTCAAGCGAGTCCCGGTAGTCCTCTGGGTCGACCCAGACCCGCTCAAGGTTCTCGGCGGCAAACCCGGAGGTCTCCATTCCCATTAGCGCCACGTGGCACGCAAAGGGCAGGTTCATGTAGATGAATTCCGCCAGGTTCGGAAGACACCGATAGTTTTGGCGCAGTAAAACCACCCTTATTTCCACCGGCTGGCGCAATCGAGCGAGATTGTGCAAACCCAGTATGGTCTCCTTGAAACCGCCTCGCGCCCCGACTATTTCGTCGTGCTGGACGTCGTTGTCCGCATAGAGCGGTATGCACGTCACCATTCGCCTGTGGGCGCGGGACAAGCACAGGGCGAGGTCGAAGTCCGAAAGCCGCCTCCCGTTCGTCAGGAGCGACACGTCAGCCTGTGGAAACCGCTTGGCGCAGACCGTGAGAAGTTCCGACAGACGATTCGCGTCCAAGGTCGGCTCTCCTCCGGTTATACCTATGTGTTCGACCTGGGATTTCCCGGCCAAGTCGAGAATCCTCATTGCGGTCTCGTAGTGGTGGCACGGTTCGTCGCTGACTTGCGGGCACATTATGCATTTCGAATTGCAGAAGTCGGTCGTGAAGAGGACGTTGTCCCGGGAAGCCGCCTCCCAAAGCACTTGGACCGTTCCGTCGGGCATAAGGCTTATGATGTCGCCGTCCTTGACGGCTGCGGCCTCGCTTTCGGGGATTCCGGTCACCGACGGAATCCTGCCTGCCACGCTGGGCGCCCCGACACCGAGGAATCCCGCGAAACCCCTCCAAGTGGACGGCGGCTTGTCCGAAACCAGTATCGAGTCGCGGGCCCACGGCGCCGCCGACAAATTGACCTTCGCCCTTCCGAGGACGGGGGTGCTTATGCTGGACGGTGTTCCCCTTAACGTCTTCATAGCTCCATATCCTTGAGGTTGCGCGACGTAATCCAGGCCCAGAAAAGGTTGTTTAGTCGGTTGTCGTTGCGTAGAAGGAGCTCAAAGATATGGTCGATAATGCCTTTGTTTTTCTGGCAGAACCCGCTGTCAGGCCGGCTGCCGGTAACGTCGCCCGACTCCGCGTAATACCTGACGGGGTCGGCGCCGCAGTATATCTGATACGCGCAGGTCGCGCACCCGGGCATGACTTCAACGCAGCTCTTGTGGACCAAGTCCTGGACCAGCCTTCCGTGAAAAAGCTCCTCGTAGGAGTTGTCCAGAACGTTTCCCATGCAGAACTTTCTGTCGCCCGTTCTGGCGAGCATCCGTGCCTCGTCGGCGGGATAGACGTCTCCGTTGTAATCGTAAATCACGCCGCTGATGCCTGCGCCGCTCGGCGACTGCAGGTCGACGAATCCGGTAGCGAAAGGGGTCAATATCCTCTGAAGCATAAGGGCGGCGTAATATTCGACGAACGGCGTGCCTCTGAAGTTCATGTCAATTATGTAATCCAGTGCTGTCTTGTACGCCACGAGGAATTCCCCCGGCGAATAACCTAGGTCGTTTAGGTTTGCCGCTGCGTATCCGTATGGGTTCAGGGACCGGAGGAAAACCCCGTTGAACCCCAGTTCGGCGTAATGGTCTACGACTTCTGGCAGTCTGTTCAGATGGTCCCGGGTGACGGTAAGCAAGGCCGAGCAGCCGTCTTGGCCCAAATATTCTCGCGTCAAGTCCAGTTTTTTTCTGAACGTTTCATATCCGCTGCCGCCGTCTCGGCGCTTCCTGTGCAGGTCGTGAAGCTGTCCCGGCCCGTCCAGCGAAGTGGACAGAGAAACTCTGTGCTTTTTGCAAAAGGTCAGCATTTCCGGTGTAACCATGGTCAAATTGGTGCATATGACGAATTCAAGGTTCCTTCCGGCAAATCGGTTGACGACTTCGGCGTATCGAATCGTTTCTTCCACCAGGTCCCAGTTCAGCAGTGGCTCGCCGCCTTGGAACTCAATCTTGATGGCTGGCGACGGAGACTCGAATATAAGGTTGACTACGTGCTTCGCCGTGTCCCAGCTCATGTCCGTATCGGCCCTGTCCCGGTCGGAGCTTGACGCGTGACAATAATCGCAGCGAAAGTTGCACCTAAGAGTGGCGACAATCATGTGCAAACTTGTGAACGCCTTCAGATATCCTTTCCTCGTCCTCAACTTCGTCGCCAGCATTTCAACGGCTAGTTCTTCATCGTCGTCGTCGACCACGAGGTGCTTGCCCTTGAAACGGTAGTAAAGCTCTCCCATCCTCTCTCTGTTGCCTGAAAGCAGCCGGTCGAAGTCACTACGGGAGAGCCACAGGTATTCACCAGCCTGGTTGACAACGAGGAATCCTTGCGGCATCACTCGATAAGTAAAGGGGAGCAATTGCACGTCCTCATGCAGCATCAGAATCAGCCCCTGCCGTTTATGGGACGGAACGCTTGCTCATAAATAGCCTCCCGAAGATGGCCAAAGCGCTTGTCCAAGTCCATCCTTACTTGCTGGTCCAAGACTTCGTTGCAAAATTCTCCGAGACCATCCCTCATCTCGTTAATCGCTTGCCCACGCTTTACTTCGAACCAAATCCCGACATGTGTCTCTTCGACAGGCTCTATGCGTATGAAAAAATCTTCACGGAACTTATATGCCGCCGCAAAGACTGCTTCACGCTCATACAGGGCTTTCGCTAGGTGAACGCAGAAAACACCTGGTTTCACTTCGTTAATAACGCCATCATTCAATGATTGTTCCCTCCATTGCCTAATTCAGACAATCTTTTCTCCTTTTCGATAAAACAATTAAAAACACCTCCTAAAATGTGGAACTTCAGTAAATATGTTAATCATCAGTAAATACGATAATTCTCAGTAAATATGCTAATTTCTTTTATCCAGCGTAGCCGCCAAACAGCACCCCGTTAACCACCGCCGCGTCGCCGGGAGCCATCGTCGCGCGGATGAGGCCGGTCATCTTCTGCCGCCACGCGGCCAGAGCCGCGGCCGCGGAACGGCTCTCGCCCGGCGCGGCGCGGAAATCCTCCGCCCCGGCCGCCAGCCTGGCGGTCACGCCCGCCAACCGGTAAGCCGCGACCATATCGGCCTGGCCGGGATTATTGTAGCCATGCAGAGCGGCCATCCGGCCGCGGACGGCCACCTTGTCCCCATAAGCAGCCACCGGCGCCGTGTGCGGCTGGCGCAGGCTCACCGCCACCCCGCCTTTTGCCGGCAGGCGCACCCCGCCGGCCTCCGCCGCATTCGCGGCCACCACATACCTCACCCTGACCGTCTCGTGGTCAACATCCTCCCACCGCGGCAGGTCGGCCACCGTACCGTGCACCACCACCGTCTGGCCGGCGAAGCGGCTCACGTCGTAAGGGTCGGCGACCGTAGCATGGCCGCAGCGGATCATGCCGGCAACAAAAAACAGCGCGGCGGCAACGGCCGCTACCGACCGCGCCTCCCGCCGCACCATCACCAGGCCGGCCGCAAACAGCGCCGCCGCCAGCGCGCCCAGCACCGCCGCCGGCACGCTCGCCAGGCCGGCCGCCCAGACGCCGGCGGCGAACGCCGCCGCCAGCAAAGGTAGAGTTCCCGGCATAGCCATCAGCCACCCGCCACATACTTACCCCAGTATATTCCCCTATTTCCCTTTCATCTGGCAAAATCCTCCATATAACGCAAAAAGGGCCGAAAAGTCGGCCCTCCATGCCTGCCCTACAAAGAAATCTTGTCCTTGATCCTGTTGAAGACGCTGTCGCCGACGCCGGGCACCTTCTTCAGTTCGGCCACATCGCGGAAGGGGCCCTTCGTCCGGCGGAAATCCACGATCCGCTGGGCCAAAACGGGGCCGATGCCTGGCAGCTTCTCCAGCTCGCTCTTGTCGGCCGCGTTGATGCTCACCTTGTCGGCGGCGCTGGCCGCCGCGGCGGGTCCCGACTCCGCGCTCAGAGGCACGGTTATCTGCATGCCGTCCTTGACAAGCTGGGCCAGGTTGACCCGGTTGGCGTCCGCCCCGGGGGCAAGGCCGCCGGCAGCATTGACGGCATCGATCACGCGGCTTTCCGGGCCGACCCTGTACACACCGGGCTTATTCACCGCGCCGCTCACATACACGATCGGCTGGCCGCCCTGGACCGCGCCCGGCGGCACCGGCACCACGCTGGACGCCTTCTCCACCACCGCCGTATTCCGCCAGTGGTCATAGAAAAAACTGCCGGCGACGATCACGGCCGCCAGAGCCAGGATTATCAGCCAGTGCCTCTTCAATCCGCCCATGACACCCTCCACTTACTTCTTGCTGTATATTTCGCCACCAAATTCACTCTTCCTACAAGCAAACCGGCAAAAATTATTTGGCGCCTGTCGAAGACAGGCGCCGTTTATTCAGTCCTTTACCACGATATTGACCAGCCTCTGCGGCACGCAGACCACCTTCAGCACCTTCTTCCCGGCGGTCAGGGCCTTCACCTTCTCCTGCTCGAAGGCCTTGGCCTCCAGCTCTTTGGCGGTCAGCCCCACCGGCACGACAATCTTGTCGCGCACCTTGCCGTTGATCTGCAGCACGATCTCGCTCTCCGCGACCTTGATCGCCTCCGGGTCGTACGTCGGCCAGGTCTGGTCGTGGACACTGCCGGCCGCGACCGTCTCGTTCCACAGCTCCTCGGTGATATGGGGCGCGAACGGGGCCAGCAGCTTCAAGAGCTCGGCCACCGCCTCGCGGATCAGGCCGGGCGCAGGCGCGGCCACCTGCTCGCGGAACAGGTACAAAGCGTTGACAAGCTCCATGATCGCACTGATGGCCGTGTTGAAGTTGAAGCGGTCGCCCACGTCCTCGGTTACCTTCTTAACCGTCGCGTGCAGCACGCGGCGGAGCTCCTTCTCCTCCTTGCCCAAAGCGGCCGGGTCGTACTTGGCCTCGCCCGCCTTGACGACCGGCGCGTAGTGGCCGACGATGCGCCACAGCCTGCTCAGGAACCGCGAGGCTCCCTCCACGCCCTGGTCGCTCCACTCCAGATCACGTTCGGGCGGCGAAGCGAAAAGGATGAACAGGCGGGCGGTATCCGCCCCGTACTTGGCGATGATCTCCTCCGGCGACACCACGTTGCCCTTCGACTTCGACATCTTGGCGCCGTCCTTGATGACCATGCCCTGGGTCAGCAAATTCTTGAACGGCTCGTTTACGTTCAGCAAACCGGCGTCCTTCAGCACCTTGGTGAAAAAGCGCGAGTACAGCAGATGCAGGATGGCGTGCTCGATGCCGCCGATATACTGGTCCACCGGCGACCAGTAATTGACCTTGGCCGTATCGAACGGCTCGTTGGCATTCCTGGCGTCGGTATAGCGGAAATAATACCACGACGAACAAATGAAAGTATCCATCGTGTCCGTCTCCCGCCGGGCCTTGCCGCCGCACTTCGGGCAGGTGCAGTTGATGAACTCCTCCACCTCGGCCAGCGGCGAAACCGTCCCGCCGTCGAAGCGGACATTCGCGGGCAGCAGTACGGGCAGGTCGCTCTTCGGCACCGGCACCGTACCGCACTTGTCGCAATAAATGATCGGGATGGGCGCGCCCCAGTAGCGCTGGCGCGAAATCAGCCAGTCGCGCAGGCGGTAAGTCACGCGGCGCTTGCCGAGCTTGCGCGCCTCCAGCCAGTCGGCGACCTTCTCCTTGCCGGCCTCGCTCGCCAGGCCGTCGAACTCCCCGGAATTGACCATGAAACCGGGGCCGTCGTAGGCGGCCGTCCAGGCGGCGAACGGCGCCGCGTCCTTGCCCGGCGGCGCGATTACCTGGCGGATGGGCAGGTTATACTTCTTGGCGAACTCCCAGTCGCGCTGGTCGTGGGCCGGCACGCCCATGACCGCGCCTGTGCCGTATTCCATCAGCACATAATTGGCCACCCACACGGGCACCTGCTCGCCGGTTATCGGATGCACGGCGTACGCCCCGGTGAAGATGCCCTCTTTTTCCGTCTCGGTCGACGTGCGGTTGATCTCGCTCAGGCTGCGCACCCGCTCCACGAAAGCGCGGACCGCCGCCTCCTCCGGCCGGCCGGCCGTCAGCTTGGCCACATAAGGGTGCTCGGGGGCCAGGACGACGTACGTCACGCCGAAAATCGTATCATGGCGGGTCGTATAAACATCGATCTTCTCGCCGATCGACGGCGCGTCGAAACTGAACTCGGCGCCGACACTGCGGCCGATCCAGTTCTCCTGCATGATCTTGACCCGCTCCGGCCAGCCCTTGAGCTCGCCGAGGTCGGTCAGCAGCCGGTCGGCGTACTGGGTGATCTTCAGGAACCACTGCTCCAGCTCCTTCTTGACCACCGGCGAATCGCAGCGCCAACAGCGCCCGTCCTCCACCTGCTCGTTGGCCAGCACCGTGTTGCACTCGTCGCACCAGTTCACGGCTGCCTTCTTCTTATAGGCCAGCCCCATATCGTAAAACTGCAGGAACAGCCATTCCGTCCACTTGTAATAATCCGGGTTGCAGGTCGTGACCTCGCGGTCCCAGTCGTACGACAGACCCATCTGCTGCTGCTGGCGGCGCATATTGGCGATATTGTCCGCCGTCCACTTCGCCGGATGGATGCCATGCTTGATCGCCGCGTTCTCGGCCGGCATGCCGAAAGCGTCCCAGCCCATGGGATGCAGCACATTGTAGCCCTGCATCTTCTTGAACCTGGCAACGACGTCGCCGATAGAGTAGTTGCGGACGTGCCCCATGTGGAGGTTGCCGGACGGGTACGGGAACATCTCCAGCACGTAATATTCCGGCTTCTGGCGGTTGATCTCCGTGCGGAAGGCGCTCCGCTCGGCCCAGACCCCCTGCCATTTGGCCTCGATTTCGTTTGCCACGTACCTTTCTTTCATGCTTGTCCTCCCCATAGCGCTCTTTAACCAAAAAACCCCGGCTGCATTCGCCAGGGACGGGTTACTCCCGCGGTACCACCCTGTTTGCCGGCCCCATGCCGTCCACTCGCGACCCGGTAACGCCTGGTCGAGCGTCGGCCGCTACTGCCCGTTTCACGGCCGCTCCTCGCAGCGGGTTCGGCCGGCCGCGATCGGCTCGCATCGCCCCCGACTTTCTTGGCGCGGCTTCGGCTTACTAGCCTGCTTCGCAGGATTGTCAAATACCATTATATAGTACCAAAGTCCCAAAAGTCAACTTCCGCGCCGCCCCTGCCGCAGGGTCGTTCTATTATGCCGCCGGCGGACATAAAATCTCCTGTGAGGAGGTGCACTGATGTATAAGCTCATCATCGGCAACGTCAAAGTGACGGTCGCCGACGACGGCATCGACCGGCTCGCCGCCGCGGCCCTCGCCCGCGAAGCCGTCGCCGCCGCGGCCCGGCAGGGCAAACTCATCGGCCACATCGACATCAGCGCCGGCGAAAGCGGCCCCGTCGTGGAAACCACCATGCGGGCCGGCAGCCCGGCAGCCCACAGGACCATCAGGCAAAGCATGCTCGACGGCGTCCGCGCCGCCGCCCAGGAAAAACTTTTCCCCACCAGCATCTTCGCCAGCAAAGACACCTGGTTCGACGCCGACACCGGCCAGGAATGGTACGGCGACTGCGTCAACGAAGCCCGCGAGGAAATCATGGCCAAACTGGAAGCCTGGCTGAAAACACTATAGCCCCGTGAAAAGGGATGCCCCCGGCATCCCTTTAAATTATATCCGCTTGTGTCCGCTACGCGAAGCAGTATTCACTGTAAAACTGACCGCGCCGGTCCAAAACGCGGCGATCGCCGCACAATCGAAAACCACAGCCCAATGGCTGTGGTTTTGACCTTCCGTGCTAGCGGATCTTTTTGGCGATAGCGTCGCCCATCTCGCGCGTGGAACTCTGGCCGCCCATATCGGCCGTCTTGACGGCGCCTTCCGCGCACACCTCCTCGATGGCCTTCATCAGGCGGCCGGCGGCACTCGTTTCGCCAAAATGCTCGAGCATCATCACCCCGGCCCAGACCGTCGCGATCGGGTTCGCGATCCCCTTGCCGGCGATATCCGGCGCCGACCCGTGGATCGGCTCGAACATCGAGGGATATTCCTTCTCCGGGTTGATATTCCCGCCTGGGGAAAATCCCATCCCCCCCTGCAAAGCCGCGCCCAAATCCGTGAGAATATCGCCGAACAGGTTGGACGCCACGACAACGTCGAATTGCTCCGGCTTAAGCACCATAAACATCGCCATCGCATCCACCAGGACCTTGCGCGTCGCGATCTGCGGATACTCTTTCGCCAGCGCCGCGAACACCTCATCCCAAAACACCATCGAATGCTTCAGCGCGTTGGACTTGGTGACGCTCGTCAGCTTGCCCGTCCGCTTGCCGGCCTGCTCGAACGCGTAACGCATCGCCCGCTCGGTGCCGTAGCGGGTGAATATATTCGTCTGCAGCACGGTTTCCCGCGGCGTCCCGGCCATAAAGGACCCGCCGATATTGCCATACTCGCCTTCCGTGTTCTCGCGGATGAAGAGCATGTCGACATCGGCCGCCGTCTTATTCTTCAGCGGGCATTCCACCCCGGGCAGCAGCTTTATCGGCCGCAGATTGATATACTGGTTGAAACCCTGCCTGATCTTGAAGATGACCTGCCCCACGCCGATATGATCCGGCACGCTCGGATGGCCGATCGCGCCGAGATAGATCGCATCGAAACTTTTTAAAACGTCCAGAGCGTCGTCAGGCATCATCTGGCCGTATTTGAGGTAAAACTCCGATCCCCAGGGAAACTCTTCCGTAACCAGCTTGAACGATCCGTCGGCCCTGCTGGCCTCTTGCAGCGCCTTGACCCCCTCGGGTATCACTTCCTTCCCGACGCAATCACCCGGCAGCACCGCGATTTTGTACGTTTTCACCGTGCGTCCCTCCTCATGTTAGTTCCTAAACCGACGCCCGCCCGCCATCCGCACGGGCTTGTCCGGACATAGCGGACAAAGGCTTGGCGTCCATTTCCATTATATACTACTTCGCACTTGCGCGGCGTTTGCCGGCGGAAAATTTCTTCTCCTTTTCAGTTTGCCGGCGCAGTCTCCGTCTCGCAGTCGACGGTATCGCCGACCATGAACCGCAGCGTAAACGTCGTCCCGGCCGGCGAGGTGTCCACCTCGATCCTCGCCCCGTGTCGCGCCGCTATCCGGTAGCAGACCGCCAGCCCCAGCCCCGTTCCGTTCTCCTTCGTCGTCAGAAACGGCGTCCCCAGCCTGTCGAGCACCTGCCGGGGTATGCCGGTGCCGGTATCGCTGACGGACAACACGACCTCGCCGTTGTTGTCGCGATAAGTCCTGATCGTCAGCTTCCCGCCCGCCTGCATCGCCTCCAGGCCGTTCCGCGCCAGATTGAGCACGAGCTGCCGCAGTTCCCGCTCGTCGATATACCCGACCGGAATATCGCCCATCGCCACCTCCAGCGTATGCCCGGCCCGCAGGGCGTCGGCCTGGAGCAGCGGATACAGCGCCTTCAGGACGCCGTTGAGATTGCCGCGCACCGGCGCGGCCACCCTCGTCCTGGCGAGCGCCAGGTATTCGCTGATGATCGTGTTGGCCCGGTCGAGCTCCTCGATCATCGTAGCGAACTGCTCGCGGTGCTCGGCGTACTTCTCCCGCTTCTGGAACAGCTGCAGATAGCCCCGCACCGTCGTCAGCGGGTTCCTGATCTCGTGGCCGATGCCGGCCGCCAGCTCGCCCACCATATTCAGCCTGTCCAGTCTCGCCAGCTCCGCCTCATACCGCTTGTGCTCGCTTATGTCCCGGAAATAGACGGACAACCCCTCCGGCGACGGATAAGCGTGCACCTCCAGCCAGCCGCCCTTACCGGGCGACGCCGCCTCGAAATGCACGGCGGCATTCTCCCGCTTGGCCCTGATAAACTGCTCCCGGTACGGTTGCATATCGGGATACAGCGCAAAGACATTCTTGTCCGCCGCCTGGCCCTCCACTTGCAAACCGTGCCCTGCGGCGGCCGGGTTGACATATACCACCCGCCAGTCGTTGTCGAGGACGAAAAAGCCGTCGGAGATGCTGGACAGAATCTCCGTCAGCCGCCGGCTCGACTTGTTCAGCGCCCTGGTCCGCTCGTCCAGCAGCTCGTAGGGCTCGCGCAGGCTGGTGGCCACGACCGCCCTGTACAGGAAAAAGAACGCCGCCGCTTTCAGCAGATGGCCGGCCACACCCTCCCAACCGCAAATGACCTTATCCCAGGTCAGCAAAAATTCCGCGGCGCCGGAAAAAAGGAAAAAGGCCAGCAACTGCCGGTACACGACGGGCCGGAGCCGGTCCCTGTGCCTCATCATCAGCGCCGCGCCGGCGGCAAGGATAATGCAGACGGCGTATCCGCTGCACACCGCGAACGGCGTCGGCCCCTGGCCGTCGACGAAGGCGGCCGGAAAATCGCCCAGATAAAGGGCGAGGGCAGCCACGGCCGACAGCGCCGCGTAATTGGCCAGCACCCGGGCTGGCTGGCAGCCGATGGCGAAAGATAGCCCCGCCACCAGCATGCCCGTGCTATCCAGATAACGGGCGATAATCGACAACTGGGCCGGCAGATCGCTCCCGGCGTCGGGAAAAATCCCCATCCCGTTGTAGGTGAGGATGTGCGCGACATCGAAACAGCCGGCGAAAGCATAGGCGATGCCGAGGATGGGAACGGGGCCGTCGCGCAGATGCCGGTAATTGTTGAGAGCGATGAGGACCACGGCAAAAGCGATGGCGACGGTTATCCCTTCGGCAATAACGTGGAATAACAAGAAATTCGTTATCCCCGCGTAGCCGGCCGCGGCCAGCGCAACGGCCGCCATTGCGGCGGCCGCCGCCCCGTTGCCCTTCGCCCTGCGCGTTTGGTTTTTCATCCTCGCGGGGGACATGATTCCATTGAAAGCTCCCTGGAACCGTTATATCTATTAGTTACACTGCTTTCCCAATAAAATCCTGCACAAAAACAAGATTTTTGTCGAAAAATCCGCTAACGCGTCTCCTTTTCCTTGCCTTCCCGGCCGGCGTTGACCAACTCCACGAACGCGGCCGCCACCTCCGGATCGAACTGCCCGCCCTTCTCGGCCGCGAGTACCGCCAGGGCGGCCCCCACCTCGCGGCGCCCCCGCAGCGACCGTCCGGACGTCATCGCGTCGAACGCGTCGGCCACGGCGATGATCCGCGCCCCCAGGGGAATCTCCCCGCCCTGCAGGCCGTCCGGGTAGCCCCGGCCGTCGTAGCGCTCGTGGTGGTGGCGGACGATGACCGCCTCCTCGCGGAAGATGCTGAGGGTGGCGAGAATATCCGCTCCCACCGCGGGATGCGCCTGCACCGCCTCGTATTCGGCCGCCGTCAGCGGGTCGCCCTTGTTCAGGATCTCCGCCGGAATGATGATCTTGCCGATATCGTGCAGCAGGGCGGCACGGGTGACGGTATCGACCTCGCCCGCAGACAGGCCCAGCGTTTTCGCCAGGTCGTGGGCCAGATTGCTCACCGCCTCCGAATGGCCGTTACTGTAGGGATCTTTCATCTCGAACATATTCACCAGGATCTTGAGCATCTTCACATACTCGCCTTCCCGCGCGTTCGCCTCCCGCACCCTGTCGCTCACCTCGCAGAGGAGCTCGACCGAATAGCCGCCGGCCTCGTACCCTGTCAGCGGGACCAGCCGCCTTTCGACCACCCGTGCCGTCCCCTCCATCCCGAAGTACTCCTCCAGCCTCGCCCCGTCAGCCGGCGCCCCGTGCTCCGTCCCCGGAGCCAGGCCGCACAGGTCGAGCAGCGCTTTATCGCCGAACGTCTCGAGCACCCGCCCCTGCCTGACGAGGGCCATGGCGCACGGCCCGCATCGCCAGGCCAGACGGCTGACTGCCAGCCGGCGGTTCGCCGCCGTAAGCTGGCAGCGCAAAGACCCCAGCCAGGCGACAAGCGCTGCGAACGCCGCCAGGTGGACGGCGTACCCGACCGTACCGAACTCCGCGCCCCTGATCAGGGCGACAAAGAGGTCATTGACCCACACGACGAGGAAAAGCGCCACGCCGGCCGACACCGGCACCTTCCAGGCACGCCCGTTCATTGTCGCACCTCCTTCGGACTTCCTTCGCTTTATATATTATGTTTACTAGAAGCCCTATGTGCGTGCCCGCGTTTTTCTCGCTATTGACAACCGGACCAGGCTGACCTAGACTAGAAAAGAACGATGGAAAGTTCTTTTTGGGGTGACGACTATGCTCGATATCTTCGACAGCACCTGCGTCCTGCTGGCCAAAGCCGAGCAGAAACACTACCTGTTCACGAAAAAACTCCTCGCCGAAAACGACCTGGGCATAACCCCCGGCCAGATGACGGTGCTGTACACCCTCTACAGAGGCGACGGCATCCCCATCACCGAACTCGGCAAAAAAATCTTCCTCGACAACTCCACCCTCACTGGCCTCATCGACCGCCTCGAAAAGCTGGAGCTCGTCAATCGGGCCGCCACGCCCGAAGACCGCCGCTGCTACTGCATCTTCCTCACCGACAAGGCCCGCCAGCTGGAGGCGGCCATCCGCCGGATCATGGCCGGCGTCGAGCGGACGATGACCGCCGGCTGCAGCGCCGAAGAGATTGCCGCCTTCCGCAAAGTCCTGAAAAGCGTCTTCGCCGCCCTGTAACGACAAAAATTCCCGGGAACTTTTCCCGGGAATTTTTATTGCCGTGAATCAGGCCGTCGCCCTACCGCAGGATATTGCCGGCGATCACCATGCGCTGCGCCTGGTTGGTGCCCTCGTAGATCTGGGTGATCTTCGCGTCGCGCATCAGCCGCTCCACCGGATACTCGCGGCTGAAGCCGTAGCCGCCGAACACCTGCACCGCGTCGGTCGTCACCGCCATCGCCGCGTCGGACGCGAACAGCTTCGCCATCGCCGCCTCCTTGGAGTACGGCAGGCCCTTCGCGCGTCTGAACGCCGCCTGGTAGGTCAGCAGCCGCGCCGCCTCGATCCTCGTCGCCATGTCGGCCAGCATGAAGTTCACCGCCTGGAACGTGGCGATCGGCTTGCCGAACTGCACGCGCTGCTTGGCGTATTTGATCGCCTCGTCCAGGGCGCCCTGGGCGATGCCGGTCGCCTGCGCGGCCACGCCGATGCGGCCGCTGTCGAGGGCGCTCATCGCGATCTTGAAGCCGTCGCCCGCCTTGCCCAGCAGATTGGCGGCCGGCACCCGGCAGTTCTCGAAAATCAGCTCGCGCTGCACCGACGCGCGGATGCCCATCTTGATCTCCTTCTTGCCGAACGTGAACCCCGGCGTGCCCTTCTCGACGATGAAGCAGCTCATCCCTTTGGGCCCCAGCGCCTTGTCGGTCGCCGCGAAGACGATATATATTTCCGCCTCGCCGCCGTTGGTGGTGAAAACCTTCGTGCCGTTCAGGACATAACTGTCGCCGTCCTTCACCGCCGTGCTCGCGCCGTTGGCCGCGTCCGTGCCGGCGTCGGGCTCGGTGAGGCCGAACGCGCCCAGCTTCGTGCCTTCGGCCAGCGGGCGCAGGAACTTCTGTTTCTGCTCCTCGTTGCCGTACAGGAAGATCGGCCCCGAGCACAGCGACACATGCACCGACAGGCCGATGCCCGTCGAGGCGCACACCTTGGAGACTTCCTCCACGGCGATGGCATAGCTCACGTAGTCGCTGCCGGCGCCGCCGTACTCCTCGGGGTACGGCAGGCCCATGAGGCCCAGCTTGCCCATCTGGTCGAAGATCTCGCGCGCGAAAATCTCCTGCTCGTCCCGTTCGGCCGCCGTGGGCGCGATCGCCTTGGCCGCGAACTCGCGCACCATCTTGCGGATGTCCTCTTGTTCCGGAGTAAGAATGAACTCCATCTCATTGCTCCTCCCTTGCATTCCGTTCGACCTGCCGGACGCTATTTTTTCGCGGCGGCCGGCTCGGCCGGCCCGGCCGCCAGGCCGGCGATCCGCGCGGCATCGGCGGCGAACTTCTCCCACGGCTCCAGGGCGCGGACGACCAGGCGGGCGCCGTCCGGCGAACCGCCGCCATGCATGCACCCCGGGATGCCGCCGCCGACCGTCAGCCACTCCACCAACCGGGCCGCCCTGGCCCGCGTCTCGCCGTCGGCGCCGGCGGCCAGCGCCTTCATGAGCTCCTCGCCGTACAGCGGCGACCGGCAGTCCTTGTACGACGGGAAGCAGCCCGTCTCGGCCACGCCGCCGCTGATATCCTGGCAAATGACCTTCGTCTCGTACGGCAGCTTGGCGACCTGGGTCTTGTTGACATGGGCCAGCAGCATATCGGGGATCCACAGCCCGGAAGGGTGGCCCTTGCCGGCCAGCATCGCCCCGAGGCCGACCGCGTACGTCACCTCGTTGTTGATCGCCATCTGGTTGAGCTTATCCTGGAACGCCTTCTGCGGCAGCCCGTTCGCCCTGGCCATATTGATGGCCGCACCGCACATGACGTCCCCCTGGCCGGCGACGCAGGCGCCGATGGCCGCGCGGTAGATCGCCGTGAAATAGCCGATCAGCTTGCCGGTGTACTTGAATTCGCCGTTGAGGAACACGCGCTCGTTGGGCACGAACACGTCGTCGAAAATCAGGAACGCCTGGGTGATATTGCCTGCCTTGGGCGCGTCCCAGCCTTCCTCCTCGTCGCGGGCGTCGCTCGGCCGGCGCGTCTCCACCACCGTCAGCCCGGCCGCGTCGCGGGGCACGGCGCAGGCCACGCAGAAATCCTTCTCGCTCTCGCCGTAGCCGCTGCCCGGCAGGACGACGATCTCGTGGCAGGCCGCCACGCCGCAGATCTGGGCCTTGTAGCCGCGGATGACGATGCCGTCGGGGCGGACCTCCTTAACGTGGAGGTTGGCGTCCTTGTTGACCTGCTCCGAAGGCTTCTGGGCCCTATTGCCCTTCGCGTCGGTGATCGCCCCGGCCAGCGCCAGGCCGTTGTCCTCGACATGCTGGAAATACTTCTTGATCCGTTCGTGGTAGCCGGTGCCCAGGTCCTTATCCAGCTCGTAGGTGACGGCCCACAGCACGTTGAGCCCCGTCCAGCCGGCGCACGTCGCCCCCTGGCAGGTGCCCGTCCGGTTGTACTGGGCCCGTTTCATCCGCGCGTTGCCCATCACCGCCGTCACGCTGTCCAGCAGCGTGTTCCAGCGGTGGGCCGTCTGCCCGCTCAGGTGCGATTGGGCGGTAAACACCGGGGACCGCTCGGGATCGAAGGCGGCGTCGTACGAATCGGCCACCGACTGCACATGCAGCCGGGTGGCGGGGTGGGCCGTCACGTCGGCGATCAGTTCCCCCCACTTGTACACGTTCGGGCGCATCTTCCGCAGCGATTCCCGGTACTGTTCACCGTTCAGCAGAGCCATGCCGTTCCACTCTCCCCTGCCTGATTTTTATCGCTTCAACGGGTGTCCCGTCGCAAGGCCGCCGCCCACCCGGCCGGCGGCGGCCTTCTTTCCGTCCCGCGGTCCCGGCGGCTAAGCTGCTACTTTGCTTCCTTCAGCTTGGCGACGATTGCCGGGATGACCTCGTACAGATCGCCGACGATGCCGTAATGGGCCACCTTGAAAATCGGCGCGTCGGGGTCCTTGTTGATGGCCACGATCATATCCGAAGTCTGCATGCCGGCCAAATGCTGGATGGCGCCCGAAATGCCGCAGGCGAAATAGATCTTCGGGCCGACCGTTTTGCCTGTCTGCCCCACCTGGTGCGGGTACGGCTTCCAGCCGGCGTCCACGGCGGCGCGGGAAGCGCCCACCGTCCCGCCCAGGGCCTCGGCCAATTCCTGGATGAGCTTGAACCCTTCCGGGTTGCCGAGGCCGCGGCCGCCGGAGACGATGATCTCGGCGTCCTCGAGATTGACGGCCGTCGCCGTCACGTGGATGATATCCTCGAGCTGCGTGCGGATGTCGGCCGCCGCCAGGGCTACGCTCTCCTTCACAAGCTCGCCGCTCTTGGCGTAATCGGGCTGCGGCTTCTTGAACACCTTCGGCCTCACCGTGCCCATCTGCGGCCGGCGGTCGGGGCAAAAGATCGTCGCCATGATATTGCCGCCGAACGCCGGGCGGGTCCAGGCCACCAGCCTGGTCTCGGGGTCGATGCTCAGCCCGGTGCAGTCGGCCGTCAGGCCGGTCTTCACCCGCGCCGCCACCCGCGGCCCCAGGTCGCGGCCGTCGTTCGTCGCCCCCAGCAATATCACCGCCGGGCGGTATTTCTCGATCAACTGCGTAAATGCCTTGGCATAGCCGTCGGTATTGTAGTCCTTCAGCAGCGCGTCCTCCACCAGGTACACCTTATCAGCGCCGCAGGCGAACACTTCCTTCGCCAGGCCGGCCACGCCGTCGCCGATGACCACCCCGGCCAGCTCCTGGCCGAGCTCGTCGGCCAGCTTGCGGCCCTCGCCCACCAGTTCCAGCGACACATTGCGGATCTTGCCGGCCCGCTGCTCGATAAACACCCACACGCCCTTGGCGTCCGCCGGCGCGGCCGCCTTCGCCGCCGGGGCGTCGGCCGCGATGGCCCCCACCGGACAGCTCTCCACGCACGCGCCGCACGAAGTGCAGGCATCCGTAACCTTCGCCTTGCCGTCCTCCAGCAC
The DNA here is from genome assembly GCA_029975165.1 of Selenomonadales bacterium. Taxonomy (GTDB): domain Bacteria; phylum Bacillota; class Negativicutes; order Sporomusales; family UBA7701; genus Anaeroselena. Next base: position 52,945 of record JARKPR010000078.1, read on the forward strand.
CAGGGCCCCGAAGGGGCAGGTGCTCACGCACGCGCCGCAGCCTACGCAGTCTTCGTTTTTTATATTGATAGCCATTATCCCTGCTCCTCCCTTAAACGATCTTCAATTCCCGCAGTTTTTCCACCAGGGCGGCGGCCGCTTCCCGCGGCTCGCCTTCGATGATCTCCCCGTGCACCTGGCGCTGGGGCGTGAAGATGCGCTTCACCTTGGTCGGCGAGCCGTTCAGGCCCAGGCAGTCGGCATCGACCTCGAGGTCGGCGGCCGTCCACACCGGAATCTCCGTCCGGTTGGCCTTCATCGTGCCTTTGACCGTCGGGTAGCGGGGCTCGGTGGCCGTCTTGATGATCGTCACCACCGCCGGCAGGCTGGAAGTGACCACGTCGTAGCCCTCATCCTGCTCGCGGTTGACCTTCACCCTGTCGCCGTCGACCTCCACGGCGGCGGCGTACGTCACCTGGGCCCAGCCCAGATGCTCGGCCATCTCGGGCCCCACCTGGGCGGTGTCGCCGTCGATGGCCTGTTTGCCGCACAGCAGCAGATCGACGTTGCCCAGCTTGCGGACGGCGGCCGCCAGCGTATAGGACGTCGCCAGCGTATCGGCGCCGCCGAAAGCGCGGTCGCTCAGCAGGATGGCCGCGTCGGCGCCCATGGCCAGGCACTCCTTCAACGCGTCCTTGGCCTGGGGCGGCCCCATGCTCACCACCGTCACCCGGCCGCCGTGCTTCTCCTTCAGCTGCAGGCCGATCTCCAGGGCGAACTTATCGAAGGGGTTGACGATGCTCGGCACCCCCTGCCTGACGAGCGTGTTGGTAACCGGGTCGATCTTTACCTCGGTCGTATCGGGCACCTGTTTCACGCATACGACTATTTCCATTACTAATCCTCCTTCGGTTCAATGATGCATGCCGTACCGGCCTTTTCCGCGTTTCCCTCCCATTTCTCCGGGCCGTCGGCCCGTGGCCGCAAAGCGATATATTTTGCATGCAAAACATACGTCTATACTGTTCGCCTTCGCGCGGAATTTTCCTCCTTACGCCCCTTTATTTTCCGGCAAATATCGGCGGTTTCCCCCGATATACGCCCGTATATTGCGCCCGGGAATGGCAAAAATGAAGATGACGGGAGGGGTTGGCATGGATTTCGGCGGCAGAATTCTGAGGCGGGTGGCCGGCATGCTGACCGGCGACCGCGAATACCACGACTGGGTCATCGCCCTGCTCGACCTGCGGCCGGGCGACAGCATCCTCGAGATCGGCTGCGGCCCCGCCGCCGCCATGCGCCGGATACTCAAAACGCGCCGCGACGTCACCGTGGTCGGCGCCGACGACTCCGCCGCCGCGGTAGACGCGGCCTGGCGTCGCAACGCGCGGGCCGTGCGGACGGGACGGGCCATGTTGCTGCAGGCCGACATCACCGGCGGCCTGCCGGCGTTCAAAGCGCCGCTGACGCGGGCGGTGGCGGTCGACGTCGCCCTGTCGCCTGCGCGATGGGCGGCCGTGCTGCAGGCCGTGCGGGCGGCGCTGGTGCCGGGCGGCAAGATAGCCTTGGCCGCCCTGCCCCGCGCCAAGGACGCCACCGCCGCCGACGCGCTGCGCATCGGCAAAGAGCTCCGGGGCCACCTCGCCGCCGCCGGCTTCACGGCCGTGAAGCTGCACGAAAAAACCCTCCACCCCGCCGCCGCCGTCTGCGCCACCGCCGTCGTGCCCGGCGAGCCGGCGAAGGCCGGGGAAAGCGGGCGTAAAGACGCGAAAAAAGCACCCTGAGCAAGGATGCTTCGCTGTTACTTAATTTTCCCTGCCCCCTACCTTCATCGCTAATGCCGCCCCAAAACAACGAACGCCCCTCACGGGGCGCCCTTCTTTTTCTCCCGTATATACTCCACCACCGCCGCCAGCGTCTCCCCGATCGGGGCGGCGATCTTCACCGCCGCCCGGTCGTCGAGGCCGGTCTTCTCGCGGTTGACGATCGCGAAGCGGCCGACGCTCTCCGGTATCTCCGCCGCCGGGTAAACGGTCAGGCTGGTGCCGACCACCAGGGCGAAATCGCTGCGGTAGGCCTCCTGCTGGGCGGCGATAAAGTCGTCCGCCATGCGGTCGCCGAACAGCACCACCCCCGGCCGCAGCACCGCGCGGCAGCACGGCGACAGCGGCACCTCCGCCCCGGCGACGAGCTGCTCCCGCAGCACGGCCGCCGGGTGCGCGGCCTTGCAGGCCGTGCAGCGGCAAGTGGTCAGGTTGCCATGGACCTCGAACACCCTCCGCGAACCGGCCAGTTGGTGCAGGCCGTCGATGTTCTGGGTCACGACCGCCCGCAGGCTGACAAGCCGGCTCAGGTCGGCCAGCGCCCGGTGCCCCCGGTTGGGCTCCTTGCCGGCCGCCACGCGCTCCAGCTCCCGCCAGTAGCGATAGAAGACAGCCGGGTCGGCGCGCAGCATGCGGGCCGACAGCATCTCGGGGTCAATCTTCGTCCACAGCCCCTCGCCACGGCTGCGGAAATCGGGGATGCCGCTCTCGGTCGAAATGCCCGCGCCCGTGAAGGCGATGGCGTAGTTCGCCCCCAACAGCAGCTCCCCCAACGCGGCGATCTTGTCAGCCATGATAAAACCTCGCTTAACCTGTTTTTGCCGGGCGCCTGCCAGGCTGGGCAGGAGAAACGGAACCGCCGTCAAAACTGATAGCCAAGGAAAAACTTGCATAACGGAGGTTTCCCGATGAACGCCATCAAGACCATCTGCTGCATCGGCACCGGCACGATGGGACCGTCCATGGCCGCCCTCTTCGCCCTGGCCGGCTACGAAATCAGAATGTTCGGCCGGACCGCGGCCAGCGTCGAGCGCGGCCGGCGCGGCGTAAACGCCTGCCTGGCGTCCTGCCGCGAACACGGCCTCGTCGCTCCCGAGCAGATCCCCGCCGCCGTCGCCCGGGTAACGGCGACGACCCTCCTGCCCGAGGCGGCGGCCGGCGCCGATTTCGTCATGGAATCGGTGTCCGAGGACCTGGCGGCCAAGCGGCAGATTTTCGCCGCCCTCGAAGAGCTTTGCCCTGACCGGGCCATTTTCGCCTCCAACACCTCGGGCCTCAGCCCCACGGCCATCGCCGCCGGCCTGCGCCGGCCGGAACGCTTCGTCGTCGCCCACTTCATGAATCCGCCCCACCTTATGGCCGCGGTGGAAGTCGTCCCCGGCGAGGCCACTTCACCGGCGACGGTCGCCGCCGCCTGCGACCTGCTGGCAAAAATCGGCAAAACCCCCGTCGTGCTCCGGCGGGAGGCGCCCGGCTTCATCGCCAACCGCCTCCAGTTCGCCCTGCTCCGCGAAGCGCTGGCCATCGTCGACCAGGGGATCGCCGCCCCGGAAACAGTGGACACGGCTATGAAGCACCTCAGCCGCCGGATGTCCGCGACCGGCCCGCTGGAAACCGCCGATCTGGGCGGCCTGGACATCTTTGCCGACATCGCCGCCTATCTTATCCCCGACCTGTGCAGCAGCCCCGCCCTGCCGCCGGCCCTCGCCGCCGCCAGGGAGCGCGGCGATCTGGGGGCGAAAACCGGCCGGGGCTTCTACGACTGGTCGGACAGCGAAAAACTCCAGGCCGTCCGGAAACACCGCGAAACCGTCCTCGCCGACTGGCTCCGCCGGGACAGGGAAACAAGTTTCTAACTCACCAGCCCCCAAGTCTAGTAAACTCAGCCCGGACTAATCTTTCCTCCCCTCCTCGTCCCCAATCTGCGAACGGCTGAGCTAGAAAGCTCCAGATGCAAGGCGGGCCGAGGACGCGCCGCGACGCGTACGCGTCAGTACGCTAGCAAGCGCCCGCAGGACCAACGAAGCAGATGGACTTTTCCCGCTGGCGCGGATAGCTCAACTAGGGCTCGGGCGAACCGCCCGAGCCAAGTTTCGCTTATAGCCAGCCGCCCAGTATTCACTTGCCAGCTATAACCGGCAGCATATCCGGCGCATGGGTCAGCACCGTCACCCTCGCCTCCGGCCCCTTCGCCGCCAGCGCCGCGTCGCAGGCCGCCTGCACGCTCGCGAACGGCTTGAAGCCCAGCTTCGCCGCATCGGCGGCGCAAATGCCGCTCGACACGATGTACACCGTCTCCCGCTCCTTCACCTGCGCCCAGGCGATCGCCAGCGCCGCCGCCACCTCGTCGCCCAGCTTCTTGGCCGCCACCATGTCGCGGATGGCGCACGACGAATTGTCGGCGAACTCCACCATCTCGGCGTGGGTGACCGCCACCCCCTCGTAGCACGGGGTGACGATGATGATTATCCCCCCCGCCTTCACGGCCAGGTCCGAGGGGTAGAGCGTCTTGTGGGCCTGCCAGAACTCGAGGTCGCAGGGGTGGGAGCTGGCGACGACGATGTCGGCCTCCGCCGGCAGCGCCACCGCGTACACCTCGCGCGCCAGCGCCACGCCGGCCGCGAACGCCGCCTGCACGTCGCCGAAAAACGCCCCCACCACTTCGCCGTGGCGGTTCAGGACCGTATTGAAAATCGTGTTCAGGCCGATCCGGCGGGCGATGGCGTCCAGCTCGCGGCGGACGGGATTGTCGAGCACCCCCAGGTAAGAGCGCGGCGCCCGTACGCTCAGCAGATGCGTCTCGGCCGTCGTCCGCTCGCCGGAAATGCCCGGCTGGACGATCTTGGCCCCGCCGGCGAAACCGGGGATATGGTGGGGCACGATGCTGCCCACGCCGAGCTTGAAGTCGGCCTCGTACACCTCGCGGTTCACCGCCACATACGTGCCGTTGGCCGTCGTCCCCAGCTCGACGAGCTCGGCCGGATTCTTGTAGTCGTGATTCTTCACCCTCACCCGCCGCACCGTCTCGGGGCCGAACTTGGCCGCGATCTCGTCGTCGGTCATGAAGCGGTGCGTGCCGAGGGCGATGACGACCGTGATCTGCCCGTCCGCCACCCCGGCGGCGTTCAGCTCGTCCAGGAGCACGGGGATTATCTTGTCGGTCGGCGTCAGGCGGGTATTGTCGTCGGCGACGATGACCACCTTCTTCGCCCCCTTGGCCAGCTCCCGCAGCGGCCGCGTGCCGATCGGCGCGCCCAGCGCCCGCGCCGCCTCGGCCCGCGTATCGGCCACCGCCGGCACATCGCGGGGCGAAAACACGCCGATCAGATTGTCCGCCGGGATGTTCACCGCCACCGTCTCCCGGCCGTAGGGCAGCTCTACCCTGGTCACAGCCATGCCTCCCCCTCCTACCTGCCCTGACCGGCCATCTTCGCCGCCAGGTAAATCGCCGCGCTCATGCTGCGCGGATCGGCCGTGCCCTTGCCGGCCTTGCCGAACACCGTCCCGTGGTCCACCGACGTGCGGATGAACGGCAGGCCGACGGTGACGTTGATACCTTCCTCGAAGCCGAGCACCTTCAGGGGGATGTGACCCTGGTCATGGTACATCACCACCACGATATCGAAATGCTTCTTGAGCGCCGCCCGGTAGAAAACCGTGTCCGGCGGCACCGGGCCGGTCACGTCGTAGCCGCGCTGCTTGGCCTCCTCGACCGCCGGGATGATCTCCTTGATCTCCTCGTCGCCGAACAGGCCGCCCTCGCCAGCATGGGGATTGAGCCCGGCCACGGCGATGCGCGGCTTCTCGAAGCCCAGCTGCCTGGCGGCCCCGTCCGCCAGCTCGATCACCCGCAGCACCCGCTCCTTCTTCACCAGGTCGCAGGCCTTGCGCAGCGACACGTGGGTCGTCACGTGGATGACCGTGAGCGGCCCACCGGTCAGCATCATCGCGTAATCCTTCGTCTTCGACAAATCGGCGAGAATCTCGGTATGGCCGGGATAATGGTAGCCGCCGGCGTTCATGGCCTCCTTGTTGAGCGGCGCCGTCGCGATAGCGCCGATCTCGCCGCCCATCGCCAGCTCCACCCCCTTGGCCACGAACTCGAACGCCGCCTTGCCGGCGCGGCCGTCCACCTTGGCGAACGGCAGGTCGGCCGGCAGATTCTTCATATCCAGCACATCGATCGCGCCGAAGGCGTACTGCGCCTCGGCCACCTTGGCCACCGGCCTGATCTCGCAGGCGATGTTCACGATCCGCGCCGCCCGTTCCATGATGCCGGCGTCGCCGATCACCACCGGCCGGCAAACGTCGTACACCCCCTTGTCGGCCAGCGCCTTGACGATGATCTCCGGACCGGCCCCCGTGGCGTCCCCCATAGTAATGCCGATAATTGGTCTCATGATTCTGCAACAACTCCTCATCGTAATTTTTCCCGCTTACCGCGTCTTGCCTGCCGGGCCGCCGCAAACTCGCTAACCGCCCGCCGTTTTGCTATAATCTAAGATAAGATATTATTGCAAAGGAATCAGCCGATGAAAATCTTCGCCATCGCCGACACCCATCTCTCCGGGTCCCCGCCCGCCAAGCCCATGTCCATCTTCGGCGACCACTGGCTGGACCACTGGGACAAAATAAAAGCCGACTGGCTGGCCCGCGTCGCCCCCGCAGACACCGTCCTCATCGCCGGCGACATCTCCTGGGCCATGAAGCTGCCCGCCGCCCTCGCCGACCTCGACGAAATCGCCGCCCTGCCCGGCCGCAAGATCCTCATCCGCGGCAACCACGACTACTGGTGGCAGACGGTCGCCAAAATGACCGCCGCCACCGCCGGCCGGCTCGACTTCCTCCACAACACCTTCGCCCCCGCCGGCGAATGGGCGGTCTGCGGCAGCCGCGGCTGGCTGTGCCCCGGCGACCCCGCCTTCCGCGCCGACGACGAGGCCATCTACCGGCGCGAGCTCGGCCGCGTGCGGGCCTCCCTCGCCGCCGCCAGGGACGCCGGCTGCGGCCGCATCATCCTCATGCTCCACTACCCGCCCCGCGCCGGCACGGGCGCCAGCGGCTTCACCGACCTCATGGCCGAGTTCGGCGTGGCGATATGCGTCTTCGGCCACCTCCACAACGAGGCGGTCAACACCGCCCCTGTCGGCGAATTCAACGGCACGACGCATTACCTCGTATCCTGCGATGCGCTGGAGTTTAAACTAAAGCAAATCGTTTAAATAGGCGGTGACGGGATGAAACCCATCGAGTTGAGCAAAGAAGTCAAGCAGGACCTCCTCAACAGCCTAAAAGAATTCTTCGCCCGCGAACGCGACGAGCAGCTCAGCGACTTCCAGGCCGCGGCCATGCTCGACTTCGTCCTCGCCGCCGCCGGTCCCCATATCTACAACCAGGCCATCGCCGACGCCCACGCCCTCATGGCCGACAAGCTCGACGACCTGTACGGCCTCGAAAAGCGGCCCCGATAGCGGCTAAAACTGCACCGTATCCGGGTGTTCCCAGCGGCGGGCGGCGGCGAGGACAATGTCCGCCAGCCCCTTGGCCCCCTGCTTGACGACGTTGTAGACCGGCACCTGGACGCTGCCCCTGATCGCTACCTCGAGGCGGACGAAATCGACGAACGCCGGCTTGTACCCCTTCGTCTCCACCCGGTACTCGGGGTAGAACGGGTTGATCGTCACCGCCAGCAGCGGCACCCGCCGCACCACCCCGGCCACCGCCCCGCCCTTCTCCGCGGCCGCCAGCAGGTCGTAGTACGTCACCGGATCGCCGCTCACCAGCAGCTTCACCGGATCGGCGAACGCCAGCAGCAAAGGCCGCGGCCGGGCCGCCAGCCCGTCGGCCAATGCCCGCAGGGCCCGTTCGCCGACCACCCCGGGGATGTATAAATAAGCATACTTCGGCGCCGCCTGGGCAAGCACCTGGTCGACGTCCCGCTCGGTCAACAGCGAGGACAGCGGCCAGCTTTTTATTTCGTCCAGGTCTTCATCCAGCAGCGTCACCCGGCCGAGCCCCCGTTCGGCCAGCTCGGCGGCCCGCGGCACCGCCGGCAGCGTCGACAGCCGCCAGATCACCCCCGTCTCCTGGGCGAGGCGAGGGATGTCGGGCGTCCGCGACGCCCCCGTCGCGAGGATGAACCCGTCCGTCTCCACCATCGGCGCGATGCGGTTCAGGGCGCCGTCGAAAATCGTCACCCCCGGCCCCAGGCGGGACAGCATCGCCGCCAGCTCCCGCACCTCGGCGCTTTTGTTCGGCCCGGCCGTCACCACCAGGCCACCGGCGCTCACCTTGGCCACCTGGATGCGGCCGAGCGGCGTCTGGATGGCGGTCGCCAGCAACGGGCTCAGCCCGGCCGTGCTCACCGCCAGGCACCGCTCCGCGGTAGCCACCACGTCGCCCGGCTCCACCCGCAGCCTAGGCTTGGGCAGGCCGGTCACGTTGTCGATATTCTCGCCGTCGTAGCCGATGCTGGTCAGATAAAAACCGACGCCGCGCGCCCGCAGCTCCTCCATTATGGCCGCGGTCGCCGTCGTCTTGCCCGTATTCTTGGCCGTGCCGGCGATCCCCAGCCTGATTTCAAGCAACCTCATCACCTGCCGCATAGTCTGACAAATATAATTCAGCAGAAGCAGGGACATACCCTCCTGCCCACTGGCAAAGAAGCAATAATATATGAAATCGAAAGGCGCAGGACCAAACTCCCTGCGCCTTCGCAACTTCGTCCACCCGAAAGTATTACCCCAGCTTCTTTCCAAAAAACCCCGTCATGCCGGCCTCCGCAACCCGCTTCTGAATCGCCGCCACATCGGTCGTGTACAGGTTCTTCTCCTTCATGCGCTCGAAATACACCGACCCCGAGAAGGTATACTTCTTCGTCAGCCCCTCCTTGGTCTGCATGCTCGTGCGCACGAAGGCGATGGCGTCGCCGCAGGCCAGGCTGTCGGGGATCTTGGCCGGCGCCTGCCCGAAGGCCGCCCGCGCCGCGTTGTGCCCGGCCAGCGTGCCGGTGATGATCGCCTCGGTATGGCCGACAAGCAGCCCGGCCTTCTCGCCGCCGCAGAAAACGTTGTCCAGCCCCTCCACCTTGAGGGTGTCGTCCCGCGGCAGCATCCCGAGATAGCGCATCGAGTTGCCGATGCCGCCCGAATAGGGGTCCTCGAAACGGGCGTTCTCGAAGCCGGGAATCTGGCGGAGGATGTCGAGCGGGTAATAGGCGCTCATCAGCTTGGCGTGGCCGGTGTCGAGCAGGACGACATTCTCGGCGAACTCCTTCAGCGCGTATTGCTGGCAGGCTTTCTGGCCGAGCGACTCCATGCTCTTGCGCAGGCTGGGCGGGATGGGCACCACCACCACCCCCGTACGGTCGAGCTGCTCGTGGATCTCCTTGGCCAGCGAATCCTTGTGCAGCTTGCACGAACCGCTCATCGCCCCCAGCGTCCCGTCGGCCTTCTGGCCCAGGATCTCCGGCACTCCGGCCTTGGCGGCGATCGAGAACCGCGGCCCGAACGTCGGACAGCGGTAGATGCACATCGCGCAGCCGTTGCCGTACTTCATGCAGTTGCCCTGCGGCCCGGCCGTGCCGGCCGCGTCCACGAACACGTCGCCCGCGGCCACGACATCGGGCTCGCCGTGGTGGCCCTCGCCGATCACCTTCGTTATCCTGGCGCCGTCCTTCTCGATATCCTTCACCCGGCAGTAGATATGCAGCTTGACCCCCGCCCCCTCCACCGCCTTGCGCACCGCCGGCTCGATCAGCGCCACGTCGTACAGCGTGGCGTGCTTGTGGCCGGGGAACTCGATATTCTTATGGCGGGCGTTCGCGTCCGCCACCTGGAATAAATCGCCGCCGCCCATCGCGATCATTTCCTCGGTCGCGGGAAAACGGCCGTTGTTGCGCATGATGCCGCCCACCAGCCCCGTTCCCAGCAGCATATCGGCCCGTTCGAACAACTCCACGTCGCAGCCGGCCTTGCGGGCCGCCAGCGCCGCCGCCGAGCCGGCCCAGCCGCCGCCGACGATTACGACCTTCTTAGCCATATCCTTACCTCCTTCCGTCAAATCATGCCGACGTACTTGGCCACGATCTCCATCAGCCTAACCTGCGCCTTGAGGCCGTAGCGGAACACGTCCTTGAGCAGGTTGCCCTTGCTGTCGGTCGTCGCCAGGTCGGGTGAGATGTAGATGTTGCCGTCGTAGGCCACCGTCGGGATGACGCCCATCTGGGCCATGCCGGTCTGGAAGATGTTCGTGCCGGAATACATGTCTTCGATCGCGAAGATCGGCAGTCCCAGCTCGCCGTCCTTCCAGGTGCCCTCGTAGTTGACCTCGACGGCGCGGGAGTTGTACGACTTGGTGATGATCAGCCCCGCCTTGATGGCCGGATGGATCTTGTCGAACTCTTCCTTGACCACGTCATACAGATCGTCGACCGACTTGGTGTATACGGACGGATTGTCGCGCAGCACCTTCAGGGCCTGGATCTGGGTGGCCAGCGCCTCCTTGCCGGGGTCGAAAGTCACGTACGCCGCCTTGCCGTAAGAAGCAGTCGTGCCCCAACGGTCGCCGTGCATGCCCATCGCCCGGCGGATGGGGACCATCACGTCCTCCTTGCCGATGATCAGTCCGCTCGTCGCTGCGCCGCTCGCCTTGTCCATCGAATAGATGATGACGTCGGCGCCCGACTTGCGGATATCGTGGCCGATGCCCGGCACGCCCCAGGCGTTGTCGAGCACATAGGGGATATTATACTCCTTGCACAGCTTGGCGTACAGCTTCTGCAACAGCGGCGTGCCGTCCTTGTCCTTGACGGCGTAACCGTAGCCCGGCGTCTCGTAGGCCAGCGACGTCATGCCGGTCAGCATGCTGGCGTGCCGCTCAGCGACCTTCTTCATCGCCTCATAGGTCGCCTCCGGCTCCACCTTCGTCAAGAGCGGCACCGGATGGAACTTTATGCCGTGGACGGGGTAGCAGGCGCCGACCAGCGGCACGATCAGCGTGTCGAGGTTGTTCTGGCGCTTGCCGTAGAAGCCCAGCTCGCCGGGCGTCGAGCCGCGGTCGGCGATGATGTCCTTGTACTTGCCGGGGAACGGCCGGCCGTAGCCGCCCTGGTGGTGGAAATGCTTCTCCAGCGGCGCGATGTAGCGGGCGCGGTAATTGTCGCCCCGCCCGAGGGCCGGCGGCGTGAACAGGGAATCGAACGCCACCCACAGGCCGGCCTCGCACGTACTGGTCGGCGCGGCGTCGTACTCGTCGCCGTAAAGGTCCTTGACAAGCTCACGGATCTGGTCGACCATCCCGGCCAGCGGGATAACCTCCTTGCCCGCCTCCTCGCCGGCCCTCATGATGTCCTCCCTGAGCGGCGCCGGGCAGCCGGAAATGCCGCCCGTCATGCCGAACTTGCCGCGCAGCTCCTTGGGGATGCCGATCTCGTCGGCGGCCGCCTTGGCCTCGGCGTAGATATTCGGGATATTCAACTGCAAATGCTTGTACATCTGGAACTTATACTTGAACTTGGCCACAAACCTTTCCCCCTTTATTACTCTTTAACCTTCACGATCATCTCCACCTCGCAGGCCGCGTCCAGCGGCAGTTCGTTAACGCCCACCGCCGAACGGGCGTGCAGGCCCCGGTCGCCGAACAGCTGACCGAGCAGCTCGGACGCCCCGTTGATCACCTTCGGCTGGCCGTTGAACCCGGGGGCGCTGGCCACGAAGCCCGTCACCTTCACCACCTGCTCGATATTGTCCAGGTCGCCGATCTGGGCCTTGATGACGCTCAGGCAATTCAACACGCACGTGCGGGCCGCCTCGTACCCCTTGGCCTCGTCGAGGTCGGCGCCCACCTTGCCCTTGTACTTCAGCTCGCCGCCCACGAACGGGATCTGCCCGGCGGTGTACACATACCCCCCGGACTTGACCGCCGGCACATAGGCCGCCACCGGCTTGGGGGCCTCAGGCAGCGTCAGCCCCAGTTCCTGCAATTTGCTCTCGATACTCAATGCTCCTCACCTCCTTCGCCCGGCAGCCGGAAGCTCACGGTCACGCCCAGCGGCGCCCCCTGCTCCACCCCGGTCAACAGCCGGTCGGTCCTGATGACGATATTCAGATGATTGGGCATGTGGGTCTCGTCGAACCCGGCGAGAACGCCGATTTTACGGCCGCCCAGGCTCACCTCGTCGCCGCTCACGATCACCCCGCCCCGGGCCACGGCGAAAAAGCCGAGATAGGCGATGCGGTTCACCTTGCCGCCGGGGGCGGCCTCGGCCTCGTCGGTGAGGATAAGCTCATGCACATCGTGGCGCCGCAGGCAGCGGGAGATCGGCGTTATCAGCGCCAGCCCCCGGTCCTCCATCCGCCCCTGCAGCAGCACCACCAGCTCGCCCTCGACCACGCTCTTGCGCGCATAAGGATTGGCGGCAAACTTCCCCGCCGCATACGGATCAGTACCCATGTCAGCCCCCCCCTCCGGCCGTTTCCCGTTTTATCATCCCTCGCCGCCGGGAAAATATGTGCCCCGGGGCCGCTACTTCGCCGTCCGCACCGTATCCTTGCCGGCCCGGCCGGGGTAAGCCCCCTCCTCCCGGCTGCCCAGCACCCCGGCGTGCAACGCGGCCACGAAGTCGCCCGTCCTGAGCACCTCGTCCAGCACCCGCTCGATGCCGTCCGTAATCGCGGCCGCATAATCGTCCGCCTTGGCCGTAGGCGTGATGGCCGCCTGGCCGAGGAAACGGAAGCACTCCTGCACCGCCCGCAGCGTATCCACCTTCGCCGGCGCCGAAATCGGCCCGCCCGAATACGCCTCGTCCGTCGACGCTATCGAGATGGCGTCCACCTCCAGCGCCGCCGCTAGGCAGGCATGGAGGGCGGTAGCCATCGCCGACTGCACCCGGTCCTCGGTGTGGGTCAGAAAGCCGATCGGCGCCCCCGGCCAGATCGGCGCGTTCACGATCCCCCGCAGCGCCTGCACCTTGGCGGCGTTGAAATCGATATAATTATCCTCCATCAGCCCGTGGATCATCACCTCCGGCGAATACGCGAACAGCGGCTGGAGAATGGGCCGCGCCCCCAGCCGCACCGCCAGGTCGGCCACGATCAGCATGCCGGCGAACGCCTTATGGGCCGGCACGCCGGCCAGCTCCTCGTTCGTCACCACGTCGAACGGCAGGTTGTACTTCTTGGCATACAAAATGGCGTGGTACCCGTCCACCGTCAGCCGTTCGGGGTCGGTGCCGGCCCCCAGGGACCCGTAGCAGATATTGATCTTCGTCAGGTCGGCGCCCAACTTGGCGGCCAGCACCACCGTCTCCGGCGTATTCAGGCCGCGGTGGGCCCGCACCTGCCACAGCGTCGACTTCTCCAGCCCGGCGCCGATGCGGTTCAAATTGGCCGCCGTTATCACCGTGCCGTCCTCCTGGTGGGTCAGGAACCCGTCGAGGAACCCCTCCGTCCGCGCCCCCCACGACGGGTCGAAATGCACCACCCCGTCCGCCCCCCAGGCCTCGCTGGCGAGAATGTGGCCGATATCCATGAACGGGCAGCCTGTGCCGTACTGATTGAACACCAGCGGCCGCCGGCGGGTATGCTGCAGCTTCAGCACCGACATGCGGGCCTTGGCCTCGGCCAGGTAGTTCTCCAGCCCCGTCACCTCGTCCTTCGTGAACCGCCGCGTCTTGGGGTGGAGCTCGCCGCTCTCGTAAAACTTGCGCGGCACGTCGCCGCACAGCGCCGGGTAATGGTCGAACAGCGCGCCGTTGCCCTCGCGGCTGCGCCACCGCTTCACGTCCCACAGCTCGTCCCGCAGCCTGGCCCGCTCCACCCCCGGCGACGTCTTATCCTTCACCCAGTCCATGATCAGCGCGCTGATGCCCGCCAGCTTCGCGGCGATGCCGGGGTGGCGGTAGCCGTAGTCGTAGCCGGCCGTCATATCCGCCTTCTCCTTGTGGGTCCGTGTCGGGTCGGGCACATACTCGCGCCGCTCGACGAAACACGCCACCTCCTCCACCGTCGTCCCCGGCCCGAAGCCGGCGTCGAACCCCAGCTCCGCCGCCAGCTCCCGCCGCACCGCCATGCCGCCGATGCCGATGCGCGCCTTCTCGCGCAAGCCGGCGGCGTCGGCCAGGTCGATGAACCGGGCCAGCAGCTCGGCCACGCCATAGCCCAGCGTCCGGCTGATCAGCAGCGTCTGGGCCTCCTTCACCAGCGCCTGGCTCACGATCTCCTCCGGCGTCAGATCGGGCGGCAGCAGCACCGTCTCGTGCCCTGCTTCCTCCAACCCGCGGGCGATCATCTTCAGGCCGATATCGTGCACCGGATCGAGCGGCGCCAGAAGCACCCTGCTCATCGCCCCGCCCCCCCGTCCGCCTCGGTCAGCAGCCAGCGGTACCGGTCGGCCGGGCGGTAAACGTACGCCCGCCCCCGCACCCGCACCCCCGGCCCCTCGTACTGGGCGAAAACGATATCCACATCCTTGAACCCGAACCCCTTCAACAGGCCTAGCATATAATTGCGGCCCGCCTCCTCACTGCCGCAGACGAAAAACGTCTCCACGTCCAGCGCATCCATCACCCGTTCCAATGCCTTATCCATGGCAAACCTCCCTACAGCGCCTCGTGGCTAGTATTGAACGCCCCCCGGCGCTTTATTCGCCCCGCCGGCCGCAAGGCGCTGCCGTCGCCGCCACGCGCGACTATCGCCGGCAGCTTGCGGGCAGAATACTCCCGGGAGGGGCGGACATGTATCTGGACTACAGCCTGGAAATGTACATCACCATCCTGGCCATCGCCACAGCCTTCGCCGGCTGCCTGCTCATCGTCAGAGCAGACTGGCGGCATTGGGGGCCGCTGTTCCTCTCCGCCTCCCTCCTGGCGATAGTATTATGCTACATCTTCGTCAGACTCCATTTTTACTCGTTCCCCTATAACCTGCTCAAAAACTATTTCCTGTTTCCCATTCTCGTCGTAGGCCACGTTTTTCCCCTGCTGGTGCTGCTCGGCGTCAAATACAGCCCGGCCAAGTGGAGCCACAAAATCGCCTTCTACTGGGTCTTCGTCGTTTCCGGCATGGCCGGCGAAACCCTTGCCCACAATTATACCCGGCTGATCAAATACGAACTCTTCTGGGACTTCTGGGATTCCCTCACAGCCTGGTGGCTCTATTTGCTCCTCTTCGAATGGATCGGGGGAAAGCTCATTCCCCCCCGCCTCCGCCGGCCCCTTCCCGACCAGGCCTTTGCCTTCGGCGGCTGGGCCTGGCTGATAGTCCACTTCTTTATGGTCGCCGGCTTCATCCTGGCCGGCGTTTACCTGGGCTGGCAACTGGGCAAGGAAATGTTTGCCGCCCCCAAAAGCTGACAACCGCCGCCTGTCGGTTCCCGGCCGTCCGGTCTTGTTCACGCGGCGGCCCTCGCGCCCAGCCTGCGCCCGCACAAAAAAAAGCTCCCCGCCCGAAACCGGGCAGGGAGCTTGCCTGTCTCTTATTATACGAGGCCCTGGGCCTTCATCGCCTCGGCGACCTTCAGGAACCCGGCCATATTCGCGCCGGCCACCAGGTTGCCTTTCAGGCCGTAATCCTCGGCCGCCTTGCTGGAATTCTTGAAGATATTCACCATGATATTCTTCAGCTTGGCGTCCACCTCCTCGAACGTCCACGCCAGCCGCATGCTGTTCTGGCACATCTCAAGGGCGGAAGTCGCCACGCCGCCCGCGTTCGCGGCCTTCGCCGGCCCGAACGGCACGCCGCTCTCCAGGAACACCTTCGTCCCCTCCAGCGTCGTCGGCATATTAGCCCCCTCGGCCACCAGCTTGCAGCCGTTCTTCACCAGAATCCGGGCCGAATTCTCGTCGATCTCGTTCTGCGTCGCGCACGGCAGCGCGATATCGCACTTGATCGTCCAGATATCGTTGCAACCCGTGTGGTACTCGGCCTTGGGCCGCGCCTTCACATACTCCGAAATCCGGCCGCGCTCCACTTCCTTGATCCGCTTCACCGTCGCCAGATCGATGCCCTCGGCGTCGTACACATAACCGTTCGAGTCGCTCACCGCCACGACCTTGCCGCCCAGCTGCTGCACCTTCTCGGTCGCGTAAATGGCCACGTTCCCCGACCCGGAAACCACCACCGTCTGGCCGGCCAGCGTCAGCCCCCGGTCCTTGAGCATCTCGTCGACGAAATAAACCAGGCCGTAGCCGGTCGCCTGCGTCCTCACCAAGCTGCCGCCGAAGGTGAGGCCCTTGCCGGTCAGCACCCCGGCCTCGTAAGCGTTCTTGATCCGTTTGTACTGGCCGTACAGGAAGCCGACCTCGCGGCCGCCCACGCCGATATCGCCGGCCGGCACGTCGATATCCTGGCCGATATGGCGGTAAAGCTCGGTCATGAAGCTCTGGCAGAACCGCATCACCTCGGCGTCCGACTTGCCCTTGGGATCGAAGTCCGAGCCGCCCTTGGCGCCGCCGATCGGCAGCCCGGTCAGCGAATTCTTGAACGTCTGCTCGAAGCCCAGAAACTTCATAATCCCCACATTGACCGACGGATGGAACCGCAGGCCGCCCTTGTACGGCCCGATAGCGCTGTTGAACTGGACCCTGAACCCTCTGTTCACCCGCACCCGGCCGGCGTCGTCCACCCACGGCACCCGGAAGATTATCTGGCGCTCGGGCTCCACGATCCGTTCCATGATGCCGAGGCTGATGTACTCGGGGCGCTTCTCCAGCACCGGCACCAGCGACTCGAGCACCTCCCTCACCGCCTGGTGGAACTCGGGCTCGTTCGCGTTGCGCTCTACCACCCTGGTGTAGAGCTCCTCACAAAACTGCTTTGCATTTGCCATACCAATTCCTCCTTGACACTTTTTTCTTTTCTCTCTCTAAATTTACCTGTCAAACCAAAAACCTGTCGCGCCAATTGAGCGACTATTCCAAATAAATTATACCTCTATTTCATGTATACTTTATACAATATTTTTCAATTTTTCCTGTAGAATAGAGAATTTTTTTTGCGGCCCCCTTTCCCCTACTTGTAGATTATCCCCCTGAATCCCCGCCCGTCGATCTTGGCCACGAACGGCTCCTCCCGCCTCACCAGCCGTACGCGCCCCGTCCGCTCCAGCACAGGCTGGGCCAGCAGCCAGTCCCAGTCGAGGCCGGTGTCTTCCCCGCCGTCGGCCTTGATATGAAAATAGCCCATCCGCGTCGCCGTCAAGTTGTGAAAAAAATGGCTGCCCAGCGACGGCTCGGGGCGCAACTCCTTGCGGTCCACCTCCACGATCACGCGGGCCTGGGACATCTGCGACCACGACAGCGGGATGCCCAGCCACCGGTCCGCGGTGCCCATGCGGCCGAAACCGATGAGGATGCAGCGGCGCCCCTCCTTGAACAGCCGGCCGTTCAACGCGCCGATCTCGGCCGCGATTGCCATGCTGTCCTTCAGCGCGAACGCCCCCGGGTCGACAAATATTATATCGCGGATATCCTCGTACAGTCCGTTGCCCACCGTGCGGCTGCTGTGGCACCACGCCGCCCGCGCATCGTCCAGCCTCACCTGGACTGCCTCGCCGCCGGCGACCATCGGCCGGATCTGCAGGAAATAAAACTCCTTGGGCTTGCTGCCGTCGGGGGGTATATTCACCGCGAACTCGATCTCCACATCGGCCCCAAACGACTGCTTGCCCAGCCGCAGCAGATCCCTCACGACGCCGGTCAGCGGCAGGCGGTTATGCTTGAGGATGGGCGCAAACGTCACCAGCTTGGGGCCGTCGCGGTCGACACTGTCGTGGATGCAGTCGTCCTCGGGAGAATACGTGCTGCCCGCATATTCCAGCGTGCCGTCCGCCAAAGCCCGCGAAACCGGCAGCTTCTCGTAATTGGCCTCGTCGTCCGCGCCCAAGTCGGCCGCCGCCGCTTCCTGCAGATTGACGGCGTAAAAATAACGCTGCGACTTCTGGAAATACTCCGCCGGGCCGGCGTACGGCGGATTCATCTTCGGATGGGCCGGCGAAAAGCGGTGCACCTGCTCGCCGTTCACCACCGCCTTGCCCAGCCCCAGGGCGAGGTTCACCGTCCCCTCCTCCGGCTTCATCGGGCTGTACGGATAAAAATTGTACGACTGAGCCACCCCGGAGATGGCCGGGTAATAAAGATCGCCGTACCGTTCCCCCACAAGCTCCTGGATGAGGACGGCCATCTTCTCCTCCTCGATGCGGATGCCGGCGTTCTTGGCGTACTGCACCGGCGCGGCGTAGAAAACGGACGCGAACACCAGCCGGACCGCGTCGGACAACTGCTTTACGCGGACGGCCCGGTCCTCGTGGCTGTTCGGCACCACATACGTCTTGTATATGCCGGCAAACGGCAGCACGCGGGAATCCTCGAGGATGCTCGACGAGCGAACGGCCAGCGGGCAACTCACATACTGGGTCAAAACCTCCAGGTTGTGCTGGATGGCGTCCGGCAGGCAGGCGGCCAGGAAGCGGGCGGCGATCTCCCCTTCGTCCTTCGTGCCGGCCGTGAATTCGTACAGGCCATTTTCCTCCAGGAACTGGACGAAAACATCGCTGCAAATGACGAACGACCGCGGCACCTTCACTTTCAGCTCCTCGTACTTGTCCGTAAGCTGGGCCTTGGTGAGCAGGGAATTGACGAACGCGATCCCTCTGGCCTTGCCGCCCAGCGACCCCGTCCCCAGCCTGATGAACGCGTTCGCCATATCCTTCTTCGCCAGGCCCTCGAAATCGAGGATGACGCCGGACTGGTAGCGCTGGAAATAGGCCCTGAGCACATCGAGGATATACTCCCTGACCGTCGCCACGCTGGCAAACTCCGCCGCGTCGAAATACCGCAGCTTGTCGGCCACCTCGACCTCGGCCCGGGCCCGGAACCAGCGGGAAAAATGGTTGTGGGCGGCGTGATAGTACAAGCTCTCGTCCGGCAGCTCGCGGAGAATGCGCTCGAAACTCGTTATGTCGGTGGCCTCGGCGATCACCCGCCCGTCCGGGTAGCGGAAAATGAACGACCCGAAGCCGTAGTTATCAAAGATGAACGACCGCAACTCGTGCAGCAGATTCAGCGAATTCTTGTTCAGGAAATGGACGCTGAGCTCTTCGGCCTTGGCGGCGTTCTCGGCCTGCTCCGACTGCAGCAGGAAGGGGAAGTCGGTTATCATCTCCCGCAGCCGCTTGGCCAGCTCGATGCCGGCCGCCGGGTCCTGCTCGCCGTCCCTGGGGAAGCTCACATCGGAGATGACCCCCAGCAAATTATGGCGGTAGCGGAGAACGATCGCCATCGCCTCCTCGTACGTCTCCGCCAGCAATATCTTCGGCCGCAGCCGCACCCGGAGCTGCCCGTGGCTGATATTCATCGCGTGCTTCACCAGGTAGCGGGTCTGGGTGAGAATCTCCGTATACAGGATCGGCAGGATCTGCGAATAATAGACCGGCGAATCGTCCACAACCAGGATGACCTGCACCCCCTGCCTCACGTCTGCCTCGACATTTTTCAGATCCTCGACATACTTGAAAATCGCCAGAAGAATCTTACTGTCCCCCGACCAGTGGAACACCCGGTCGATAGCCTTGGTCCGCCTGATCTTCGCGATCATCTCCTCGGTCAGGCGGTCGTACGACAGCATGATGATCGGCACGTCCGGCCGAGCCGCCTTCAGCGCCTTCTCGAACTCGAACGAGCTCAGGTCGCTGACCCGGGACATCGTGAGAATAAGGTGAAACGTGCGCCGCTCCAGCGCCGCCAGCGCCTCCTCCTGGCTGGAAACCCGCTCGATGCGGGGGATGAACGGGATATTCAGATCGGAAAACTGATTGTAGACCTGCTCCGACAACTGCCCGTCCTCCTCAAGCACGAAGCCGTCGTAAGGCGTCGAAATCAGCAATATCTCCGTCACCCGGAACTTCATCAGCTCGTGCACGCTCGAAAAGCGGCTCTTCAGATCCGTGAACCGTTTCACCGTACTCCTCCTTATGCCTGCGCCGGTCCCTCGTACGAATAGTCTGTCTATTACTAGCATACAACAACAACAGCCCTGCGTCCATCGCCCCGGAAACGGAAGTTCGCTCCGTCCGGCGGGACAAAAAAACAGCCGTCCACTGCCGGCTCGGGACCGGGGTCGCCGCCGGACCAGATCAGGAACCCCAGCCTAGCGGCCGGAAGCCGCCGTCATCCTCCGGAAACAACCCCCGACTCCATACCATCACACCGCCTTAACATAACCTGTTCCTTTTTAGTGTATTCGCCTGCCGTTCCGAATGCGCCTGCTAGGCCGCCGGAACCGGGTCGTGACGCCGGCGGGGCCGCAGCTGTTGCTCCGATGCTCCGGCCGAACGCGTCGCAAACTCGCGCCGACTCCGCCGTGCCGACGTCACTCGTACTCGTACTCTTGGATTGTTGAAGCTGAAATATGTTACTTGGATTAATATACTGGAAAGCACATGGATGCAATGGTAGAATATTGCTGCAAACGTCAAAACACGTCGTAAAATGCGACGATTGAATCGCGGCGTAACTTAAGGAGGGATTCGGCCTTGAGAAGCATCACCCTCGCGGTCCTATTCTTACTCTTCGGCATCGTCCATTGTTTCGCCCAGCCCAACGAGCCCACCGGCTACGGCGGCTACCCCTGGGGCACCAGAGCCGAGGCGATCGCCGGCCTGGATATGGATGCAGGCGGTTCAATCATCGCCGCGGGCACGCGGCCGGCCGACGGCAGGACCTTTGTTGTCGGCGAACACGCCTTTACGGCGAATAAAGAAGTCATCTGGATTTTTTTCGAGAAGCGCTTTGGCGGTGTCTTAACGACGTTTACAACCGCCGCCTTTCCGCCTGTGCGCGACGCGCTCGTCAAAACGTTTGGCCAGCCTAACCTCGTCAACAGCGACGACAAATTTATCTACTACTACTGGCGCGGGACCGTTGGCCGCGTCATGGTCACGATGCCTAAAAACAAGGGAGAGGAAATAGGCGTCGGCTACTCCAGCTATGAGTTCCTTCTGAACAAAACCAGCGGCTTAAAGTAGCCCGGCAGTGTCGGTCCGAGTCTTTACACCGGCCGCTTGCGCCATCCATGGCGCGGCCGGTGCTAGGCCGTCCGGGGCCGCCGCGGCGCGTTAGGCCGGAGCACGGAGCAATGCGCCTGTACCCTCGCCGCGGGGAAGTGCGCCAAGCCCCTAAGCCAAATCCGTGCCCAACCAAAAACGCAGGCCTCCCGGCCTGCGTTTAAAATGTAGATAAAACCCGCTTTCAGGGCGCAAGGCAAGGAAGCGGGTTTTGGTATGCGCCGGATACTTTACCAAATCTAGATAACAGGATAGTAAAAACAGTGGGAGAAGGCGGCAGCAGCCCCCGCCATATCCTTTCCTGTACTTGTCTTATATATTTCATTATACCGGAAAGATCGGTGACCTATAGTCCTTCGTGCATAAAACAAGGCTATAGACATTGACTTTGTCTACAGCCTGGGGCGCCGCTGTCGCGGCGCCCTTGTCTTGGCCCGGCAACGCGGCCAGGAATAAGCGAATGGAAGAGCGAACTAATGCCGCTTTCCAGGCAAACTATCTATTATTATATCTTCTGGATAAGTAACGCTCGGTTAAATAAATGCTAAAAATTATGCCAAAGATGAAAAACAGAAAATTTATTCCATAAATGATAGCGTGACTGTGGTGGTCATAGGCGGTCAACCCTTCCCCGACTCCCAATGATAAATCCAATGCCCCGGCAATGCCAAAAAATTTTCCAAAGGTACGGTTGGCGTATATCCAGGACTCTTCGCTCGCCATAGCCCGTTCCGTCCTATAACCAATGAAAAAGTTTCTTTTTATTCTTACATAATAAGCAAACAATCCCAAAACTATCTGTAGAGTGCCTATGGCAATCATCACGAATGGCGGCACTTTCCTTCCCCATCTCCTTTTGAAAATTTAAAAGATCCAAGCTCGACAAACACCTTGAATATCTTCCAAAATAATTTTATTATTTAATCATGTAATTGAAAATGATTATTTTTCTCATTTTAAAAATATATTTCCCTCCTACCCCTCCCTTACGGTTGGCTATGCGGATTATTCATAACGGGCGGCCATGGACGGCCGCGCGAACCGCCCCATGCGCATGGACGCGCATGGGGCGGCGCTACGGTATTGTCGGCGACAAACGTAGCAAGACCGCCGCCCACAGAGCGTGGGGGTAACCCCATAGGCCAGCGGCATCGCGACAAGAATATCGCAAACGACTTTGTATACACTCTAAACGCAGGCCTCCCGGCCTGCGTTTTTTCGTCCTACCGCCCGCCCACGCCCACCGGGCACGACTTCAGGCAGTTGAAACACATATACTGGTTGCCCAGGTGGGCGGACAGGCGCAGCCGCGCGTAGCGCTCGCTGCGCAGCAGCGCCTGCTGCTCCGCCGGCGCGCCCCCGGCGACCTCCGTCCAAAAAGCGATATCCGCCCCCAGGCCGTACGGCTGGGAATGCTTCATACACTTCATCACATCGGTCCTGCCCGCCTCGTCAAGGGCCCCGCTCGGGCAATTCTGCACGCACAGGCCGCAGTGCAGGCAGTAGTCCTCGCCGCTCCGCGGCGACGGCGCAAGCTCCAGATCGGTGACGATGCTCGCGAATTTTACCCGCGTGCCGAAGCGGGGATGGATGACGAGGTTGTGGCGGCCGAACGACCCCAGTCCGGCGGCCACGGCCGCGTGCCGCTGGGAGAACTCGGCCACGGCCCGCCGGTCGTAGCGGATCTCGAACGGGAAGGTATGAGGCATGCTCACGACCTTGGCGCCGTATCTGCTTTCCAGGAAGCGCGCCGTCCGGTAGGAGGCCGACCTGGCGAACGCCGCCAGGTCCATGTAACCGTTGAGGGCGGCGCTCCAGCTCGGGCTCTCGCAGCTCGACAATGCCCGGAACGCCAGCACGACGATCGCCTTCGCATCCGGCAGGAACTTCGCGACCGGGTCCGACTTCGGGCTGTTATAATCGCCCGCCCGCGCGAAGCCCACGTCATCGACGCCCAGATCCAGGATGAAATCGCGGATTGCTTGCTCCATGCGGCCCCTCTCCTTTATCGGCATATCAGCCGTTCATCCACGAAGCCTTTGTCTGCAGCCGCACCCCGTCTTTCAGCGTCGCCTGGGTCAGACTACCCGCCGCGGCCTGGATGCAGATGTAGTACAGGTCGCCCTCCCCGGCCTGCAATGCGCGCCCGCCGGCCGGGGCCACCCGCACCACGCTCCCTTCCCGGACCGGGAACTCGCTGCCGTCCACATGGAACCTCCCTTCTCCTCCTATTATTATGTAGACTTCCTCGTTCTCCTTGTGGGCGTGGACGAATGGCGCCCCTTTCCCGGCCGGCAGCTTGTTCAGCGACACCTCGCAGCCCGTGAGGCCGAGCTCCCCGCCTACGAAAAACTTGCCCTTCACGCCTCCGAAGCCCTTCTCCAACAGCGCCGCGAACGGCCCGGCGTCGATCGCCGCATAGTTTTTATCCTCTTTTTTCATGCCGATACCCCTTTCTCTTTTAGTGTATATACACATATTTGCGAAAAATAAACCCGCCGCAGGCGCCGGCCGCCGCTCACGGCGCGAGCGCCTCCAGCTTCGCCAGCAGCGCCGTAAGCCTGGCGAGGTCCTCCTCGCCGAGGTACTCCTTCAGCGCCGCCTGCGCCTCCCGCCACAGCACCTTGCCCTTGGCGGCCGCCTCCCGGCCGGCGTCGGTCAGCGCCACCTGCCGGGTGCGCGAATCCCCTCCTGGGCTCACGGTCAGCAGGCCGGCATCGGCCAGCGGCTTAAGGTTGCGGTTCATCGTCGTCCGATCGATCCGCGTCACCGCGGCCAGGCCGCCGATCGTGGCCGGCTCCGCCGCTTTGAGGTTGAGCAGCAGCGACAACTGGGCGACCGTCAGCCCGCTCGGCTTCAAGACCGTGTCGTAAAAATCGGTGACGGCCCGCGACGCCCGCCGCACGTTCAGGCAGTTGCAGGGGCTGGGCTTCTTGGGATAAACCGTGTCGATATGCTTCATAGCACCTCCTCATGTCTTCTGCCGGCGATTAACGTGTATATGCACATTATCTGCCGTAATTATACTCCCCCCGCCGTCGCCGGTCAAGCGCCAAAAAAAACAGGCCGCTTGGCCTGTTCTAGGGAAGACTCGACATTACATCCGTAATCTCGGCCTGCTGCTGCGTATCGGCCATCTGGTCGGGCCGGTGGGTCACAACGTCCTTATTCTTCTCGTCCATGCCGTCACCTCCTGCAGTTCGATCTTACTATAGGCTGTGACAGCCGGCCGCAAGGTATACGTTAAATAAATGAAAAGCTTGGCGCAAGCCAAGCTTTTCATCTATTTCGGCATGAACATATGGGGCAGGAAGGTACTGAGCCACGGGATATAAGTGATGAGCACCAGCACGGCGATCGCGATCCAGAACGGCGCCCAGATAGCCTTGCTGAGCTTCTCCAGCGACATGTTCGTTATCCCGCACACCGCGAACAGCACCGCGCCCACCGGCGGCGTTATCAGGCCGAGCACCAGGTTGAAGCACACCACGACCCCCATATGGATGGGATCGATATGCAGCTGCTCCGCCATCGGCGCGAGCACCGGGGCGACGATGACCAGCGCCGGCGCCGTCTCGATCGGGATGCCGATGATGATGAGAGCGATATTGACCAGCGCCAGCACCACCAACGGCGAATCGCTGATAAGCCTTATGGCCTCGATCATCATCTGGGGGATCTGTTCGACCGCCACCACCCACGAGAAAGGCTCCGACAGGCCGAGCAGCAGCATGATCATCGCCGACTCCAGGCCGGCGTTCAGCAGGACGTCGGGCAGCCGCCGCCACTTCAGCCGCCGGTAGAAGAACATCCCGACCAGGAAGGCGTACACCGTCACCACGCCGGCCGCCTCGGTGGGCGTGAACGCGCCGCCGAGGATGCCGCCCATGATGATGATCGGCATCAAGAGCGCCGGCAGCGCCTTCCAGGCGCCGACAGCCACCTCTTGCAGCGTCGCCCGCTTTTCGGTCGGGTAATGGCGCTTGCGGGCGATGTACCACATATAGCTCATCAGGCCGAGGCCGAGCAGGATGCCGGGAATGACGCCGCCGAGAAACAGCGCGCCGATCGAAACGTTGGCGATAACCCCGTACACGATGAACGGGATGCTCGGCGGGATGATCGGCCCCATGCACGACGCCGTCGCCGTCACGGCCGCCGACACATCCTCCTCGTAGCCGGCCTGCTTCATCGCCGGGATCATCACCATGCCGATGGCCACCGCCGTAGCCACCGCCGCCCCTGAAATGGCGGCGAAGATGGCGCTCGCCAGGATGGTGGCCAGCCCCAGGCCGCCGCTTATATGGCCGAGCAGCAACCTGGCGAACCGCACCAGGTCCTGGGTCAGGCCGCCCTCGTTCATCAGATTGCCGGCCAGCATGAACAGCGGGATGGCCAGCAGCGGGAACGACGCCATTCCGGCGAACGTCGTCTGCGTCAGGATGGTCAGCGAAATGTCCTCGGCCGACATCACGATATAAGCCAGCGCCGAGCCGCACAGGCCGATGGCGATCGGTATGCCCAGCGACAGCAGGATTACGAACGCAGCCAGAAATATCCAGATCATGCTTGGTCCTCCTTGCCGCGTCCCTTACGCACGAATTGGACGAAATCCTCCAGCGTGATCAGGAACATCAGGAAAAAACCGAGCGGCAGGGCGGCGTACGGGTAACACATCGGGATCTGCATCGCCGGCGAACGCTGGGCAGCGTTGAACAGCGTCTGATCTGTACCGAAAAAAATCATCAGGCCGAGGAAAAAGAACATGAACAAGAAGCCGGCTCCCTGTATAAGGCGGGCAACCCGGGGCGGCACTATCTCCAGCACCGCCACCATCCCGACCTGGTAGCCTTTCTTCAGGCCGACCGCAGCCCCCAGCATGGTCGCCCACACCAGCGAATACGTCGCCACCTCGCCCGACCAGGTGGACATCCTTTCCAGCACATAGCGGCCGAAGACCTCGTACGGGATGACGATGGCGATGACGGCCATGAACAATATGGTTCCCCAACTGGCCGCCTTGAGGAGAATGGCGTTGATTGTCTGCAAAAACTGCATTTAACTTATCACTCCCGGGTTTATTGCTGAAAAACCTCTTACCGGGCGCCCTTCCGGGCGCCCGGTAAGACGGCATTGTACCACACTTAGTTTATGTCGTTACTTCGTGTTTATAATGGCATCGATCTTGTCTTTGCCAAATTCTTTGGCGAACTCGTCGAACGCGGGCTGCATGGCTTTCTGCCAGGCCTCCTTGTCGACGTCGCGGATTACCGTCAGGCCCTTGCCCTCCATTTCCTTCAGCTTGGCCTCTTCGGCGTCGCGGTTGACCTTGCGCTGGAACTGGGCCACCTCCATGGCCGTCTTGCGGAACAGCTCCTGGTCGGCCTTGGGCATCTTATCCCAAGTCCGCTTGCTGACGATGAAGGGCGCCGGCGAATAGACATGCTGGGTCAGCGAGAAATACTTCTGCACCTCCCAGAACTTGGACGCATAAAACACGGCCACCGGGTTCTCCTGGCCGTCGATGACCTTCTGCTGCAGTGCGGGATAAACCTCGCCCCACGCCATCGGCGTCGGGTTCAGGCCGGCAGTCTTCCAGGCCAGCAGGTGAACCTTGTTTTCCATGACGCGGATCTTCAGGCCCTTGCCGTCTTCAGGCTTCTTGACGGCGGTCCGCGAGTTGGTCAGATGGCGGAAGCCGTTCTCCCAGAAGGCCAGGCCGATCAGATTGGCCTTCTCCAGGTCGGCCAAGAGCTTCTGGCCGATCGCACCGTCGAGCACCTTATCGACATGGGCGAAATCGCGGAACAGGAACGGGATGTCCAGGATGTTCATCGACGGGCTGAAGTTGCCCACCGGGCCGGTGGAACCCACGTAAATATCGATGGTCCCCTGTTGCAGCCCTTCGAGCATCTCCCGTTCGCCCTTGCCAAGCTGACTGTCGGGATAGATCGTGATCTGGATGCGGCCGTTGGTCCGCTCCTTCATAAGATCGGCGAATTTCTGGGCGCCGACGTTATAAGGATGGTCCTTCGTCTGGGTCGAAGTCAGCTTCATGGTGGCTTTGAATTCGCCGCCTTTGTCGGCAGGAGGCTTGCTTCCCCCGCCACAGCCCGCCACCACGATGACGAAGACGAGCAGGAGCATAATCGCGACCAGTTTCTTCACGCTGTTCACCCCTTCATAAAAGTAGGATCAACCGTGCGCCCTACCGACGGACCCCCGATGGTCCCCCTCCCCCCTTTGGGCCGGCCGGACGCGGGCGCATCGCATATCCGCCGGCTCGTGAAACATTGAACAATTCTGAATTTTTCATACTGCCTAATTGGTTTCAACATCCTGGCGAAAATTCCTGCGCCGACCAGATAATCTTGCCTTTTTTTACAATCCGCCCGGGCCGAAAAAGAAAGAGCCGGGCTTTCGGCCTGAGCCCAAAACCCGGCAATCTTGACTGCGGATGTCGATAATCAATATTTCTGCGCCGAGAGGATCGCCATGCAGACAAAGCCCAAACCGCCGCAACCGACCAGGAACATCAGGCCGCCGACATAGCCGCCGGTCATGGCGATGAAAACGCCTATCAGCCAGGGAGAAAAAGCCGACCCGCCGTTGGCCACGCCGTTCATCATGCCGGCGCCGGCGCCGATGGCCTTGCCAGGGACGATCTTTTGCAGCAGCGACCAGGACGACGGCAGGGCGATGGCGATCGCGCCGATGCCGAACGAGATCAGCAGCGCGGCCGCATAGTTGTTGGTGGCGTGGGCGCCGAAGTAGATGCCGGCGGCCGCCAGCAGGTGGGACACGGCCACGAACGGCGCCCGGCGGCCGAGTTTGTCGGAAATATGCCCGAAATACAGGATACTGATCGTGCCGATGAAATACGGCAGCGAGGACAGCGCGCCCATCTCGGCCCAGGAAAAGCCGCGGGCCGCCTTGAGGTACGACGGCAGCCAGGCCATCGTCCCCCACCAGATGGAGGCGATGCAGAAATAGTTGACCGTCAGCAGCCAGAAGCGGTAGTTGCCGCAGAAAGACCCGAGGCGCTGCCAGAGGCTTTCCACCTTCATGGTCGCTTCGGCCTCGGCCTCGACCTTGAGCGCCGACTCGATATGCTCCAGCTCGGCCTTGTTCACGCCCTTATGCTGGTGCGGATGGTCGGTGGTGAAGAACCAGATCAGGATCAGGGGGATTATACCGAGGGCGGCGAGGACGAAGAAACTGGGCCGCCAGCCATAAGAGCCGATAATCCAGGTGAAGAACGGCATGGCCAGCATCGGGCCGGACATCAGGCCGATCAGCCAGACGGCGTTGGCCTTGCCGCGCTCGTTGGGCGGGAACCAGTTCTTGACGAACGAACTCTGCATCGGCCAGTGCATGCCTTCGCCGATGCCGAGGATGACGCGGGCGACCAGCATCGTCGTGAAGGTCATGGCGAAACCGCCCATAATTACCGATAATGCCCACAAAAAAATCGAAGCGGCCATGGCTTTGCGGGGACCGAAGATGTCGCCCAGCGGGCTGAGCGCCACGTTGGCCACGCCGTAGGCGATCAGGAACCACGTCATCAGCAGGCCCATCTCCGCCGGTTTGCCTTCGATGCCCATATCGGTGAGGAACGCCTTATCGGCCAGCAGCACCGATACGTTAACCCTGTCCAGATAAGCGACCAATAGGGTCAGAAGCAAAATAGCTACCAGAATCACGCGCTGGCGGGTTGGTTTCATTGTTGCGGTGGCCTCGGGAACCGCTTTCTCTGTTTCCATTGGAATAAACCCCCTCCAAATATAATAAAATGCCGGTAATAGTCTAATTTTACTTGGCCGGCGACAGTTGGTCAAGCTGATAGTGAGAAGATTTGGAAAGGAAATTTTGTAATTTTCTGTTTCTCCTGCCGCTACATTTTTCTTTTCCTTGAGACCAACAGCGATAATCCGACAACAAGTCTTATATTTGCATCCGGGAAATATATTGTCTATAATATGGATATACCCACCCCCCATGGGGGCGTTGGCAGGAGAGGGGTGTATCTATGGTAAACCCGTCGGTTCGCCTGGAGGTTCTCAACCGGCTGCGTAACGTCAAAGGACACGTCGCCGGCATCGAGCGCATGGTGGAGGACGAGAGCGAATGCAGCAATGTCCTCGTGCAGCTCGCCGCCGTCAGGGCGTCCATCGAGAAAATCGGCATATTCATCCTGGAGCAGAATGCGCTCGAATGCCTGCTGGGCGGCGTGGAAACGCGACCGGAGGACAGGGAAAGGGTCGAGCAGGTCGTGCGCCAGATGCTTTCTTTCCTGAAATAATCCGTAAATAATCCGTCTGGCAAAGCACTGGCATTATCTACCATTAGCCGGCATTCATACTGACATTTTCATCTGACATCGGTCTGACAAAAGCGACAGGCGGGGCTCAGCCCCGCCTGTCTTGTCATAGCGGCCAATATCCGTAGATGATTCCCAGAAGCTTCTGCACCAGGTCGAAGAAGAGCAGCACGCCGGTGGCGACCAGGACGGCGCCGGCCGCCCGCTGGATGACCGGCAGCCACCGGTAGCGCGCGCGGATGCGGGCGGAAAAGCGCCGGTAGAGCAGGGTGAAGAGCAGGAACGGCAAGGCGAAGCCGGCGGCGTAGGCCGTGAGGAGGAGGACGCCGTGGCTGACGGTGCCGTCGATGCCGGCGTAGGCGAGGATGGCGGCCAGGATGGGGCCGACGCAAGGCGTCCAGCCGGCGGTGATGGCCAGGCCGAGGACAAAGGCGCCCAGCGGCCCGCCCAGGCGGCCGCCGGGCGCGAGGCGCCGCTCGCGGTCGAGGCCGGGCAGGCGCAGCAGGCCGATGAGCTGCAGGCCCATGAGGACGATGAAGACCGCCCCGACGCGGCGGACGGTGTCCTGGTGTTCGAGGAAGAGCTGCCCGAGGAGCGAGGCGGTCGCCCCCATGGCGACGAAGACGACGGTGAAGCCGGCGAAGAAGCAGACGGTGCGGACGGCGAACTGGCGCCGCGCACCCGTTTCGCCGCCGGCAAGGACGGCGAGGTAGGCGGGCACGACCGGCAGGACGCAGGGGGACAGGAAGGATACCGCGCCGGCGGCGAAGGCGGCCAGCAGCGAAATGTCGTGGCCGTGCATCATAGCCCTCCTAGAGGTCGCGGATGAGGCCCGCCAGCTCGGCGTCGGTCACCGGTCCGGTGCGGCGGAATTTGATGACGCCATCCTTGTCGACGACCACGGTGGTGGGGATGGCGGTCACGCGATAGGTCTGGGCGACGTTGCCGCCGGCGTCGAGGAGGACGGGCATGGTATAACCCTGCTGGTTGAGGAAGGCCTGCACCTTGGCGGCCGGCTCCTGGATGTTGACGGCGTAGAAGGCGACGGCGGGATTGGCGGCGGCGAATTTTTGCAGCTCGGGCATCTCTTCGCGGCAGGGCGGGCACCAGGTGGCCCAGAAGTTGACGACGGTCACCCGGCCTGGGGCCGGGACGGCGACGGCGTTGCCTCCCAGGTCTTTCAGGGTGAAGCGGGGGGCGCTCTTGCCCGGCGTCACCCCGGTATCGGCCGCCGGGGCGGCGGGCGGCTGCTGCGCCAGGCCGGGGGCGCAGCCGGCGACGGCGACGGCCAGCAATATGATGAAAATGGCCAGTGTTTTACGCATCGGATTGCCTCCAAGTTGTTGATATCATATTTATTCGCCGGGGCCGCCGCCCATTCCTCCGGGCTTTGCCGCCGGCGATTTCCCTCCGGCGGAAAGATTTGCTATAATTAGTGCTATAATAATTGGGTGAGCAAGCGACCGTTTAGGGCAGGAGGTTTTCCAGTGCATCAATACCTTTTCTTCATCGGCGATTTCCCCATCCGCGCTTACGGGCTGATCCTCAGCCTGGCGATAATCCTGGCGGTGGGGACAGCCTATTTCCTCGCCAGGCAGGACGGGCGCTGGCACCGCCATATCCTCGACATGGGCATCTACTGCGGCCTGGCCGGCATCGTCGGCGCCCGCCTGTGGGACGTGTTCTTCTTCGACTGGGGCTATTACCACGACCACTTGTTGGAGATACCGTTCGTGTGGCAGGGCGGCATGGCCATCCAGGGCGGCGTGATCGCCGGGGCGCTCGTCGGCTATATCTATACGAAAATCCACAAGATTGATACGTGGGCGTTCGCCGATATCGTGGCCGCGCCGGCGGTCATCATGGGCCAGGCCATCGGCCGGGCCGCCAACCTGATGAACGGCGACGCCTTCGGCAACCCGACCGGCGGCAGTTTCGGCCTCCTCTACCCGTCCACAACCCTGGCGCACGCCACGTACGGCAACCAGCCGCTGTGGCCGGCCGAGGTGTGGGAGGGCCAGATCGATGTCGTGATCTTCTGCCTGCTGCTGCTGTTCCGCTGCACCGACCACCGCAAGGGACAGGTGTTCATCCTCTATGTCATGCTCTACTCGCTGGCGCGTTTCTGCCTCGAATTCCTGCGCGGCGACTACGGCACGCTGCTTTGGGGCCTCAAGTCGGCCCAGCTCACCAGCCTGGCGGCTTTCGCCGTCGGCCTGGCGCTGTTCGCGTGGGTGGGTTTCAAGGGCGAAAAGATCAGCGTGCGGAAGTATTAAGAGGTACCTAGGAAGAGCGAGGCTGCCAAGATGTTCTTGGCAGCCTTTTTGTGCGGCATCGGCCGGCAGGCGTCCGGTAGGCGCAGATTTTCCGGCGGCTCTCATTCATGCACGCCGGATGCGCTGCAGCCCCTCATTAAGATAACAATAGTTATTGATCAGCTCTTCCAGTACTTTAAGCTTTTTGATATTGTGCGGCGCGGATAATTCGGCCGTATCAACGGACGCCAGCACTTTTACCCGCTCCCGCTTGATCGCGTTCAGCATTGTCATCAGTTTTCTTTTTCGCGCCTCCAGGATAACCGCCAGGCTAGCGATCAACTGTTCGACGTCAGGGAAGTCCCCGCTTTGGAAGGCATCCGGGCCGGCGCTTTCTCTGCTCTTGCCGCTGATTATGATTAAATATTCCATTTCCCGGATGGAAAGATTTTCGCGCCTGAACTTCTTCATTCACAACATCCTTTGTAAATTTTTAATTGTTTATACGACAAAATAATTATGCCAAAAGGGTGATATATTAACAATCTCCCCGGGAGGAAGGCTTTGGGATAAATAATAGTCCCGCACTATCTTGGCGAGATAGTGCGGGACGCCGTCCAGGTTATCCCTTCACCCAGGTTGTCTCTAAGCGACTGAGTTCCTTGCCGTTATGATCGACAATCCGGTGAAGGTATATAAGGCCATTAGCCTTGGGAAAGCTTTGTGTGTAAGCTTTTATCGACTTGCCATATGCAGCTTCTGCTTTATAGATCGCCTTGACCCTGGCCAAATGGTAGCCGGCAATAGTATTTAGGGGTACTGTTTCTATCGCCCAGTCCACATATTTGACGTTGTTGACATGCCGGTTGGTGTCGATATCGCTGTATCTTACTTTGTATTCACTTTCGCTGTCTACTTTCGTCCCTTCCGCCAGATCATCGAATTCCACGGGGTTGCTTGTGTTAGCATCGACGCCAAACGCCGCGTACATATGGTCGTTTATTTTAACAGGCTTCTTTTTAGCGGTGTCCACCAGGAACCACGCCGTATCGGCAGTTGCCACGGTTTCCCCGCTGTCGTCCAAGACCGCGAATTTCCTGTAGGCGTAGAACTTTACAAAGGAATAGGCATAGGTACTGATTTTTATTTTCTCATGGTACTGAGGATATTTGCTAACCTTAACATCCAATCGGTACAATACCCAGGCCAAGTTTCGCTCGGCCAGAAAGTCTATGCCGGCTCCCTGCAGGTCGCTTTGCAGAAAGGCCAGGTCCTGAAAATAATTGAGCAGGCTGGTTATAAGGCATCTTTTCTTGTAATCTATCTCGTAGTAATGTACCAGGTATTCCTTAGCGGCTATATATCCCATTCGCATTCTCCCCGATAAATTAGCATTTGTAGTTTTATAGTAACATACTTTGTTTAAACAGGTTAGCGTATAAAGTGTTTAATAATTGATACTATAGGGCGACAAAGGCTGCCAAGATGTTTCTTGGCAGCCTTTTGGGTATGCGGGAACGGCCGGGTCCGGATCAGGAGGCGAAATGGTCGCGGGTGTATTTGCAGAACGCGGTTACGGCGGGAGAATGCTGACTTCGCGGAACGGCTAAAGCCGTTATTCGTTTGGGAGCATTATGAAGCTTAACGATAGCGATGGATTGCCGCTTCAGCGCCTTAGCCACCCGTGAGGTGAGCAGGGTGACGCCTACTCCTTCGGCTACGAGGGATGCGATGGTTTCGACCTGGCTGCTCTGATAAACGACGGCGGGCTCGAAGCCGGCGCTACGGCAGGCGTCCTGGCTAACTCTGAGCATGCCGTAGTTTGCTTTCATCAGAATAAATTTTTCCTGACGCGCTTCGCCCAAATCAATGATCCTTTTTTTGCTCAACGGGTGTCCCTGGTTGACGATCAACACCAATTCATCACTAAGCAGGCTGTAAAAATGAAAGTCTTGAAATTGTTCGCAGTTTTGCGGCGGAGTCATTAAAGCCACGTCTATCTCCGAACCCTGCAGGGCCTCCCAAAGCCGGTCGCTCGCATCTTCCCTGATGTCCAAATGCAAATTGGGATAGGCGTTTTGAAAGGAAACGATCACGGACGTCAGGCCCAATATACCGATTATCGGGATTGCTCCGATTATCACTTCGCCCCGTTCGACGGTGACATGCTCCTGCATCGCCCGTTTGGCGCGATCTATTTCCGTGAGAATATTCGCTGCGTACGACACGAATTCTTTTCCCGCCGGAGTGAGGCTGACCGACCGGGTCGAACGCTCGAACAACCGGATGCCGAGCTCTTCTTCGAGTTTGGCTACCTGGTGGGAGAGGGTGGATTGGGAAATGCTGATGGCGGCGGCAGCATGCGAGAAATGATGGTGTTTTACCACCGCCATCACATATTCCAACTGATGTATTTCCATACGTCTCCTCCCTCCTATTAATCGTTTTTATAGATTAATTATATCTATATAAATCGATTGTGTCTATATAATATCCGGTATATATTGGGTGCAGAAATAAGTGAATTGGGGGATTTGCTTGAAAACAAAAAAATTGGCTTACGATGTCGTTGTGGTTGGCGGGGGATCGGCAGGGATAGGCGCTGCCGTAGGCGCCTCGCTGGCGGGCAAACGGGTATTGCTCATGGAACGTAATCCGTACCTGGGCGGCCAGGCCACGCATAGTTCGTTGCCTGCGTACTGCGGCTTTTTTACGCAGGCGGACCCGTTCGAGCAAGCTGTGGGCGGGGTTGGCCAGCTGGTGCTGGATAAGATGGCGAGTTTGGGTTTTTATCAGGGCCCGCGCCGCACGGCCAAAACGGGGACGGTAATCGTGGTGCTCGATACGGAGGCGATAAAATATGCTTTGGATTCGTTCATCGGCGATTATGATGTCGACGTCTTGCTCGGCGCCCAGGTAATTTCGGCAGCTTCCGGCAGCGGTACGATCCGCTCGCTTGAATGCCATGACGACGAGGGCGGCTTCACGGTGAGCGCCGAGGTATTTGTCGATGCTTCGGGAGAGGCGAATGTCGCGGCGATGGCGGGCGGCAGATATCTGCTGGGCGATGAACGGGGGCATCTGCAGTCCGGGACGCTGATGCTGCGTGTCGGCGGCGTTTCGCCGGCGGCGGATGTGCATCCCGACAAGGTGGCGGAAGCGGTACGCAAGGGGAAGGCTAACGGCATCGGCCCCATGACCAAGGAACTCGGCACGGTAATCCGGGCGCCGGGATTGTCCGGCGATGTGATGTTCATATTACCCGACGAGGCGGTAAACGGACTCGATGCCCAAAGCATCACGCAAGCCGAGATGTCGGCCCGCCGCCAGGCGTGGGCATACCTGGAAACATTCCGCCGGTTTTTGCCGGGGTGCGAAAAGTGCTATATCGTTCAGACCGGACCCAAGATCGGTATTCGCGAGACTCGCCGGATAATCGGCGACTACACGCTTACGGCCGAGGACGTTCTTGAGGCGGGACGCTTTCCGGACGCGATCGCCAGAGGCGCCTGGCCGGTGGAGTCGCATCCGGAGGCGGGCGGGGCGAATGTGTGGCAGCCGATTCGCGACCAGTCCTATTACGAAATCCCCTTGCGCTGCCTGAAAGTACAAGGCGTGAAAAACCTTTGGGCGGCCGGCAGAATTATTTCCTGCGACCCGACAGCTTTCGCGTCGGTAAGGGTAATGGGCACCTGTTTCGCTACCGGCCATGCCGCCGGTATCGCCGCCGCCCTCTATTCCGGCAATTCATCCGCAGATGCGGAGACGGTGCGCCAGGAGCTGCTTCGCCAAAAAGCGATTATCTAGCAAAGAAAGAGGTGCGATTCGTGAAGATTAAGGGTTTTGAAGTATCGTATACTCAATTGGGCGTGCTGCTGATATTGTGGCTGGCGTTCTTGCTGTCGTTCGTGGACCGTTTGTCGTGGCCGCCGATCATGCCTACGGCGACGAAGGAGCTCGGGATGACCGCCAAGCAGGCCGGCAGCTATATGACCGCATTTTATGCGGGCTATGTATTTACGCAGCTTCCCGGGGGGCTGCTGACCGACCGTTTCGGTTACCGCAAGGTGTTGCTCGTATCCTTTGGTGTCATGGGCTTATTTACCGCGTTGATGGGGACGGTAAATTCCTTCGAACAGGGCTTTATCTACAGAATTCTTGCCGGGATAGGCTCGGGCGCGATATTCTCGGCGTGTATCCGGGCGATATTCGACTGGTTCCCCGCCAAGGGGCGCGGCACGGCGATAGGTTTCTTTATGACGGCCTCCTCTCTGGGGGTGACGGTGGTGAATTTATTCGTGCCGACGATCGCCAAAGATTACGGCTGGCATACTTCTTTCCTCGTCGCCGGGGTACTGCCGCTAATCGCGGCGGTGATGGCGTATTTCATCCTCAAGGAACGCACCACTTTCGCGGAGAGGATGCAGGCGCGGGCAGCGGCCAATTTCTGGGCGGACATACGGACTCTTTTGGGCAACCGCAATCTGATGCTCACGGGATTCGCCGGTTTTTGCGCCATGTGGGCGACGTGGGGCACGGCCACCTGGGCCAACAGTTATATGAACAAGGCGCTGAACATACCACTGGTCCAGGCTGGATTCATCATGTCGCTGTATGGCATTGCCGCGCTGTGGTGCAAACCCATCGCCGGCCTTCTGGCCGATTTCTTCGGCGGCAAAAAACGGCTTCTCCTGTTCTGGATGCTGATTTTCTTCGGGCCGCTCCTCATTTTATTCGGCACCAGCACCAATTTGACCATGCTTTATATAATCACGCCGCTGGTCGGTATCGCGGCCTTCGTGTACAGCCCGGTAATGAGCACGTACATCGGCGAGCTGGTGGAACCCCGCCTGGTCGGGTCGGCGACGGGGTTGGTTAATACCATCTGGCAATTGGGCTCGCTGATTTCTCCCCTGGCGGCAGGCGCTGTCCTGGACGCCACCCGTAATTATGCGTATGTTTTCGTCATCCTGGCGTTGGGGCCCATAATGGGGGCGCTGATCATACTGGCGGTAAAGGAGAAAGCCGCGAAATGATCCGCGGAGTACGCGGGGCAACAACCGTAACCGGCAACGATTCGGCGGAGGTTGCCGAACGGGTGAAGGAACTCCTCCAATCGCTAACGGAAGAAAATGCAATCTTAGCTGAAGATATCGGCGCAGTTATCTTCAGTTCCACCCCGGATCTGAATGCCGCCTTTCCGGCTGCCGCCGCCCGACAATTAGGCTGGAGCGAAGTACCGCTGTTCGGCACGCAGGAAATCGATTGCCCGACAGGACTTATGCACTGTATAAGGGTTTTAGTCTTATGGAACACCGCCAAACCCCAGGCATCCATTAAACATATTTACCTGCGAGGGGCCACGGTTCTCCGGCCGGACATCGTGTCCGGGAAATAAGCCTTTCAATAATGGTGGGCATCATGAACAAAAGACTGCCAAGGTGTTCTTGGCAGTCTTTTGTCCGGCAATTATACCCTGCGGCGCAAGTGCTGCGGACTTTTCGTGACGCTGCGGCCTGGCGGTGCGCGCGAGGGACGGATAATCAAGGGCGCACGCTGAAAAAAACCGAGGCCCACCGCTAGGTGGGCCTTTCGTCAGCCTTTGCTCATGGTCTCCAGCAACTTTTGCAGGTGCTCCCGCTGCTCCGGGGTCAGCTTCCGGGCAGTTTCCAGCAGGCGCATCAGTTCGGGGCCGAGTTCCTCCGGGGGCTCGGCGAAGAACCCGGCCAGGGTGACGCCCAAGACCTGGCAAATGCGCTCCAGGTTTTCCAGGGAGCATTTATCGGTATTCCTCTCGATTCCGGAGATGAAGCTGGCAGATACGCCCAGGGAGATCGCTATTTCCTTGGCGCTTATGCCGCGTTCCTTGCGCAGTTTGCGAATCCGACCGCCGACATCGAACAGGGTAATCAACTCCACGCGTTAACCTATAACTAAATTATACCTTGCTGCATAAGTCGCAAAGAGACATTCTATCAGGCTATAACTTGATAATACCTTGATTTTATTCTGTTATAGCTGTATTATTAG
This sequence comes from Selenomonadales bacterium, assembly GCA_029975165.1. GTDB lineage: Bacteria > Bacillota > Negativicutes > Sporomusales > UBA7701 > Anaeroselena. Next base: position 90,411 of record JARKPR010000078.1, read on the forward strand.
TATGGGCAGTCAAGCCGGCACTTAATTCGGGTATTTTTGCATATAGCGAGGGTGACGGATGGCGAAGGATTATCGGAGCGATTTCGCGCGGGGCTACGAGTATGCGCGGCGGCGGTACGGGGAGTTGGCGGCCTCTTTCGGCCGGGCGGCGCTGCTGGATTTGGCGGCGGCCCTCGCCAGGACGGACGGCGGCAATGCGGAGCTGGCGCGGGGGATGGCGGCCGGCCTCGCCGCAATGGCGCGGGCGGATAGGCGCGGCAGCTAAGAGAGCGAGGCGTGCGTGGCGCCGGGGGCGGTGATGCGGCAGGGTGGCGGAGTACTCCCCTACCCTTCTGCGGGCAACGTGGGGCAAGCCTGAACCGCCGCAAAGACCGGACGGGCAACAGATTCCGCCGGCGGGGCCGCAGGCGCGTTGCGACTTTGCGGAGGGCTTTACGCGCCGTTGGCGAAGCAGGCCGGTAACACAAACGTGCGCCCGACCGCGGATGGTCGGGCGAGTCCGCAAGGAGCCGGATGCGACTTTTGCGGACGCCACGGCAGTGTCGGCGCGAGCCTTATGGCGCGTTAGCTGGAGCATCGGAGCAACAGCCTGCAGCTCCGCCGGCGGGGGACAGCAGCAAAAAACGGTGCGCTCGCAAGGGCGAACAGCCAAGGGCGCCGCGCCGGGCACCGTTTGGGTAAGGCATAACAAAAATAGAGACCGGTTCCCTGCCGCAGGGAATCGGCCTTGTACGCTACGCAGAGCGGGCCCGCTTGGGCCTTATTTTTTCAGGTAGGGGCCGCTTATTTCGATCGGGTTAAAAAAAGCGGCGACGTCGATGTCCAGGCCTTCGGCAATCAGGTACAGCATATCCAGCGAAAGGGAAGTGGTCGCTTGGGGAGCTTCGATTTTGCTGATATGGCTTACGCTGACTTCGATTTTCTCGGCGAGCTCTTCTTGGGTCAAGCCGCGGAGGTTGCGGTAAAAAGCGATTTTTCTGCCGATTTCCCGATATTGTTCGGTGAATTTCCTGGGTCTGCGCAATGCCCCGCCCCCCCTGCGTTTATTATATGGGGGAAAAAGTGCAATTACACTTCATTATAAATGCAATATAGTTTCATTCATTTTGAAATTAATGGTATAATACGGGCAGAATGATAGCTAGGTGCGAGGGTGACGGATGGCGAAGGATTATCGGAGCGATTTCGCGCGGGGCTACGAGTATGCGCGGCGGCGGTACGGGGAGCTGGCGCCCTCCTTCGGCCGGGCGGCGCTGCTGGATTTGGCGGCGGCCCTCGCCAGGACGGACGGCGGCAATGCGGAGCTGGCGCGAGGGATGGCGGCCGGCCTCGCCGCAATGGCGCGGGCGGATAGGCGCGGCGCCGGGAAAGCAGGCGAAGGGGCCGGGGGTTGAGGCAATAAGAAAACAGGCGCGAATATTTTCGGGCCTGTTTTCGCTTTCATTGTGCCGTTACTTATTCGACTTTTTCCCACCAGGGGGGAAATGGCGGCGGCGGCGGCGCAAGGTCGACCGGCTCGCCGATAATGGGGGTGAGAAGGCGGTATTCCTGGTTTTGGCTGGCCCGGGTTATGCGCCGGAACGGTTCGTCCCACGGGTGGTTGGCGATGGCGAATTTGCCGGCGTGGCCCGGCAGCAGGGCCTTGGCTTTCAGGTCGGCGGCGGCCAGCGCCACTTCTTCGGGCAGCATGTGGATGTACGGCCAATTTTGGTCGTATTGGCCGTTTTCCAGAATAGCCAGGTCGAAGCCGGCCAGCATGTCGCCGATCTGCTTGAAGTGCGGCCCGTAGCCGCCGTCGCCGCCGTAGAATACGCGGCGCTCCGGGGTCACGAGGGCGAAGCCGGTCCAGAGGGTCTTGTTCCTGGTGAGCAGGCGGCCGGAGAAATGGCGGGCCGGCAGTACGTGGACGGTGAGGCCGTCGGTAAACTCCAGGGCCGTGAACCAGTCCGCCTCGTGGATAAGTTCGGGCGCAAAGCCCCAGTGTTCGAAGTATGCGCCGACGCCCAGCCCGCAGACGACGTTTTTGATTTTCGGTTTCAGGGCGGCGACGGTGGGGTAGTCCAGGTGGTCCCAATGGTCGTGGGAGATGAGCAGGTAATCGATGTCCGGCATGTCGCCGGCCGCGTATCGGTTTGTTCCGGGGAAAGCCTTGTTGGCGAAGGGAACGGGGGCCGCGTAGGTGCTGAACACCGGGTCGACGAGGAGCCTTTTGCCGCCGAGCTGGATAAAGTACGAGGAGTGCCCCAGCCAGACGACCGTGTCGCGGTCTTTGTCCAGGGCCGTAAAGTCGATTTTCCGCGCGGGGATGGGAGCGGCCGGTATCAGCCGCTCTTTTTTGGCGAACAGGAAGTACCACCATACGGAGGCGATATTGTTGCCCGGGCTGAATTGCGGGGTGGGAACGAGGTTCTGAAATTGGCCGTCGGCGTAATGGGGGGAGCTTTGGATTCTGGCGAGGCGGTCCCCGCGGGGCGGCGTCCCGAACTGCGGCTGCTGCAGGTAAAGACCTACGGCGAGGGCTAATATGACGATGATCGCTATCACGGTCAACAGCATTTTTCTCAACCAACTTTTCATGGAATTCTCCGCTATCCGCTATTGTTTCATTTGATATCCGCAATTATATCACCTGGAGCCTGCTCCAAGTCAAGAGCGGAGGCGAATTTTCCGCCGGGCGGCGCGAGGGGGGCGGAAAGGAAGGGGGCCGGCTGGCGGTGGGGCGGCGACCAGTGGTATAATTATACTATTTAGATCAACCTTGAAAATAACAGCGATAAGGGAAGGGCCGTTGTGGAAAAAGCGAAGCTGCTCGAGATGATAAGGAATAACCCCCAGGCCATCGCCTATGTAGATAGTCCTACGGACGAGATGAAGCTGCTGGCCGTGAAAAAGAACGGCCTGGCGTTGAAACATATCGACAAGCCGACCAGGGAGATGCAGGCGGCGGCCGTAGACAACAACGCCCGGGCGATCGAGTTTATCGACGACCCTACGGAAGAGATGATGATGAAGGCCGTGAACGGCGGCTGGATCAACCTGGAGCATATCAAGAACCCGACCGCCAGGGTGGTTGAAGCGGCGATAAATCAGGCCGGCTGGGCTATCCAGTATGTCGCTGAGCCCGGTGAGGAATGGCAATTGCTGGCGGTGAAAAAAAATTACGATTCGCTGAGGTTTATAAAGGAGCCTTGCGGCAGCGCGCAGGAAGCGGCCGTAAGGATAAGCTACGAGGCCTTGCGGTATATCAAGTCGCCCACGCCCGAGGCCGAGCTGATAGCGGTCAGGAATAATTCGAGCGCGGTTACGCTTATAAATGATTTGGCTAAAGATAAAATATTGGCCTTTCTGAAAGTCAATATTTTCGTGATCAAATATATTGCCAAGGAGATATCCCCGGATGAATTGGGACAGGTGCTGAAGGAAGCATTGGCAAGTGAAGAGGTCGAGGAAAAATATGTCCGGGACTTTTTGAATTGCGGCCTTATCGATAAGAACAGCGAGGTTTTTCCGCTGGATAAGCTGATGTTTATTTATAAGTACGGCAGCAAGAAAGCGAAAAGGGTCGCTGTGGACGAAAAGCTGAAGCTGCTATAGGAGGACGATGCGATGAATTATGTGGACACGCTGCAAGGTGTCGATTTGGTGCTGGCTACCGGCGAGGTGCCTTTGATCGTCGGGGAGAGCGGCATCGGCAAAACGGCTTTGGCCGAGGAGCTTGCCGGCAAAAATAATTGGAGCCTGATCGTCATTAACGGGAATCTCCTCAAGGAGGGGGAAATAGGCGGCCTGCCGACGATAGAGACTTATACGGCGATCGACGATAACGGCGACCGGGTCGAAAAGAAGACGACGATATATGCGGTGCATACCAAGCTGCGGGAAATCGACGCGGAGATAGCCAGGGGGAAAACGGTGCTTTTGTTCATCGACGAGATTAACCGCTGCGAGCATACGGTGCAGCAGGAGCTTATGAATTTGATTTTAAACCGGGAGATCAACGGCTATAAGCTGCATCAGGATGTGAAGATACTGGCGGCCATGAATCCTTCCAGCAAATACGGGGCGGATTTCGATTACCAGGTTGTGGATATGGATGCGGCGCAGGAAAACAGGTTCGTGTGGTTGTATATGGAGCCCGATTATATCCAGTGGCTGGACTGGGCGGTGGACGCGGGCCTCGAGCAGAAGGTCGTCGAGTTTATCTCGACTTTCCCGGAATATCTGCATAGGATAAACGAGGACGATATACGGGCCACGCCGCGCAGCTACGAGAGGATTTCCGGCCTGTATAAGATTTATAAGGAGCAGAGGGCTTCGATCCCCCGGGCGGTGTTTGTGAATCTTATCAGGGGCAATGTCGGCAGATTCATCGCCGAGGAGTTCGTCAGCTTCGTCGAGGCGGATTACCGGGCGCTGATCTCTTATGAGGAGGTTTTCGCCGGGGATTCTCTGCCTGAAGCGGTCGCAGAAAAAATAAAAAGCGAGAGCCATACGAGGCTTTATCTGGCCGCCAAGAATATCCTGATAAATCTGGAGGCCAATATGAAGGATTATAATGCTGCGGCGGGTTTTTATATCGGCCGGCTTATCGAGTTTTTGCAAGTATATCCCGTGGATTTGATGATCGGCATCATGAAGGATATTAAGAACAGTTATCCCGGGGTATACAAGCAGGCCATCGAGAATGAGGCCTTTGTGGAAGCGTATTTCGCGGCTTACGGTTCGATAGGGTCGTGATGCTATGGAAACGGGTTTCGACAGCCGGGCCAAAGAGCTTTATGAGCAGGCGCAAAGGATCGTCGGCACTTTTTACGCAGCCAGACATATCGACGACCAGGCTGAGATAAATATACCGCAAGCTTTTCGGGAAGAGTTTTTCCACCTGGTGGACAAGGTCAATGTAAGCCTCATGGCGGACAAGGATAATTTCTACGGTTATTTTTTGCTGCAAATGGCACGGGAGATAGATTTTGCGGTAAGCAGCCCGACGGCCGTGAATTTCAAGGGCGCCCAGTATGTTATTTATTTTAATCCCCTGCTTTTTCTGACCCTCGATATCCGGCAAATGGCGAGCGCCGTCAAGCACGAGATACTTCATATATTGTCCCTGCATCTGATAAGGGCGAAGGAATTGACGACCGGCTACAGCGCCTTGGCGGTCAATATGGCGATGGATATAGTGGTGAATGCGTATTTGGACAATCTGCCGCCGTATGCCGTTACCTTGGGCTGGGTAAATGCTAATTATGCTTTGCAGCTCCTGCCGTTCGAGCCGTTCGAGTATTATGCGGAGAAGCTGCAGACGGCCATGGATTTGCAGGCGGAGGACAAGGACGGCGCAGAGGTTGAGGGCAATGGGGAGGAAAGGATAGCGGCTGATTATGATCCGGCAAGAACCCATGACCTGTGGGCGGAGTCCGGCGATGTGGACGAAAAAACCCTCCGCGAGTTTACCGCGAAGGTTGTCGATAATGCGCAAAAGGGCGCTGTCCCCGCTTATTTGGCAAGCGTGATAGCGGCCCTGAAAAACAGCCGGGGTGAATTGCCGTGGAATTTGTATCTCCAGCGGCTGATGGGCGCGGTGGAAAGCGACCGCAAGAAGACTGTCGCCCGCAGAAGCCGGCGGCAGCCCGACAGGCTGGATTTGAGGGGCGAGCTCAGGAGCCATAAGGCCAAGGTGGTCGTGGCTCTCGATATGAGCGGCAGCATCAGCGACGAGGAGTTTTATCAGGCGATCAAGGAAGTGCTGGCGATAGTGAAAAATCACCGGCAGGAAATTACGGTCGTCGAGTGCGACAGCGAGATCAGGCGCGTGTATAAGGCCGGAGCGGTGAAGGATATCAAGGAGCGGCTCGCTATAAGGGGCGGCACGAGGTTCACCCCGGTTATCGAGTATGCCAATGCTAATAAGGTTGATCTGCTGGTGTATTTTACCGACGGCAAGGGCGAGGATCGACTGCTGTCGCGACCCAGGGGGTATAAAACTTTATGGGTCATTTCCGGGCGCGGCGATAGGCTTTCGCTGCAAGAGGCTTACGGAGCGGTGAAAAAGCTCAGGGATGTCGAAATACAGGATGACGGATTAAAGATGAGCGATATCAGGAGAGACGGCTATTCGATGAACGACCAGGAGAGAAGGCATATTTGACTGCCGCTCATTTGGACCACAACAGGTCGGTGGCCTTGAGGACCCGGAAGCATTCGCAGTAGGTGCCGCCGCCGGTGGTTATGCCGCGAAAGCGGTTGAGGCTGCGCACCGCTTCGCCGTAATCCAGGTTGTGCAGTTGCGAGGCATGGAGCGCCAGCGCCCGGAGCTTGACATCGATGAAGGCGGTGATGTCTTCGATATAGCTGCAATCCTGCACCGGCGTCCCGACTTCGTAGCACAGGATGGTGCCGACTCGCCACAGGTGTTGCCCGCAGACCGGGGCCCGCGGGCTGCCTGCCCAGCTGCAGGCTTCGACTACCAGCTCGTAGGTCTGGCGGTGGTCGCGATGTTTGTCGTCCCCGTGCGGGATGTAGATGATATCGGGCCGGAATTCCCGGAGCAGAGTCGTGATGCGGACGAGGTTGTCCCAGGTACAGTTGAGATACCCGTCGAGGTTTTTAAAGAAGTGGACCGAGGAGATATGCAGAAGCTCGGCCGCCTGCCGCGCTTCCGCTTCCCTGATGGCGGCGATCTCGTCCGGCAGGTGGGCCAGGCTGCCGATATCCCCCGACGTCATGTATACGACCCCGACCGTATTGCCTTTGGCTATATGTTTCGCGATACTGCCGCCGCAGCCGATCACGTCGTCGTCCGGATGGGGCGCGAAAACTAAAACATTGGCCATATGTCCTCCTTCGCCGGGCCGCGGCGTTTACGCCAGAACAATTATGAGCGCGGCCGCGAAAAACAGAAAGATTTCCACAAAAAGGCCCAGACCAGCAGGAAGGGTGAATTGCAGCCCGGCGTCGATACCATAGCTGCTCCAGCAGACAGCCATGGTGAGCAGCAGCAAGTATAGCAGCAGCTTGAAAAGCCGTCTCCGCTGTCGCATTATCGTCACCTCCGTTTTCGCGAACCGCCGGGAAGGATTGCTCCGGATAATTAAAAGGCGCGCCAGATGGTGGCAAATTTCTTCGTGCCGATCTCGAACCGGCCATGGGCCGAATAAACCCTGCGCAGGACGTTTTGCCGGCTGTCCCCGTACAGATCGCCCATCTCCGCCAGTACCTGGATTATTTGAAAAGCCATTTCGCTGAGGCCCAGGACGTTTTTCGATTTATGTTTTACCTCGCCCAGGTTTACCTGGCAGGTCGCCCACAGGCCCTCCCTTTCCACCGCCTGGATGAGCATGGCCATCTCTACGCCATAGTTCACCGGCACGCGCATTTTCATGAAGGCGTCGCGGTATACCGCTACCGTTCCCGCCAAGGGCTGAATGTAGCCGGCGAGCTGGGGCATGAAGGCATTTATCCACGGCCGGGCGAGGATCTCGGTCACCCGGCCGCCGCCGAGTTCGACCCCGGAGGCTTCCACGGTGATGGGGCGGGCGAAGTATCCCTTGGAAAATCTTATGGCCGGGTTTGACAGCATCGGCCCCAATAAGCCGTAGAAGAACCGCGGGGCAATGCTCGCGATGTCGGTATCCACCCAGGCGATAATGTCGGCGTCGGTCACAAACGCGCTCTTGAACATCGCCTCGCCTTTGCCGCGGTGGCTCCCCAGCTCGGGTCTTATATCGCGGTGGAGAAAAACGGGTATGCCGTAGGACCTGGCAACGTCTACGGTTCCGTCCGCCGACGCCGAGTCGATCAGGATGACCTCGTCGATTATGCCGGCTTTTTGTACTTCCAGGGCGGTTTTGATAACATTGCCCACCGTTCGCTCCTCGTTCAGGCTGGGCAGCAAGACGGCGATTTTTTTGCCGAGTTTGCGCTTGTAGTTTTTAAGAACGGCCCGCAGGGAAAAGTCGGCGGCGTCAAAGGTTCGCGCCCGGACCCAGGAGTATATCTCGTCTCCTTCGTCGATTTCGATCTCTTTCATGGGCCCCCGGACGATGGTGACGCTGCCGCCGTAGACCGCCCTGATTCTTCCGTAAAATGGCAAAAGTTCCGAATGGGCGAGCGGGGCCCCGAAGAACAGCATGGCGTAATCGGCGCCGATGCTGTGTACCAGTTCTTCTATGGTCGGGTCGCGCCGCCAAATAATGGTGACGCTTTCAAACATCGCATTGGCCGGCGCGACGACTGTCGAGAGAAAAAGTTCTCCCAGCTCCGGAAGCCTCTCCTCCAGGTGGATGATGGTAATGTCGCGCACGCCGGACTTGGCCAGCAGTTCCAGGACCGCCCAAGCGTTTGTGCCGCCCCGCAGCACCGCCGCGACGGCACCGTCCCGCCAGCCGTCGGAGATGGCGAATATGCCGTCCTGGCCGATGTCTTCTTCTTCGTATTCGGCTATCGGTCTGATTTCGACCGCAGGATATTCTTCCCGGGCCGCGTCGATAAGCGGCCATTTTTCATTGTTCAGAGCCATCGCCTCCCAGCGGACTTTTCGCCGAAAATGGCAAGGGCGAAGCCAGTTTGCCAGCTCCGCCTCGTTGCTGCGCCTATTATCCGTTCATAGTCAAGCCCGACAAGCGTTCCGCCAATGGCGGTTCGCCGGAACCGCAAGCCGCAAAACTAAAAACTCTATTGATGCAAGCAGGTTGTATGTAGTATAATTTTACCTTGGATAGGGCTTGTAAGCAAGTTTTTTTATATGCGGTCCGGGGAATTTATGGGGAATGAGGGGCGGCAATGGCAGGCGCGAAGGGATTCCATATGACGAAGAATAGGGTGCGCAGATTACACGCCCTCAAGATAATGGGTTCGTCCTTCGGCTGCCTCGCCGGCATTTGCCTGGTAGCCTTCCTGTCGGCGATGTCCGGCTTCGCTTTTCTGATTCCGTCGTTCGGCGCCAGCTGCGTGATTCTGTTCGTCATCCCGGCGAGCGCGTACGCCCAGCCCCGCAGCGTTATCGGCGGCCATCTCGCAGCGAGCCTGGTCGGGTTGCTCTGTTACCTGTGGCTGGGAACGACCTGGCTGTCCCTGTCGCTGGCGGTCGGCGTCGCCGTCGCCGCGATGCAGGTGTCGCGGACGCTCCATCCCCCGGCGGCGGCCGACCCGCTTTTTTTTATGATGCATGGCGGCGGCTTGTCGTGGCAGACCGTGTTGCTGCCTGCCCTAGCGGGAAGCGTCGTGCTGGTTCTGTTTGCGCTCGTCTACATCAATTGGGTGTTGAAACGGCCCTATCCGGGATACTGGCTATAGGTACGGCCGGCGGACGATGTCCGCCGGCCGGTCTGTTTCATTGTTTAGGTCGTTGCAGATATGCGCTCGTATAGCGCAGGGAGTCGGTGCTGCCGACGATGACGATGCGGTCCAGAGGCTCGATCATCGCGCCCGGCCCGGGCGAGACGGCTATCTCCGCCCCGCGCCTTATCGCCACGATGGTGGCGCCGGTGTGCTGCCAGAACCGCATTTCGCTTATGGTCTTGCCTGCCACATGGCTGTCGGCGCCGACCTCGATCTCGACGGGGTTATACGGCGTGAGATTCCGCAGGCGGTCGGAGTAGTGTATTATATCTTGCAGGATCCGTTCCAATTTGGCGTCGAGTTCCTGCTTCTGGCGCAGGATTATCTCCAGGTCCTGGCGCAGTGAATATACCGACTCGACGTCTTGGAAGCGTTCGATGAATCTGTAGGCATTCTCCTTGGAAACGATGACGACCTCCTTGCCCTGCGAAACGTCGACGACTTCTTCGTCCTTCAGGAGGGCGATCGCCTTTCTTACTGTTTCGGGAGAGGTGTTATACTGGCTGGCCAGGAGGGTCCGCCCCGATATTTTGGCCCCTTCGGGAAAGTCGTCGTTGATGATCCTGCGCGCTATATCGATTGCGATCGACCGATATACGGGCTTTTTCAATTCCATTGTCGTCCCCCGCTGACTTGATTCCGTGATTGTACTATTCCTTGCCGGCCGGCGTAATCCTGCTAAACGCGGCTGCCGCGAGGTCTTTATGGGCCCCGGAGCGGCAGCCGCTACATAACGGCCCGGCAAACGCGCGCCCAGCAGGAAGCCGCAGGGACTCCGGCGGGGCGTTTTTTCGCGTGTCTTTGCAGGTCTGAGGCAAGTACGCCGCGGGATTAGTCCAGCCGGACGTCGTCGATTTTTTCGAGGAATTTGTCGATCTTGCCGGGCGGGCCGGAGACTTCGAAGTCGTTGAGCCATTTGCCCTTGCCGGCGAAGCGCGTCTCAATGTGGGCCAGGCCGACCCCGGAGGCGTCGGCCAGCAGCCTGACCTTGTCCACCGCCAGCGTGGTCGTCAGGGCCTTCGTCACCGTCAGTTTGCGCATAAGCTCCCCCCGTCGCTGGATACCGTCCTTATTTTATCATATCGCCAGCGGCGAATACACGGGTGGAGGGTAGGAAAACGGCCGCCGATGGCGAAAAAGGGTACTGGATAAAAATACCGCCAGGAGACAAGGCGATGGATCTGGACAGGTTTATCGGCGACGAGACGACTTTCCCGCTGGAACACAGGATCCTTAATACCGTTTTGCTGATGTGCATGGGCATAACATTTTTCGCCTGCTGGTCCGATCTCCTGATCGGCCTGTATGCGTCGGCGGCCATCAATGTGGTTTCGTTCATCGCCGCCGGCATGCTTTATTACGCGTCGCTTGTGCGGCGGGCCTACAAGGCGGCGCTCCGGACGGCGATAGCTTGCGTTTTTGTCGTCATTCCGGCGGTGTGGTACACTAACGCGGGCATAGATGGCGGCACCTTGTTCATCGTCGTGGTCTTCGGGGCGATGATAGCGATCAGCGTCAGGGAGACGCGGTCGATCTTCATCCTCGTCGGCTGCCTGGCGGTGGAGACCTTGGCGCTGATGACGGGGCAGTATTATTTCCCGCACCTGATCCAGGATTACGAAAGCTGGGGCTTTTTGTACGCGGACAGGTTCGTCGGCCTGGCCATCGCCTTGGTGGTCATCACTTCCTTATATGTCATCATCCTTAATTTCTACCGGCGGGAGCACCGGCGGGCTACGGACTACCGGGTGAAGATCGAGAAGCAGGAGACCGAGCTGGAGATGGCCCGCCTCGACCGCCTGAACCTCATCGGCGAGATGGCGGCCAGCATCGGCCACGAGGTGCGCAATCCGCTGACGACTATAAGGGGCTTTCTGCAGTTGTTCCGCAACAAGCCGGAATACGACCGGCACCGCGAGCATTTCGACATGATGATCGGCGAGCTTGATCGGGCGAACTCGATCATCACGGAGTTCCTGAGCCTGGCGAAAAACAAGGCCTTAACGCTGGAGCCGTGCGACCTCAATGTGGTGCTGCAGCGGCTGTTGCCGCTCATCCAGGCGAGTGCGCTGGAGGCGGGGAAGGATGTCGTGCTCAAGCCGCGGAGGGTGCCGCTGGTCAAGGCGGACGAACGGGAGATGCGGCAGCTGGTCCTGAACCTGGCCAGCAACGCGCTGGACGCGATGGAGCCGGGCGGCGTGATGACGATCGGCACGTACCGGGAGAAGTATCAGGCGGTGCTGTTCGTGAGCGATACCGGCCGGGGCATACCCGCGGAGATTTACCCGAAGCTGGGCACGCCGTTCCTGACGACGAAGGAGAGCGGGACCGGCCTGGGGCTGGCGATCTGCTACCGGATAGCGGAGCGGCATAAAGCCAAGGTGGAGGTGGAGACCGGCCCGCAGGGGACGACGTTCCGGTTCCGGTTCGCCGTCCTCCGGACGGAGAAGCCGGCGGTGACGGCGTGAGGCGGGCCTACCCAGATCGAGATCAGAAGGAGAACGGCAAGGCATTGGTATGTGAGGAAATCAGCGAGGCAACAAACAAATTGCAAACTCCATGCATTTGAGTGTGTAGTTTGGCTGCAAAAAAACACACCCTTTGGAGCCTTGTGCAGCAAGGTTTCAAAGGGTTGCGGGAAAAGACCTGTCATTCATCCTGATTACAGGCCATTGGTGGGCTTTTTTTACCAGGGTTGTATCTGATTATGTACTCGTCACCCCAAGTTTTCATAGTTTTTATAATTGGTTTAAACTTATCTCCCATATCACTTAACGAATATTCAACTTTGGGCGGAATCTGATTGTATACTGTCCTAATTATCAATCCATTCTTTTCTAATGCTCTTAGCTGCTTCGTCAGAGTGGCTTGAGTAAGGTTTGGAAGTTCTCTTAGTAATTCATTAAACCTCATAGTTTTTCGCGATAAAAGGAATAAAATGATCAATGTCCATTTCCCTGAAAGCAGTTTCTGTACCGTAACATACGGGCATATGCCAAAATCCTCTTCGTTCACGTTATCCTCCTACAGTATCTATCTATATACTTAGTATTATATAAAATCGTACTTGAGTATTTTTTTATACATACTAGAATAATATTAGACGGCAGGCAAAAGGTCAAGTAAATAAAATAGCAGGGAGGCTTTTCCGTGAAGGAAGTATATGATTTTTTAAAAAAGTGTAAGACTTATTATCTTGCTACGGTTGACGGTGACCAGCCAAGGGTGCGTCCTTTCGGAACTGTAGATATGTTCGAGGACAAACTCTATATCCAGACAGGCAAAGTCAAAAATGTCTCCAAGCAGATGCAGGCAAATCCCAAAATTGAAATCTGCGCTTTTGATGATGGCGAGTGGATTCGTGTGGCAGCAACCGCTGTAAGAGATGACAGGGTAGAAGTAAAACAGCATATGTTGGATGCATATCCGAATTTGCAGAAAATGTATAAGGCAGACGATGATAATACCGAAGTGTTATATCTGAAAGATGCCACCGCCACGATTTACTCATTCGCCGCCACCCCCCGCGTGATAGTCAATCCCTAAAACCGCTAAAGGTAACTGTCAAATAGGTTAGGGGCATCACCCGCAATTTTTTGATAGATTTTTTATTGTACGGTAAAAGCCGGAAAGCCAGCGAACTCGCGTGGCTCCCGGCTTTCTTTGCTTTATGGTACAGCCATTATCGGGGCCTTATGACAAGCGCGCAAAAAAGACCGGAAAGCCGGTCCATTTTTATAGGGCGGGAAACGGCACCATTGGTAGGCTGCGAAAAAATGCGGATTATTTTCGCGGACGAGGATAAAAATGACTGGGCAGTCATTTTTTTGTCATACTTCCAGCTTATACTGAGGCCAGGAAATAAACCGGCAGGAGGTATGAGGAATGAACGCCCTGGTCAAGAAGGCGATCGTGTATGCGCTGATCGGCAGCCTGCAGCTCGGCACGGGGGCGGCGGTGGTGGAGGCGGCCGCGCTGCGGCACGACGACAACCGTCAACGGCAGGAGCAGCGGGTGCGGGAGCAGCGCGAGCAGGAACGGCGGCAACAGGAGCAGCGGGCACGGGAGCAACGGGAACGGCAGCAGCAGGAGCAACGGATGCGGGAGCAGCGGGAACGGGAACGGCGCCACCAGGAGGAACAGCGGATGCATGAGCAGCGCGAGCGCGAGCGGCGCCATCGGGAGGAGATGGCGCGGCACGAGCGGGAGATGCAGCGCCGCCACAACGAGAGCGAGCGCGAGTGGCACGAGCGGCAGCGCCGCGAGAACGAACGCCACGACAACGCGCTGCGGGATATCGGCATTGCGGTGATTATCCTGTCGATCCTGGCGGGGGCGGCGGACGGGAATTAGGCGTGAAGAAAAGCCAAAGGGGCTTAACGGCGATCCGTTAAGCCCCTTTTTGTGATATTTTTTTACGCCCGTGATAGCGTTCCCGGTATGTCCATACCCGCTCCTCGCAGGTGGGTGTCCTGGCCGTGCTTTTGCCATCCGCTCGGCGGCGGCCCGACAGCCGCGGCGGCACCGGACTCCCTTGTATTCGATGTAGGTTGGACATATTCAAGTGACGCGTATCCCAGGCAGTTTCGCCGTTTGACGACATAACTCATGTTAACACAACGGCCGCCGGGAGGCAACGGCGGCTAAAGGCCGCCAGGGGCGCCGGCAGCGTTTCCTGTCCCGCCCCGCCCGGTTATGCGCCGTTATGCGCGGCCGCACGCGGGCGGCGGCGGCTTGACGCGGACAGGACTTCCGGCTAGTCTTTGCCGGCGCCGTCGGGGGTGCGCTTGGCCCACCACGAGGCCAGCGACGGGCCGGAGATGTTGTGCCAGACGCTGAATACGGCGCTGGGCAGGGCGGCGACGGGCGAGAGGTGGACGAGGGCCAGGGCGGCGCCGAGGCCGGAGTTCTGCATGCCGACTTCGAAGGAGATGGCCCGGGCTTTGTATTCGCTCATGCCGCAGACTTTGCGGGCGACGAGGTAGGCGACGAGGTAGCCGCCGAGGTTGTGGAGGATGACGCCGATGAAGACGACGCCCGCGACGGCGGCCAGGCGCGCGGCGCTGGCGCCGACGACGGCGGCGACGATGGCGATGATGGCCAGGACGGAGATGAGGGGCACGATTTTGATGAATTTCTGGACGGTGGCGGCGAAGAGCTGGCGGATGACAACGCCGGCGATGATGGGCACGAGGACGATTTTGAGGATGTCGATGAGGAGGGCGGTGGCGTTGACGGGGATGTATTTGCCGCCGAGCCACAGGAAGAGGTAGGGGGTGACGAAGGGGGCGATGAGGGTGGTGATGGAGCTGACGGTGACGGAGAGGGCGACGTCGCCTTTGGCGAGGTAGGTCATGACGTTGGAGGCGGTGCCGCTGGGGACGCAGCCGACGAGGATGAAGCCGGCGGCGAGCTCGGGGCTCATGCCGAAGGAGGCGGCGATGAGGAGGCCCAGAAGGGGCATGATGACGAATTGGAGCAGGACGCCGACGGCGACGTCGCGCGGCCTTTCGAATACGGCTTTGAAGTCGTCTTTGGTGAGGGTGAGGCCCATGCCGAGCATGACGAGGCCGAGGAGCTGGGGAATGAACGGTACGATTGCTTTGAAAGGCGGCGGGTCGAAGTAGGCCGCGGCGGCGGCGAGGATGACGAGGACGGCGAAGTAGTCGCTGAGGAATTTCACGATTTTCTCGACGGTTTTCATAGATCCTCCTCCTTTATTCGGGCAGCCGGATGCGAAGGACGGCAGCCGGCGGGAGCCGCGCCGTTCGCGGCCGCGGCTCCGCCGGCAGCATGCGAGCTGCGGGGCGTGTTTATTCGAGGACAGCGCCGCCGGCGGCGGATTTGACCAGCCGGGCATAGCGGGCGAGGTAGCCGGAGGTGACTTTGGGGGCGGGCCTCTGCCAGGCGGCTTTGCGCTCGGCGAGTTCGTCGTCGCTGACGGCGACGTTTAGGGCCCGGCCGGGGATGTCGAGTTTTATTATGTCGCCTTCGCGGATAAGGCCGATGGGGCCGCCGGCCATGGCTTCGGGGGAGATGTGGCCGACGCAGGCGCCGCGGGTGGCGCCGCTGAAGCGGCCGTCGGTGAGGAGGGCGACTTTGAGGCCCATGCCGGCGATGACGGCGGTGGGGTTGAGCATTTCGCGCATGCCGGGGCCGCCTTGGGGCCCTTCGTAGCGGATGACGACGATGTCGCCGTCTTTGATTTTTCTGGCGATGATGGCGTCGATGGCGGCTTCTTCGGAGTCGAAGACGCGGGCCGGGCCGGTGAAGACGAGCATGTCTTCGGCGACGGCGCTTTCTTTGACGACGGCGCATTCGGGGGCGAGGTTGCCTGTTAGGATGGCGATGCCGCCGGTTTTGCGGTAGGGGTCGTCGACGCTGCGGATGACGTCGGGGCGGGCAATGGCGGCGTGTTCGAGCCGGTCGGCGATGGTGCCGGTGACGGTGAGGGCGTCGGCGTGGATGAGGCCGCGCTTGGCGAGTTCCTTCATGACGGCGGGGATGCCGCCGGCTTCGTTGAGGTCTTGGAGGTGGTGGGTGCCGCCGGGGCTGAGCTTGGTGATGTAGGGCGTCTTGGCGCTGATGGCGTCGAAGAGGGTGAGGGGCAGTTCGACGCCGGCGTCGTGGGCGATGGCGGGCAGGTGAAGGGCGGTGTTGGAGGAGCCGCCGATGCCCATGTCGACGACGATGGCGTTTTCGAAGGCTTTGGCGGTCATGATGTCGCGCGGTTTGATGTCTTTGGCGATGAGGTCCATGACGGCCTGGCCGGCTTGTTTGGCGAGGGCGCGGCGGGCGCCGAAGTTGGGGGCGGGGATGGTGCCGTTGCCGGGCAGGCCCATGCCGAGGGCTTCGGTGAGGCAGTTCATGGAGTTGGCGGTGAAGAGGCCGGCGCAGGAGCCGCAGCCGGGACAGGCGGCCTTTTCCATGGTGTCGAGCTGGTCGGCGGTGATTTTGCCGGCTTCGTAGAGGCCGGCGGCTTCAAACATCTGGCTGACGCTGATGTCTTTGCCGTTGTAGCGGCCGGCCATCATGGGGCCGCCGCTGACGACGACGGCGGGGATGTTGAGCCGGCCGGCGGCCATGAGCATGGCGGGGATGATTTTGTCGCAGTTGGGGATGAGGACGAGGCCGTCGAAGCCGTGGGCGATGGCCATGGCTTCGATGGAGTCGGCGATGAGTTCGCGGCTGGCGAGGGAGAATTTCATGCCTTCGTGGCCCATGGCGATGCCGTCGCAGACGCCGATGGCGGGGAATTCGACGGGGGTGCCGCCGGCGGCGGTGACGCCGAGTTTGACGGCGTCGGCGATGTCGCGGAGGTGGAAGTGGCCGGGGATGATTTCGTTGAAGGAGTTGACGACGCCGACGAGGGGCTTGTTGAGGTCTTCGCTGGTGTAGCCCATGGCGTAGAAGAGCGAACGGTGGGCGGCCCGGGTGGAGCCTTTTTTGACGATGTCGCTGCGCATTGTATCCTCTCCTTTGCTTACTTTTGTCTTAATATTACCGGAAGTTATTGGATAATTCTTTCAATTTTTTGCCGATTATTTTTGAAATTATGCGCATAAACCCTAGGTTGGATAGAAAGGTCCAGATGCACGTTCTGATTACACGGGCCTTGTCAGCGCATAAGTTTAATGGCGATTGCCGAACGAACAGTGTGCGGGGCGCACCGGAGGCTGACACCACCGTTTCCTCTGTGACCAAGTATGTATATATGGTTTGCAGAGGCCCGGTGTAACAGCATCGCGCGTACACGGGACGTACGCTGAGGATGGCAGTCGGGCAGAGCGCCGCAGATGGGCCTTTATCGCCAACCTGGCCGCTGCTTGCGGTATTGGGCGGGGGACAGGCCGCGCTTGTTTTTGAAGCAGGTGGTGAAGTAGGCGGCGTCTTTGAAGCCGACCCGGCCGGCGATTTCGGTGACGGACAGGTGGGTGGCGGCGAGGAGGTCGGCCGCTTCGGCGAGGCGCAGGTCCTGGACGAAGGCGGTGACGGACTGGCCGGCGAGGTGCTTGAAGGTGCGGCTGAGGTGGCTGGGGCTGAGGTAGACGGCGGCGGCGATGTCGCCGAGGGTGAGGGGGTGGCCGAGGTTGGCGCGGATGTATTGTTCGACTTTGGCGACGAGGGGCGGCTGCCCGGCGCCGGTCGGAGCCGGGGCGGCGGCGGTTTTGGCGATGAGGGCGGCGATTTCGGCGGGACGGACGGGTTTGAGGAGGTAGTCGGCGACGCCGGCCCGCAGGGCGGCGCGGGCGTAGTCGAATTCGCCGTAGGCGGTGACGATGACGATGTTGGCGCTAGGGCGGTCGGCGAGGATGAGTTCGGCGGCTTTGAGGCCGTCGCAGCCGGGCATGCGGATGTCGAGGAATATTAGGTCGGGGCGGTGTTCTTTGGCGAGGCGGACGGCCTCTAAGCCGTCGTCTGCCTCGAGGCAGGCGGCGACGGGGAGGCGTTCTTTGGCGACGACGGTTTTGATGAAGGCGCGGACGGTGATTTCGTCGTCGGCGACGAGGATTTTAACGGTCCGCATGGTGGTCACCGCCTGTCGCCGGGAAGGATAGTTCGACGGCCGTCCCCTCCCCTGCCCGGCTGTGGATGGCGAACAGGTAGCGGCCGCGGAAGTAGTATTCCAGTCTGTTTTTGACGCTGTCGAGGCCGATGCCGCCGCCTTTGCCGCCGGCCGGGTTGAGTTCGGGATCGAAGCCTTGCCCGTCGTCTTCGATCCGGCAGTACAGCCGGTCGCCGTCGCGGCGGACGGTGACGCCGATGGCGCCTGCGCCGCCGCCGGGCTCGAAGCCGTGGACGATGGCGTTTTCGACGAGGGGCTGGAGAAGCATGCAGGGGATGAGGGTTTCGTCGAGGCCAGGCTCGACGGCGACGGTGACGCGCAGCCGGTCGCCGAATCTGGTCTGCTGGATGTGGAGGTAGTTGGCGAGCATTTTGAGTTCGTCGCGCAGGGGGACGAGTTCTTCGCTTTTGCGCAGGGCGACGCGGAGGAGGTCGGATAGGCTCCAGACGAGGCCGGCGACCCGTTCGGCGCCGTCGATGTAGGCCATTTGGGCGATGGCGCCCAAGGTGTTGAAGAGGAAGTGGGGGTTGATGCGCGACTGGAGGAGTTTGAAGTCGGCTTCGCGCAGGGCCTGTTCGAGTTTGGCGGAGGCGATCTGTTCTTTTACGAGGGAGAGGCGGCTGTTGTCGAGTTCTTTTTGCCGCAGGGCGGCGACGGCCATTTCGGTGATGCAGTTGGCGATGGCGAAGGTGGCTTCGGCGGCGGCGTAGAGGCGGCTTTTGGGTTCGATGCGGATGGCGGCGGCGCCGGCGAGGAGGGCGGCGAGGGGGATGGCGTGGTCCGCGGCCAGGGCGGCGAGGTTTTGCCGCAGGCGGACGGTGTCGGGTTTGCTGAGGAAGACTTGGCCGCAGCGGATGTAGCCGATGACGGTGCTGCCGTCGAAGACGGGGATGATGATGCCGGCGACGTCGTTGCAGCATAGGAAGAGGTGCGGCCCGTCGATGCGGTCGAGTTCGCCGATGGCTTTTTTGATGTGGCGGCTGCAGTGGCCGTCGCCGGCGGCGCCGCCGAGGAGGGCGCAGAGGGCTGGGTAGTTGTCGCTTTTGGCGAGGTATTCGCCGGCGGTGTCGATGAGGGAGAGGCTGAGGCCGATGGCTTCGGAGAGTTTGTTGAGCAGGCCGCCGATGGCGCCCATGTCGAGGAGGGCGCGCAGGTCGGCCTCGCCGGGGGGACGGAGGGAGGCCGGCGGCCGGGCGAGCAGGCGCTGGAATTTGGAGGGGCTGTAGACGATGATGAGTTTGAGTTCGCCGGCGGTGTCGTTTATTACTTTGTGGCTGGTGTAGGGGGGAAGGTGTTTGATGTCGCCGGGGCGGAGGGGGTAGGTTTGGCCGTCGATGATCTGGGTGCCGGCGCCGGCGACGACGTAGATGACCTGCTCGTCGCCGGAGTGGAGGTGCTCTTCCTGGACGGTGCCGGGGTAGAAGGTGACGAGGCCGACGCTCATCCGTTCGAGGTCGAGGTCGCCGGGTTCGACGAACCAGAGGATGGTGCCCCATTCGAAGGATTGCGTTTTGCCGAGCCGGCTGATTTCGGGCATGAGGGTCGCCTCCTTATGAGAAAAGACCGGATCGACGATCCGGTCTTTGCCTGGGCCGCGATTACGTCGTCACTTGATCATCATTTTGGGGATGAAGAGGACGATGTCGGGGTAGATGGTGATGAGGGCGGTCATGGCGACCATGATGAGGAAGGACGGCAGGGCGTAGAGGGCGATCTTGAAGAGGTCGTCGCCGACGAGGCCGTTGATGACGAAGAGGTTGAAGCCGACCGGCGGGGTGATCTGGGCGAGTTCGATCATGATGACGAGGTAGATGCCGAACCAGACGGGGTCGAAGCCGGCGGCCTTGATGAGCGGGGCGGCGATGGGCAGGCTCATGACGATCATCGAGAAGCCGTCGAGGAGGCAGCCCATGACGAGGTACATGATGGAGAGGATGGCGATGAGCGTGTAGGGGGAGACGCCGAGGGTGGCGATGTATTTGGTGATGGCGGCGGGGATGCCGAGGTAGCCGACGGCTACGGAGAGGAAGGAGGCGCCGGCGACGATCCACATGATCATGCAGGAGGTTTTGACCGAGCCCATGAGGGCGGATTTGAAGATGTCCCGGTTCATGCTGCGGGAGAGGAAGGCGAAGAAGATGGCGCCGACGACGCCGACGGCGGCGGCTTCGGTGGGGGTGGCCCAGCCGACGTAGATGCTGCCGAGGACCATGACGATGAGGAAGACGACGGGCAGCAGCTGGGGGATGGATTTGAGGCGGTCCTCCCAGGTGTAGTTGAGGTCGCTGGGTGGAGCCAGCCTGGGGTTTATGAGGCAGCGGACGAGGACGTAGCCGCTGAAGCCGGCGGCGAGGATGGCGCCGGGGATGATGCCGGCGATGAAGAGCTTGCCGATGCTGACGTCGGCGACGATGCCGTAGACGAGCATGACCATGCTGGGGGGGATGAGGAAGCCTAGGGTGCCGGCGCCGGCCAGCGAGCCGAGGCAGAGGCCGCGGTCGTAGTTGCGCTTCAGGAGCTCGGGGAGGGTAATTTTGCCGACGGTGGCGGTGGTGGCCGCCGAGGAGCCGCTGACGGCCGCGAAGAGGGTGCAGGCGCAGATGTTGACGTGGACGAGGCGGCCGGGCAGTTTATCCATCCACGGGGATAGGCCTTTGAAGAGGTTTTCGGAGATCTTGCTTTTGAAGAGGATCTCGCCCATGAGGATGAACAGCGGCAGGGCGATCATGGTCGAGCCGCTGGTGTTGTTCCAGACGATGTTGGCCATGACGGCCATGGGGTCGACGCTGGTGAAGAAGAAGAAGCCGATGGCGCCGACGAGGAAGAGGGTGATGCCGATCCAGATCGTCGAGGTGAGCAGGAAGGCCAGGCAGGCCAGTAGTATGCAGGAAACGGTCAATATGTCCATGCGAGTTCGCCTCCCCTATTGATGTGTGCGCGCTCCATCCGGGTCACCGGCCCAGGGTGCTGGACTCGGCCTCGCCGGTTTCGCCGGTGCGCAGCCTGAGGAGCGAACGGCAGAATTCGGCGGCAAACTGCAGCGTGAGGATGAGCGAACCCAGGGGCATGAAGAAGTTGGGGATGGCGAGGTAGGTCGCCGATATTTGCATCGAGCGGCTGCCCGTGCGGATGGCGTCGAGGAAGAAGTCGACGCAGGTGTAGGTGAGGACGGCGCAGAAGAGGAAGCCGACGGCGAAGGCGTAGATGTCGACGAGGGTGCGGGCCCTGCCTTTGAGGATTTCGTGGAGGAAGACCATGCGGATGTGGCTTTTGTCCCGCAGGGTGTAGGCGAGGGCCAGGAAGGTGAGGGCGGCCATGAGGTAGCCGGTGTATTCCTCGGTGATGTAGAGCGTTTTGGAGAACATCGTGCGGACCACCATTTCGGCGCACACGAGGACGAGGGCGACGATAGTGAGGACGCCGGAAACTACGCCGCCGTAAAGGGAAAGGCGGTCGCAAAAGCGGATGAATGCTTCCACAGGTTTAACTTCCTTTCGCTTTCAGTAGTAAAGAACCGGCGGCTGTTGGGCCGCCGGTTCTTCGCTGCCTTTACTGACGACCGACTTTTTTGTTGAATTCGTCGATGATCTGTTTAGCTTCCGGGGGAGCGGTCTTCAGCCATTCGTCGCGGATGGGCTTGGTGACCTTGGAGAGGTCGTTGAGGAATTCTTTGCTGGGCTGGACGGTGGTTATGCCGTTCTTGTTGGAGATGGCTTCCTGGTCCTTGTCGAGTTTGGCGACCTTTTCCCACATTTCTTTTTCGAGGTCTTTGCCGAGTTTGACCAGGGCGTCCTGGGTTTCCTTGTCAAGCTTGTTGAATTCCTTGAGGTTGACGGTGATGAGGTCGGTGGCCATGGTGACGTTCTGGGGCGAGTAGAATTTGAGGACTTCCCAGAACTTGGCGTCGACGGCCGTCGGGGTGGAGGTGAGGACGGAGTCGATTACGCCGGTGGCCAGCGAGGAGTATACTTCGCTGAAGGGCAGCGGATAGGGGGTGCCGCCCACGGCCTGGATGACGAGGCCGCCGTTTTTGTCGTAGGTGCGGGTTTTGAGGCCTTTCATGTCGGCGACGGATTTGACTTCTTTTTTGGACCAGATGCCGGCGGCCGGCCAGGGGGCTATGTAGAGGATCTTCTGGCCCCATTTGGTTTCGGCCGCTTTGTCGAAGTGCGGACGGGCGATGTCGTTGAGGATTTTGCCTTCTTCGAAGCTCTGGATGAGGAAGGGCAGGGTTACGACGTTGAAGAGGGGCTCGTCGCCGGCCACGCCGCTGGTGAGCATGTCGGACACGGGGACGAGGCCGTCGCGGACGACTTTCAGGAGCTCGGGGCCTTTGTAGCCGAGGGCGCCGCCCGAGTTGACGGTGATTTCGACTTTACCCTTGGTGACATCCTTGGCCCGTTTGGCGAATTCTTCGAGGCCCTGGGTCTGATGGTTGTTCGGCGGCCAGACGGAGTTGGCCATCCATTTGACGGGACCGGCCGCTTTCTGGGGTTCGGCCGCTTTTTGGCCGCCGCAGCCCGCCAGGACGAGGGAGAGGATGATTACGGCGGCGAGGGCGACGGTGAGGAAACCGGATTTGCGGAAGGAACGCATTAACTAACCCCCTTAAAATTAATGTACGGAACGCTTCGCGCGCTGGGTCCCGCGGGGGGAGGCCGCCCGCCGCGCTCTATCTATATGTAGCCTCCCGGGGAACAATGATGACACCGGAGGTGTACATCGCTATACATTAATATTTTAGGGTATCGATGGCGGTCTGTCCACAGGCTTGCACAAAAAAACCGTTTACGCCGTATAAAAAAAAACGAAAGCGCTCCGCCGGGAAACGCGACTGCCCGCTTAAAGGGGCGTCCGCCCCTGGGGGAAGGGGCTTGGAGGTTCATCCGGCGACGGCTTTGGCCGACATTGGCGTGTTTGTTTATTTTGTTTATATAGATTTCGCTACGCGGACAATTTATCCTGCCGGAGGGAATAATTTTTCCTCCGCAGGTTTCGCTTATCGCCGGCCGTAGCAGTAGGCGCATTCAAAATCGCATCTTTGGCCGTAGCCGCCGATGTCGACGCTTTTCGTGCAGCCGCAGGCGGCGCGCTGGCCGGCATCGCGGGCCAGCGAGGCTTTCTCGCCGGCGAGGGCGGCGAGGAGGGCGCCGTCGATGCATCGCCCGGGGGCGAGGCCGGGGACGGCGGCGAGGCGGGGCGAGGCGCAGGCGTGGAGGGCGAGGCCATGGCCGGCGGCGATGGCGGCGAGGCGGGCGAAGAAGAGGGGCAGGGCGTCGCCTTCGAGGGGAACGAGGCCGAGGCCGGGAAGGGTGGCGAGGCGCTTTTTGACGTGGGGGTAGAGGGCGATATGGGAGGTGGCGAGGCGGCAGCCGCGCATGCCGAGGGCGACGAGGTCGCGGCAGAGGCGGTCGAAGGCGGCGAGACGCGCCTGGCCGGGTTTTTCCGGGGTGGGCTGAAGTTCGCCGCCGGCGGAGACGACGACCGGGTCGAAGCGGATGGTGAATTGGGCGGGACGGTAGCGGGCCAGCAGGCCTTCGAGGGTGCGGAGGGCGGCGGCGTAGGGGGGGACGTGCGGTTCGAGGAGGGGCGCGTAGTTGTTGACGGTGTAGTGGAAGTAGAGTTTGTAGTCGGCGAGGGCGCCGGGGGCGGCGAGGAGGTTGGCGAAGTCCTTGCTCCAGAGGACGATGGTGTGGACATTTTCCGGGCGGAGGTCGACGCGGTAGCGGGCGTCCGGGAAACGGGGATTGGCGACGAGCGCCCCGCCGGCGCGGAGGGCGTCCTGCAGCCAGCGGTAGTGGAAGCGCGGCAGGTCGGTGCGGCGGGAGGCGGAGATGACGGTTTTCATTTTAGCGGGCATGGCGCTGACCTCCGGGGTGCCGGGCGGAATGGCGGATAGGCGGATTAGGGCAACAGGTCGGCGAGGCGGCGGCCGGAGCGGAAGACGCCCAGGCGGTTCATGGCGAGGAGGTCGCCCCCGAGGTCGGCGTAGCCCCGCCGGCAGGTGAGCCCGCCCCAGTAGCCGATTTCGCGGGCGGCGTCGAGGGTGTCCCGGCTGTAGCTGCCGTAGGGGTAGGCGACGATTTCGACCGCCCGGCCGGTGATTTCTTCGATGTCGGTTTTCGAACGCATGAGCTCGGCGACGTTTTCCCATTTTTCCAGTTGCCCCAGCGGCCGGTGGCTTACGGTATGGGAGCCGAAATACATGCCGGCGGCGGCCATTTCGCGGATTTGGGACGCGGACAGCCGGCCGGGCTGGCCGAGCAGGGCGCTGATGACGAAGAAGCTGGCCGTCATGCCGCAGGACTGGAGGAGGGGGAAGGCGTTCAGGTAGTTGTCGGCGTAGCCGTCGTCGAAGGTGAGGAAGACGGTGTCGCCGGCAAGCGGCCGTTCGCCGGCCAGGTGGGCTTTGATTTTGTCGACGGTGTGGGTGCGGTAGCCGCGGTCGGTGAGGTATTGCAGGTCTTCCCGGAAGCGGTCGACCGATATTGTGAGGGGGTCTGTCTGCGGACCCACCCGGTGGTAGACGAGGATGGGAAACCGGCCGGCGGCGGCGCGGGCCGGCGGCGGGGGAAATAAAAAAGGCGCGGCCATGCCCATGGCCACGGTGAGCGCACATTTCCGCAAAAATTGCCGTCTGGTTATCATGCCCGGTCTCCCCTGCCCGCCGGTGGCGATGTACTATTTCGATTTTACTCCGCCCGTGGCGACGGAACAAGCCTGTTTTACAAATTTGTGCAGAAATTTTTCCCGGACGGAGCGGACGGCGGCCGCGCGCGCCGCAGCGCCGATTTACTAACCGGCCGAGTTGTGATACATTGGAAAGGGAGGAACAGGCCCGCCGCCCGCGGCCGCACCCGGCCGAGTGGCGGTTTTTTTGCCATCGGTCCGACAGCAGGGCAACGGCCATTCTAAGTTGTTTCATTTTTCTAATATATTCATATATATCGATAAAAGGAGGAGGAGAAGATGGACAGGGGATTGATCGACGCTTTGCGGCAGGCCGTAGGGGCGGAGCATGTCCTGACCGGCCGGGAGGACCTGTTGCGCTATGCCGGCGACGCGACTCCTGGGCTTTCCCGGCTGCCTGCGGCGGTGGTCGTGCCGGCTTCGGCGGCCGAGGTCGCGAAGGTGCTGGCGTTAGCCAATGAAGCCAATGTGCCCGTGTATCCCCGCGGCGGGGTCACCGGCCCGGGCGCCGGCGCCGTGCCTCCGCAGGACGGCATCGTGCTGCTGACGGCCCGCATGAACAGGATCGTGGAGATCGACGCCGCCAATTTGGTGGCGGTGGCCGAGCCGGGCGTGGCGGTGGGCGACCTGAATAAGGCGGTGGAGGAGTTCGGCCTGATTTATCCTCCCGATCCGGGCACGGTGGCGACGGCGACGCTCGGCGGCACGGCGGCGGAGAACGCCGGCGGGCTGCGGGGCCTCAAGTACGGGGTTTCGAAGCATTATGTGCTGGGCCTGGAGGTGGTGCTGGCCGACGGCAGGATCCTGCATACCGGCGGCAAGACGGTGAAGGATGTGGCCGGCTACGATCTGACGAAGCTGTTCACCGGCGCGGCGGGGACGCTGGGGGTGATAACGCAGGCGACGGTGAAGCTGGTGCCGGCGCCGGAGGCGCGGCAGACCATGCTGGCGGCGTTCGCCGGCCCGGAGGACGCCGGCCGGGCGATCGCCGCCATTATCGCGGCCAGGGTCATCCCGGCGACGCTGGAGATCATGGATGGCGCCACCGTCCGCGCGGTGGAGGAATACGCCCGGACGGGGCTGCCGGCGGATGCGGCGGCGGTGCTGCTGATCGAGGTGGACGGCATCGCCGAGGCGGTGGCGAAGGAGGCTGCCAAGGTGATCGAGGCGCTGACGGCGGCGAACGCCGCCGCGATCCGCACGGCCACGGACGCCGCGGAGCGGGAGAAGCTCTGGGCGGCCCGCCGGGCGGTCCTGCCGGCGCTGGCGGGACTGCGGCCGGCGATGTTCGTGGCGGACGCGATGGTGCCGCGCGGCAAGGTGCCGGCTATGATCGGCGCGGTGAAGGCGATCGCGGCGCGAAATGGCGTGACGATCGGCACGTTCGGCCATGCCGGCGACGGCAACCTCCATCCGACGGTCGTGTACGATAGCAGCGATGCGGCGGAGATGGAGCGGGTCCATAAGGCGATGGACGAGATCGCCGCCGCGGCCCGCGAGCTGGGGGGCGCGCTGTCCGGCGAGCGCGGCGGCGGCGGCCAGCTCAAGTATAGGGAGGACCAGCTCGGTCCGGCGGCGCTGGGGGCGATGCGGGCGATCAAGAAGGCCCTCGATCCCAACTGTATCCTGAACCCGGGAAAACTTGTCGGGGAGTGTGGCTGAAGTGAGCGCTGACAAACAATTGCTGGCCGAGGTGGCGGATGCGGTTGCCAACTGCATGAAGTGCGGCAATTGCATGGAGGTCTGCCCGCTGTACAAGGAGCTGAAGACCGAGGCGTCGGTGGCCCGCGGCAAGATCGCCCTGCTGGAGGCGGTCTTAAGCGGCAGGACGGATATCACCGCCGGCTTAGACAAGCGGCTGGCGATGTGCGTGAGCTGCAAGGCGTGCACGGCCAAGTGCCCGTGCGGCGTGAAGGCCGACGAGCTGATCATCAGGGGCCGGGAGGCGGTCGTTAAGGCCCGCGGCCTGCATCCGGTCAAGAAGGCGGCGTTCTCGCTGCTGAAGGCTAGAGCGCTGTTCGACTTCGGCCTGCGCCTGGCCGGCCTGTTCGGGCCGCTGGCGTTCAAGAAGCTGCCCGGCCGCCTGGCGACGGTGGCCCGTTTCCCGATGCCCGGCCTGGACCGCAAGCGGATCATGGCGCCGGTCGCCGCGACGCCGCTCAGGAACCAGTACCCGGAGGTGGTCAGGGTCGATAATCCAAAGCTGCGGGTGGCTTTTTTCACCGGCTGTACGATCAATTATATTTATACCGATGTCGGCCAGGCGGTGATCAACGTGCTGAAGGCCAACGACGTGGAGGTGACGCTGCCGGCGCTGCAGCACTGCTGCGCGGTGCCGGTTTACATGTCGGGCGACGCCGAGCTGGCCAGGGCGTTCGCCAGGCACAATATCGAGACGTTCGAGCGCTATGACCCGGACTATATCGTGGCGGCGTGCGGCTCGTGCACGATGGCCTGGAAGCACGAGTACCCGCAGATGTTCGCCGCCGATCCAGCGATGAAGGCCAGGGCGGAGAAGCTGGCGGCCAGGGTGTACGAGATCAGCCAGTTCCTGGTGGATGTGGCGAAGTTCCGCCGCGACAATCTCGGCGAGGTGAGGGCGACGGTGACGATGCACGACCCGTGCCACATGGCGCGCGGCATCAATGTGACGGCCCAGCCGCGCGAGGTGCTGAAGGCCATCCCGGGGCTGAAGTTCGTGGAGATGAAGGAGCCGGCCCGCTGCTGCGGGGCGGGCGGGTCGTTCAGCCTGGCCCATTACGACGTGGCGCGGCTGGTCAACGACCGCAAGGTGGCCGATATCGCGCAGACGGGCGCGGCAACGGTGGCCACCGGCTGCGGGATGTGCCGCATGCATATCACCGACGGCCTGGTGCAAAGCGGCCGCAGCGAGGAGGTCGTGCACACGGTGCAGCTGCTCGACAGGGCCTACCAGGCGGGCCGCAAGTAGCCATGGCAAGGTGTCGCAAACCCCCGGACGTTGTCCGGGGGTTTTGGTTTGCACGTTCCTTTTCTGCGAGCGGACGTTCAGAAGCCCCCAGATGCAAGGCAGGTCGAGGAAGCGCAGCGCCGCGTACTCGGACGTACGCAAGCAAGCTCCCGCAGACCTAACGCCGCAGATGGGGGCTTATCAACGGACGCCACCGTTTCGGCCCCAGGCTTAAGGGCCGCCGGATAGGCGGAGTAAGGTATCCTCAATCTCCGGGTCCACGCCGCCAAGGCCGTCGTTGACGCCGCCCACGTGCGCGGGTTTGGCCTCTTCCCCGCCCTGCCGCTTTTCCTGCGTCATCTCCTTCACCTCCTTTTCCAGAAAACGGTCATGGACCGCGCGGTATCGCCGTGGTATAATTTCTACTTGTTATGCTGCTAGGAGGAGGTTCCGCCAATGGACACACTGACACACGCGCTCGTCGGCGTGGCTGTCGCCGGCCTGTCCGGCCACCAGCCCGCGCTCGGCGACCCGATATATATCGCCGCCGCCCTGGGCGCCCAGGCCCCGGACTTCGATATTGTCGCCCAGGCCTGGGGCAATATGGCCTACCTGCGACAACACCGGAGCTTTTCCCATTCGCTTCCCGGCATCGCCCTGTTCGCGGCGGTCATCGCCGGGGGGATGAAGCTGGCGATGCCGCAGGCCGATGTCGGCCAGGTGCTGCTGTGGGCGTTCGCCGGCGGCCTGTCGCATGTCGCCTTAGATTATTTTAACTCGCATGGGGCGGCAATATTATGGCCGTTCCGCCGCGAGCGGAAAAGTTATCCCCTTTTGAACGTTTTCGATCCCATCATTGTCATTATGCTGCTGGCCGCTTACGCCACCGGCCTGCCGATGCAGGAGGTGTCGTACGTCAGCTTCGCCGCCCTGGCGCTGTATATTTTCGCCCGCTACTGCCTGCGGCGGCAGGCGGTGGAATGGCTGACCAACCGCTACGCCGGCGAGCTGGCGACCCGCATCTGGGTGATGCCGTGCCTCCAGCGCCTCTTCTACTGGGATTTCGTGGTGGAAACCGACCGGCGTTATGTCAACGGACGCCTGGGGGCGTTCTTCCCCCTGCCGGACATCAAGGCCGACCTGCCCCGGCAGGCGCTGTCGCCGCTGGCCGCGCAGGCGAGCAAGACGGCGCTGGGCGAATTCTTCACCACCTTCACGCCTTTCAGCTATTTCGAAGAACAGGCCGGCGGGGACGCCGGCAGGGTCAATATCTACGATCTGCGCTACTACAGCGGCGACAGGTTCGTGCACAGCGCGACCGTCTCCTTCGCCGCCGACATGACGCTGCGGGATGCGTACATCCATTCGCTGGGCCGCACGGTGAAGGTAACGGAATAGTGGTCACCGGCGGCACAACCGGGTCTTTTGCCCTTGCAAAACGGCCCGGTTGTGTTATAATATTATCAGTTATATCCCCTCCCCTGGGGGATGGGTTATGGAGGTCAATAAAATGCGCAACCGGTGGCAGCCGTACCTGTTTTGGCTTTTGCTCGCCTTTCTGGCGATCGGATTCGTTTACCCGGCGATCGGGGCGATCGCGCTCGTCTGCATGCTGGCGCCGGTGGCGCTCGCGCCGTTCCGGGGCCGTTACTGGTGCGGCAATTTCTGTCCCCGCGGCAGCTTCTACGACCATGCGCTGGCCCGCTTTTCGCCCCGGCGGCCTATCCCGCCCTTTTTCCGCAGCAAGGGGCTGCGGGTGTTCATGGTGGCGTTCATCATGACGGTGTTCACGGTGCAGATGTACTACGCCTGGGGCGACCCGGCGGCGATGGGGCTGGTGTTCGTCAACCTGATCTTCGTGACGACGGTGGCGGGCGTCATCCTCGGGCTGGTCTTTCACCAGCGGACGTGGTGCGCCTTCTGCCCGATGGGGACGCTGGCGTCGTGGCTGAGCCGCGGGGCGATGCCGCTCCGCGTGGCGCCGAGCTGCGTGAGCTGCGGGCTGTGCACAAGGGCCTGCCCGCTGCAGCTCAAGCCATACGACGGCAAGGAGGCCGGGACGTTCGCGCCCGGCGACTGCCTGAAGTGCGACCGCTGTACGGCGGTCTGCCCGCAGAAGGCGCTGGGGTTCGGCGATGGCGGCGAACCTGCGGCAACGGTGAAAAACTCAGGCTGGTGATAAAGGTCCAGATGCAAGGCGCACCGGAAAAGCGCGCCGCGCCGTGTACATCGGGACGTACGCAAGCAAGCGCTTTGAGGAGCAACGCCGCAGATGGGTCTTTATCGCCAGCCTGAAGCCCGCGTAGCGATACGGGGGCTTCTTCTTTTTGCTCCGAACGAACAAAATTTGTTGCCGACCCATACTTTTTTGCCGGCAAATCGTATATTATTACTGTGTATTTCTTCCTATTAAGATAAAAAAGTTGCCTTTATGCGTTATTAGGTGCAAAATATAAGAAGAGTTGCGCCAATTGAAGCAACCTTTCCGCAGTTTTAACCGGGAGCTGACCGTCTTGGACCACGCCGGGAGCCTGATAAGGGCTCTGTATCGCAAGTATAAAGACCGGGACATCGTCTGGCTTGTGCCGCTCGCCGCCGCGGCGACTTATAGAATCCTCGACCATTTCTTCTGGCTGCTCCGCTCGGGGCGCGGCGTCCCGCCCAAATGCGACGACACCATCTGGTACTT
Organism: Selenomonadales bacterium; assembly: GCA_029975165.1. Classification (GTDB taxonomy): domain Bacteria; phylum Bacillota; class Negativicutes; order Sporomusales; family UBA7701; genus Anaeroselena. The sequence continues at coordinate 120,624 of JARKPR010000078.1, forward strand.
GAACTACGCCAACAATCTGCTCGCCAACCTGCTGAACGGGCTCGATATCGACGATACCCTGTATTTCGGCTATAACATTCTCCTCAGTTTCCTGCTGGCGGTCTTCCGCGACCCGGTCACCGTCGTCCTGATCCAGGGGACGGTCGCCGGCCTCAGCGTCATTCTCGTGTACAAGATCGCCCGCATGCTGTTCACCAAAACCACCGCCATCATCGCGTCGGTTTTTTACATCGGCGCCTGGGACGTCATCCTCTGGGCCATGTACCTGTTGTCCGACAGCTTCTTTCTCAGCCTCCTGCTGCTGACCGTCTACAGCATGCTGCTGGCGCTCGAGACGGGGCGGCGCAGCCACCGGCTCCTCTTCGCCGCCGCTGCCGGTTATCTGTTTATCTTCCGGCCCACCGGCATTCCGATTGTCCTCGTCCTCATACCTTATGTAATCTACCGCCTGCCCCGCCCGGCGGTGGCCGCCTTTCTGGCGAAATACCGCCTTTTCCTGGGCGGCCTGGCCGCCGCCCTCGTGCTCGGCGGCGCCGGCCTTTACTGGCGCGGCGCCTTCGATCCTTTCTTCAGTTCTTTGCAGGCCAACGTCAATAAAGTCCTTTACACCGTCTACGCCAACGGCCGGGTGTACGACTATCCCCATCCCGGCGACCTCCACTTCCTCCCCGATTATACCGTCACTGTCGGCGACAGCTTGCTGCTCAGCTTCCTGGTCAACAACTGGGATTATGTCTCCGTCCTCTACCTTAAGCGGGCCGTCGCTTTCCTCGGCCACTGGGTATGGAAAACCGACCTCGGCACCCTGAGCGGCGCCTTGACTTTTCTCGCCAACTTCTGGCCGGCGGCCCTCTTCGCCGTCGGCACGGCCGCCGCCGTCGCCGACCGCCGCTTCGCGAAAGCCGCGCCTCTGTGGCTCATCACGTTCGCCGTCTTCGCTTTCTGCACGCTGCTGTTCATCGACTGGATGTACCGCTACCGCCTGCCGGCCATCCCCTTCATTGCCATCGTCGCCGCCTACGGCGCCGAGCGGCTCGCCGTCCTGGTAATAAATACGAGGTTGATAACGCATGGAAAAAGGCAAAACGCTGATTGTCATCCCGGCCTACAACGAGCAGAATAATATCCGCGGGGTGATCGGCGATATCCGCGCCAGCCTGCCCGGCGCCGACATCCTCGTCGTCAACGACGGCTCGGTCGACGCCACCGCCCGCAATGCCCGGCAGGCGTGCGGCGTCAAGGTGGTCGATCTGCCCTGCAACCTCGGCATCGGCGGCGCCGTCCAGACCGGCTTCAAGTATGCCCGCGACCACGGCTACGATTATATGGTCCAGATCGACGGCGACGGCCAGCACCTGCCCGGCGAGGTGACCAGGCTTGCCGCCGCCATGGCCGCCGCCGGCAGCGATATGGTCATCGGCTCGCGCTTTTTGGACATCCGCTCCTTCCGCACTTCCTGGCAGCGGCGCCTGGGGATAATCATTTTCCGCTGCCTGTTCCGCCTGCTCCTCGGCCTGCGCATCACCGACAGCACCTCCGGCTTCCGCCTCTACAACCGGAAGAGCATTGAGGTCCTGGCCCGCTTTTATCCCAGCGACTATCCCGAGCCCGACGCCATCGTCCTCCTCCACAAGCACGGCCTGGCGATTTCCGAGGCCGGCGTGGCCATGCGGGCCCGCGAAAGCGGCCGTTCTTCCATCACCGCCATCAAGAGCCCCTACTACATGGCCAAAGTCACCTTGTCGATTATCTTCGCCTGCCTGCGGACGCGGTGGTGAGCCTTATGCATATGCACATCGATAAAATCCACCTCCTCGGCGCCATCTTCAGCTTCGTCATCCTCGCCGCCGTCTTCGTCCTCGTCCGCGAGCGCCATCTCCAGGAAAAATACTCCCTCGTCTGGTTCCTCATCGGCTTTTTCATCCTCGTCATGTCGGTCTTCGAAGGCCTGATGGACTGGTTCGGCGATTTCATCGGCGTCTACTACGCCCCCTCGGCCTTTTTCGGCCTGCTGATCGCCTGCGCCTATCTCCTCCTGCTCAACATGAGCGTCAGCATCTCCCACCTCAAAACGCACAACAGAGCTCTCTCTCAGGAGCTAGGCCTGGCCAAGCTGCGGCTGGAGGAGCTCGAAGAGAAGGTGAACGGGTCCGGCCATGATTAAATACTTCGTGCTGCTCGCCAGCGTCGCCATGACGGTCGCCGCCAGCACCCTGCTCAAGATCGGCAGCGCCGCCGTCGATTTCGACGGCGGCCTTGGCGCTATTTTCAAGGGCTACCTTATGTCGCCGCTCATCGTCGCCGGCTTCGCCTCCTACGCTTTGGCCGCGCTGCTGTGGGTCTACTGCCTGGCCAACTTCGACCTGGGCTACGCCACGTTCGTCGCCAGCATCCAGTACATAATGCTGCTGGCCGTGGCCATTTTCGTCTTCCATGAGAACATCGGCCTCCTCAAGTGGCTCGGTAGCTTGCTCATTATGGTCGGTGTATTCTGCTGGCTGAAAGGATAACGGCAAGATGCTCACCTGCGTACCTTATACCGACGCTTTGCAGGACGAGTGGGACGAGCTCGCCCTGGCCCGCGGCACCGTCTATCACACCACCGCTTTCCGGCGCATCCTCGCCGACGCCTTCGGCTACACCGCCGCCGACCATGCCGTTCTCGACGCCGCCGGCCGCATCGCCGCCCTCGTCCCGCTGGTCGTCGGCCGCAATCTCCGCCTCCGGCGGGTGGGCGTCTCCCTCCCCTTCGCCAACCACGCCGATATCTGCGCCGTCGGTCCCGCCGCGCAGCAAGCGGCCCTGGCCGCCCTGCCCGGCATTGCCGCCGCCCTTCGCCTCGCCTACCTGGAGGTCCGCCTGACGGAAGTGGCCGACGGCCTGCCGCCGGCCGTCGCCGGCTGGGCCGTGAGCCGCGCCAACTACACCTTCCGCCTGCCCCTCGCCGGCGGCGAGGAGCAGGTGCTGGCCCTCTCGACCGCGAGCAACCGCAACCACATCCGCAAGGCCGTGAGAAACGCGCTCTTCACCGTTTCCTTCGACCCCGGCCGCCTGGACGGCTTTTACCGCGTCTATTGCCAACGGATGAAGGAGCTGGGCTCGCCCGCTCCCGCGATCCGTTTTTTTGAAGCCTTTTTCCGCCATCTCCCCGGCCACGCCGCCCTGCTCACCGTCGCCGACCGCGCCGGCGGCGCCGTCGTCGGCGGCATGCTGCTCCTCGCCAGCCCCGGCGACCGCACGCTTTATTATCCTTACGGCGCCACCCTCGTCGAGTACAACAGCCGCTACTTGGGCAATTTCATGTACTGGGAGGCGGTGAAATACGCCATCGCCCACGGCTTCGACCGCCTCGACCTCGGCCGCTCGCCGGCCGGCTCCGGCACGTACCGCTACAAGGAGCAGTGGGGCGCCCGCCCCGTACGGCTCGCCTACCTGACCTACAGCCCATCCGGCGCTCCCGCCGGGCCCCCCGACCGTGGCCGCCTCGGCCCCCTCATCGAGCTGTGGCGGGTCATGCCCGCTTTCGTTACCGACCTGGTCGGCCCCCGCCTGATAAGCTATCTCCTGCCCTGACCAAATCCGCTCCCTCACGGAGGACCCCATGACCAAACCGGACTGGCAGAACTACTTCGACCAGAAGGCCGCCACCCACGGCGCGTCCGTAAAAGCATCCGACTATTATGACGAGGCCAGCTTCTTCATGCAGCGGGACAATATCCTCCGCTGGATCGGCGACCTAAGCGGCGCCCGCATCCTCGACGCCGGCTGCGGGGTCGGCGCCTTCAGCGAACCGCTGGCGGCGGCCAACACCGTCCATGGCGTCGATTTTTCCGCCAGGAGCCTCGAATACGCCGCCGCCCGCGGCCTTGAGACGCATGTCGGCGATCTCGCCGCCCTGCCGTTCGCCGCCGGCTTTTTCGACCTCGTGCTCTGCATCGGCGTCATCCAGCTGATCGACGACCACCGGCCGGTGCTGCGCGAGCTGGCCCGCGTCACCAAGCCCGGCGGCACGGTCCTCGTCCAGACCCTCCACCGGGTCTCCCTCCAGCGCCAGCTGCTCGCCTTCTTCGAGAAGAGCCATAAATTCGACAAGATGTATGCCATGGACGAGCTGGCCGCCGACTTCGCCGCCTGCGGTCTCGGCAGCCTCGAGTTCCTCAAGCTGTACCACCCGTTCCGCTTCGCCGTCACCGGCGGGGCGGGCGAGGCGGGCGATTTTCTCTGCACCTCGTTCGCGCTGAAAGGACGGAAAGAGCGTGGCTGAGCGGCCGGCCGCCAATTTCCTGACCTTCGACACCGAAGAATGGTACCACGCCAATTACGACGGCATGGACCCCGCTGCCCTGCGCGGCCGGGGCTCGAACTTCCCCGCCCAGATGGAAGACCTTTTGGCGCTGTGCGCCGCGGCCGGCGCCAGGGCGACCTTCTTCGTGCTGGGCGCGGTCGCCGAGGACCACCCGGGCGTCGTCCGCGCCATCGCCGCCGCCGGCCACGAGATCGCTTCCCACGGCTACGGCCATGCGCTCGCTTACCGGCAGACGATTGACGAGTTCGCCGCCGATGTCAGGAGGTCGGTCGCCATCCTCGAAGACGTCGCCGGCGCCGCCGTCCGCGGCTACCGGGCCCCGTCCTGGTCGATCGTGGCCGCCAACTACCACTATCTCGCCGTTCTGGAGGAGCTCGGCCTGGTCTACGACGCCAGCGTCTTCCCTGTCCGCACTTTCCTGTACGGCATCCCCGATGCCCCCGCCCATATCCACCGCCCCGTCGTCGCCGGCCGGACGCTGAATCTCTGGGAGATCCCCACGTCCGTCGTCCGCCTCGCCGGGCGCAATATGGGCTATTCCGGCGGCTTTTATTTCCGCCTCTTCCCCGGCTTGTTCATCGCGTACGCCATCCGCCGCGCCAACCGCCGCGGCCGGCCGGCCGTCGTGTACCTCCACCCCCGCGAGCTCGACCCGGGCGAGCGCCGGCTCACGCTGCCCGCCAAGGAAGCCTTCATCCACTACCACGGTATCGGCGGCGCGCGGGCCAAGCTCGTTTCGCTGCTGCAAAAATTCACATTTACGTCGGTGATCGACCACCTGCGGACGCTAGACCCGACGCTAAAATGAGAAGCCCGCGTGCTTGGACACGCGGGCTTCTGTGCGTCTAGTGGACTGGCCCCGAAGACAGGCCTAGCTCTTTGCGCTTCTGCTCGATGTGGTCGGCGTAGATGGCGACGGTTTTGTCGGCGGACAGCTCGACCATGAGCTTGCCGAGGCCGAGGGTGGCGGTGGTTTCGGTGAGGGTTTTGACGACGAGGTCGCTGCCGGTGACGGACGGCACGGGGGCGACGTGGACGAGCCAGCCGAGGGCGATGGCGGTGCAGGCGTCGGCGACCGCCTTCTGTTCGAGGTATTCGGGGGCGCCGATGACGAGCGGCAGTTTGTCGGTGTCGACACCGAGGGCGTCGGCGAGCTCGACGGCGGTGTGGGTCATTTTGCCGATGTCGACGCAGGCGCCGTAGGAGAGGACGGGCGGGATGCCGAGAGACCGGCAGACGGCTTTGAGGCCGGGGCCGCACTCTTCGGCGGCCTCGGGCCGGGTGAGGCCGGTGTATTCCATGACCGCCGAGGTGCAGCCGCCGGCGAGGACGAGGATGTCCTTGGCGATGAGGCCCTTGGCGATGCGGAAGATGTTGCTGCCGCCCTGGCCGTAGCGGGCGGTGGTGCAGCCGACGACGGTGGCGATGCCGCGGATGCTGCCATTGGCGATGGCGTCGAGGAGGGGCTGCCAGGTGCCGCCGAGGGCGGCTTTGACGGGCTCGGTGCTGAAGCCGACGGTGCATTCGGTGGTGTAGGGCGGGACGTAGATCTGGCGGTTTTCGGCCTTGCGGCGCCCGTAGGCTTCGAGGGCCATGGCGAGGATCTTGCCGGCCTGTTCAGACATGCGCTCGGGGATGAATTCGACGGTTTCGGTGCCGGGCAGCTTGATGACTTCGTGGGTGCTGACCAGGGTGGCGCCGAAGCGCTTGGCGTAGAGCGGCAGGGTGGGCACGGTGCAGTTGTAGTTGAACATGAACAGGTCGACGCAGCCGGTGGCGAGGAGGTATTCCTCGGACAGCCATTCGCCTTCCTGGCCGCCGTAGGCCGCCATGTCCTGCGTGCCGCCGTAGTTCATGAGCTGCTGGCCTTCGCAGACGTGGCCGAGGACCTGGATGCCGGCGGCGCCGGCGGCGCGGGCTTTGTCCTGCCACTCGGGGCGGGAGGCGAGCTCGATGACGGTCTGGGCGACGAGCGGCATGTGGCCGTTGGCAATGATGTTGATTTTGGCCGGGTCGAGGAGGCCCATGTTCTGGCGGGTGGTATGGATTTTCTGGGTGCCCATGAGGATTTCCTGGAGGATGTCGAGGGCGAAGAGGCCCTGGTATTCGTTGATGACGCCGAGGCGTACGGCGGTGAGGAGGAAGTCGACGGGGTCGGCGCTGAGGTTGGTCATGCATTTGGTCTGGGCGAAGGCGACTTCGCTTGCGTTGTTATTCTAACGAAAACGCCGGCTATCGCAGTTTTCCATTTTTCCGTAATTTTTTAAGCATTACTTCCACCAGTAAATCACGGTAAAGGATTTCTGCAGTGGGGTTACTTCTCTGAGCAAAGCCGATCGAGTTTAGCCGATAGCTAATTCTACTATTAGACACCTATTCACCTCCCTACACTCCATCCGGATATATTGAAAGCATTTCCAGATAGAGTCTCATTTATCCACTTTCAAATACTCTAATAAATTCGATTGTTTTTATGGATCAAATAAAGTAACCGCCCTTGCAGCCCCTCTTGGTACAAGTGCGGAATAAGTAAATGGCATTATTTCCCTCGAAAAAGCAGCTAATGCAAAATGCGAATGGTAAATCCCTCTCTCATAAAAACTCCAACTAGTCATCCTGAAAAATCAAACCCCATAAAGTTTATAACATCTCGCGCAAAATGCTGGCGCACCTGGGATTTTGTCCCCAACCGACAAATTCAAATCAGCCCGGGCACCAAATACCTGCTGCAAATTCCTACATGCCGTGCTTCTCAAGATTTCTGGGATCTCTTGCTCTGTTAACTTTCCTAAAATAAAAGGTTCGTATTTTTGTGGCTTTCCTTTGAAATAAAGATTTTTCACCGCTTCTGGCGGAAGCGCCATTGCGTGACACGGTACAACTGTCCCATCGGCTCTAATAAAGAGGGTCACACGCATCGGATGAGGCTCACAAACTAGAATCTCCCCGCTCATGAACGGCGGCTCAGCGTCGAATGTAATATCTGACGACCGCGCCTCCACCGCCGCGTCGATTAAGCACTCCTTGTCTCCGCGGCTTGGAAAGAGAAAAGTTACCTGTGCCTCAAGGGATTTTTCGGGAATGCAGTCAAGATGACCGCATGTCATTTGATTTACGCCAAGTGCGGCCGCCACTCTGACCGCTTCCGGGAGTTCATGCATATTGTTCCGCATCATTGTGTAGGTAATGCCTATTCCTGGTTTTGCAACCTCAAGCCTGTTCTTAGTTTCAGCCAGCAAGCGGATAGTGTCCTTTAGTTCCGTGTAATCGGCACCTGCTCGGTAATACTGATGCGTTTCTGGCGTAGCGCCGGCGAAGGTAAAGGTGATGACGTCGATGCCCAACCGGCAGGCCCGCTCGGCCGCTTCAGCATCTAGCAATATGCCGTTTGTGGTAAACCCTACCTTGCGGCCCCTCGTTTTGGCCAATTCTGCCATATCCCAAAAACGCGGATTGGTCAGTGGTTCTCCCCATCCCTGTAAAAATACAGTTTCAAACAGGTTAAAGTGAGGCGCGATGCGGGTTTCATAGATATTCCAATCGAGAATCCGGTTAGGCCAACTATCACCAGCAACGGTTCTTGGGCAGTAAATGCAGGAAAGTTGACAGAGAGACGATACTTCAAGTTGAAGAGCTTTAATAGTAGCCTGGTTACTACGAGTCATCAACTTATTCCATATGTCCTTCAACACCCGCTCATCACTCCACCCGTTTCAAGGTAAGGGCAAGGGGTAAAACCTCGTTTAGAACCAGGCTCCGTACATCATACCCGTTATCGTCGCCATCACGACGACCAGCGACACGTAAACCACCGTTTTCTCTGTTCCCATGATCTGCCGTAGGACGATCATGCTGGGCAAGCTGAGCGCCGGACCGGCCAAAAGCAGCGCGAGTGCCGGCCCTTTCCCCATCCCCGAGCCCATGAGCCCCTGAAGGATGGGGACTTCGGTCAGCGTGGCGAAGTACATGAAGGCGCCGACAATGCTGGCGAATAGGTTGGCCCATAAGCTGTTGCCGCCGACCAGCATCGTGATATACTCGTCCGGTATGATACCGGAATCAAGGCCCGGCCGACCCATGAGGAACCCGGCGACCAGGACGCCGCCAAGCAACAGCGGCATGATCTGCTTTGTGAAGAACCATGTGCTGTCGCGCCACTCGACAAGTTCGCCCCTGGTGAACCAGGCGATTGACGTGTACGCCACGAGGATCAGGCTGATACCGGCCAAAATCCATTTGATTTCATAGATGCCGGCATAAATGCCGGTGGGTTCAAGCGGCTTGGCCCAGTTCGCGAAGACCAGGAAAGCGACCATGCCGCCGAAATAGGCGATCTCCTGCCACAGCACCCGCCGGGGCTCCTCGCCTACCGGCATGGCGAATGCCTCCTGCTTCGCGGCCTCTTCCTTGCGGTAAACGAATGCCATGATGAGGCCGATGACAACCGAAAAAGCTATTGCGCCGACCGCCCTGGCAACCCCCATCTCAAAGCCCAGTATCCGCGCGGTGAGGATAATCGCCAGGACGTTGATGGCCGGGCCGGAATACAGGAAGGCCGTTGCCGGGCCGATACCCGCCCCGCGGGAGTAGATGCCCGCGAACAGCGGCAGTACCGTGCAAGAACACACGGCGAGAATGGTCCCCGACACCGAGGCGACGCAATAGGCAAGAACCTTATTCGCCTCGGCACCGAGGTAGCGCATCACCGCCTGCTGACGGATGAAAGTCGAGATCGCGCCGGCGATAAACAGCGCCGGCACCAGACAAAGCAGCACATGCAGGCGCGCATACTCGTTGAGCATCCGGAATGCTTCAAGGATTGCGCCCTGAAAGCGTCCGCTTTCGGCCGGCATAAAGTACGCCGTCAGGAAGACCACGACAATGGCCAACAGTTTCTGGAACTCCGACATGATAACACCCCGTCCACGTTGTTTATATTTTTAATATATTATAAATTTATCATATATATTGTTGTTTGTAAATACTGGGCGAGAACAAATTTGGCTCCGTCCGGACCTAATATATCGCTACAGGCGAAAAGGCCGGAGCCTTTGACTACCAACGACATCCGAGTAAGAAACAAGCCACCCCGGTGGTATTCCGGGATGGCGTTCCGATGCGATGTGTTACGCAAGAATCTTCTTGATGTCGTCCTTGGTCAGAACTTTGCCCGTGGCCTTGACTTTTCCATCCACAACCAGCGCGGGAGTGACCATGACACCGTATTTCATAATATCATTGATGTTCTCCACCTTGACTATTTCCGCCGCCACGCCAAGTTCTGCGACGGCTTGCTTGGCGTTGTCGTACAGGTTAGCACATTTCTGGCACCCCATGCCCAGGATTTCGATCTTCATCAGTTCCCATCTCCTTTTTTCAACTGCTTCAGAAGGCTCTGGCTCTCATTGAGCTGATCGCCGATCGTCTTTTCCGTGGCTTTGATAACCTCCAGCACCGAAGGGTGCAATATACGGTAGAAAACCTTCGTCCCCTCTTTACGCGATTCAATGATGCCCTGTTTTTTTAGTACGCTCAGGTGTTGCGAGAGGTTGGACTGTTCGATGTCGATCCCGGTGATGAGTTCGCAGACGCACAGTTCCCCTGGGGTGAGCATCCGCAATATCCGGATGCGGACCGGATGAGACAAAGTTTTAAGGAATTCCGCCGTTAGCCTCGTCAAAATGTCTTCGACCATTTACGCCTCCTGCAACGATACATTATATTCTTGATCAATTCCCGCCGGATACGGCAAGGTATTTGAAAAACAAGAACTTCTCAACCCGCACGATCACTGTGGCGAACAAGTCCTCCATGCTGCCCCGGTAATAAACGTTGATACCCTCGACGGCCATGTATTCGTAAGTTTCGCAACGTTTCGGCTTTCCCAATCGCACGGACGGGACGCGGGGACTCTGCCCGCAATTGCCGCTGCTTCACACACCGCCCGGACGCTCGACGACGCCGATGGTAATACTTTTGTCCCGCGCTTTGGCGGCGATAAATTCCTTCGCCGCGTCTTCGATGTGGATAATCATTTGCTCTCCGCTTCTTAGAATTGCTTGCCGGATATCCGCCTGTTGACTTTATTCATCGTTCGCATTATAATTTTACCATATTATAATATTAAATGCAAATTTAGGAGGGGAAGAAAAATGTCGTGTAACTGTGGGTGCCAGGCCAGCGACGCCCCGAAAATCGTTTACGGCTGCGCCGGCTGCTCGGACGTCGGCGGGGTTGCGGATGCCGTCAGCCGGAAACTGAGACAGGACGGCTTCGCCACCAATAAGACGAGCTGTATCACCGGGATCGGCGCCGGGTTGAAACCATTCATCGACGCCGCCAAGGCCGCCAGCATGGTCATCACGATCGACGGGTGTGAGACCGCCTGCGCCCAGAAAGTCATCCAGAATATCGGCGTGGAGCCGAAAGCCTTCTTCTTGACCAAGATGGGGCTGGAGAAAGGCAAAACCACCCCGTCGCCCGAGCTAACGGCGAAGCTGTGCCAGGAAATCGTCGGCCAATTTTAACCGCAACTCCGGCAAACGTTGTATATAAAGTAAGCTGCTAACTACAAGGTTAGCAGCTTTTCTTTGTCATGCCCACTTCGCAGCGAACGAACGTCACTTATTTCGTGGCCTGCAAAAATTTCACCAAATCCTCTACCTTCGGGATTCTCCCGCTCACGACCACCTTGTTGTCTACTTTAATTGCCGGCGTCGACATGACGCCGTCTTTGGCCGCCGCGACAAAGTCGGAAACGATCTCGACCTGCGCGTCAACCCCCGCCAGGCGGATCGCCTCGTTCACGACCTCGACGACTTTGTCGCCGCCGCAGCATGACAGGTAGACTTTGACCAACATATTGCTCACGTTCCTTTCAAGTGTGCGCGTGCACATTATTGGGCTAATGCGCGAACTGCTCCCGTTTGGCAATACTTCTCTGCCTGCGGTCGCATCCCTGCCTCCATACGCAGATGCGCCCTATATCAAAGCGTTGAACACGTAGCCGACAACCATGCATCCCAAGGCCACAATGCCTACAAAGATCCAGATGAGCGGAAGTTTCATGACCTTGCGCAGCATGACCAGCTCCGGTATCGAGATACCGATGACCGACATCATGAACGCCAGGGTGGTTCCAAGCGCGGCTCCCTTGATGATGAACGCCTGGATTATGGGGATCACGCCGACGGCGCTGGCGTAAAGCGGCGCCCCCAGCACCACTGCGACCGGCACGTTCCACCAGGCTTCCTTCCCCATATATTCACTTACGAAATCTACGGGCATGTATCCGTAGATTAGCGCACCAAGCGCGATGCCGCCGACAAGGTAATGCCATACGCCGGCGAGGATGTCCCGCACGGCCTTGTTGCCTTCGAAAATCCGGTCTGCCCACGTTATCCGGAAAAGCTCGTTTTCACCGTCGCCCGGATTGTTCCCCGCGCCGGCGGCCAAAAGCTCGGCCACCCAGGGCTCCAGGTAGCGTTCGGGGCGTATGCGGGCTATAACCATGCCGCCGATAACCGCCTTAGCCATGCCAAGCCCGGTATACAGAGCCGCCACCTTCCAGCCGTACAGGCCGAAGAGCAGGGCGAGCGCCACTTCGTTGACCACGGGGCAGGAGATAAGGAAGGCCATCGCCACGCCAATAGGTATGCCGGACTGCAGAAAACCCAGAAACAAAGGGATGGCTGAGCATGAACAAAACGGCGTCGGGATGCCGACGAGGGCCGCGAGGACGTTCCCAGCCAATTCCCCCCGTCCGGACAAGATTGCCCTGATGCGTTCCGGAGATAAGAAAGTACGACCGACACCGACGATAAAGGTGATTACGACCAGGAGTATCAACACTTTAGGCGCGTCCGCCACGAAAAATGCTATCGCCCCTCCCAGGTGGCTATCGGCGGCGAAGCCGAGCAATTGATAAGCAAACCACTCGGCGAACTCATCCAGTCGGATATAGATGAGGTAGCATGCCACCGTGTAGGCCAGTATTTTTAGGCCGTTCAAATTCCAGAGGGTATCTCGCCGCGCCGCAGAATCATCCTGTTGAGCCATATTCCCCTCCATTACTTGCTATTTACTGCCCGTAAGATGTAGCCGGACACCTCGGCCCACGCCTGCGAGCCTACAAGATAGGCCTGCCGCCCTTCTTCCGTGATGGTGTAAACCTTGCGCTCGCGTCCAGATACTATCTGCGCCTCGACATTCACCAGCCCGTTATCGACGAACTCCTTCAACACCGGATAGAGGCTCCCTTCGGTGGGCGCGCAGCACCCGCTGGTGATGCCAGAGACGCGCTTCGCTATTTCGTAGCCGTGCAACTGTTCCTTGTAGAGCACGTGGAGGATAAAGAAGCGTGACAAGCTCATTTTTATCAGGCTCGCCCAATATTCGTGGGATTGATATTTCACTACATAATCCTCCTATGCATTATATATATATGCATATACCTTATATGTATGATAGCAACAAAAAACCCCTTGCGTCAAGAAATTATTTCCATGCCGCAGGGTAAATCAATGCTGCTAGTCGTGCTACACATTCGTTTGAGTCAAAAGTTCCTCTATTCTGGATACAGCCAGTTCCAGTTTCAAACGGGCCTCGTCGACGGCAATAGCGCTTTGGCTATTCGCCGCTTCCGTTTTATAGGCTTCTTCCAGTCTTGCCAGGCAACCGTAGAGTTCTTCGATCTCCTTCGTCATTTTGACATCGCCACTTTCTTCACCTGATAGGAATCTACATGTGATAAAGTTTCACCCCCATCCCGACGGCAATATTGACGGCCGCGCACAATAACGAAATTTCGCCCACTAAAAATATCCTTTCCCGGGTTCCCATATTCTTACCTATCCTCCGTCCGAAGAGCAACGCAAACAAATATAGGACAATAAACCAAAACGCCCAGGATATAAAGAGAAACCCTACCTGCTGACCAATTCCGGACATCAACCCCCCCCCCCCTCCCCACGTAATCTCGACGGGGCATAGCAGCGGATGATGAAACAGGGCCGTTATTTCAACAGCCTTTAGTCAATCCAAGTAGGTGAATGAATCAATATTTGCAGCCCTGACGCTTAAGCCCCAGTTCTTCAGGGAGCGCCAAAAGTTATGATGATCCAATCTCCTATCTGGTCCCTAACGGTACGAACGCCGGCCATTATTTCCTCGTCCGTGCCTGTAGCTAGATTCATCAACGGCTCTTCCGCGCCTTGGAAAAATCCCAGCGGGTCTTTAGCATTATTGCCAGGCCGATTATAATGACAACGCCCGAATGCATAGCGTTAAAGCGGACATCATCCGCAGGAGCGCCGGAAAAAAGCGAGTACCAGAAAAAGGGGCAAAATACCCCAATCAGCGCGATATTGCGGCCGGTTTTCATCCTTGCCGCGAGTTCGTTTTCCCGTTCCCTGCTTACTCTGGGAATGCGATCACTCTTACCCCGGGCGGATTGTACCGCTTTTTTACCAAGCATGGTATACGGACACGAAGCTCCGATCTCGGTTAGGCACTTTGAAGCTTTTTTGATTAATTCCCGCACGCATCAAGACCCCTAACGCAGAATCTAGCCAAGGTATTTTGCAGCCTTTTCCAGCGCGTCCAGCCCTTTTATGTCCTTCGCCAACAAGGGGTAGGTCAGCACGGGCGTCCCAAACTTCGCCGGCAATTCACGGAGATATTTCTGTTGCATTCGCCGCCTGTTGCTAAAAAATCCGTTCGTGCAGACCTCCGCGGGTAGAATCATGTTCGCGACAACCAACTGAGTGGTTATCCCCGCACTTTCCAGGTCCTGCTTCGCCCGGTAGGATTCGACTATCGGCGTCGCTTCCGGATACAGGACCAAACAAAATACGCTTTGGTCCGGATCGCGCAGTATACTTATTATTTTGTCGTAACGCTCAGTGGACTCCGTCTTGGCCTTAAGACTTTCCGGTGACACCGACACCATCATTTCCACTTGCTTGGCATAATCAAAGGGTAGGTTCAGGAGCCGGAGGGTATGACCGGTTGGCGCGGTATCAAACACGACCGCTTGATACTCTGTCGCTCCGATATATTTTGTAAATTGTTCAAATGCTGCCATCTCCTGTGTGCAAGGTGAATTCAGCTCTTCTTCCATGGCAGCCAGCATGTCTGCAGAATAACGCCCTCGGGCTTCGCGGAGAACACGCTCCCGGTATTCGATAAAAGCTTGATGCTGGTCGATCATCACAGCGTCCAGCCCATCAACGACATACGTTGGCTCAGGCCCGATCGGCCGTTCAAGAATCTCTCCGATGTGTCCGGCCGGATCGGTCGTCACCAGCAATGTCCGGTAACTATGCCGCGCCAGATAGAGTGCCGTCGTACAGGAGATCGTCGTTTTGCCGACCCCGCCTTTGCCGGTAAAAAATATGCGTTTTGTGCCGTTAACCGGCAGAAATAAAGCACTCAGATCTGGTCTAGGAAGGTCGATGCTTTGCCCGGTCCCCACAAAAGTCGCATCAGCCTTGTCAGTGACTCCGCCGAACAGCTCCCCGGCCACGCTTCTTAGGCTAGGCAGCCCTTTTACTTCGGCTGCCCGCAACAGCATATAGCGTTTATGCCCGAACAGACTCTCCTTAGCCGCTTCTATTATCTTCTGCTGGGCTGCGTATTTCGCTTCGAAGAATCCTATCGTGCAAACCTCGGCCGGTAGGATGCCGTTGATGATTATTTCATGCGGCTCGACGCCGATCGTGGCAAGCTCATTCACAGCCCGTTTGGTTTCGTACAGAGAAAGCTCCTCCGGCCGCATGACGAAGACGAAGGAGGTCTTATCCCTGTTTTTCAGAAGGGCAGTGGCGCGGTCATACTTGGCTTTCGATTCCTGGATGGCCTGCACGGGGCCGATGCAGGTGTGGCCGCCCCCCTTCGCGGCCTCTTCGATGTGCCGCGACCAGTCCACCGGCAGTTCAAGAAGCCGGATAGTGTGGCCGGTGGGAGCCGTGTCAAACACGACCACGTCATATTCATCCGTGTTCATGAAATCGACGAAACGGTCAAACGAGGCTATTTCGGTCGTACACGGGGAGTTGAACTGCTCTTCGAGCGCGGCGATGACATCCTTGGGCATAAAGGCGCGGAAGGGGGCAATGATGCGCTCCTTATATTCGCGCGTCGCGGCATCGGGCTCAATCTCCATGCCATAGAGGTTCTCCACGCCGTTTATCTGCGTGACCTGATGGCCGATTTCCTGCTCAAATACATCCGCAAGATTGGATGCCGGGTCGGTAGTTACGATAAGAGTCTTGCTGCCATGTTCCGCGTGGTGAAGGGCAGTCGCCGCGGCCATCGTTGTTTTGCCGACGCCGCCCTTCCCCGAAAAGAATATATACTGGCTCATACCCAGCCTCCACTGATCATCCTTTTGCCGCGGATAGTTCCTCGAACGTAGGGTATCTCCCGGTCACGAAAACTTCTCCGTTCACCATCGTGACCGGCAAAACCTCCAAGCCCTTCGCGTTAAGGAGTGCGGCTACAACCTCGTTCTGCATGAATTGGTTGATCTGGTGCGAAAGGCTGTAGCGTTCAACCTCAACGCCGTCTTTCTTCAGTGCCAGCACCGTCTCCTGAATAGCCAGTAAAGCGGGATCTACGCTGGCGCCGCATACCCCTGTCGGGCAACACATCGGCGGGTCGAAAATCTCGACTTTCACTTATTTTTCCTCCCTGGCGTAAATGTTACGATGCATCCCGCTTTGTATCGACCTGGTAACTCGCTAGCTTATGAACCGCTCTCAACCTTTGGTGAACCGTCCGCCTTATAGTACTTTTTTGCAAAGCCGAGGGCGACATTTACCAGGCCGATCATGACCGGCACCTCGATCAGCGGCCCGATGACGGCGGCGAACGCCTGGCCGGAGTTGATGCCGAAGATGGCGACAGCCACGGCGATGGCCAACTCGAAGTTGTTGCTGGCGGCAGTGAACGACAGCGTCGTCGTCTGGGCGTAGTTCACGCCGGAGCGCCAGCTAAGCAGGAACGACACCAGGAACATTATCACGAAATAGATGAGGAGCGGTATGGCTATCCTTACGACGTCCATCGGCAGGGTCAAGATGTAGTTACCTTTCAGCGAGAACATGACGACGATGGTGAACAGTAGAAATATCAGGGTGAGCGGGCTGATCTTGGGCAGGAAGACGTTTTCGTACCACTCCCGCCCTTTCGCCGGCAGCAGGATCTTCCTGGTGAGATATCCGCCCACGAACGGGATGCCGAGATAGACGGCTACGCTTACCGCCACGTCGGCCATGGAAACGTTGACGATCATGCTGCTGAGGCCCAGCCATTTGGGTATCACCGTGATGAAGACGTAGGCATATACGGAGTAGAATAGCAGCTGGAAGATGGAGTTCAGCGCGACGAGGGCGGCGGCGTACTCGGTGTCGCCGTCGGCGAGCGTGTTCCAGACGATGACCATGGCGATGCAGCGCGCCAGGCCGATGAGGATAAGGCCGACGAAGTATTCCGGTTTATCAGCGAGGAAGATGACCGCCAGGACGAACATCAGGATGGGACCGATAACCCAGTTCTGGACGAGCGACAGCGTCACCACCCTTTTGTTGGCGAACACCTTGCCGAGTTCTTCGTACTTAACTTTCGCGAGCGGCGGATACATCATAACGATCAGGCCGATAGCGATGGGGATGGACGTAGTGCCGACCGAGAAGGCGTCGATCAACTTCGCCACGTTGGGGAAAAGGAACCCGCCGACCACGCCGATGGCCATAGCCAGAAAGATCCACAATGTCAGGAACCGATCCAGGAAAGATAATGACTTCTTGCCCATAAGCCAACCTCCTAAGATTTATTTACCTTCGCCTATGCGTCGCATGTCCGCGCTCTCTCGGCCTTGCTGGCGGCCTTGTTCAGCTCGCTAATAACTAGCATCATTTCCGCCAGCGCCGCGGCGTTCAGGCGGTAATAAATCCATCGGCCATCGCGGCTGTCCTCGACGATACCGGCATACTTCAGCACCTTCAGATGATGGGAAATCGTCGGCTGCGACACCTGGAAGGCGTCGAGGATATCGCAGACGCAAAGCTCTTTTCCGACAAGCAAACGCACGATCTCTAGCCTGATAGGGTCGCCTAAAGCCTTGAATTTCTCGCTGACGTTTTTCATAGAATATCCTTCTCGCCCTGAAAAGTTTTAGTAATCCAGTCCTTTATCTGGTCGCGCACCGATCTCACTCCCGCCATGATTTCCTCATCGCTGCCGGTAAAGGTAGACGGGTCCGGAAAGCTATGATGTATGATCTTACCGGCCCCCGGGAAATAAGGGCACGCCTCTTTAGCGTTATCGCACACTGTCACGACATAGTCGAACTCCATCGTCGCGAACTCGTCCACCGTCTTCGACCAGTGAGAGGAGATATCTATACCGATTTCGGACATCGCCCTGCTCACATAGGGATTTACTCTGGTGGCCACCGTCCCCGCGCTGAACGCTTCATATCTTTTGCCGTGAAGAGCTCGCAGTAAACCCTCGGCCAACTGGGACCTGGCGGAATTATGGGTGCAGAGAAATAGTACGGATTTTTTCTTCATGAAGGCCCCTCCCTAAATATTTATATATTTATATATTTATTATTATAAATTATTCCTCTAGCAGGCAGCAATATTTCTTTTCGAAATTATTTCTCGTCTCATCACGCCGGTATTTCGCCATAAAGTCTTCGACGTGGGCGTCGATTTCGTCCCGGACCTCTCGGAACTTCTCCAGCTTCTCCTCTTCCGTTCCTTCGACGGCGGCGGGGTCGTCGAAGGGCCACGAAATTATGTGGCGGACGCCGGGGAAAATCGTCGGGCATTGGCCCTCCGCCTTTTTGCAGACCGTGATGATGTGGCTAAATGAAGCTTTGCCAAGGAATTCCTTCACCCCTTTTGATCGCTGGCCGCTGATGTCAATCCCGATCTCAGCCATGACTCTGACGGCATAAGGATTGACCCCGGCTGGTTCAAGCCCGGCGCTGTCAACTTTAATTAAATCGCCGCCGTAAATCTTGAAAAACGCTTCCGCCATCTGACTGCGAGCGCTATTCTGGGTACAGAGCAACAACATATGATCTTTCTTCATGTTCGTCCTCCTCATTCGTAAAAACTTGTTGATTATCATATTCATATATGTCAATCTATTAATAGGTTACTATTACCGTCTGCAAATAACAATTGTCCTTATGTTAACAGTTTGTTAAATCTTGTAGTCGTCTAGCCACAATTCATCTGGAGGGAACTTAATGGATTTCTACCGCTTCGATACTGGCGAGGAAATAGTCGAACTTCCCCTTAAGCCTGATATCCGCAAGGTCTACATAGAAGCGACCACAGAATGCAACTTCGCCTGTGTCACCTGCATCCGCCATTCCTGGTCCGACCGCATCGGCGCGATGGGCGACGGTACATTCGTACGGATCATGGCGAGCCTGGAGCATCTTCCCCTGGTCGACACCATCCATTTCGGCGGCTTCGGCGAGCCGCTGACCCATCCCCACATCCTCGACATGCTTGCTGCCTGCAAGGCGACCGGACGTAAAGTGGAGATGATAACGAATGGTTCGCTGCTAACCGCGGATTTAGCCAGAAGGCTCATAGACATCTCCCTGGACTGGCTCTATGTATCTCTCGACGGACCCAGTGCCGAATGCTTCGGCAAAATACGCCCCGGCGCGGATTTCGATGCCGTGGTCGAAAACGTCGCCGCGCTGCAGCGGCTGAAGAAGGAGCGTAAAATCCAATCGCCCCGCCTCGGTGTCGAGTTCGTGGCTACCAAGACTAATTTTGAGACCCTACCGGCGATGAGGAGAACCGTCGATGCCTTGGGCGTTGAAAAATTTATCGTTACCAATGTTTTGCCTTATCACGAAAGTATGAAGGACGAAATACTGTATGATAAGAATGTCGATCTGGGCGGCTTCGGTCACGAATCGGTGCTGCTCGCCACGAAAATTTCGCCGAACATGAAGCTGCGGACCCAGCGCAACTGCAAGTTCGTTCGCGACAGTGCCGTTGTCGTCACGTGCGATGGCGGCGTGAGTCCTTGCTACGCCTTTATGCACAATTACAAGTGCTACATACTCGGCCGCGAGAAGGAGATCTTCGCCTACCATTTCGGCAATGTCAACGACCGGCCGCTGGCCGACATCTGGACCGATCCCAAGTTCGCCGTATTCCGGTGGACGGTCCGTAACTCCCTGTACCCATCCTGTACCGACTGCCGCCAGGTGGACGGCTGTCGCATGGCCGAAAGCAACGAGGCCGACTGCTGGGGCAACCAGCCCTCGTGCGGCGACTGCCTCTGGGCCCGTGAACTCATCGCCTGCCCGTAGGAAGGAGATGGCAAGCCTTGACTGATGATGCGCTTGATTTCAATAAGGTATACGCCGAACACCGGCCGAAGATCCGCCGTTACCTGGCGAGGCTGGCCGGCGAGAATGAGGCCGACGACCTGACCCAGGAAACGTTCGTGCGGGTAAGCCAGGGCCTGAGCGCGTTCGGAAATCGGGCCAGCCTGTCGACCTGGATATATCGGATAGCTACGAACGTAGCCACCGACAGGCTGCGCAACCAAGCCTACCGGAAGGAAGCCGCGACGGTTTTAAGCGACATCGGCCAAGACCCGGCGTGTGCCGACCCGGCGCCGTCGACGGAAGACCAGCTAGTCCGCAAGGAAATGAACGAATGCATCGACAGCTACGTAGGCTTCCTGCCGGAAAACTACCGGACCGTGCTGGTGCTCAGCGAACTGGAAGGGTTCAAGAACGCCGAAATCGCCGCCATCCTGGGCCTGAGCCTCGATACTGTCAAGATCAGGCTGCACCGCGCGAAGGAAAAGCTCCGCCGGGAGCTGGCGGCCAACTGCCTCTTCTACCGCACCGACTGCAACCAACTGGCCTGCGAGCCCAAAGAGCCGGTAAGAAAAATTGTCAAACCGCTGTCAGTCAAAAAACGCAACGCGCCAACGGCCTAATTGTCGCCAATAATAGACAGGTTTATCATCCGGAGGTGAAAAACCGTGGAGGATGCGGTAAAGTCGGTATGGAACGAGTTCAGAACCGAACTGCTATATTATATCCGGACAAAGGTAAACGACGAATACGATGCCGAGGATATCTTGCAGGAGGTATTCCTAAAAATCCAAAAAAATGTTGACCGGCTGGCCGACTTGTCGTTCCTGAAGGCCTGGCTTTACAGGGTGACCAACAACACGATTATTGACTATTATCGAAAGAATGACGTTCTCGTCCCGCTAGACGATTTTATGGAACAACCTGTAGAACGGGAAACAGAAAATATGAACGATGAGATTTCGACTTGTCTGAAAGCCCTCCTGTCCGGTCTGCCGGACCAGGATAGAGAGCCGTTGGAACTGTATATCCTGTACAACTCAAAGCACCGGGAAATAGCGGAAAAGCTGGGGTTATCGGTTTCCGGCTCCAAATCCAGAGTACAAAGAGCCAAAAATAAGTTGCGCAAATTGCTATCATCCTGCTGCGAGCTGGAGTTTGACAGGCGAGGAAACATAGTAGAATACCGCAGGAAGCAGCAAAATTGTAAGTGCTAGGATACTTGTCCGTGAAACAGGGGATCTGCAACGTAGTTGCGGATTTTTTTTGCGACCAAACGGCTGCCTCCCGCGTCTTAATATGTGAGACCCATACTATTGCCGAGAGTGATTCTCCCGGGCAAAATCACTCCAGGCGGTATTGGGAATTAGAATATTTCTTGGAGGCGTAAAAATGAAAAACCTGAAAATTGAATGGAAGCATCTCGATGTGGATGGCCAAACCTGTGTCCGCTGTTCGGACACGGGGCAGACGCTGGCCGAAGTCGTCGAAGAATTGAAGGTGAAACTTCATCCTATGGGTATCGAGGTCGAATATGTTGAGACCAAGCTCAACGACAGCCAGATACCCCAGTCCAACGTCGTCCTGTTCAATGGAGTGCCGATCGAAGAAGTCCTGGATATTAAGGTATCGCAAAATTTCTGCGACTCCTGCACTTCGCTGCTGGGCAAAGATACGTACTGCCGGACGGTCGAATTCGAGGGTACGGTATGTGAGGACATCCCGGCCAAAGCCATCAGGCAGGCGGCCTTCAAGCGCCTGGGCCTGAAGGAGGCGGAGGAGCCGGCCGCCGCCCCTTCCGGTTGTGGTTGCGGCTGCGGGTGTAACTAGAACACCTGTCATAAGCAGACGAAAGATTGCCTCACAAGAGGCAATCTTTTTGTTCTCAGGTGTATCCTTTCCGAAGTTCTTTCCGTCTAAAGGGGTAGAGGAGGTGAAATGAAATGTCGTTAGGGATCAAAACAATCGCGATGATCTCCGTCGGGGCTTCGGTGGCCGCCAGCTGCCATCCGTGCCTGGAGCATCATACGGCCCACGCCCGTGAAGTCGGGCTGACCGACCAGGAAATCAAAGCTGCCGCCGAGATCGGGCGGGTGGTGAAGGACGGCGCCGGTAAGTCGATGGAAAAGCTGATCGCCAGGCTGCTTGCCGAACAAACGTCCCCAGAGCAGCAACCAGGCTGTGGACCCGGCTGCGGTTGCGGGTAAATCCATTAATCTAGGAGGAATATAAGTGTCTCAATGTTGTTCTTGTAATTCCCCCGGCCGCATCTGCCCCGACGGGCAGCGCTACGCGGCAAAACAGATGGCCCTGCCGCCCAAGAAGGCGGTCATCGCCTGCGAGGGCGCATGCATCAAAGGCGAGGTCGCCCGCACAGCCGCCAACATGCTCGCCTACCGGCTCCGTGCCGACGAAGCGGTACGCATTTGCCTGGGCGACGCAGCCACCGGCGACTCCGGCATGACGGAGCTTGTCAAACGGGCTCCGGAAGTCATCGCCATCGAAGGGTGCCCGCTGCACTGCGGCCTGACCGTCCTCAAGTCGAGGCTCCCTGATCTCCATACTACCGTTGTCGAGGCGAGCACGCTGTATTCCTTCGATCGCGAGGCGAACTTCGAAATCTTCGACCTGCCCAGGGAACAGATCGAAGGGTACGCCCGCACCGTCGCCGAACATGCTGCCCAGAAATGCTTCGGAAATAATTAGAACGGGGAAAGGAGAAACGTCATGTGCTATGGCCCCGTGTGGGGAAGCTTGGGCGGCTGGGGGATGCCGTGGATAATGTTCCTCGTGCCGGTGCTGTTCCTCGTGGCAATTTTCCTGGCCTGCCGTTCTTTCCGGCCCCGATTCGCAGGCTGGTGCGAGTATCGCCCGCTAGTAGACGGAAACTCGGCTGAGGAAGTTCGCAAATTGCGTCAGGAAGTTGATGAACTGCGCAGGGAATATAACGCCCCGAAATAGCCCCGGTGAATCCAGATAGTAAAAGACTGCTGTAGGCAGTCTTTTACCGTAGATATTTTTCATGCTGTCGGGCTGCTCGGATATCAGCCACGCTCGCGGAGGATAATCTTCGCCGTTTCGGCAGCGACTTCGCCGGTAAAAGAAATGCACTGCTTCATGTGCTCCGGCGACCCCAGTTCCATGCCCCTGGTCAAAACCCGACAGCACAAACAACCATGCTTGTCTTTAAAAGTATCATGCAGTTCTTTTGCCAGCTCCATGGCCTTGTTGACCTTAGGGTCCTTCGCCTCAGTCCGCCCGAAGACCATCCCGATAGCCATGATGCCGCCAGCGATGGCGCCGCAAGTGCAGCCCGAACCGCCCATACCCACCGGAAATCCGGAGGCCATGGCGATGGCCGCATCCGGAATCGGCAGCGCGAATTCATCTTTTATTACCTTCACAATTGCCTCGGAGCAGAAGAAATCGCCTTCGCGGTAATAATCCTCAGCTTTTTTTCTGATCGATTCCGTGTTGATGCTCTTCAATACCCTTCCCCCAATCCGGCACCTAATCAAACCTCTAAGGCGATAATAAACCCATATATCCACGCAGTCAATATTACATCAATAATTTTTGTATATCTACCAGAAGCCCCACAGCCGTGAACAGCCGAAATGTAAAGAAGGCGCTCCCGAGGGAGTGCCTTCTTTGTCGTAATTCTTGTCGGGCCTTTTACCGTCCTGCCCGGGACAATCTAGAGCAACCTTCCTTGCAGTGGGTAACCGGACGGAGCATCATCCATACCATATCCGTCACCTCCTTTCACGAGCACCCGCACGATCGCTTCTCCCCGAACAGCGCGCTCATTATTACCTTATAGGCGCAACCCACACCCGGGTTGACGCTGATCGCCGCGAACGGGCAGTTTTTCGCGCAGGCGCCGCATTCCATGCAGGCATCCCGATCAATTATCGAAACCTTATCGCCTTTCATAGCGAACACGCCGTGTGGACAAACCTCGGTGCATCGGCCGCAGCCGCGGCATTTATCCTGCTCGATACTTAATGAGACGACTCCCGACAAGTACCGCAATCCCATATACGCTCATCCTTTCATTCAGGCTCACCAAATACCGGGCAAGCCGGCTAGCAGCAGCACGACTCCCGTCAAAAAAGAGCAGCCAAGCAACGGCAGGGATAGCGCCGTCTCCTTCTTCACGCCGGAAAATGAGGTGTAGGTCGAGCAGCCGGTAAAGTTTAGCGTGAGAAAGGCGGCCAGCGGCGGCACGGTCAAGAAGTAGATGAGAATGTTGCGCCAACCGGATAATTCCGGCAGATAAAGATTGTCAATCGCAGCAACGACGACGGTCCAGACCGCACCTGCCAGCCAGCCTTTTAGGCTGAAGGCCCGTCCGGGCAGCCATGGCAGCAGCGCCGGCGCGACAACGCAGCCGACCAGGACAGCGCCGATATAAGGGTAGATAACGGCCAGCGAAAGTACATCGAAACCTAACGCCTGCAGGACAACCAAGCCTAGGCCGATAACAACGGCTGGCTTTAGCACCCCCACCAGTTCGATCGGCGTAAGGACGATCCGGTCCCGGAAGGTGAAGTTTACCCGGCGCATCGCCGACGCGGCCTGAAGCCCTGCCGCCAGAAAAGCCGGCAAATCGCTCGCCCGCACCGGTCCGTAGACTACCGCGAAACCCGACCGCTTCGACACTTCATGGGCGGCAACACCGGGGGCGCCGAGCTGCGGCACGATTATCGTTCGGTGGGAAACAACCTTGGCCAGGTCGACTTCCGCCAGCCTGCCCACGATCTCATCGGTGCCGAAAGTTCCTTTGCCGGCCGCGCACCACACATTTATGCCCCTGGTGTCAATGACGAGTATCCAGGCGGCCAGTCCGGCCAGATTCTTCCGCAGAACGTCGAAGCTCATCTTATAATTGGCGGATACGACAACCGGCGATTCCGGATTGGCATCGCCGACGCAGTAAAGGCCGGGCGGCACGCCGTAATGCATGCGGTTGACGCCCCAGCGGGCCAGCCAGGAACCGAAAACGTCTTTGGCCGTCAAGGCTGTGGACACCTTGGGAACTTCGCCGGCAGCAGTCTTGACTGTGCCGACAATATAATGAGCCATCGTTCTCCCCCTACTCAAGAAACTACTCCCGTTTCTGACAGCATGGCACGGATATGGCCCGGTCCAGCAGCCTTAATGAGCGGATGACGGTATCTTTCTCGAACTCGGTGAACTGGGAAAATATCCGGCCTATGCACTCGTTGGTGTGGGCGGCGATCTGGCTTTCCGCCTGTTTCCCAGCAGCGGTGAGCGAAAGAATGTTCACTCGCCGGTCCTCTCTCAAGACATCTTTACGGACAAGGCCTTTCTCGATCAGCGATTTTACGTGTCGGCCGAAGGTTACTTCGCCCAAGCACAGTTTATCGGCTACCTGATGCATAGACGGCTCTCCCAAACGACTTATCTCTTGCAGGATATAGCCCTGGACGACCGAGAGCTCCCGGTCGCAGTAATAGAACTCCGTGTTCATAAGACCGAGCTTGCGGATAATGCAATCCATCAATTCGCGCAGATTGTCAGCCATATGATCGCCTCACTGAACTTACTTCTGGAACCCTTATATACAGTAAATGATTTTAACCACCCGGCATGCCTTCAGCTCATCGTACTCGCCGCCGTTGCGCGCGCGGTTGATATCGTCCAGCGCCTCGAACCGATAACCGCAGGCCGCCAGAACCTGGTTATAGTCCTCGTCAGCACCGCCCCCCAGGCTTTTTCTCATATGTACGCACCGAAGGATATCTTTCTGCCAGTTCTTCCAGGGTGACTATCGCCATAAACGCCCTCCGTTCCCTGCTTGGGACCGGGCTGCACCCTCGCACCCTATCCCCTCGCCCCTTATATGTCGGCTGCGGTCTTTCTTTCGTTGCAGGTTTTCGCCTCTTCTTCGATCGGCAACGGATTCAAGGCCTCTACGAAAATCTCCAGGCCCTCGGCGACGCTCGAACGCTTCAATGCAGGTATGCTCGCTATGATTTGGCTGAAATACCGGTTCATCCCGTCGTTTATCTTTTTGTACCTTTCAGTGCCTTCCGCCGTAAGGCATGCGAGCGTTACGCGACGGTCCGTTGGACTAGGCTCGCGGAAGACTAAACCGGCTTTTTCGAGGGTATCAACATTGCGGGTAACAGTGCTACCGTCAAGATTAAGGCTCTCGGCCAGCCTGATCATCGCGATCTTCCCGGCCTGGCCGATTTCGATGATCGTGTGGCATTGCCCAAGCGTCAGTCCGCAGCAGACCGCTTCCTCCCTCTGCAAAAGCCCCAGCTTCCTGACCATGACCCGCAAATTCTCGCGAAGGGAATCGGCATCTAGTTCTTTCAAAAAGTATCCCTCCATAATATGGTATATTAATTGTATTATACAATATTGTATTATGCAAGTAATTTTCAGATGTCCCAGATAAGAATTTCATCGCATACTAAAGGACGGCGCCGAAAGTTGGCGCCGTCCTTTTATCTTGATCCGTTATGAGTGTCTAGTGGCCCAAACCACTGAATCTCAACTAGCATAATAAACAATATGGCGGTCTTCGAGAAAGTGCACTGCTAGTTTCTCGTTAGGAAATACCGGGATAGCTTCGTCGCCCTCGAACCAAGCGCACCAGTGCTTGTCCGGAAGCTCCGCAAGGCAATAGTAATCGGCCATTGCGCCAAATCCGCGGCGAAGGTACGAAGACTGCGCAGCCTTTTTTATGCCTGAGGGCAGTTTGTCCCGCTTCGCGCCGCGGTAATCGACGATTGCGGAAAAGCGCATCCTGCTTTTCCAGGCGGACATGAACGATATGTAGTTGCGCAACCTTTTTGTCTCACAAGTTTCATAAAGGCACATCGGCAGCTCATTGGAAACATCATCCAGCGCCTTCAAGGTATCCTTTAGGACTCCTAATGCGTCCGCGCCGGGCTTGAATAAGACTCGAACGCTTTTGGTCCAAACGGACTGCCCATCTACCAATGCATAACCCAATCCTGCCAAGCATTCGCCAACATAATCCATATGCTTTTGCAGTTCGGCTCTGACGATGACGCTATACTGCGTTTGCCCTTCAGCTTCTTCTTCCTCCAGAAATGCCTTCACCAAATCCGCCTTACCAGGGCAACCCGCTCGAAAGTTGGAAGAGCGGGAAAAGAAAACCGAACTTTGAAAAAATACATTACGCAACTCTTCAATACGGTATCGCTTATATTTGATTATTTCCATATCCACCCCACCAGTGAAAAATCTGCGCCCGCGGCCAGGTTCAGTTAGCTGAAGGACCCTTGGGGCAACAGTGACTTCCGCACGGTCTAGTAACGTGGATTAATCTAAAAGCCGTCAGCTGCGCCGACGCCATTAGATCGTAGTCCGTTGTAGGAGGATGGCCGAAACTTCATTTCCCCTGTCTAGCGGCGGACTATTAGCCGGAATGTCCAGCAAGGCATTGGCTTTCTCACTCGCCCGCAACATCCCATTCCCTTGATGATCAAGCGGCGATACGAATATGACCCCGTCGATAGCGAAGCAAACCGCCCATATGAATCTGCGCACAGGTGATGCCTTCCCGAACTTCTCGGCCATCTTCGCCCGAATCCTTATTGGCTCGAATTGAGTGAAACCGGCTATACGCTTGATAAGCGGCCTCACCAAAACCTCGAACGAAACGCTACAAGCTGCAGGATTTCCCGATAACGCAATCAGAAACGAATCCCCCCATCGACCAGCAATTACCGGCATACCGGGCTTAATCGCCACTCTGTCGAACAGTATTGGTATCCCGAGCCGTTCGAAGAACCGACCGGCCAAGTCATAGTCACCAACGGAGGCACCGCCGGTCATAACGTATACAGACAACCCGGAGAAGTTTTGCAGCTGCTCCACCATTGCGGCCAGATCATCTTTGACCTGGCCCATCATAACCGGCGCACCGCCGGCGTTGCGCACTTTAGCAGCCAGCATATGGCTGTTCGTATCTCGGATCATACCTGGCTGCAACTTAGCAGAAACGGGAAGAAGCTCACTACCGGTTGCCAGAATTCCTACCTTAGGCTTGGTGTAAACCCTGGGCTTATCTCGTCCCAAAATAGCGAGAATCCCTATCGTTCCCTCTTGCACGCAATAACCCTTTCGAAGTACCACTTCACCGGCTCTGAACTCTTCGCCGCGTTTGCAGATATTCTTGTCGTTCCTCCCGGGGCTATGAACGAATACTTGCTGGCCTTCGGAATAAGTATCCTCAAGCTTTACCACCACATCAGCGCCACCCGGCATTTTTGCGCCGGTCATTATCCTGGCCGCTTCGCCAACTCCCACCGTCAGCCGGGGACAGGCGCCTGCCGGTAAATACTCTATCTGCCGCAACACGGCCGGATTATCCCGGGACGACGTTTTTATGTCGTCCATCCTTACGGCGTAGCCGTCAAGAGGCGACCTGTCGAAAGGCGGAAAGTCCATGTCGGAAATTACATCTTCGGCCAGTACCCTGCCCAGGCATTTCGCCAAAGGTATCCTTGTCACGTTAGCAATCTGGCCGCCGTCGAGCAAAACTTGCCGGGCGTCTTCGAGCGTAACCATGTGTCACCGCCTCACGGGTGAAGTGTCTCCCCGAAACGCTTTAAACCTTTCTTTCAGTATTGGCGGGTGTGATTTGCTGGGGCTCTTTTTCTTGGACTGACATCGCGTTTTTGAACTCGCCGATACCTTTTCCGATAGCCCGTCCTATCTCGGGCAGCTTCCCTGGCCCAAAGACGACTAATGCTATAACCAGTATAAGGATTAATTCCGGCATACCTAAGTTGAACATGCGTATACTCCTCCTTAAGTTAACATGGCAGATATTGAAGCCTCAAGCCTCTTCAATACTAATTATCCTGTATGTTCATCGCAGAATCTATCGGTGTTTTCCATACACTTTTGTCGGGGAAATCCCTGACATTGAAGCGATTCACTGTTGGCAGCATCTTGGTAATTAACCAACACTACTCCTCAGCTATTCCGCCGCCATGCAAATCGGCCTTTGCAGCACTTCCCGCAATACCTTCCTCTTTATTCGCTTGCCCCGTACTCTTGGCAATTGCGGTCATCATGCCAATGTTTAATGAATCGGCGACCCCGCTCGGCGTCACGACTAAACCGCCCCGCTCTTTCAGTCCCTCGTAGAGGATATTCATGGCGCGGAGTTGAAGGGCGGTCGGGTTGTTGTCGTACACGGTTGCGGCCGCGGCAAAACGGTGAGCGATTTCGGTCTCGGCAGTCCCAAGAATAATCCGTGCCCGGCGCTCCCTCTCCGCCTGGGCTTCGCGGCTCATCGCATCCTGCAGGTCCTCCGGTATAATCACGTCGCGGATTTCCACCGATTGTACGGTTATCCCCCACGGCTCGGTGCGCTGGTCGATAATCTGCTGGAGAACCCTATCCACTTCTTCCCGGCCTGACAGAATGTCCGAAAGCAGATAGCGCCCCACAACATCCCGCAAAGCCGTCTGGGCGGACCAGGCGACCGCTTCGCGATAATTTTCAACCTCGAAGGCCGCTTTTTCAGGATCCCAGACCATCCAGAACAATATCGCGTCGACGTTTACCGGCACGGTATCTTTCGTCAAGGTTTGCTCGGCAACGAATGGGGTCGCTACGATACGTTGATCTATCCAATACGCTACGGAATCCACGAAAGGAATGATCCAAAAGTGCCCCGGCCCCCGCAGACCGATATTTTTGCCCAATCTCAAAACAACGGCCCTTTCCCATTCCGACGCGACTTTGACGGATGCGCTGAGCAACAGGCTCAGTACCAGGACAACTCCAAACAGCCATAGATTTTCCGAAAAATAATAGGCGACAACGTTGAAGGCAGTCAGCGCAAGAAAAATAGAGAGAGGGAACAGACTTGGGACGTGAACCGGCCCGATCGATGACGGAATTTCGATCCCGCTAGTAATACCTTTTTTGCTTTGTCCCATATTTACACCCCGCTTTCGCCGCCGTTATTCCGCTTGTTGCGAACACTCTCAAACATCGCCTGGATATCCTCGTCGTAAAAACCCAATTTTTGGGCGTCGCCCCAAAATCTCACCGTGAGTTTTTCGAGTTTGGCGAGCTTGTCATAGTCGATCTCTTGGGACAGGGTCACGAATGTGCCGCGTCCTTGCTGCGTCGATAGTACGCCTTCCCGTTCGAGTTCCGCATAGGCCCTGCTTACAGTGTTCGCATTAATTTTAAGCTCGACCGCCAATTGGCGGACGGTGGGCAGTTGGGAACCCTGAGAGTAGGTCCCAGTACGCACCGAATTTTTCAAGGCTTCTTTCAATTGGACATATATCGGGATTCCGCTCGTGTAATCGAGGTTGATTGGTAACATCTTTCCTCCCCTTGCCTTTCGCGACTTTACGCCCGTCACAGGGAAAATCGAGTCTGCTGGCGAAATATGCTCTAACTTAATATTAATACATTCTCGTAATAAAGACGAGGTGTTACGATGCCCAGATCGAGAGTATTAACCGTTGCTGAACAAGTGGCCGAATGTTTGACAAGGTCGATCCTCGACGGAACATATAGACCAGGCGCTCGACTTCCCGCTGAGAATAGTCTGGCCGAGGAGTATGGCGTAAGCCGGTCCACTGTAAGGCAAGCCCTAGACCTTCTGCACAGCCAGGGTGTTGTAACTGTCAAAAGGGGCCGGAACGGCGGTTATTTTCTTTTTTCCCACCTGACCGATGATTGCGGCTCCCGGCTTGCCGGCTGTTTGTTCACCGCTTTGGGGGCCGCCCGCATATCACTTGGCGAGCTTTACGAGACGCGCACGATTATCCAAGTTCACAGCTGCGGTCTGGCGGCAGAACGCCGTCAGGCCAAAGACCTTGAGGCCATAAAGGGCTGCATTCCCACCGATCCGGCCTTATCAACCGCCGAATTTCTCAACAAAGTCATCGAATTTCAGGCTGTGATAGTTGCCGCAGCATACAATCGGCTTTTGTCGCTCCATATAGCCTCGATTGTGAGAATAATTCGGGCAATCGCTTTGACGCTGGAGATTAGCCCGGAGGACCGGCTTTGCTATATCGCCAATATGACTAGAATCTACGAGGCGATTGAAAAGGGTGATGCGGAGGGCGCGCGATCGTGCATGCGAACCTGCCTGGATGAAACCCATGTTATTGAAAGATACCTTTTAGAGCGCGGCAAACAACTCATAACCGAGATAAAAGGGTAGCAAAATTGCTACCCTTTGCTTTATCCCGGAAACCTGATTACTGACCGACCGTTTTCAGCCAGATCGGCAGAGCGGCAAAAACAATAACACTCCTCAAAGCCAGGCCGCCTATCAAGACGCCGATATCCGATGCGTACAGGTAGCGGCTCCAGTCTTCCTTCCGCCCGGCGTCATGCTTTTTGTTGAAGAAGAACCATGGCCCGACCAGTCCCACAATTACTAGGCCGCTCCAAAATGCCGCGGCGAGTGAGCCCGATACCATCTTCGACGCCGACATCGCCGCTACCGGCCCTTTCACTCCGGCAAGGGCAACCCCCATGAATACCACCAGTAAAATGACCTCAGCGACGATGAGCCAGCTATGAGTCTTATGAACCTTGGCCTCGACCGTCGCCGACTTTTCGAGATAATCCCCGAGGAGCGACGCCGCCGACAGACCGGTCGAGAGGGCCGAAACGATGAACAACACCGGCATGAGGTTCGTGTTCCAGAAAGGAACCGCTTTCACTACCGCCAACAAAAAGCCCGTGTAGGCCGCAGTCCCCAGCGCCAGCACAACCCCGATCAGCCCCAGCCACAGGGGAACGTCGGTCTGCCGCCACGCCAAGTAGGCGGCGACGGCACCGACGATAATAAATCCGGTCAGAATATACGTCCCCCAGGTAATCCACGAACTCGAACTGGAAAGCAACCCGAACAGCAGACCCGGATTGCTCCAGATCTGTGGCGTAAGATCAAACATGAGGAGTATACAGCCGATTGCAACGACAGGCGCCGCAAGATAATACCCCGCTTTTCTTATGCCGGGGACGTTGCCAAGATACCCGCGCTCCGCAGCGAAAGAAGCGATATATGCCCCGGCGCCGAGGCCGCCCAGAAAGAGGTAGGTGATTATAAGCCAACCCCAACGTTCCATAATCGAGCCCCCTTTTTTTGCGATTAACTTATGCCGGTTGGGACACGCGCAATTCCCCATTGAGCTGACGCACTACATTCAGATCCTCCAGGATGAACCCCTTTACGAATTCAGCCAGATGGCGGAAGAATTCATGTCTGGTATCCTGTGCGAAATCGTCGCAGAAGGCCGGCACCCAGGTAGCAAGATGATCTGCCAGGAAACTTTGCTGAGTCGATAATGCAATTATCGCCCCGGGTATATTGCCCGCCGCGAAGGCGTTGACCGTTTCCGTGTTCATGTAGTACATAAACTCGAATTCCAAGCCGATATGGTCATCCGGTTCCTGATTGAGCCGCTTGACCTGAAGTCCGGCCGCGCGATAAATCTCCCTGACCTTCAGGGCCGCTTCCTGCATCAATACGCGCTCGCTCGACTTGTAGACCGATTCGTAAGGAGGAGCCTGAAGGTGGTAAGGGCCAATAAATAGGCGGGTGAACTCCAGGGAGATATCCTGGCCGACGTCTGCTAAATTCTCCTTCGCTAGCCCTTGCAAATATGTTGCAAGCTGGCTTTCCCACTCAGTCAACTGCAATGCATCCGCTGCACCAGCAGCCTGAGCGGCAACCACCATATCGACTAACAGCTCGGGAGACGGCCCTAGGAGAAACACTTTACGCAGCCAATCGTAAGTTGCCCGCCGCCCCTCGACTATTTCGCGGGCGGCCTGAATGCTTATCGCTTTCATACAGTCCTCGCAGGCCAGTTAGATTTGCGGACAATCATTTCTTGGGCGGAGTGAACCGCATCGAAGGATGGGTTTCAAAAACCGGGAAGCCAATGCACTCCTTGACTGCGCCTGACTTTTCCATATCGCTCACGTCGCTGACTTTCAGCACCTGTAGAGGACAGCCGCGTACGCAAGCCGGCGGTTCGCCCTGCTTTTGATAATCGAGGCACATATCGCATTTCGAAGCTTTGCCTTCTCTTTTGTTGTATTGCACCGCCTGATATGGGCAGGCGTATACGCAATATCCGCAGCCGACGCACTTGTCGTGATCCTGGATAACGATGCCGTCTTCGGCTCGCTTCGTGTAGGCGTTGACCGGACACACTTCGGCGCAGGCCGGTTTCTCGCAGTGCATGCAGGCATGGGTCAGGAACTTTTCAACCGGCCGGCCGTTTGCGGTTGTCTCTATTGTATCGACCTTCCGCCATCTGACGCCTACGTCAAGCTTGTTCTTATTCTTGCATGCCGTTTCGCAAGCCTGGCAGCCAATACAATAGTTCTGGTTGTAATAGAAGCCTAGCTGTTTTCCCATTTTTCTTCCTCCCGTTCCTTAATGCCATCACGCTTTGGCGATCTGAACAAGGTTGGTGTGGTAGGTCGACACTCCACCCATGTCCCCTAACGCGTCGGGAGCAAGAGCGTTTATGTTTGTTCCTTCGGGGCTGTACTTATGCCAGGGCGCCTTAGCCGACATGGCGACCCCCGGTTTTACTGCCTCGCTGACCTTGGCCTGAAGCCTTACTTTCCCGCGGTCGTTGAACGCATACACCCATTGGCCAGTACTGATACCGCGCTGTTTTGCGTCTGCGGGATTAATAAAGACGATTGGCCCCTCGTATATCTCCTTAATGTACGATAGATTGTGGAACTGAGAGGAGATAAAATTCTTGGTGGCCGGCGTTAAGAATCTGATAGGATACTTGGCGTATAGCTGCGGTGTTTTTTCCTCGCCCTCTCCTGGTGGAATATGCTCGGCCACCGGGTCAAACCCGGCCTTACCCAGAGCCTCTGAATAGAACTCAACCTTGCCGGATGGTGTCTTGAATTTCCGGTCAGCAAAGGGAGTGCCCAGTTTGATTTTCATCCAGTGCCTTTCCCTTAACGCATCGTAAGTTATTCCCTCAAACAGCGGATTGCCGGATTTCAGCGCCAGTTTTATGACGTCCGCCGCACTTTCCTTGAAGCAGTCCTCCGGGAAGCCCATCCTTTTTGCCAGTTCGGCGAAAATTTCGAGGTTCGACTTAGCTTCGCCCAAGGCGGGAATGGCCGGCAAATTTAGGCGGACATACCATCCAAGATAGTCCTGATTTACGTCTTCATATTCGAAGAACGTTGCGGCAGGCAAGAGAATATCGGCATAATCGGCAGTGTCGGTGATGAATGGGTCGACAACGACGGTAAAGAGGTCTTCCCGCAAGAGCCCCTTCTTGATCAGGTTGGTATTTGTGGATATGGCCAGCGGATTACTATTATAGACAAACAACGCTTTTATCGGTTTGCCTTTGGTCTCCTTCGTTTCGCCAAGCAGCGCCTTGCCGATCTCGTTCATGTTCACCGAGCGTAGTTTACGGTCCCCGACCAGATCGGGCCGCTGCAAAGCTTTCCAATCGAAGGCCCAGTAATCGCCATTGATATAAACGTAACCGCCGCCGTCGACCCCTACCATACCCACAAGCGCCGGTAAAAGTGAGATAGCCCTTACCATCCGGCCGCCGTTCGTATTACGCTGCATACCGTAGCCGACCCGGATAATCGCAGGCTTTGTCGTGGCGTACATCCTGGCAAAATCGATAATCGTCTGCGCAGGCACTCCGGTAATCTGTGCCACTTTGTCCACCGGGTACTGTTTCACTTTCTCGACGAGCTTATCAAACCCCAGTGTGTAATTAGCCACAAAGTCCTTGTCGTATAGACCTTCTTGGATAATCACATTCATCATACCGAGTGCAAGGGCTGCGTCCGTACCGGGTTTCGGCTGAATGAGCAGATCCGCTTGCGAACCGAGGGGAGTGCGGACCGGGTTCACCTCGACCAGTTTTGCCCCGTTATCTCTCGCTTGGTTGATAAACTTGATTGCATGGACATTGGTAGCAGCATGATTGATGCCCCAGGAAACAAAGAGCTTGGTTCGGGCATACGATTCGGGATCGATACCGGCAGTCTGGCCATAGGTATATTTAGTGGCCGGCTTACCGGCGTCTGAGCAAACCGCCCTTTCGAGATTAGTGGCGCCTAGCTTGCTCCAAAACCTGAAAGGAACGCCGTAATTGTTGATAATGCCTAGATTGCCGGAATAGCTGTAGGGGATGATAGCCTCCGAGCCGTCTGTTCTGATAATCTCTTGAAATTTATTTGCTATCGTGGTATAAGCCTCGTCCCAAGAGATTTTCTCCCATTTTCCTTCGCCTTTCTTGCCGACCCTTTTCATCGGATAAAGGATACGGTCAGGATGATATACCCATGTCGTGTAACAATGACCTTTTACACAGGGGGTGCCAGCGGTTATAGGATGCGTGGGGTCCCCGGTAACCCTTACAATACGACCATTATCTACTTCCGAGATCAATGTACAGGTATCGTGGCAGTTCCTGGGACAGGCATGATAGGTCAGCTTTTTGGGAGACGCTGCCGCAGTCGAAGTGGTGGGCTTCGTTGGGGCGCAGCCAACGAGACCGAATAAGGTCAGGCTTGTTCCCATCGCAGCCGAGCTGGCTAGAAAGGTTCTACGTGTCATAGTCAAACCGGACTTACCTTCATGATCCATGGACATGTACCTCCCCTCCATTTTCGCAGTCAACCGGTCAATCACCTAAAATCCGACCATCTCCCCGCGGTAAAATTGTATTAATGTTTCGATACATTATACTTCTACAACATTGATACTTTACCTATTAATGGTAAATGTATAATTTTCCTACATTTTAACGGCAAAGAGCGGGGCAACTTCCCCGCTCTTTTGCTATTTATCCGTTTTTCTCTGTTAACCCTTGATCTATTGCGTACTTGACCAGATCGGCTCGCTTCTTCGTGTTCAGTTTTTCCATTATCCTGTACTTGTACGTCTCCACTGTGCGGGTGCTCACAACCAGCTTTTCGGCAATCTCGGCGTTGGAGTGGCCCATGGCGATGAGGCTCAGTACCCGCTTCTCCTGTTCGCTGAGCGGCTTGTTGTCGGCGACGGCCGGCCGATCCCGGCGTTCCTTGAGCTCGCATACCAGCGACTGCGCCATGCTGTTCTGCACGAAGACTTCCCCGGTCCGGACTGTCCTGATTGCTTCGTACAGAACGTCGTCGGCCGCTTTTTTTAGGACGTACCCGGCGGCCCCGGCGGCAAAGCCTTCCTTGAGATAGCGGGTATCTTCGTGCATCGTCAGCAGGATAACCTTGACCGATTCGTCCATATCCCTTATCCGCTTCATGCATTCCAGGCCGTTCATCTCCGGCATCGAAACGTCGAGCAAAACGATGTCCGGCTTCAAGGTTTCGATCAGCCTGAGTGCTTCTGTTCCGTCAGCCGCCTCGCCCACCACGGCGATGTCCGGCTGGTTGGCCAGCATGAGCTTGAGCCCGGAGCGCATCAATGTATGGTCATCAGCTATGACGACCCTAACCTTCTCCACCGCTTTCACCTCCTGTCAGCGGTATCCGTACATAAATCGTCGTCCCATGCCCGGTGGAGGACTCGATCGTGAAAGTCCCGCCGGCGAGCGACGCCCGCTCCCGCATACCATGAAGCCCAAGCTTGTTGCTCTCGTTGTCGAGCATGATTTCGTCCGCGTCAAAACCTATCCCATCGTCCTCGACGATGGCTTCGAGGCCCCTGTCGTCGCGGGTGACGATGACGCTCACGTTCTCCGCTTTCGCATATTTGGCGATGTTATTCAGCGCCTCCTGGACGATGCGGTAAACCGTTACCTCGATCTCGTGCGGGACCCGGTTGTCTGAGCCCCAGCTTACATGCAGGTCGACGTCCAGCCCGTGGGCGGCGCGGAAGTCGGCCACATACTTCTCCAGCGCCGGTATGAGACCCATATCGTCGAGGATGCTCGGCCTGAGTTCCACGGCCAGGCGATGAATCTCCCCGAGGGCCGTTTTCGCCACTGCCCGCATCTCCTCCACCCGACACTCGTGGGAAGAGGACGGGCAGCTTTCGGCCAGGCTCTTGAGCCCGATCATCAGCGACGACAGCGTTTGCCCCGTCTCGTCGTGCAACTCCCGGGCGATGCGCTTGCGCTCCTCCTCCTGAGCGACGATCACCTTCTGCAACAGGTGGGTCCGCGCCTCCTCCTTCTGTTTCAGTTCCGTCATCAGTCGGTGCAGGTAGTCGGCCATGACGTTGAATGCGCTGGCCAGGCTGCCCATCTCGTCGTTGGACTTGACGTAGGCCCGCTGAGTGAAATCGCCCGCCGTGATGGCGCCGGTTACCCTGGCGAGTTCCCGGATCGGTTTGGTGATCCGGCTGGCGAGAAAAATCGTCAGGACGAGGCCGACGAATATTGCCGCAAGCGTATCGAATAGCAGTTGACGGGTGGTATTGCCAAGGGTTGCTCGCAAGCTCCCGTCGCTCAGGCCGACATGCACGACCCCCAGGCGGCCGTCGAAAATCGGCACCGCGATGTCGCGGATTACCCCTTCCTCGGTGTTCAACTCGGCTATGTTGTGCTTCGCTTGCGCCGGCAAAGTGTTGGCGGTGAGAAGATCGACCGGGAACCCCCCTGGGAAGGAGTGGGCGAGCAATTCGCCGTCGTTGCTGACCACAAAGGCATACTTTACGTCGTCGTTCGAAGCCTGCGTATCCTTGACTAGTTCGTGAAGGTCGTAATAGTTATTGACGAGGATATGGTTGGAGGCGCGGGCGGCCAGCATGGTGGCGATAGAAATCCCCCTCTTCACCTGTTGATCGGTGAAGAGATTGTTCATAATGACCCGCGTCTGCAGGATGATCGCCGTGCCGAACATGACCAGCACGACCAGTAGCAGCGCCATGATTTTCAGCGAAAAGCTCTGCCGGCCCACTTTTATCATAGCTTCTCCTTAACGGCTCGCCAAAGGGATTTAAGCTCACCGTATTCCCCGTCGTCCGCCGTGACGAATTTATCGTACGACAAAGCCTTCAGCGCCTTGCGACCGTTTTCGTCCCTGTTCATGGTAAGCAGGACTTCCCTGAGCCGCTGTTTCAATCCCGCGTCGATGGCGGGATTAACGACTACCGGCGGATTACCCACCTGCAAAGACTTATCGACGATAAAGACCCGCTTGCCCAGCTCCGGCTCCCTTTCCACCGCGCGGTCGAAGATCATGCTGTCGACGGCCGCGGCGTCGGCGATGCCGTCGGCCACCGCCTTTATGGCATTATCGTGGCTGTACGTGTAAAAAGTCCGGCTGAAGAACCGGTCGCTGTCGATGCCGTGCGAAGTCAGCATATGCACCGGGGCGATGCGGCCCGAAAATGACATCGGGTCGGTGAAGGCGAAGGACCGGCCCCTGAGGTCGAGAATCGATTTAGCCTCGCGGTTGCGGGCGATGATATAGGATCGGTAGCGGGTCTCGCCTTTAACCTCCGGAACAACCAGTAGTTCCATCCCGAAGTTGTCGTTCCCGGCTACGTAGCCGCCGCTGCAGACGAAGGCGACGTCGGCGCCGCCGCTCTGCAGCAGGTCGTTCACTTCCTTGTACGTCTTCCGCTGCAGCAGCACGACCGGGTAGCCGAGCTTGTCCTCCATGTACTCCACTGCCGGCTGGTATACGGTGAGCGTCTCCTTGGGCGAAAGGATGGAGGAAACCGCCACGCGCAGCGGCACCTTCCCGGCGCTTTTATCCTTCACCGCCGCGCCGGCATCCGTTTTATACAGGCTGACCGTCTTGGCGGGGCCTGAGGAGCAGCCGTTCAATAAGATTGCCAACAAGAGGAGCGCGACCGCGGCAAATATCCGTTTCGACATACCTGACCTCCAACGACCTGTTAAGTCCATTATCGCAAAAGCCGCCCCCGCCGACAACAGAAAATCATTCCCGGAAAAAAACGGGGGAGGCGGACCGACCGCCTCCCCCTCCGTGGTTATGCCTTGACCAGTTTCACCTTGGTGTCATAGAAGACGATACTGCCGCCGACCACGTCCTGAAGGCCGGTATTCTTGAGCACCGGGTCGACGCGCATGGCCGCGTTGGCGTGGATGCCCGTAGCCCGCCCGGGGTCCCCCTTGACGGTCTTGCCGTCGATGGTGATATCGCCGGCGCCGTTGGCAAAATGTCCGTGGCCGAGCGAAAAACCGACCACGCCGGGACGGACACCTTCGGTTACCTTCACCTTGCCGACGAGCGGCTTGTTGCCGAGCGGCCCCAGCTTCCAGTTGCCGTCCTGGCAGGTTGCGGAGGTTACCTTCACCCGGTCGCCGTCCCGCAGGCCGAGGCGGCCGGCGTCGACGGGGTTGACGATTATCCCGTTCTCCAGCTCCAGCGCCATCAGCCAGGGGCTGGCGGCCGTACGCGACTTGGTGTGCTGGATATGCTTGTAGGTGATCATCGTCAGATCGTAGCCGTCTTTTTCGTCGGTGATCGGCTTGCCGGAGCAATCCTGGACCTCGCCGATGTAGGTCGGCAGGCCGCCGAAGTTCTTGCCCGTCATGGCGTTCTTGGTGGTGGCCGTCTTCTCGACGAACATATTCACCATGACGCCGTACTTGTTCTTCACCTTCGCTCCGTCCCAGGCCGCGTTGAAGTCCTCGAACCGGCCGCCGCGGTTGAGCACGTAGATGACCTTACGCCAGAAGGCGTCGCCTCCGCAGGCCGCTTTCCAGCGGTCGGGGTCGAACACCGACTTGGGCAGGTGCTTGCGGGCTTCTAGGAAAATCTTCACCTCTTCGTCGTCGGCGTCCGGCAGCTTGCCGTCGGTGGCGATGTTGGCCACCTGCTTCAGGTAGAGGTGGTCGAAGTGGTTGAACGGCACATTATTGCCGAACCCGTTGGGGCCGAAACCGGGGAGGTTCATCTTCTCGGCCAGGCCGAGCAGGAACGATTCGAAGCCCAGCGGCATCTCCTCGCCAAAGACCTTGACCGTATCGGTCAGAGGCTTGGCGGCCGGCTGCCGGATAGGCGAGTTCTTGTACGGGATGCTGGGGTGGGAACCGTGCATCTCCCACCGTTCGAGGTAGGTGAAATCCGGGATGATATAGTCGGCGTAAACCGAGGTCTCGCCTACTGTGGTATCGAAGGTGACGAACAACGGCAGCTTGCTCGGGTCGCACAGCGTGTCGATGACCGCCTGGGCCGCCGGCAGCGAGTATACGGGGCAGCCCATGTAGAGGAACAGCGATTTGATCTGATAAGGGTACATGTCGGCGGCCGACGGGATGACTTCCTGGTAGATGTCGCTGATGAGCGGGAACCAGGGGCGCTTGGCCGGGTAGCCGCTGAAGATGGTGCTGTCCTCGTACTTGAAGCTGGTGCGGATGATGGTGCTGCCGAACGGGGCGATCTTCTTGGGGTGTTTCGACACGGCGAACGCCTGCCCGGGCTTGGCGCCGGCATGGGCGTACTCGGACTTGGCGATGAAGCCGCCCCGCCAGTCGTAGTTGCCGTTCAGCAGGTTCAACGTATTCCACGTTATGACGTTGTAGAAGCCGGCGGTGTGCTGCGAGACGCCGCGATGAATGTCGACGACCGCCTTCTTGCCGTGGCTGGTGAACTCCTTGGCCAGTTCCTCGATATCGCTGCCCTTGACGCCGGCCTCCTTGGCCCACTCCTCGATGCTGCGGGCTTTGGCCTCTTCGTAGACGAGCTGTAGTACGGACTTTACCTTGACGCCGTTGATCTCGGTGTCCACCAGCAGGTCGCCGGTAATCGGGGCGGTCTCGCTGTTCGGGTCGACCTCCACCGGCTGGCCGTCCTTGACGACGACGAACTTCTCGTTGACGTACGTCTTGCCGTCCTTGGTCGTGGCCATCTCTTTGCCGAAGCCCAACTCGTGCGAACGGGCGAAGACGGTGGGCTTGCCGTCGGCCATTTTCACCAGCCAGGTGGCGTTGCACCAGGTCGGTTCGCCGGCCGCCTTGGCGGCCCCTTTGTTGGCGCAGGTCAGGTATTTGGTGTCGTAGCGCTTGTTCTCGATGATCCAGCGGATCATGCCCATGGCCACGGCGGTATCCTTGCCAGGCGCCGCCGGCACCCACTTCCAGGCGTGGCTGGCGGCCTTCGTGAAGCGCGGGTCGAGCACGGCGTACTTCATGCGGCCGGAAGAAATGCCCTCAGTGATGCGCTGCACGCGCACCGGCGGCCCGTAATTGGCCTCGAAGACGTTGGCGCCGACGAAGATCACGAATTCGGCCGCTTCCAGTTCGGCCTGCCAGTAGAACTTCTTGCCGTCCATCCAGGACATGGCGTTCTTCTTGGCGTCGTACTTCCACTGCTCGCTCATCGCTTTGCCGGAGAAGTACAGCGAGCCCTGGCAGACGGTGGTGTGCCCGTGGGCGTTGACGGAGCCGAAAGAATCGAGGCAGAAGCGTTTCAGGATGTCGCCGCGGCCGTCCTTGAGGCGGCCCCACCAGAAGACGAATTGGTTGTTCTTCGGCCCCAGGTCGGGATGGTTCGGGTCGATCATCGCGCCGAGGTTGTCCTTGAACTTGGTCTGGAATTCCTTGACCAGTTCCTGCTTCTTGGTCTTGTCCTTTTCGCCGAGAATCTTGGCGACATGGTCGGCCATGTCCTTGGCCAGCTTGGGGTCGCGGACTGCCCACAGGCTGTTCATGCCCTCAACTACGCGGTTCTCCTCGCCGGGGACGTTGGCGAACAGCTTGCCGCCGTCGGCAATTTCCTTGATCGCCTGCTCGAACGGTATGCTTACCCACTTGTTCTCGCCTCGTTTGCCGGCCCGTTTCAGCACCTTGCGGATACGGTAGGGGTCGTAATAGATCTGGATGCCCGCCTGGCCTTTGGGGCAGACGCCGGCGTCGACCTTTTCGACTTCCCGGACCTTCGCGGCGTATCCCAAATGGGGGTTGAGAGCCGACGGGGCATAGGGGTTGCCGTCGATCTTGAGGGGCATCCCCTCCATGGTCTTAACCTTAATGCCGCAGCCGGTGTTGCAATTCTGGCAGGAAGTATATATGGCGTTCTCGGCGCGGTTCAGGACGTATTCGTCTTCCGGGGTCAACAGACCGGCTTGGGCGCGTTCGAAGAGGCCCATAAGATTGCTGTCGCTTGCCAGCAGGGCCGAACAACCGACGGCCGTACCGGCGATGAACTGCCGGCGGCTGGCTTTGGTATCGAGAATCTTTTCGACGAAATTCTTTTCCACGTCTATCCCTCCTCCCCTCACGCCTGTTTGGCGGCAATCAGTTTATCCGCCAAGAAGTCGGCCGCCCAGATGGCGCCGGCCACGAAGCCGACCGCCACAACCCATTCCACCGCCGAAGGCGTATACGCCAGCGACAGGCGGGCAGCCTGGAAGGCGCCGGCCAGACCGGGCATCGGCTCGGTCGCAAACCCGGAACTGACGAAGGCATACTTGTCGCAGGCCAGGCCGATCAAAACCAAAACGCCCGGCAACATGCCGCCAGCGTTCTTGACCAGCATAAACAGCGGGACGACCACGCCCAAGACTACGAAGCCCCAGAAGGGGATCGAGCTGAGCATGCCCGCCTGTCCGGTAACGGCGTGGACAAGCTCGATGACCGCAACCGCGGCAACAGAACAGGTAAGAAGC
The DNA here is from genome assembly GCA_029975165.1 of Selenomonadales bacterium. Taxonomy (GTDB): domain Bacteria; phylum Bacillota; class Negativicutes; order Sporomusales; family UBA7701; genus Anaeroselena. The sequence continues at coordinate 162,897 of JARKPR010000078.1, forward strand.
TTCTTGATCCCGTAGCCTTCTTCCGCGAAAACAACGGCGTTATTCAACTGCCCGACGGTGTAGACCGCCGCGCTGCCGGCAGCCACCGCGGCAACCAGGAAAGATACCGGAGTCAACAGTGAATACCATGCGGCCCGGGCCACCATGCCGCCGAAGAACAGCCCCTCGGCAACCACGAAACCCACGGCAGCCAAACCCGCCAGGTACATAAACGCTTTTTTCGCATTCGTGAATAAGTACCCGCCGAGGCAAACGAAGAATGCTATATACAGCCATGACGCCCAGGCCAGTTTGGAGCTGAAAGCCGGGCTGAAGAAAATCATGAAACCCTTCATCGGTTTACCGAGGTCGGTGCCGATGAATGCCAGACCGAAGGCCAGGAAAGCGCCGGCGGCGATCAGGCTTATGCTGGTCAGCCGTTTCGGCTCGCCGCCCTGCGACCAGGCGACGTATATGCCGGTCCAGGCCGCGCCGCCCGCAGCTCCCACCATTAGCGCATAGAGGCCGACCCAAAGACCCCAGGGCGTGTATGAACCGTAGTTGGTCACACTCTCGCCCCAGACAAACACTTTGCCGAGTGCAGCGACCGCACCGGCAACGAACAATACGAGCAGAACCGCTTTGGCCGTTTTACCCATGCTACTGCACCTCCTATATGTAGTAAACCCGCGGGTCTGTGCCCACTTCCTCTTTGAGACGGAAAACCTTGCCGGTGCCCATGACCTTCTTGATGAGCGATTGCTCGTCGTTCAGGTCGCCGAAAAACGTCGCCCGGCCGATGCAGGTGGAAACGCAGATCGGCAGCAGGCCCTTCTGTAGGCGGCTTGTGCAGAAATGGCACTTGCGGGCGCTGCCCACGACGTTGGCATGCTTGCTGTCGCGCCGCCAGAGCTTGCCGTACTCGAAGAAGCCCGCTTTTTCGTACTCCTGCTGGGCAGGCGAATCTTCCGTGTAGTACGCGCCGGCATCGAACGTCCGGGCGCCGTACGGGCAGTTGGCAATACACGAACGGCATCCGATGCACTTCTCATAGTCGATGGATACGATGCCGTCGGCCTCTTTCTTGGTCGCGCCAACAGGGCAGACCGGCACGCAGGAGGGGTTCTCGCACTGGTAACAGGGACGGGGCAGGAACTGGCGCTTGACCTCCGGGAACTTGCCGCTCACCTTGTCGATCACCGGCCGGTAAACAACCCCCGGCGGCAGCTTGTACTCGGCGACGCAGCCGATGGTGCAGGCGTGGCAGCCCACGCATTTGCGGGTGTCGATGAGCATTCCCCAGCGGCGTTTCTCGGGCGGTTTTTGCATGGCCTTGGCCAGATCCCGCTGCATGGTGAGCAAGACGTCTTCTCTCTCCACAACGCTCCTCCTTTGCTCATTTCTCCTTCGCCAAATACGGGCAGGCGCTTGTACGCAGCACCCCATCGGCTGCCGGGCGGCAGCTCGGAGAAATATTTATAATATCGTACAGTATCATTATCCATCGGGCGGCGTTATGGCGGTATCAGTGAAAACCATACACTTTTGTCCGTAAAAACACGGACAAAAAGGAAGTAAGCGATTCGCTCACTTCCTGATGGCTTTTCAGAAGAACCCCTAATGTGTTACATATAGCCGCCCGGTTTGTCCGCCCGATAATTAGCCTTTATGCAGCCCAAGGTTCGAATCTATTCCAGAGCTCGGAGCGGAGTGTAATGTCCCCCGAAAATGAGACAGGTTTAGGCCGCTAACTTCCGGAGTGTTTGCCTGAATTCCATAGGTGATTTATACCCCAACGCGGAGTGGATACGCTCCGCGTTGTAAAATTTTATCCACGCGGTAATGGCCTTC
>JARKPR010000080.1 GCA_029975165.1 Selenomonadales bacterium
CTCTCCCCCTGAGATGACTGCCGAGGCCCGAAGTGGCCGCAAGAGGGAGTGAGAATCAGGTGAGTCTCACTCCCTCTTGCGGCCAACGCTTCGTCAACATCTGGACAGTATCCAACGTCAATTGATGGACTTTATGGAGCAGCAGCAACAATATGTGTAGTAAGGATACGGATCGCCGTCCACCCGCCGCATGATAAACTTTTGCGGATGGCATTCGATATCGATTATTCCTTCTTTGACGTCTGGAATGATAACTGGCGAGGCGTCGTACGCTCTCGCCAGCGCACCCGTAGCGACAAGCCAAACCGTGAGAAAACCTACGGCGACAATCCGTGCCAAAGTCATTTTTTTCACCTTACTTGCCGAATAATTCCTGTAGCTATCATACATCCTCCTATGTATATTTTCAATATCTTGCACTAGTTCCTTTATTGGCGCTATAACCGGTCCAAAGCTCTATTCACCCTCAACTATCGGATTGCCGACATGAAGATGCCAGCCTGTTCCTTTATGCCAGAGAACTTCTTTATAACGTTTCCGCGCCATTTCCTCGATTTTTGCTCTTTCCTCGGCTGTATAATCATCCAGATTAATATCGACTCCCAGGCCTTCCAGATGCCACAATTTTGGTGAGGCTTCCGGAAGAATTGTTGTATCCTTCATCTTAGGCTGTAAATTATTCCAATCAGGTTTTTCATCCGCCCAAAGCTTAATGTCCGAGGGAGGGTCTTGGTTTGCATTCTTCCCTACCTCCATAGGCTTGACACCTGTAACCTCAAACAGCATATCCCCTTCCGCCCCACCGTTTGCATAACCGCCTGCATAAGGATTAGAAATAGCTCCGTCTGCTCTTGGCCCATTGGTTCCCACATCATGACCGCTCTCGAAACTCATTGTTATATATTCTGCCCCGCTACTGGGAAAACCCGTCCATCCCCTCCCCGTCCGGTACTCTATCGGCCTCACCTTATTCACCGAGCCGCCCTCCGTGCCCCAACCCTGCCTCCATCCCTTCGCCCGTGGGTCGATGCTCCAGATCGGCTCCTTCACCCCACCCTGCCCGGGACTGAAATCCGGCAATAGCATAGCCGGAATCCTCGACCCGTTTCTCGGTCCAAAGTCCGGCAGTTTCCTTACCGGGGTTCTCGTCCCGTCCTTGTCGTCATCCCCGTTATCCCAGCCGCCGTTGAGGTAGTATCTCTCCCTCTCCGGTATCAGGCTGGCGTCGTACGGCCGCCCCATCTGGCGGTAGATTCGCGCCACCATCGCCGGGTCGGCCGGCTTGTACTTTACATTCAGCGGCTGCTCCTCCGGCCGCGCCTCTTCAAAGGGATTCATCCCGTCCATCTTATTCAGTTCCCACTCGATATCCTCATCGTCCATCCCCGCCAGCGTCGGGGTATACCCCCGCTCCCGCATCCTCCTGATATACTCCTCTTCCCTGCTCTCCCGCATCGCTTTTCCCCTCCAAATCTTAATTATTCCCGGCTTCCCCGGCCGAACGAAAAGACCGCCCTCCCCTGGGCGGTCCCTCTCACAGTACTATCATATCACTCTTTTTTGCCCCTTAGTCCACCAGAAGTCCACTCACAGTCCACTGCGAAAATTTTTTCGAAAATTTGCCTGCGTCTCACTTCCGTCATACCCCGTCAACCCGCTTGTCACAAACATCCGCCCGTCCACATCTGCTGCAAAAAAAAACAAAAAAATTTTTACATCCGCCCCGCCCGCGGGATGTCCGTATCCTCCCACCGCCGCCGCGTGCCCGCGCCGCCCCCGCAAATATACCCCAACGCATCCTGCGTATGCGAATACTCATTCTTCTCCGGCTCCTCCAGGTACCGTTCCCCCACCCTCTGCCGCCGGTATCCCCCCGTAAAGCCGCCGATCAGCCACTGGCAGCGCGGGTCCAACAGCAGCATCGGCCCCCCCGTATCCGTCACCGTCGTTAGCCGCGTACGCACCGCCTCCCATCGCCGCACCGCGCTCACTGGTCCGTCCTGCACATAAATCCCGTACCGCTCACGCAAAATATCCACGCACGACGTCTCGTCGCTCTGCGCCCGCTGCCGCCCCGCCGGGTCGCCCACATCCACGAACGAAAACCCCGCATACGCCGCGCTCTCGGCCGCAATAACCTTCCCGTGGGCCGTAATCCCGCAGTCCAGGCTCTGCACCTCCTGCAGCACCACCAGTTCCCCCTTCGGCCCGTACTGCGTAAACACCGTGCACGGCGTCAGCCCGTAATCCCAGCCGCGGACGATCGGCTTCCCGGGAAAAGGCCGCAAATTCTCCTTCGCCACATGGAACTCGTACCGAAACTCCGGGAACCACGCCTTGCCAAGCATAACCCGGAAATTGATCTCCATCTCCCGTTCCCACATCGCCTCCGACATCCCCCGTCCCTGCTCCGCCTTCCACTCCGCCGACCGCTTCGCCGGGTCGGCCGTATAATGTACCCGCACCACCGTCAGCCCCTGCCTCGTCCGCCAGCGGTTCAACCCCTCCGGAACCTCCATATGCCGCACCTCCTTCATACTCACAGCTCCCCGTGAATCAGCCGGTCGAAAAACCCCGGCCCCGCGCTCGAATCGATCGTAACCTTGCCGCCGCCCTGGATGGTCGGCAGCAGCGACGCGAACGTCTCCTCCGCCCACTCCCAGAACGCCACCTCCGTCAGATACACATGCGACGCCGTATACTGGCGCATCTGGTCCGGCCCCTGTCCCACCGCCGCTACGTACGACCCGTTCGCGAATCGCAGGTACGAATACCCCCGGCCGCTCTTGCCCGCCATCGCCTTCGTCAGCGCCGGCCACGGGAACTCCGCCGGCAGCTGCCGGTACACGAACATCAGCCGGTCCTCCCCCAGCAGGAACTCACCGTCCTCTTGCTTCTTCGACTGGATGAACACCGCCGCGTTCGGCCTAAGCAGCGCCGCCCACAGATGCAGGCACAAAAACAGCCACGTCATCAGCATCCGCCGGCTCTTCGGCACCGCCAGCAGGCTCTCCTCCTGCCACACCCGCGTCACATAACGCAAATACTCCATATCAGGCATACCCTTCACCCGCCCGCCGTCCGCCTCGTCCTTCGTCCGGCAGCACTCCGTCACGAACAGCCACGGGTCTTCCCGATACTGACGGAACGCCTCCAGCACCGCCAGCTCCCGCATCTCCTCATTCGTCAGCATCCCCGCCGCCCCCCGTCGCCTTCCCGCCGTCCCGCTCCGCCTCCCGGCGGCGGCGCCACAGCTCCTCCACCCTCGCCGCCACCGCCCGGGGGTCCGTATAATCCACCAGCGTCCTCGCCCCCGTCGCCCCGTCGCCCTCTCCCTTTCCTTCCCCCTGCCGGCCGCGCGCCCGGTCCAGCACCTCCTGCGCCGCCCGCAGCCGCACCGAATCCGTCTCCGCGTTCTCCATCAAATGCAGCAGAATCGCCAGCGCCTTCGCCGACTCCCCCGCCAGCTTCGCCTCCACCGCCCCCTGCGCCTCCTTGATCGCCGCCTGCACCCTCGCGCTCCGCATCATCCGGTACCCGGCGCTCTCCGGGCTTTTCACCCCCGCCGCCCGCGCCGCCTGCAGCACATTCCCCAGCCGCGCATACTCGCGCGCGAACGCCTGCTGCTGGGCCGTCAGCCGCCTGTGCTCCCCGCCCATAACCTCACCCTCCCCCGGTCGCCTATGCTATAATAAAAATGACCTTAACCCTTCCGAAAGGAACATTTGCCATGGCCGACGGCGCCCAAAACGCCCCCTCCCTCTCCCTCCGCCAAAAAGCCCGCCTCTTCAAAGGCGAGACCCTCGCCCTCTTCTTCGCCCTCAAACACCCCGCCACCCCCTGGCACGCCAAGCTCCTCGCCGCCCTCGTCGTCGGCTACGCCCTCAGCCCCATCGACCTCATCCCCGATTTCATCCCCCTCCTCGGCTACCTCGACGACATCATCCTCCTGCCCCTCGGCATCGCCCTCGTTTTGCGGCTCATCCCGCCCCCCGTCCTCGACGACTGCCGCCTCCAGGCTGCCGTCTGGCACAGCGCCCTCCCCAAGCTGTGGCTCGCCGCCGCCGCCATCGTCCTCCTCTGGCTCGCCCTCGCCTACGCCGTCTACCGCCTCCTCGACTAGCCCCTCACCGGTACACCGCCGTCTTGTCCGCCACCCAGCGGCCCCGCGCGTCCTTATGGCAGCCGCTGCGGAACGTCCGCATCAGGCTGTCCGCGCTCGCATACTCGCCGCACCGCCCCTCCGGCCGCGCCGCACCGCCGTATTCCCAGCAATTCCCCGGCTTCCTCCGGTCATGGTTCAGACAATCCATCCGGTAACATAACTTCATAAAACCACCTCCTTTCACAACAAACCAAAAGACCGCCCCCCGGCGGTCTTGTTTTCTGCCATATACTTTAGAGCCGTTGAACGCTCTTAAAGATACTAATTCTACCAACCAGCAAACTTCCTAATTAATTCCGGCATGAGAGCCCACGCCTGCGGGAAGCGGAATACCTCCCCGGTCTTTGTCATCACCGTTGTATGGATAAGCCCTTTTTCCACCTTGGCGACATCCCCGTACGCAATGAACCACTCCCGGTTTCGGCCTTCATTCACCCTAATCCCCGCATCATCGAGGATAACGGCTACTTTCTGCCAATACTTTAACATTTCCATGCCCGCCAAAAGCAAAACCAGCAGAAAAACGAACTGGTAAGGAACTACCTCCGCCTTTTCGTTTATGGCGCCAAGCGGCACAAGGATAAAAAACGGAATAATATGGTTATGGGTGTAATGCCTCCCCAGGAAACGGAACAATATCTTTCGGTCTTCGTCTTCCCTACCCGCCGCTATCGATAGCGTCCCGTCGCCTATGACCAGATTATCCTTTCCATCGGCTAAAACAAGTAAATCCTCACCGGATAGCGCGACTTCCATTGTCTCTTCCATGGTGTCTTTTTGCGTGTAAATATATGTTATGAAGGCCTTCGCTTTGAGAGTGAAAAATAATGACGTATCGGCCACTATTTCGTCGATTTCTTCAAGATGTACTTCCTGCCCGGTGGCGGGCTTTTTAATACTTGTTGCACCTAATTCCCCTCGAATCCTATACAATGAAAACCATTCATATCCAAAATAGCTGACGTAAAATAAGCAAAAGCGGAGATTATAACTGTCATATCCGAAAAATAGTCGATCTAAGCTGAAAGCTATACACAACACAATAAGCGGACGGTACTTCACAATATCCCCCCCCCTTCCCTAAAACCATCTTAGGAGCTTTTTTTTGTCACTTCAAAATTCGACGATAACCGCTCACTTCCTTTTATTACCTCAAATGTAAATCGAGAACAAAGAGAGGGAGCCGAAATACTCTCCCTCTCTTTGTTGGAATCTTGTTTTTTATCCGGGAGGAGCTGTGTTTCCAGGAAAAAGCTCTCCTTCAGGTTTTGGATGGTCACTTTCCAATACCTTTTTCTTCACCCAATCTTTGAGCGGTCCCAACGCAAAACTGCCGCCAGCAGCCGCCAAAGGAAATTCGGGTGTGATTAGCGTTACTCCTGTAGTGGCAAACCCAATCCAGCCTACTGCCTCCCCGGCTTTGTCGGCAGCTATTTTGTGATCTTTGTATTTTTCATAGGCTGCGTCGTAGACCTCTTGCCAGTACTTGTTTAGGCCATATGCCTCCTTCAGAACGTTAATTCCGGTAACTGCACGGGAAGCGTTGGCGATTCTTTCTTTCTCTCGTCGCTCGGTTCTACTGCCCGTGACCTTCCAAGAGTTAGGGTTTTGTGCGTTCTGTGGTGAAGCCGCTCCACCCCCTTCCTCTACACCGCCGGCCAGTTCTCGGAACCCAGTCGCCTCGGAATATTTACCAGGCCAGTATCCTTTTGCATTGGCCGCTAATCCCCCACCGAAAACATTCGGACCGAACTGCCCAGGCTGGTACTCCGTTCGGGGCCGTGGCCTCTCCGGCGGTCTGCCCTCAGGGCCCCAGTCCAGCTTCCACACGTTCTTCCACGGGTCGAACGGCTCCACCGGCAGATGCTCTCTAACCTGAGGCAAGGGCGACCTCCCTTGCGGCCAACGCTCCACCGGCGTATCCCTGCCGTCTTCTTCCTCCCCGTTGTCCCAGCCGTTGAGGTAGTACCTCTCCCTCTCTGGTATCAGGCTGGCGTCATACGGCCGCCCCATCTGGCGGTAGATGCGCGCCACCATGGCGGGGTCGGCCGGCCGGTACGTCGGATTCAGCGGCTGCTCTGCCGGCCGCGTCTCCTCCAAAGGGTTCTTTCCGTCCATCTTGTCCAGTTCCCATTCGATATCGTCGTCGTCCATCCCCGCCAGCGTCGGCACATACCCCCGTTCCCTCATCCTCCTGATATACTCCTCTTCCCTGCTCTCTCTCCTCGCCATCCTCGCTTACTCCCTTCGTTTTTTTATCTATAAATAAAGACGGCCTGTACCTTGTAAGGTACGAGCCGTCATATTTTTCTCATCTATATAGGCCTACTATCGGTACCGTATAACCTCCCGCTTTCCCCGAGCACTTCTTCTGCCGCCATAAAGCCACCCCGCCGCCCCCAAAACAAAAAGACCGCCTGCCGGCAGTCTTCCACACTCCTATAATATCACACTTTTTTGCCGGTTAGTCCACCAGAAGTCCACTCAGAGTCCACTGCGAAAATTTTTTCGCAATTTTTTTTACCTTCGCATCTCCTACTGCTTCGTCGCCGCCTTGCCCAGCTCCTTCACCGTCACCTGGCGCATATCCACCGGCGTCTGCAGCACCCGCTCCTCCTGGAACTTGCCCTTCGGCCGGGCGGTATAGATGGCCGTCGCCAGCCCTTCGGCGTTCACCCTGGCGATATAGATCACATTATTATCCACGCCCACCAGGCGGTACTTGCCCACCGGCGGCGAGATCACTTCCCAGCTGCCGTCCACATGCCTGGCTGTAATCGTTCCCGCGACCACGTCATCGTAAAACAGCGTGTCCTGGTCGTACAGCACCGCGATCCGCCCGATCCGGCTGGCATTCAGGTACACCCTTTTCAGGTCGCGGTTGGCGTCCGTACGGTAAACGCGGAATTGTTCCGGGTTGGCGGCGACCTGCACCTGCATATAAATCACGTTCGTCGCCGTCGAATAAGCCACATCGACGATATGGCTGCCCCGCGGCAGCTTGCTCACCGTCTCCGCCAGCTCATGCTCCGCCCCCAGCGGGTGAATCTGCCGTAGCGTCACCGAGCTGTCGTTGGCGCCGTCCTCGTGCAGCGCCATCAGCGCCAGGTCCCGGTCTTTCAGCCAGCGGAAATACGACACCTTCTTGTCGTGCAGCTCGATCGTCCTCACCGGCTCCTTTTGCTGCGCCATATAGATGTCCACGCCGTGCGCCTTCACGATCGCCGTATATTGGCGGTCGCGCGAATAATACGCCTTGCCGCCGGTCACAGTCTCGGTCGCTGCGCTCACCTCATACGAAGAAGTCGGCGCCAGCAGCACCTGGTCGAAGTATAAATATATCAGCCCCTGAAAAAAGAGGCTGGCCACCACCCAGATTGCCAGTTTCCACCGCTGTCCGTTCACCCGTCGCCCTCCTACTTAACGATAAAAGCCGTCGGCACCATCCGCTCGCCCAGCATATCGGCCGGCTTGTTGACGACCTTGCCGTTGTAAAACAACGTCGTGCTCGAGCCGCCGTCGAGGTTCACCGCCGTAAACGCGCCCTGCTCGAACAGGATATTCTGGATATCGAGCAACGTCGCCCCGATCGAATACCCTGGCTGGCGCCCGTCGATCACCAGGAACAAAATCGTCCCGTCCTTGCGCTGGCCGATCGCCGTCCGCGGAGCGATGCCCCAGCCGCCGTCTCCCTGGGTTATCAGCTTCTTGCCGTTGAGGATGAGCGGCGGCCCGAACGTAACCCCTTCGGATATGTTCATCGCCCGCATCTCCGCGATAGTGTGGTTGCCGGCCACCAGCATCCCGTTCTTCGTCATCCCCGCCACATCTATATTGTCCTTTATATCGCCGCCCACCAGGAACTTGCCGTCGCGGATGATCACCCCGTAGGGCAGGCGTCCCGTCCCCGTGCCTTCCGGGTCGAAGAACCCTCCGGCGTTGATCGCCGCGATCGCGTTATTGTTGAGCGCGATCGTGCTCACCGTATCGCCGATCTCCTGGATGTCCCGGGCCGTCGCCGTCTTCACCCGCATCGGGTCCGGTATCTCCAGCAGGTACCCCTTGAAGCGGCCGCCGGTTATGTTTATCAGCCGCAGCGAATCGTCCTCCCGCTTGGTGAACTTCAGGGCTTGCTGGCGGATATGCGTCGGGTTGTTTTCGCCGATGATGCCCTTTATCTCCTGGTCGGAAAGCAGCCAGGTAATCCAGTGCGGATGGCGGGAAGTCATGATCGCCCCCACCACGCTCCGCTTGATATTCGTGAACGGGCCGTAGATGACCACCAGCGGCCCGGTGATGATGAGCACGGCCAGATTGATCGCCACAAACCGCACGTAAATATTCGCCGTCAAACCCTGTGAAAAAATGTTCTTCGGCCAGGAAACAGCCCTCAGCCCGGAAACGAGTTTCGGCCAGCAAGTATCCTTAAGCCAAGAATAAGCACACTTCAGCCAAGTAACCATTTGCGGCCAGCAGGTATTCTTGAGCCACGAAAATGCGCTCCCCAGCCAGGCAATGATTGTCGGCCAGCAGGTATTCTTAAGCCAGGAAAAAGTACTCTTCAGCCAGGTAAAGATTATCGGCCAGAGAGTATTCTTAAGCCAGGCAATGAGGTCCGAAGTCGTCTTCGGCAGCGAAAACTTCATATAAAGCCTCTTTATCCAGAATAAATACCGTGCCGCTACAGGATCGGGTAATTCTCCCTCGTCACTCGGGCCTCGAAGTTGCGTAAGTCGACGCCATTGCCCATCCATACCCTTTTCAGCAGCAGCGGGTTATCGCCGCGCTTCACCCACCCCGGCTCGATCGTCACCGCCAAGCGGAAACCGTTTTCCCGCAGCAGCCGCAAAGTACTCCCATCGTAGCTGCCGTTCGGGTAGCAGAAATAGCGGCTATCCTGCCCCAGGCCGCGGTCCAGGATCTCCTTGGCCTTGGCGATCTCCGCCGCCTGCTGGGCCGGCGACATCGCGCCGAGATCGCGGTGGGTATACCCGTGCGGCTCCACATCCATCCCAGCCGCCTTCATCTCCCGCATCTCCGTCCAGGTAAGATAGCGTTCGGAATCGTTGAGCAGAACGAAAATCGCGCTCTTGAACCCGTACCGCTTGAGAATCGGCAGCGCCACCTCATACGTGTCGCGGTAGCCGTCGTCGAACGTTATCACCACCGGCTTGGGCGGCAGCTCCATCCGGCCGGCGAGGTAATCCTCCAGCTCCGTAAGGGAAAGCGTCCGGTACCCGTGGCGGTGGAGATACTCCATATGCTCCGCGAACCGTGCCTCGGCTATCACTGCGTCGTTGCCGGCCTCCGGGCCTATTTTATGATACATCAGCACCGGCACCCCGGCCGGCGGCGGTCCCGGCCGGGCCGGCTCCTGCGCCTGCGTAGCCGCCTTCTGCGTGGCAACCGGTCCCGCCGGCTTCCCGCCGGGGGCCGGCGCCGCCGTAAACCACAGCGCGGCCGCCACCACGGCCGCTACTATAGCGGCCAGCCAAAATACTCTCATACCTCACCAACCGAAAAAATTTACGCCCCTACAAAATTCTACACGAAAATCAAAAGTCCTTGCTACCGGGGAATATCTTCGGCAAATCTTCCTCGCGGCAAAGCGGGCGACCCCCTGCCGGAGAATCGCCCGCCCTTAACTGTTCAAAACGATCGGGTGCTTGACCAGGCCGCCGATGCCCTGCATCGCCCCTGGCACCAGTTCCCTCACCATAAACGTGTCGTCCGGCACCGGAAAAGCGACCTCGAACCCCCTGACCCGCGCCGCCACAAACCCGAACCGGCCGTAATACTGCGGTCGGCCGACCACGAAAACCAAACGATGGCCGCACCGCTCTCCCGCCGCCAGCCCGGCCAGAACAAGGGCCGTGCCGATGCCCCGGTTCTGCCGGGGCGGCGCCACCGCCAGCGGCGCCAGCCCCAGGGCCGGACACTCGGCCGGACCCTTCAATATAACCAGCCTGATGAACAGAATATACCCGGCCACCACGCCGTCCACCGTCGCCACCAGCGACAGCTCCGGGATGAACGCCGGCGTCTTCCGCAGCTCGTCGACCAGCTTCGGCTCGAACTCGCTCCCGAACGCATCCCGATTGACGGCGAAAACCGCCTCCCGGTCCCCCGGCCTCTCCGCGCGAATGATTAAATCAATCCCGCGCGCAGCCGGCTGGAACGGCGTCAATAACCCAGCTCCTCGCCGACGATAACCACCGTGATGTCGGTGAGCATCGGCCGCCGCTTCAGCACCGTATAAATCCGGCAGCCGCGCTTATCGGCCCGGCAATCCGTGCAATACCCCGTCTGCACGCACGGCGTCGGCATATTGAGCCGCCGCATGTTCATCGGGCTGGCTACCCGCTCGATCCGCTGCCAGGCCGACGCCAGATCGAGGGCGATCTTGTTCGCCCCGGCCACCACGATCACCTTCCGCGGCCCGAAAGTCATCGCCCCGGTACGGTTGCCCGCGCCGTCCACACTCACCAGGAACCCGTCCATCGTCACCGCGTTCACACTGCACAGGTAAACATCGCTCATCAGCTGCTTGCGCCGTCCCTCGAACATCGTCTCCGGATCGCCGTACGCGTTCTCGATAAGCGTCGCCCCCGTCGCCTTGATTTTATCGATAATCGCCATATCCCGCGTCAGCGTCGCCGACCCGCCATGGGCCACCACCTTCCCGGGGGTACAGTACCCGAGAACATATTTCACGGCCTCCTCCCGGTCAGGCACGTACAGCGCGTCGAACCAGTTGGCCTTCAACGCCTCGACAGCCTTTTTGCCCAGCGTCTCCCGCCGCCAGCCTTCCACATCGTTACACCACTCGTTCTGCTTGTTGATCACTTCGTCAACCTCCTTAATCCTTATCGCGTCGGCTATCTTTTCGCCCTTCTACAGGCGGGCCGCCACCTTGGCCCACGCCTCCTTGTCGAGGAAACTGCCGGCCACGTTCGCCTCCATCTCGCGGAACATCGCCGCCGGCACCGCGAACGACACCAGATCGGCATCGATAACCGGCCTGGCGCTTATATCCGTCATCCCCACCACCGCCCGCGGCCGCGGCTGTTTCCCCTCGTGCCAGGGAATAAGGAAGGCCGTCTGGCAGCCGGCCGCGAACGGGATGATGACATTGTCGCCGCCCGGCCGGCCGTAATTGGCCAATACCACCAGCGCCGACAACTGGTCCGCCGTGACGTAAAAAACCACCACCACCGGCTCCTCCCCCTCGGCCACCGCCGCCAGCGGCTTGAAAATCACGTATTTGCTCGGCACCTCGTCCGTCGGTAGCCCCTCGCGGAAAGTCGCCGCCAGCTCCGGCGACTTCTTGTACCCTTCGCCCGGCGGATAGCCCTCGCCTCGGCCGATGGACAGAAAATGATCGAACCCGCCGGGAAAACGGGGATACAGGCTCCCGAACCCCAGGCCGACGCCCCCGCCCAGGCAGCCGTAACTCTCGCGGTCGAACACCGCCTGCCGGCCCTTGGCGGCCGCCGTCAGCATCGCCGCCACGCAGCCCCAACTGCCACGGAACTGCGCCGCCCCCGCCGGCCGCTCCTCGCCGAACAAAATAGCAACCGGCCCGTACCTTAGCTTCAGTCGCGCGGCGATCTCGCTTATCATCTCGTGTCCCTCCCCGGAGTAATCTTTTTACAGAACAGATTCGCCGAGCGCCGGCCATTTCCTCCGCCTGCCTTCGCCAAAAGAAAAAAGCCATCATTACGATGGCTCTTTTCCGGCCGGCTCCTTGCGGCCCCCGGCAGCGACCAGCTCCTCCTTCCGCCGCCTGTCCAGCCTCTTTATCTCCCACTCCCGCCGCCGCGCCTCGTTCGCGTCCGCGTATTCCTCGCAGTACACCAGCCGCACCGGGCCGCGCCCGCGCGTGTAGCGCGCCCCTGTGCCGGCATTATGGGCGGTCAGCCGCGCCTGCAGGTCGGTCGTCCAGCCGGTGTAAAGCGTGCCGTCGGCGCACTCCACAATATACGCGAACGCCATGCTACTCGCCGTCCACCGTCACCTTGGCCATCTTCACCTCTTCGAGCGGCCGGTCGGCGGCATTCCGCTGCACCGTGCTGATCTTCTCCACGACCTCCATGCCCTCCGCCACCCTGCCGAATACCGCGTGGCGGTTATCCAGCCACGGCGTCGGCGCCACCGTCACGAAAAACTGCGACCCGCCCGTATTCGGCCCGGCGTTGGCCATCGACAGGATGCCGGGCGCGTCGTGCTTCAGTTCGGGATGGAACTCGTCGTCGATCACATAGCCCGGGCCGCCCCGGCCGGTGCCCGTCGGGTCGCCGCCCTGAATCATGAACCCCGGGATAACCCGGTGGAAAATCACCCCGTCATAATAGCCCTTTTTAGCCAAAGACACGAAATTGCCTACCGTCGCCGGCGCCTTGTCGGCGAACAGCTCCACCGTAAAATTCCCCAGCGTGGTCTCAAACTTAGCGGTCGGATTCTTTTCCATCGTTTATACCCTCCTAATCTTCGCTCTATTCCATACCTAGCGTATGCCGCTGCATGTTCCCCCTATTCACCGCCCCCCGCGGGCCCCGCACCTGCCTGCCGCCCACACCAGCGCCGCCATCGCCGCCAGCATGCAAACGGCGAACGCCATCACGGTCGCGACGCCATAAAGCTGCTTCACCCAGCTTGACAGCAGCAGGGCGATAATCCCGCCCCCCGCGCCGATGACGAGAAAAAACGTCGTCAGCCGCGGCGACGGCCCCGCCACCTGCTGCGTACCATACGATAAAATCGTCCCGTAAAGACCCGAACAGCCGAAACCCAGAACCGCCACGCAGCCAAGGGCGGCCGGCGGTGTCCGCGCCGCCAGCAGCGCCACAAAACCGACCATCGCCAGCAGCGAAAAAAGACCGATATACCGCCTTATCCCCAGGCGGTTCAATAGCGGACCGGCCGCCAGGCGCCCGGTCCCCACCAGCGCCCAGTACACCGACAGCCCCATACCGGCCGTCGCCGCATCCGCGGCCAGCCGGTCGATCAGATAAATAACCAGCCAATAAGTGAACGTCATCTCCGTCACCACATAGCACAGCAGCGCCAGCCCGAGCAAATATACCGCCAGCCCCCACTGTGAACGGACCTCGCCGCTTTGGGCCGCCGGCGCCGGACGGAAGGGAAAGCGGATCGCCAGCGCCCCGGCCGCCATCACCGCGGCCAGCGGCAGCGTCGCCTGATAAATCTGCTGCCACCCTACCCCCCGCTGCAAAGCCTGACCGGCCAGAAGCGGCGCCGTCACCGCGCCCGCGCAAAAGAAAAAATTCAGCACGTTCACCTTGGCTGCCCGGGTAGTCCCGGTATAAAGGTTAACGATGATGTAATACCCCACCGAGCACACCACGCCCATGGCCAGCCCATACCCCAGGATCGCCGCGGCGAACGTCGCCAGACTCGGCAGCAGCGTCGCCGTTATCACCGCCAGCCCCGCCGCTACCGCCGCCACCGCCGTTTCCTTGCCGACCGCCACCCGGTCCAGCAAAAAACCGTTGCCGAGAATTCCGGCGCTGTACCCGACCGAGAACAGCGTGAACACATAGCCGACCATCGCCGTATCGACCGAGAACGTGGCGGCGATCTGCTTGGTCGTCACCCCGGCCAGACTGAACGTGACGCCTATCGCCATTATCATAAAATACGCCAGCGCGGTGAGCCGCCCGGCGTTCCTGTCGGCGCTATCGACCACTGCCACCCCACCGTAAAATCAGATTCGACGCAAATCACATCACGCGAAAATAATTTCCCCGTTCTCCATCTTCTCGATCGCCGCCAGCGCCTCGATGCGCACCCCGGCCGCCCGCAGCGCCTCGCCGCCCCGCTGGAACCTCTTCTCGATCACGATGCCCGCCCCGGCCAGCGCCGCCCCCGCCTGGCGCACGATGCTCACCAGCCCGTTCAACGCCTCGCCGTGGGCGAGAAAATCGTCGACGATCAGCACCACATCCTCAGGCCGCAGGTACTTGGGCGACACGGTGATATGCACCGCCTCGCGGCGGGTGAAAGAAAAAACCTTCGCCGCATACAGGTCGCCCTGCTGCGTCACCGCCCGCCGCTTCTTCGCGAACACCACCGACACCCCCAGAGCCAGCCCGACCGCAGCCGCCACGGCGATGCCCGAAGCCTCCACCGTCAATACCTTGGTCACGCCAGCGGCGACGAACCGGGCGGCGATCTCCCGGCCCATCCGCTGGATGAACGCCGGGTCGATCTGATGATTGAGAAAAGAATCCACCTTCAAAATATCGTGGCCGATAACCTCGCCGTCGGCCAAAATCCGTTCGCGCAGCTCCTGCATCGTTCGCTCCTTCCGCTACCTGTCCTCGCGGTCGTAAGGCAAGCCCAGCGCCCCTGGGGGCACGACCCGCCCGCCGCTCTTCGCCATCAGCAGGGTAAGCACCAAAATCGTGAACAAATACGGCATCATCGACAGAAAAAATGTCGGCACCGCCACGCCCAGCACCTGGAGGTTGAAGCCCAGGGCATCCACGCCGCCGAAAAGATACGAGCCGACGAGCGCCCGCCACGGATTCCACAAGGCGAAAATCACCAGCGCCACCGCTATCCAGCCCCGTCCGGCCGTCATATTCTCCAGCCAGCTCGGCGCGTAGGCCAGCGACAGATACGCGCCGCCTACGCCGCACAGCATGCCGCCGGCGACTACATACAGGTGCCTGAGCGTAAAAACCTTGTAGCCCAGAGCATCCGCGGCCGCCGGATTTTCGCCGACCGCCCGCAGGATAAGTCCCGGCCGCGTGCGGTAGACGAAGAACGCCATCGCCGGCACCAGCAGATAACTGGCATATACCAGCACATCGTGCTGGAAAAGCACCGGCCCGACGAACGGGATGTGCGCCAGCGGCCCCAGCGGCTCGACCTTGAACGCCTGCGGAACCGGCATGCCGATATACGACTTGCCCAGATACCCTGACAGCCCCGTGCCGAACAGCGTCAACGCCAGCCCGCTCACCACCTGGTTGGCCCGCAGCGTTATCGTCAGCAGCCCGTGGATAAAGGCCACCGCCCCGCCGGCCGCCATCGCCGCCAGCAGGCCCCACCAGCAGCTGCCGCTGGCCACCGCGGCGATGAAGCCTGACACCGCGCCGACCAGCATGATCCCCTCCACGCCCAGGTTGAGGATGCCCGCCCGCTCGGTGATAAGCTCACCGAGGGCCGCGTAAAGGATCGGCGTGCCGGCCGTCACTGCCGCCGCGAAAATCGAAATCACGATCGACTGCTCACTCATCCGTCGCCGCCGCTCCTTTCCGGCCGGTGAACACCAGCCGGTAGCCGGTGAACATCTCGCCGCCGATTACGAAAAACAGGATCGCCCCCTGGATCATCGCCGCCACCGACGCCGGCACCCCGTGTGTCTGCACTATATAGCCGCCGACCTGCAGCACCCCGAACAACCCGGCCACCAGCACGATGGCCACCGGGTTGAGCCGCGCCAGCCAGGCCACGATGATCGCCGTATACCCGTACCCAGGGCTCAGCCCCGGCTGCAGCCTCCCGGCGATGCCGCTCACCTCCGCCATCCCGGCCAGGCCGCAGATCGCCCCCGACAACGCCATCACCAGGAACATATTGCGCTTGATGTCCATGCCCGCGTAGCGCGCCGCCCGCTCGCTGGCGCCGATGACCTTTATCTCGTAGCCCCAGCGGGAATTGCGGAAAATGACCAGGAACAACGCCACCAGCGCCAGCGCGAGCACCAGCCCCGCATGGATGCGCGTATCGCCGAACGTCGGCAACAGCGCCGCCGGCGGAAACTGGGCCGTCAGCGGGAAATTGAACCCCTTGGGGTCCCGCCAAGGGCCGTACACGAAATAATTGACCAATAGTATGCCCACATAATTGAGCATCAACGTCGTAATAATCTCGTTGACCCGCCACTTTACCCGCAGATAGGCCGGTCCCAGCGCCCACAGCGCCCCGGCCGCCATGCCCAGCACGACCATCGCCGGCAGCATCACGATTGCCGGCAGGCCGGGGAACGTGAGCGGCAGCCACGTCGCCGCCAACGCCCCCAGGTATAGCTGGCCCTCGGCGCCGATATTCCACAGCTGCATGCGGAACGCCAGCGCGATCCCCAGGCCGCACAACATCAGCGGGATGGCCTTCACCGTCGTCTCCGTCAGCCCGTACGCCGACCCCAGGGCGCCCTCGGCCATCGCCATATACAACTCCAGTGGATGACGGCCGGTCAGGGCCAGGAAAACGGCGCAGAACAGGAGGGCCAAAGCCACCGACGCCACCGGCACCGCCACCGTCATAAACGGCGTTGGCGCCAGACGCTTCTCAAACCTGAACGGCATCGGCGTTACCTCCCTCTCCGCCGGAGCCGGCCATCAGCAGGCCGAGCCGCTCGATGTCCGCCTCCTCCACCGGGAACTCGCCCACCAGCCGGCCGCCGTAAAGCACGCCGACCCGGTCGGCCAGCTTCATGATCTCGTCCAGATCCTCGGAAATCAGCAAAATCGCCGTCTTATCCGCCTTGAGGTCGAGCAGCAGGCGGTGCACCGCCTCCGTCGCCCCTACATCGAGGCCGCGGGCCGGATACACGACCACCATCAGGCGCGGCTTCTCGGCAATCTCCCGCGCCAGCAGCAGCCGCTGCAGATGGCCGCCGGACAGCATCCGCACCGGTTGGTCCAGGCTCGACACCTTGATTTTAAACTCCCTCACGAGCTTCTCGGCCCGGGCCCTGATCGCCTTGCCGTCCAACAGCCAGCGGCCGGCGAACTCCGGCTGCTGATAGCTCTTCAGCAGCAGATTCTCCAGCACCGTCAGACCGGGCACAAGCCCGACCCCCAGCCGGTCCTCCGGCACATAACTCACCCCGCGGGCGATCATCTCCGCCGGGCGGAAATTAGTCACATCCTCCCCGTACAAGCAGATCGTCCCGTCCGCCACCCGCCGCAGCCCGGTCACGGCCTCGGCCAGCTCCCGCTGGCCGTTGCCGGCCACGCCGGCAATGCCGACGATCTCCCCTTCCCGCACGGTCAGCGATAAATCCTTCAGGCCGTACATCCCCATATCATTGAAGGCCACCGCCTTGTCCACCGCCAGCACCGGGCGGCCCTCCGGCACAGCGTCCCGTTCGTACTTGGACACGACATCGCGGCCCACCATCATCCACACCAGCTTCTTCGTATCCAGCTGGCCCCGGACGAGCGTCCCGGTCACCTTGCCGCCCCGCAGCACCGTCACCCGGTCGGCCAGCTCGTACACCTCGTTGAGCTTATGGGTTATGAACACCACCGCGCAGCCGTCGGCCGCCATCCATCGCAGCGTCTTGAACAGCTCCGCCGCTTCCTGGGGCGTCAGCACCGCCGTCGGCTCGTCGAGGATGAGCACCCGCGAACCGTGGTAAAGCATGCGGACGATCTCCACCCGCTGCTTCTCGCCCACCGAAAGCTGCCACACCCGCGCCACCGGTTTTATCTCCAGGCCGTACTTGTCGCCGAGAGCGGCGATATCGGCCGTCATCCTCTCCGTCGACAGCACGAACGACTCATCCCGGCCGCTCATCGCGATATTCTCCGCCACCGTAAACGGCTCCACCAGCTTGAAGTGCTGATGGACCATGCCGATGCCGCAGGCGATGGCGTCGCGCGGCGAGCGGAACCTCTTCTCCTCGCCGTCGACGCGGATCGTGCCGCCGTCCGCCGTATACAGGCCCGACAAGAGGCACATCAGCGTGCTCTTCCCCGACCCGTTCTCCCCCAGCAAGGCATGAATCTCCCCCGGATATATGTCCAAATCGATATTATCGTTGGCCAGCACGCCGGGGAACCGCTTATACATTCCCCGCAGCGTGATCAACGGCATAACCATGCATGTCCTCCGCCGGCTAAAACGCAGAGCGCCGGCAGGCCGAAGCCTGCCAGCTCTCCGTCAAGCGCATTATTTTATCGGATTTATTTGGGGATAGTCCCGTCCACGCCCTCGACAAACCAATTGAAGCTCAATTGGTCGGCATCGGCCATCATCGTCCCGGCCGGCACCTTCACCTGTCCGGCCTGGTCCTTGATCGGGCCGGCGAAAATCTTCAGCTCGCCCTTCACGATCTTGGCCTTGGCGTCATTGACGAGCTTCTTGGTATCGTCCGGCACCATCGGGCCGAACGGCGCGATGTCGGCGATGCCGTCGTTCATGTGGCCCCAGTACTGCTCGCTCTTCCAGGTGCCCTTCTTGACGCCGTCGATCACCTTAACATAATACGGGCCCCAGTTCCACACCGCTGAAGTCAGCACCGCCTTCGGCGCCATCTTGCTCATATCGGTGTTGTAGCCGATACCGAACTTGCCCTTCTCTTCAGCCGCCTGCATCGGGCCGGGCGTATCCTGATGCTGGGCGATGACATCGGCGCCGGCGTCAAGCAGCGACACCGCCGCCTGTTTCTCCTTGGCCGGGTCGTACCAGGTGTTGGTCCAGATCACCTTCACCTTGGCGTTCGGGTTGACCGCGCGGACACCGAGCGTAAAACCGTTGATCCCGCGCACGACCTCCGGGATCGGGAAAGCGGCCACATAACCGACGACATTGCTCTTCGTGGCCTTGCCGGCAGCGATGCCGGTCAGATAGCGGGCCTCCTCGATACGCCCGAAGTATGTGCCCACGTTCGTGGCTGTCTTGAAGCCCGAGCAATGCATGAACACCACATTGGGATACTTCTTGGCGACATTGATGGTCGGGTCCATATAACCGAAACTGGTAGTAAAAATAACCTTGTTGCCCTGCTCGGCCAACTGGGTTATGACCCTCTCCGAATCGGCTCCCTCCGGCACCGACTCGATGATCGTCGTCTGCACGTCAGGCATCTTCTCCATGAGATACTTGCGTCCCTGGTCGTGGGCGTAAGACCAGCCAGCGTCGCCCACCGGCCCCACGTACACGAACGCCACCTTCATCTTTTCCGGCGCCGCCGGCGCAGCCGGCTTCTTGTCGCCGCCGCATCCCCCGAGGAGGAGGGCCGCCGCGACAACCAGAGCTATGGACAGGATCAGGTACCTGTTCTTCATTCCCGAAATAACCTCCTGTCTGCGTTTTCGGACACAGAAATGCATTACTAGACAACGATTCACCGCGAAGGCGATTTCCCCCTGCTCGCCGGGAAAAAATAAATCAACTTTTTGGGCCCCGCGCCCCGTTTCCCCCACAGTTATTTTGCCCAAATCTACAACTCGTCGAAGGACATCTTCACGAAATAATACAGATTCTCCAGCTTGACGGTAAGCGTGAACACCCGCATATCCACAGGCTTGGCAAGCAGCTCGGCCAGGTCCTTGGCCATCGGCGGCAAAGCGAGGAAACAACCTGCCGGACGCCCCCTGCTCCCCAGCGGGAACAGCGGCGCGGCGCCGTGCTCCGGCTGGCGGCCGACCGCGAACAGGCTGTAGCCGTACCTGGCCAGTTCCCGCACCGCCGGCGGCACGCCGTCCGCCTGGCCGTCGCCCTGCTCCGTCCCGGCCGTCACCAGCAGCACCGGTGCGTCATAGGTTGTCAACCAATCAGCTATGCCGCCCAGCAGTGAACGGGCGAACTCCGGCACCGCCAGGCGGATGAGCGACCCGGCGGCCCGGAACTCGCCGAGCGCCAGCGTCTTTACCGTCTTCTTGTCCTCGACATAAAAAGACCCGCCGGCCGCCGACCCGCCGATCGAACAGGCGGGGGCGGCGACATTGGCGAACCCGTTCACCGCGATACCGGTCTTAAGCTGTTTATACTCTGACGGCGACGGCTCCAGCGCCGTTACCGCCACCCCGTTCTGGGCGGCCAGAAAAACGAAATACCCCTTGCCCGCCCCCACGTCGACCATATATTCGAGATACGGGAGCAGCCGCAGCATCACCAGCGTCTCGCCCGCGGCCACCACGCCGCAGGCCAGCGGCTCCCACTCCCCCCAGCCGTCGGTTATCAAGTCGAAGCCGAACAGCGTGCGGCAGGCGATGTTGTCCGTCCGCGACAGACCGACGCTGCCGCTCAGCACCGGGCTGTCCAGAGGCCATTGCCGGCCGTAGCGGGTGCGGCGCAGCAAATTGCGGACCATCCGTTCCCCCGGTCCGGCGACCTCGCCATACCCCTCCCAGCCCAATTGGAAACAAACGGCGTTCCAGATCTGCCGGTAATTTTCCGACCAGCGGTCGGCGGCCAGACGCGCGCAGATCTGTTCGTGATAATAATCTATCTCTCCCAGCAGATACTCGTTGCGGGCCAGAAAAGCCATGCCAACCTCCCGTGCTCAGCCGAACATCCGGAAAAGGGCCTCCGCGAAAGCGGCGAACGCCGCCCAAGCCACCGCCAGCACGCCGAAAGGCACCAGGCTGGCCGTTAAAGCCTGTCCCTCCCGTCCCGCCGCCCGCAGCTCCCTCACGAACAGGCTGCACACCAGGACAGCCACCGGGTACACGGCCAGATACGACAAAAACAGCACCGCCGCCGCCGGCGGCGTCCTGGCGCTGTCGCCGACCCACCAGCCGAGGAAGAACGCGATATAGACGTACGGGATGAGCAACAGCCAACTGATTACCACACACACCCGACTCATGACGCCACCCTGCTTTCCGGCCGCTGACCTGGGTCGTCAGGCAAAATTCGCCACCATTAACTACTACACGCAGGCCGTATATTCCTCCCGCGCCGGGCGACGGAAAATAACTTGTCCCCGCCGTATAAACAAGATAAAATAGTAAATAGTAATATTACTACATAGGGAGAATCGGCATGGACACCTTCCTCCACCTTCTGCGCAGCAAAGGCTTCAAGCTCACCCCTCAGCGGCGGGCCGTCATCGCCGCCCTGCTGGCCTGCGCCCCCTTCCCCACCGCCCAGGACATACACCGCCACGTCAAAGAAACGGCGCCGGACGTAAGTCTCGACACCGTCTACCGCAACCTCACCCTGCTCTGCCGCCTCGGGATCGTCAGCCAGGTCAGCCTCCCCGGCCACGGCGGCCACGTCTTCGAAATCGTCGCCGGCAACCATCACCACCACCTCATCTGCCTGGCCTGCGGCCGGGCCGAATGCATCGACTACTGCCCCGTCGTCCCCCATGACCTCGCCCAGGCGAAGGAGCGCGGCTTCACCGTCGTCTCCCACTCCCTCGAATTCTACGGCTACTGCCGCACCTGCCGCTCCGCCGGCTGACATACACAGGAGGCTTGCATGAAGAAACCGTTCACCAGTCTCATCGCCGCCCTCGCCGCCCTGCTTCTCATCCTCCAGGCCGGCTGCGGCGCCAGAACCGCCACCCCCGCCCCGGAAGCGCCCGCCAAGCTCAAAGTCGTCGTCTCGGTCTACCCCGTCTACGAATTCGCCCGCCAAGTCGGCGGCGACAAACTAGACCTCGCCCTCCTCGTGCCGCCCGGCGCCGAACCCCACGACTGGGAGCCCTCCGCCAAAGAGATAATCGCCATCAAGACGGCCAAGCTCTTCCTCCACCATGGCGCCGGCCTGGAAAACCTCGCTAAAATCCTCACCCCCGAAACCCTCGGCGCCACCCAGGCCGTGGCCGTCAGCAGCGGCATCCCCGCCCTCGACCTCGACGCCGCCGAAGACGCCGACCACAAACACGGCGGCCACGCCGACAAAGGCCACGCCCACACCGACGCCCACATGTGGCTCGACCCGCTCAACGCCCAGAAAGAAGTCGACGCCGTCGCCGCCGCCCTCGCCGCCGCCGACCCGCCCAACGCCGACTACTACCGGCAGAACGCCGCCAACTACAACAGCAAGCTCGCCGCCCTCGACCAGGAATACAAAACCGCCCTCGCCGGCCTGCCCCGCCGCGACATCGTCACCAGCCACGCCGCCTTCGGCTACCTGGCCGCGCGTTACGGCCTCCGGCAGCTGCCGATCATGGGCCTCGCCCCCGACAGCGAACCGACACCGGAAAAAATGGCCGCTATCGTCCGCTTCTGCCGCGAACACAACGTCAAATACATCTTCTTCGAAACCATCGTCAGCCCCCGCCTGGCCGAAACTATCGCCCGCGAGACCGGCGCCGGCCTCCTCGTCCTCAACCCCTTCGAAAGCCTTACCGCCGACGAAATCAAACAAGGCAAAGACTACCTCAGCGTCATGCGCGACAACCTGGCCAACCTGAAAAAAGCCCTGCGCCAATAACACGCGCAACAAACGCCAAAACCGGCCCGCGTCAACGCGGACCGGTTTTTCTATTCTCCGTCATCCCTTGTCAGTACCGCTCCCCGAGATACTTCACCAGCAGCCCGGCGCTGCCCCGCTCGAGGACATTGCCGAACTCCAGCACCGTCACGCCGGGCGATACCAGCTTCCGCACCTCGGCCACCACCGACCGGCAGCCGGCGACGATATCCACCCTCGCCAGCATCGCCGCCAGCGCCTCGCTGTCGGCGAACGACACGCACTCGTACGCGATATGCCTGATGCCCGACGCCCCCAGCGACCCCCGCATCGCCTCCACGCTGCTCTCCGAACCGCATACGAACCCGACCCGCGTGCCGGGCGCCATCTCGCCGACCTGCATCAGGATGGCCATTTCGGGCGCCACCATGATCGCGATCACCTTCTTATCGAGCGGCTCGCAGATCGCCTTCACATCCTCCACATGGAAGAAAGTCGTCACCACCAGATCGACCGCCGGCGCGGCCCTGTCGTCCATCCTGGCCTCCAGGTCGCCGAGCAGGCAGCCCTCTACTTGCGCCTCCGTCTCCCTAGCTATCTCGCGGACGTAAAAATCCACATCAGGCTGGTTGCACTCCACGAACAGCGCCCGCATCGACCGCCCCGCGCCAAGGCCCAGCACCGTCTGGCTGAAAACCACCGTGAACAGCTCCTCGGCGCCGAAGCCGAGCCCGCGCGCCTTCGCCAGCGCCTCCCTGGCCACCGCGATCAGCGCCTGCTTCCGCTCCAAGCCGGGATCGGGCGGCAAATTCTCCGCCACATACGTACCCTGCCCGTGCTTCGTCACGATCACGCCTTCTTTTTCCAATTCCTTATAAGCGACGATAACGGTATTTTTATTGATCCGCAGATAGCCCGCCAAATCCTTGGGCGGCGGCAGCTTCGTGCCCGGCTGCAGATCGCCGTTGAGCAAAAAGTACTTTATCTGCTCCTTCAACTGCTGATAGATAGGGAACTCCGTCTGCTTGTTGAGCTGAAAATCCATTTTCTCACCCCGCAGCTGCCAGCGCAATTATCGGCCAATAAACCATTCACCGTCAAGGCCATAATCTCCTCCACCAGCCGCTCGCCAAACAAAGGATGCACGGCCGCCCAGGCCCGGGCGCCCTCTTCCCCCTGCCCGGCGCAGTAAACCCCTACCAGCTTCGTCCCACGCGCCAGAATATACAATTGCGGCAGCGTTGCGGCGATGGCCCCGTCGGCCATGCTCCGGCCCTCGTTGTGCAACAGCCGCCATATCGCGGGAATGTCGGTCGCCGTCGCCGCGCGGATAATAACTTGCCCCTCCATTATCGCGTCGCCTTCTCTCATAGCATTTAACTATATTACTAATTATATAGTAATCTAGTTAAATGGTAACAAATTCCCGCCCCGCTGTCAATACACTGCATTTTCAGCCCCGTATTTTTAGGGTAAGATAAAAGCGATAACTCCTCCCCGGGACGGTGAAAGCATGAGCGACGACGTCCTCCATATCCTCGCCGAACACAAAATCAAGACCGCCATGGAAAACGGCGAATTCGACAACCTGCCCGGCAAAGGCCGGCCGCTCCCGCCCGACAACCTCAGCCTCGTCCCGGCCGACAAACGGGCCGCCTACAAGCTCCTCCGCAATGCCGGCCAGCTGCCGGTCGAGATGGACCTCAAAAAAGAAATCGCCGTCCTCGAACAAGCGGTCGCCGCCAGCGCCCCCGGCGAAGAACGCAGCCGCCTGAGCCGCAAGCTCGCCGAAAAAACCACCCTCTTCAACATCCTCATGGAAAAACACCGCCGCAAATAACACAACCTGACCATTCACATGGTCAGGTTGTGTTATTTTCCTCGCTACGGCTTGATAACCGCCTTCATCACCCGGCAATGCTCCACATCGTCGATCGCCTTGTTCGCCTCTTCCAGGCTGTAGTGGCGGGAAACCATCTTCTCCCATGCGAACCGCCCGCCATGCTTGCCCATAACCAGGATCGAACGGTAGAAATGGCTGAGATCGATCCCCCAGATCCCCTTCACCGTCAGATGCTTCTTGTTCACCAGCCAATGCGGGTTGAGCGTCACATCGCCGTTATCCGTATACTGCCCGGCGACCACATACGTCCCCGCGTCCCTGGCCATCGCCATGCCCTCGGCCACCGCCGCCGGCGACCCCGTGGCCTCGATCACCACATCCGCGCCCCGGCCGCCGGTCATCGCCCGCACCGCCTGCACGCGGTCCGTGGACGGCATCGCCCCGATATCGATCACCTCATCCGCGCCGAACTCGCGCGCCAGCTCCAGCCGTAGCGCCGGGCCGCCCACGACGACCACCCTTATCGCCCCCGCCAGCTGCGCCAGAATCGCCGCGTTCAGCCCCACCGGCCCGCTGCCCTGGACCACCACCGTATCCCCCAGCCTGATGCCGGCCTGCTCCACCGCGTGGAAAGCCGTCGGCAGCCCGCAGCCGCCGCCGATGAAAACCGCCGGGTCCAGGCCGGCAGGCAACTTCACGATCTTAACCCCCGGCTTCAAGTAAATCTTCGTGCTCCAGCCGCCGAGGAACCCGTCGGCCAGGCCGTACGTGATGCCGTAAACCTTGCGCTGCGGGCAGCGGGTCGACGTCTTCGCCACCAAACAATACCAGCAATTGTGGCATGTCTCGTGCACATCGAGGAACGTCACCACGTCCCCCTCCTGCAGCACATTGCCGTCGACATCGCGGACCGTGCCGTTCATCCGGCCCATCCGCCCCACATTGATATGGCCCTGGATTATCGGATAAGGCACCCCCGCCAGCCGCCCGTGGTACAGGTGGACGTCGGTGCCGCACACCTCGCTGTAAATCGTCTCCAGCCACGCCGCCCCCGGCTCCAGCTCCGGTTCGGGGAACTCCCTGATCGCCAGCGGCGTCAGCGGCTTTTCCAGTATCGCAGCCCGAATCATCAAAACACCATCTCCTTGTCAAGACTATCACTCTTCTTTCGTCGTCCGGCGCGCCAATCCTTCTCCTGTCCCGCCGCTGCCACATATCCCCATCCCCGGGGGCGGAACCGGCAGAACTAATTTTACATATAATGTTTACAAATGGAACTTTATCGAGGAGGTATGTGCCGATGCTCAAACTGCGTCGTCGCCGTCCAAAAAAGAAGAAGCCGGAAATCGTCGACTGGGAAAAAACGGCCCGCCCCCCCACCAATTACCTGCCCGTCGGCTTCCCCTTCGTCACCTGCCGCCCCGTCTGCCCCGGCTGCTCCCCCGGCTGTCCCCCCTGCGCCGATTATTCCTGCCGGCCCGTCACCGCCGGCTCCTGCCGCCCCGGGACCATCTTCTACCCCACCACCTGCCTCCCCTCCCAAACCTGCATGCCTACAGTGCCGCCCGGCTGTGTCCCCCGCCCCTGCTTTCCCGTCTGACATCCTCGGCCGTTGATAGCCCCCCATCTGCGTTGTTGGCCCTGCGCGTGTTCACTCGGCGTACGCCGCGAGTACGCCTCCGCTCGCATGCTCGGTCCGCCTAGCATCTGGGGGACTCTGAACGGCCTCCACTCCTACATACGTTTTTTCTTGCAAAAGCAAATAATGTACCGATTATCCAATATGCTATAATAAATCATGCGAACATTCCGCCCGGAGGTGCCCGCGTGAAAAAAAGGATCGTCATCGTCGCCACCGGCGGCACCATCGCCGGCCAGGCCGCCTCCAGCACCGAAACCGCCTGCTACAAATCCGCCCTTCTGCCCATCGACCAACTCATCGCCGCCGTCCCCGCCCTCCGGGACATCGCCGTCGTCAGCGGCGAACAGCTCGCCCAACTCGACAGCGCCGACATGACCCCCGCCGTCTGGCTGGCCCTGGCGGCGCGCGTCAACGCCCTCCTCGCCGACGGCGCCGTCGACGGCGTCGTCGTCACCCACGGCACCGACACCATGGAAGAAACCGCCTACTTCCTCAACCTCGTCGTCAAAAGCGCCAAACCCGTCGTCCTCGTAGGCGCGCTGCGGCCAGCCAACGTCATGAGCACCGACGGGCCCATGAACCTCTACGACGCCGTCCTGCTCGCCGCCGCCGCCGAGGCCGCCGGCAACGGCGTCCTCGTCTCCCTCAACGACACCATCAACTGCAGCCGCGATGTCACCAAGACCAACACCGCCCTCCAGGATGCCTTCAAAGCCCCCGAGCTCGGCTACCTCGGCTACATCCAGGCCGGCAGGCCCCACTTCTACCGCCGGCCGGCCCGCAAACACACCTGCGCCGCCGAATTCGACCTCGCCGGCCTCACCGCCCTGCCCAGAGTCGAAATCATCTACGCCTACGTCGGCAGCGACTGCTCCCTTGCCGACGCGGCCGTCGCCGCCGGCGCCCAAGGCATCGTCTACGCCGGCGTCGGCAACGGCGGCATGCCCGCCGCCGTCCGCGGCCACCTCGCCGCCCTCGCCTGTCGCGGCACCGTAATCGTCCGCAGCACCCGCGTCGCCAGCGGCATCGTCACCCGCAACAGCGCCGTCTGCGACGACGACTGCCGCTTCATCGCCGCCGACACCCTCAACCCCCAAAAAGCGCGCGTCCTGCTCATGCTGGCGCTGACGAAAACAAATGACCCGGCTGAAATCCAGCGCATGTTCTGGGAATATTGATATTGTGGCAAAACTAATAGGCCGTCCAGAAGCGCCCATCTGCGGCGTTGCTCCTCGGCTGCCATCTTCAGCGTACGTTCGTGTACGCTTCCGGTGTCACCCTCCGGTGCGCCTTGCATCTGGGCACTTCTGAACGGCCTTTCTCATCCCTTGGAATGCTCATAGCGGAAAACCTCCCTTTCAGGCGGTTTTTGCTATTACGCAAAATCCACGTGGGCGAGCCTTCTCCTGGCCGCAGCCTATGCGACAGCCGTAATCTATGACGACCTAGGCAGCTTCCCGGGTACAGGATTCCTCGCCGCCCGCCAACGCCCCTCTTCGCCGTAATACTCTTCTTACACTACCCGCCTAAATTTTATCAAATCAAAAAGCTGTCTTGCCGGCATTATCTTCACATGTTATATTATACACACGGATAATATAACGCACGCACGGAGGAACCGCCATGGACAACCTGTCGGCCGTCATCGGCGCCAACCTCGCGGAAATCCGCCGCAACCGAGGCCTCACCCTCGACAAGGTCGCCGAACTCTCTGGCGTCAGCAAAGCGATGGTCGGCCAGATCGAGCGCGGCGAATCCAACCCCACCGTAGCCACCCTCTGGAAGGTCGCCCTCGGCCTGCGCATCCCCTTCAGCGAACTCATCACCGAAAAACGCCCCCCGGTCGAAATCGTCCGCTGTACCGATATCCCGCCGGTCGTCGACGACGCGGCCGGCGTCAAAATCTTCCCCTTCTTCCCCTTCGAACGCGACCGTCACTTTGAAATCTTCGTCGTCACCCTCGAACCCAGCGCTTCCCACGCCTCCGACCCCCACGCCAGCCACTCCGAAGAATACATCCTCCTCATCGAAGGCGCGATCGAAATCGTCATCGGCGCCGACGCCTACCGGCTCGAAACCGGCGACGCCATCCGCTGCCACGCCGACAAGCCCCACTTCTACCGCAACCTCGCCGACCGGCCGGTGCGCTTCCTCGACATCATCTACTACGGCCAAAGCGGCGACACTGCCGTCGCCCCCCTCCGCACCACCATCTAACGCCAAAAGCCTGCAGCCGGTAACTGCAGGCTTTTTCTTCATCCATATTCACGGCCCGTGCTACGGCAAGCCGGACAACATTTTGGCCCCCTGGAGAACCGCCGCGCCGGCCGCCAGCCACACCCCGGCGGAAGCCAGGCAGACCGCGAGCGCCCGCCAGGCGGTAATACCTGTCGCAACCGCCACCCCGCTCAGCGTGATATACACCGACCATCCCAGGACAACGTTATCCACCAGCGTCACCAGCAGCCCTTGCCGGCCGACGAAGAAAAGCACCATCAGCCGCGCCAGGCCCAGTACCACGCCGGGGATCACCGTCGTGAACGCGTTCACCACCCGCATCTCCCGGACCTCGCACCGGCCTCCCATCAGTTTGCTGAAAACGCACAGCAGATAACTCTCCGCTAGGAAATAAATCCAGGAAAACAGAAAAATAAGCGGCGTATAAACTACCAGTTGCATTCTCGTCACCCGGTGGTCGAAGCTGCCGGGATAGAACATCACCACCAGGAACAGCCCCACAATGAACAGCGCCGTAAACGACAGCCACAGCATCTGCGCCGACTTGGCCGTTTCGTTGGCCAGCAGCCAGCGGGTCGTCGCCTGCGGCCGGAAATAGATATCCCGCCAGGGATTGATCTCCGCCGGCACTTCCTGCCTATCCCTGTCCGCCTCTTCCTGCTCGCGGCGCTTCTCATCCATCGCCTTCCACCCCCTTCTGCACGCCCGCCACCGCCGCTATCACCATCGCCATCCCGACCAGCTGCCAGCCGGTCAGCGCCTCGCCGAACACCGCCGCCCCGACCGTCGCCGCCACCAGCGGCTCCAGCGTGGCCGTCACCGCCGCCCGGCCCGGCTCCACATACGTCAGCCCCACCGTATACAGCAGATAAGCCAGCACCGTCGAAAAAAGCCCCAGCCCGACGACATACACCCATACCTGCCAGGCGGCGAACAGCGCCCGCCCTTCCCATAGACCGCTGAACGGCAGACTTGCCGCCGCCGCGAAAATAAACGTATAAATCGTCACCGTCAGCGCCCGGTACTTGCGGAGCGCCAACTTGCCGAAAATACTGTACAGCGCGTAGCCCGCCCCCGCCCCCAGGCCGGTCATCAGGCCCAGCGGCGAAACCGTGCCCGCGAAGCCCGGCAGCACCCCGACCACCAGCGCGCAGCCGACGAACGTCACCGCCACCGCCGCCGCCTTCCTGCCGGTCAGAGCCTCGCCGAACACCAGCCGCGACAGCACCGCCACGAACGCCGGCGCGGTATACAGCAGCACCGCCGCCACCGCCACCGAAGTCGTCCCGATCGCCGTAAAATAACACCAATTAAAAAAAAGGACGCTGAAAATCCCCGTGCCGACGAACAGGCCGCCGTCCGCCGGCCGGATCGCCAGCGCGTCCCGGTCCCTGGCGGCCGCGTACGCCGCCAGCCCGGCCGCGCTGATCGCCACCCGCACGGCCACGATCTGCAGCGGCGAAAAACCGTACGCCGTCAGACCTTTTACAAACAGCGAAATTATCCCCCACAGCGCCGCCGCCGCCGCAATCAGCCAATAAGCCCATCTCGCCACGAACTCTTCTCCCGTCGAAATTCCTGGCCGTCAAAATCAGCCACCCCTTGCCAACGGCAAGGGGCACGGCCCGAGACCAGTCTATAACCGTCCGGCGGTATTTGTCAAGGGACGCCCCCTCCCCTACAGAAGAATCGCCGCCAGTTTATCGAGCGCGCTGCGGCGGATCTTGAACAGATACGACTTCTGTATCCCCAGGCGCAGCCTCGCCTGGTACCGTCCCCACCCCTCGAAATACAGCAGCCGCACCAGTTCCCGTTCCTGGGGGCTAAGCGCCTCACAGGCGATCTCGATCGCCCGCGCCCGCCGGATATTCTCCGACCGCTCCTCCCGCTTCACCGCGTACGCCCCCGTGCCGTCCGAGGGATTGCCTCCCGGCGTCAGGTCCTCGTAGCGCCGCGTGCAGTTCGGGAACAGGTGCCGCAGCTCCGCCGCCTCCATCGCCGCCTGGGCCCGCAGCAGCGGATACCCCGCCAGCACCTCCTCCAGCCGTTCGTCGCTGTACCAACTACCCATCATCGCCCCTCCCCGCCGCACGGCTGCAATGTCGGCAATGCCGCCGGTACTGGCCGATCGCCCGCACCATCGCCACCAGCTCCTTCGGCAGAATCCGCCGGTCGGTATACCACCACAGCGCCGTCCGTTCGTCCTCCGTCGCCAGCGGCATACCGTTCATCGCCACGTACCGGGCCAGGCGCCCCTCGGCGCACGCTCGTCTGAACTGCGTCACATGCGCGAAGATCGCCTCGACATCCACCCTCGCCTGCGTGCAAATGGCTGCCAGCAGCATCTCCGCCCCCCCATTGACCAGCGGCCTCCTCACTCGCCGCCGCGCCGCGAGCAGACCGCCTCTTGCGGTACTCGCGGAGGAACCGGCCGACCTGCATCCGGCCGCACCCCCTGCGTGCCGCCAGACTGCGCAACAACAGCTCCGCCTCCGCCCAGCGCGACGGCGGCAAAACCTCGCGGAAACTCCGCCCGCCACCTCGTTTCACCGTCACCGTTCCCGGCCTCCTCCCGCAGCCTCCCGCCGCACGCCTCGCAAGGCTTGTCCCCCGCCGCCGCGCTATACCACACATGGCCGCAACCACCGCAAACAAACCGCCGCACCGGCAATCCCTCCTATTTAATCCCTCAAACAAGCCCCAGCATCCGGTCCACCAACCGTACCTTGCAATCCGTGTGGGCGTGGATCATCTTGCCGCTTTCGAAAACCAGCCGCTCCTCGTCCGCCAGGATCGCCTCGCCGCAGCCGCTGCACACCCCGGCCTCCGCCGGCTCGCGCGGCGGGTCCAGGCGCCAGTCCCCCAGCCTCATCCCGCTCCGCCCCGTTCGCCGCCGCGTACCGCCTCCCGCCGGTAAGCCACGATCGCCTCCTCCACAGCCGCCAACTGTGCGGGGCTGAGATGGACGCACACCATATCCGTCGTGCCGAACCCGCCTAAAGTAACATATACCACCTCGCCGAAAGCGAACCGCTCACCCTGGACCTCTACAGGCAGCCCTTCCTCCTCATACAGCGACAAGCTCACCCTCGCCATCTCCGCACCTCCCATCTTCTCCCCGCCGCCGCGCACTTCATATTCGATATATATATCCTTTTACCTGTAATAATATCGATTTATTCGAACATTGTCAATAGATTATTTCGAATAAATTAATTCGCTATTGCATAATTATAGACTTATTCTAAAAGGTTAATTATCGACCAACTCGAAATATAGCAACGAATATACCTAGCTCATTCGAATTACGGAGGTCCTCACATGGAATTTCGCGGCGAACGCCTGCGGGCGTTACGGGAATCGCTCGGCCTGTCGATGACCGCGACGGAAAAACTCACCGGCGTAAAACAATCCACCATCTCCGAACTTGAGAACGGCATAATCAAATTCCCCCGTGAAGCCACCGTTGATAAGCTATGCCGCGGCCTCAAGATCGCCGACAAAAACTTCTTCTATCTCGAAAACGTCCACCTGCCTGCGGACGTCCTGCCGAAGGACACCCCGGCCGACGTCCTCAAGTTCATCATGTCCGGCGAAAACATCCCCTACATCGCCCTCGGCAAAAAAATCAAGGAAAGCGGGCTGACGCCCGCAGACATCGAACAACTCATCCAAATATTTTCCCGAAACAAAAAGTAGTCTGCCAGACTACTTAAAATTGTCATGATATAACCGCAAAAATTCGTCGAGGTATTCACTGTTGACCCAATAGACCCCATCCTGATCCAGCACCCACTTCACTGCCGGGGAAAACGTCCATAGTCGATATTCCATTCCCCCATACCTCCGCACAAATCGAACATATGTTCTACTTCTGCGTGCCAGAATGAAAATCCTTCTGCCCTAACAATATCATCTTTGAAAATTTTCCGTTACTGACTTTAGTCCCAATTATCTAGGACCACAGTCCTTTATTGCCATTTTTTGTAAAGAGAATATCCATGGAGACAAATTATAAAAGGCGCGCTTTTATCCGCAAGCGCGCCTTTGGCATTTCCCCTATATTTCCATCGTCGTCCCGACGAACGCCGGCACGAACTTCGCCCCGAACAAGACATACAACCTCGCCAGCATATGAAACCCGGTGCAATGGTTGGCAGCCACCAGATCGGGAGCCATCCGCACGAGTTCCGCCAGCGTCGCCTCCTGCTGCTCGGCGCACGCCGGCCCGAGATGCGTGCCGCCGATAACGGCGTGCAATCGCGTGCAATCCGTCACCGCCAAACCGTGCCTGATAACGTTGATTATCCCGGCGTGGGCGCAGCCGCTTATCACCGTCAGCCCCTCGCCGCCGCCATAAAACAGCGCCATATCGTCGGGCACGCTATCGCGCTCTCGGCCGCAGCACCCGTCGGCGTCCGCCGCCATGAGGAACGGGTCGCCCGTCTCGTAGTCCGTCCCCCGCGGGATCGGACCGCTGATCGTCAATCCCGCCGCCAGCGGCGTCGGCTTCTCCACCGGGCAAAAGTCAGCACCCAACGACGCCAGATGTTCCTTCACGTGCGGCATGCCCGCGAAACGGACTGTGCCCCCGGTCAGCGAAAAACGGTTGGCGAACACGCCAGGGTGGCAGTATACGGGCAGACGCTTGCCGGCCTGCGCCAGCACCGCCGCCAGCCCACCCGTGTGGTCGTAATGGCCGTGGCTGAGGACAATCGCGTCCAGGTCCGCCGGCCTGACATTCAGCAGCCCGAGGTTGTGGACCGCGGCCTCGCTCGGTCCGGCGTCGAACAGGAACCGCCGGCCCGCCGTCTCCAGCAGCAGCGACAGCCCGTGCTCGGCCCGGAAAGGTTTCCCTGCCTTGGGCAGAATACAGTTATCGACGACCACCGTAACCTTCATCTTAGCCGTGATGCCCCCCGCAGCAGCCGTGGCCATGGCCGTGATGGTGCTGGCCGCCGCCGCACACCGTGCCCGTGCCGTCCTCTGCCACCTTCATCTTCCGCAAGCCGCCGCATTTCGGGCAGGCGATCTCATACCCGTGCCGGCCGCCGGCCGTGCACGGCGCCTCCTCCCAGCGCTGCCCGCATTCCAGGCACTCGAAAACCCTGTTCTTCATAACATAATTACCTCCCTCGATAAATATCGGTCGTCCGGCAACCAGCGCCGTCGCCACCTTGACCCTCGCCGAGCGCAGAATCCGCTGGAAGGTAGGCCGGGAAAGACCCATCGCGGCCGCGGCGGCTTGCTGGTCAAGCCCCGCCAGGTCCTTGAGCCGGATGGCCTCGTACTCCTCCACGGAAACCCTCACCGTCCCCTTCTCCGTCCCTCCCTCAGGGAAAAACCGACGGCAGAACGGCTCCTCGTCCACCAGCCCACAACACCTCCGTCT
Source organism: Selenomonadales bacterium (assembly GCA_029975165.1). Classification (GTDB taxonomy): domain Bacteria; phylum Bacillota; class Negativicutes; order Sporomusales; family UBA7701; genus Anaeroselena. The sequence goes on from JARKPR010000080.1 coordinate 33,410, forward strand.
CGCCATCCGACCTCCCCTTCTTTTGGGCATATGCTCAATTACATTATACCTTCTCTGCCATACTAAGGCAAGAGGTCCTCGGGTTCCATACCCCTCCTTCATTCGCCTGCGCATGCAAAATAGAACACCCGCGGACCGGCCCGCAGATGTTCCGTGTTGAAACCGCGACCCTGCCGCCGCCGTCAGCGTCCGAACGGCAAACGCAGATACCGGCACGGCGTCGCCCGCATCCGGACGACCCGTTTATTCTTCCGCTGCACCGTAAACCAGGCGTAGCCCACCACCGCCACCCCCCCGGCGACCACCCCGTAAATTGCCGCCCAGAATAGGTCGCCATAAACCAGGGTAGCCCACCACCCGTAAAATTGCCGAACCAAAAAATCAGCCATCGCAACCCCCTAGTTCTTTTTTACAAATTATACCATATTTTATATTTATTAACAACATTCATTGCCCCTGCCACAAACATGGCAAAAAAAAACTCTCTCTGCAAGCCAGAAAGAGTTTTTCATCAGTGGCAGGGGCAGTAGGACTTGAACCCACAACCAACGGTTTTGGAGACCGCTACTCTACCAATTGAGCTATGCCCCTATATGAAGATGGAGCGGAAAACGGGATTCGAACCCGCGACCCCCGCCTTGGCAAGGCGATGCTCTACCACTGAGCTACTTCCGCATTTTATGGCGACCCCGAACGGATTTGAACCGTCGATCTCCGCCGTGACAGGGCGGCATGTTAGACCACTACACCACGGGGCCCCGCGGATTTATATATT